>NZ_BAAAYX010000001.1:0-21727 GCF_039536605.1 Microlunatus aurantiacus
TTCTCGCGTTACGGCGCGCTCAGCTCACGATCGTCAACGGCCCCGATCGGTGGATCCGGGCTTAGCCACGCTCCTTCGGTTAGGTCTCACGCAAGTGCCTATGCCGTGGTTGCGACAGTCCTACTCATCGGAGGCCCAAATCAGGCCGTCGACGAGCTTCGCGACGGAGTGCCGGATCGGATCGCTGACGTGCTGGTAGCGGGCTGCCATGCCAGTGCTGGACCAGCCCATGATGCCCATCACGGTGCGCTCCGGAACGCCGAGGACCAGAAGCACGGTGGCGGCGGTGTGCCGTGCGTCGTGTAGCCGGGCGTCTCTGACGCCCGCTCGCTGCAGCAGCGCCTTCCAGGCGTGGTAGTCGCTGTTCGGCTTGATGGCCTCCCCCAGTTCGTTCGTGAACACCCGGTCGGTCTCCACCCAGAGCGATCCAGCGATCGCGCGTTCTCGATCCTGCTCCTCTCGATGTGAGGCCAGCAGTTCGACGAGTGCCGGCGGCAGACCAACTCGGCGGCGGCCAGCTTTGGACTTGGGCGGCCCGTCGTCCGGGGTGACTTGAACTCGCTCCGGACACCAGCCCGCCTTCTTCCCGCACCGCACCTTGCAGCCGTGCTCGTACTCCGGCCGCAGCCGGTTGGTCCGGATCCTGATGATCTCGGCATCCAGGTCGATGTCAGGCCAGTGGAGACCGAGCACCTCGCCCTGTCGGAGGCCGAGCGCCAGCGCCACCGCCCAGCGCGCTGCGTTCCTGCCCTCGGCAGCCGCCTGGAGGATGAGCCGGACCTCCTCGATGGTGTACGGCTCAATGTCCTCCTGCTCGACTCGCGGCGGCCGCGCCAAGGCGGCCGCGTTCTGAGCGACTTGCCGGCGCCGTACCGCTTCGCCGAGCGCAGTCCGCATCGTCCGATGTACCTGGTGTGCTGTCGCCGGCCTGGCACCGGCGTCGATCATCTTCCGATACAGCCTTTCCAAGTGGTCAGGCTGCAGTCTGTCGAGACGCTGCCGACCAAGGTTCGGTATGAGGTGCTTCCGCACAGCGATGCGGTAAGCGTTGTATGACGAGCGCCGCACCGATGGCGCAGCTATGTTCTCCAACCAGTGCTCGAGCCAGGTTTCGACGGTCCAGCGGACGCCGGCGGCGGGTGTTGTGCCGTTATCGCGCTGCCGCTCGAGCTCACGGACGGCGCGGCGGGCCGCCGCTTCGGTCTTGCGTTTGACATGGCGGCGATCGGCCGAGCCGTCATCGCGCCGGCCCACAGTCACTCGACCGTGCCATCGGCCATCGGCGCCGAAGTAGACGCTGGACTCGCCGTTGGGTCGCTTCGGTCGGGTCACGCTGCGCCAGTCCTCGCGCTGGCGCGCAGGTCGTCGAGAAAGGTGACGAGGGCATCCGCAGGGACACGGCGGAGGCGGCCGATCTTGACAGACTCGATGGCACCGGAAGTGACGAGGGCGTACATGATCGTGCGACCAACACCGAGCCGTTCGGCGGCTTGGTCGATCGTGAGGACGAGCGGCACACCCTGGGGGAGCTGCTCGCGACGAGCGGGGAAGAGCTGGTTGAGGTCGTCGTCGGTCATGGCATGAACTCCTTCGTCAGGCGGTGCAGGTGGGGTGGGTGTGGGTGCCGTCGTCGTAGCTGAGGGGTTGGCGGCATCTGATGCAGACGGCTGCAGACGTTGGCTGCGCCTTCCCGTCACACGTGTCACGCCGTCCCATGACCGCGGATTTGTGACGGATCGGCCGTTCTGTGACGGGTGATGTGTCACAGGGCGGCTCTCCCGTCACCGATTCACGCTCGTGTGACGCTGTGACACTTGTGACGGGAGAATGGCTGGAAGCGCGCACCGGGCAGTAGCGGTGCCACGAATCTTCGAACTGCTCGCGTCGAAAGCCGCGGGCTTGGCTGCCGTCCTCCCAACGGTCGCGGGCTGACTGGATGCCGAAGTCGTGAAGCATCCCAGCCAGTGCCTTGGGAGTCAGCCCGTTCCTGCCGAGGGTGTCCCACGGTGCCTCGGCATCGGCGCGGAGGCGGGCAACCAGGGTTTCGGAGGGCAATCGTTCGGCGTCGCCAAAGGCGGTGCGACAGTCGATGAGAAGACGGACTCTGAGAGACACGTTCTCGACGTCGACATCGTCGGTCGTGAGGCCGAGAACGGCGGCGCGGGCGTTGGTTGGCCAATCACCGCCGGCGGCATCGGCGATCGCAACGAGAGGTTCCCAGGTGTCGGCGGCCCGGTCCTCGACGGGCAACTCGGGTGCGGCCGCCTCGAGCTGGTCGAGATGGCTGCCGACCCAGCGGTGCAGGTCGGTCTTGAGGCCAGCAAGTGCTGGACCATCGCGTCGGGTCCGGTAGGGCTGTACCACCTCGTCGGGTGCACGGCGACGCATGCTGACTATGACCGCTCGGTCGTCGATGGTGTCCGGCATGTTGCCGATACCGGCCAGAGCCGCCATGGCAAATGTGGCGATGCGGTCGAGCCGTCTGCTGCTGGCATCCCAGCGGAGAGCAGGGCGGCCGCGCTGGTGACCGGCGTTGAGGAGCCCGCGGAGGTCTTCGTTAGCGTCGCCGGTCTTCGGGCCGAAGATGGTGTCCGCTTCGTCGATCAGCAAGGTGGGCGGATCGGATGGGTGCTCCCCGATGGACCGGTACACCGCCGAGGGCGATGCGTTGGCGGTCAGGATCGGGCGATGGCACAGCGCTTCGATGAGATCAAGCAAACGGGACTTGCCACATCGCTTCTCCGGGGCCTTGATGACAAGGCGGGGCGCGGTGTTCCAGGCCGGAACGGCGTGGGTGGCGGCGATCCACAGCACGACCGCGGCTGCGGTGTGGTCGTCGGGCAGGACGACGTAGGAGCAGATCGCGGCTTCGACCTGGTCCAGCAGCTCTGCGCCGTCGACCAGATCCACGACGTTGTCACCGTCTGTCGTGACGCGGGTCATGGAGCACTCCTGCCAGCTGGTGTTCGCGGCTCGGCCAGCCCGCGCCTGAGGCCCGATGAGATGGTGGCGTCCGCCTCTGTAGCGGTGAAAGCGCCGATGCCGACATGCTTCGTGCAGGCGGAGTGGAGGTGGTCACGGACAGTGGCTTCGTCGATCAAGCCGCCTGCGACGAGCTGGCCCAGAGCGATGGCGGCAGAAAACAGGGTGCGGTTCCTGGTGCCGGGAAGTGCGGTGCGCACGCGGGCGGTCTCACCCGCAAGCGCAGCGATCGCGTAACGCTCCCCTAGCCCGGTGGCCGCGCCGATCCGCGGTCGCGACTCCGGTCGCGGCGGTGGGCTGGGCAGCGGGTGCGGTATCCGATGCGGGTTGTTGAGCATGTGCACGAGCCAAGCTGGTAGCTCGGCACACGGCCTGTCCCGAAGGACGCGGTACGGCCGGAAGTCGACGACCGTGGGTGCGGTGACGACGTAACCGCCGTGACCGCGGGTGTCGATCAGCTCGCCGAGCCGTGAAGCGGTGTTCCCGAGATGAGCCTGCCTCGGGGTGCGGTAGTAGCGATGGATACCGCCGGACGGGGTCGACACCGTGTAGGTGTCGGGGAAGGGCTTGTCGCCGACCAGCTCAGCGAGCACATCTTCACCGGAGCGACCGCTCGAGTTGGATGGCCGGTCGGATTTGGGCACGTCGGTGTCAATGACGAGCAGCCGGGAGGGACCGCAAGCAATCCCGATTCCGTACGGGCGGTTCGACCAGGCACGGCGGATCCGATCCGGGTTCTGCGTGGCTCGTTGTTCCCAGCTGGTGTGCCCGTGGCGGCACCACGGGTCGGACCGGTCGCACCGATCTGCGGTATGTGCTGGGCAGGCCGGGCGCTTGGTGTTCGGCACGAGTGGGAAGACGAACCAGCCGTGCTTTGCGTAGTCGAGCGCCGCCGTCACCAGGGCGCCGGTGGTGTCGTTCATCGCGTCACCTCGACAGGGGTGTTGTCGTAGCCCTGGTCGGCGATCTCGGCTCGGGCAGCGGACATGGCGCGCCCAGCCAGGTAGACGTGGTTGGCAGCCTCATCGAGACGGTTGCGCGCGTTCGCGACCGAGGTCTGCGGGTCCCGGCGGTCGTGTACCTGGTAGCTGGTGAGGGACGCGTCGAGCGCGCGCTCGAGGTGATGCCGCAGGACCCGGTCCAGCGCGAACGCGAGGTCCTCGAGCTCGGCCAGGGTCTGGTAGACGTCGGGGGCAGGGATCGGGTGCGGGAGCAGGGTGAGCCCGATAATCGCGCGGACGGCCTGGTCGGCGTCGTGGGCGCGGTCGGTGACCTTTCCGCCGAGCCAGCAGCTGTGGATGGAGTCGGGGTCGGACATGACGGATCTGCCTTTCGAGGGTGTGCGAGACCGCGGCCGCGGCTAGGTAGGCCGGGGTCGAGGAACGATCAAGGGGTCGGTTGGTGAGCGTGGCCGACGCGGACCGGCTCGGAGCCTGCTACCGGGCTACTGCCCTAGTGGGGCTGGTAGTCGGGCGGGTAGCAGAGCCGCTACTGGTAGCCCGGGTCAGGCTCGCGGGTAGCGCCGGCCGGCTCCGCCGGCGGGATGTAGGTGGGCCACTCGTACTGACCCTCGGCGCGGTCGTTGAGGGCCGTGTGAAGGGCGATGCGGGCGAGGCCGCGGCGGTTCAACGCTCTGCCGTCGACGCTCCGCTTGATCTGGATCGACTTCAGGCCGTGAGGGCGAACAGCGGAGGTGACCTGTTCCCCTGTCCACGCTCCATAGAGGCCCGGATAGGTAGCGGCCAGACGTTCGGCGAGGTCGTCCCACCAGACCTTGTCATCCTCGGCAGGCCACACCGTCGCCAGATGGTCCAGGATGCCGATCGTGCAGTCGTCGTCGGGGTCGGGGTCGAGGCCGGCGGCGTGCCCAGTCAGCAGCCCGGCCGTGAGCCGAGCGGCACGGGCTCTGGCGGCGACACCTTCAGCGGTGGGTCCGTCGAGGTACGCGGCGCGGACGATGACGGGGTCGTCCCCTTCGCCGGCGAGATAGCCAACACCGCGCTCGGTGCGGGCGAAGGTGGTGGCCCGGACTCCAGCCTTGTACATCGAGGTGCCGAGCACCATGTCGTTCTCGACCTGCCCAGCAACCTTGAAGCACAGCCTGAGCACCGCGTTCGAGCTGATAGCTGTCGGGAGTGACTTGGCGTCGACACGCTGGGTCGCCAAGAGGACGATGATGCCGGCGGCCGGACCGCGCTTGCCGAGGTCGGTGACCAGAGCCACTGTGTCGGGGTCGTCATCGAACGCGAGCTGGCACTCGTCGATGACCATCACGACAGGCCAGAGACCGAGGGATCTACGGTCGGCGAGTTCGCGGGTGACCTTCCCCTCTGGGCAGACATCGCGCGGCAGGCTCCGGAGGGTCTTGTAGCGGCGCGACATGTCCGCATGCACAGCTTTGAGATCGGCCTTCAGGTAGTTGAGATCATCAGGCTCGTCTCCGATCCGGAACCGGTGAGCGACTGGCTCCAACGGCAACATGTCCGCGCCGCCCTTCAGGTCATACACGTGAAGTTCTGCGGAGGTGTCCAAGGCGCCGGCGAGGGTGAGCAGCCGCAGCAGGAAGGTCTTGCCCATCCTCGGGAGTGCGCCGACGATCATCAGCGCGAAGATCAGGGTCACGACCACGGGTCGGCCTTGGGGGTCGACACCGATCGGGAACGGCGCGAACAGGTCGACCTTGCCGTTCTTGACGAGTGGCCACGCGACGGGCTTCGCGCGAGACATGGGTTTGTCGCCGACCCAGATCAGGAGGCGCCCGGCGTGGGTGTCGTGTTCGGCCGAGGGCCACACGCTCGACAGCGGGCGACGCAGACCACTCGCGAGGCGATCGCGGCGTTCGATCACATCACCAGCAGTTACCCCGGGCGGCAGGTCGACCTCGGCGCGGAAGCCAGGACCGTCCCGCATGATCGGGGCCGGGAAGCGCACGCCGGCCTCTGCTCCAGCCTTGAGCGCCTTGTTCAGCTCCGCTATGCCGAGCGAGCCAAGGGCGGTGACGATCAGGTCTGCCGTCAATCGAGGCACGGCCTCAGAGTCGACTGCACGGGAGGTGACAGGGCGGTCGGCCGAGCGGCCGATGACGCCCAGGAGCGTGAGCAGACCGGCGGCGGTCGCGGCGATGACGGCGAGTGACATCGACGTGAGGACCAGCGAAGCGGCTAGCCCGATGACAGCTGTGCCGCCAGCCGTGACCAGCAGTCGTGTACGGACCATGCCGCGGCGCTGCTCGGTCAGCCGGATGAACACGGCCGGATCGCTGCCGGGCGTCTTCATTGCCGATCGGACGGCTCGGCTGTCCGGATCCGTTGACCACCGCCAGAGGGCGCCTACGATGCGAGCCAGGCCGACTGGTGCCCGAACCACCAGGCGCAACCAGTAGACAGGTAGTCGGATCCCATGGAAGGCGCCGACGTGGACGGTGTGGCGCAGCCACCAGCTCGTCGCGTCGAAGAACGCCGACCAGGACTTGACCCAGGTAGGCAGGATTGCTCGCGGCGCCGCTGATCGCCCATGTGGCGGTATCGCAAGGCGTGTGTCGATCACAGTCGGAGTTGGCTTCGTAGCCTCGCTCGGCTCCCCGAGCTGCGATACGGCGACAAGGTCGGTGCTTCGGTCTGGCTGTTGCGACACCAGCACCGCTGACGGGTTGACCTCTACCGTCATCGTCTCGTCGGTAGCGTCCTGCTGGCCGTCGGAAGCGCGTTGATCGCTCATGATGCCAACCGAGAAACGCTGCCTGAGACCTGGGCGGACTGACGGGTCTGCATAGCGACCAGCCATCCCGCAACCGACCACGGATCGCCGCCGAACGCGTACAACGCCAGGTCGCGCTCTCGTCGCGATGCCCTGGCGAAGGCGGCCAAGACCAGGTCACGCGTGGGCCGATCCAGCTGGTCGAGAAGTGGAAAGAGGTCGTCGACCCGTCGGCCGCCCAGCAGCGCTTCGACCACGGGGAGCAGGCGCAGCTCGCCACTTACGCCGTCGAAGCTGGGCATCGCCTCCGGATCGAGCCAGAACACCCCCAGCTCGTCAGCCTCGCGGACCCACGGCCAGCCTGGATCGGCCAGGCTCCCGTTGTAGGCGCTGATCACTAGCTCGACGGCCGCAGCGTTGAAGTCCGCATCGGGGCCTTCGATGGTGGCCGACCACTGGCGCAGCCCGGCGCAGACCATCCGCAGTTCGCTGAGCTTTGCCTCCCGTACGGCGTCCATCACTGCACGACCGCTGAGATAGCTGCAATAGCCGTTTCTGACGCGACTTTCACCGCATGCAGGATCGGGGGACCTAGGGGCGTTGTGGCTAGTGCTAGCCCGAGCACGACACCCACGAGGATGCCCGAAATCTTCTCGTCGCCCCACATGACCAGGCCGAAAGCGACCAAAGCCAGTAGCGCCACCAGTGGCAATGTGATCATCTCTCTCCCGCCTTGGGCTACTCAGAAGCCCTAGTACAACTACTAAGCCTCAGCAGACCAAGTCTGTCAAGCCCTTAGGGTGATGTTGTGCATGACGACTTGGACGACCCCAGGCCGCTCTACGTCCGCGTCGCCGACAGCCTGCGCGCTGCCATCGACCGAGGAGAGTTCCCTGTGGGGGCGAAGTTGCCCAGCTACTCCGAAATCGGATCCCAGTTCCAGGTGTCGCACATGACGGTGAAGCAGGCCATCGCGACGCTGAAGAACGAAGGAACGGTCGTCGCACGACAAGGGATGGGTGTCTACGTTCGCTCGACGACCACCGCTGAAGGTCATGCACCCGATCTGGCTGGGATCAACAGCCGGCTCGACCAACTCGAAGCTCGTATCCATGCCATCGAGAATCGCGTCGATCTCTTGGGCGATCGATGAAGTGGAGTGCAGTTCCGATGCAACCGAAGTGCATCAAAGGGGCAAGTCCTGCAGGCGCCGCACAGGTGGCCCTGCGCGTCAGTTGACACATCGTCGTGAGCATTTGATCCGGGATGAGCGTGCGAGATCCCCGGATCCAGGGCCTACCTCGAGTCAGCCGTGAGGGTCACGTCACGGTGGAGGGCGGTTGAGGTTCTGCGGAGAACATCGACGTCGTCCCGTCGAACTCGCGCCAGGCCGCACGCAGCACTCCCAACAGGCGAAGCCAACGCAGCCCGCAGAGTAGCTACACAGGCCGTTCGAGTGCCTTGGTTGCCGCATGCAGGAAGGCCCGTCGAACGGGCTCGATGTCGTCCCACACGTTCTCGAACTTCTCTTTGTCGAAGCCCTCCCACAATATCCGATCCATCCGCCACGCGTACGTCTCAGCGGCCCCGCTGACCTCTTCAGGGCAGGTGATCTGGAGATACTTCTGCAGGAACCAGAGTTGGTTGTTGTCCGCATCGTCAGCCGGACGCCCGTGGTGGTACCGATCAACAGCGCGGGACTCGGCTCGTTGCGCCTCCTCCATGAACTCACGAATGGCAGTTCGCCACTCTTCACGTTGGGCGAGCGCGCGCTCTTCGCGGGCTCGGCGTGAGTCGTGGCGCACCACCAGGTACTGACCGAGGAAGGTTGCGACGGAACCAAGCAGGACGCCCAGCAGGGATGCCCAGACGGCGGAGTTCATGGGCCGTGAGTGTAGGGCCGTGCCCGTTTCGGGGCGAGCAGTCCCTCCGGTCAGCGCAAGGAGTTCAGTGTTCCACTG
The DNA here is from genome assembly GCF_039536605.1 of Microlunatus aurantiacus. NCBI lineage: Bacteria > Bacillati > Actinomycetota > Actinomycetes > Propionibacteriales > Propionibacteriaceae > Microlunatus > Microlunatus aurantiacus. Next base: position 8,640 of record NZ_BAAAYX010000001.1, read on the forward strand.
TCAGATAGGGTCGTAGTCGCCGTGCCTTCCTCCAGCATCAGCCTTGAGCAAGCCGCTTTAAAGCAAGTAGGTTTTCGGGGGTCTCGTAGGGTCATCCATCTTGACCTCGTCCGCAAGCCATCTCATAGCGAATTGAATCCCTCCTAGATCGAAGGCCATTGCGATCCTCCCACCACGTCTTTCGTTGCTCAAGTGAACGTCACGAAGTTCTCGGAAGCGCCTCACGGAAGTCTCTGGACTAGAAACGATAAGCAGCCTATCAGCCAGCCTCTGACTCACCTTTTCTATGTGCTTAATCGCGTTCGATGAGATAGTCATGCGGAGAATCACATAGATAGACACGTTCGAGTCGATTGACTCGAGTCTCATATCGAAGGGACTCTCAGTTTGGTTTTTCGTGTAAGTAACACGATACTTGAGTGCCTCAGCGACTAATTCAACTGACTCGCCCGCCGCCCATTCGAAGGCACGGTGCTCACTGATGCGCATCTTCGCCGCTCGCGCGGTGTTGGAATCGCTGTACTTGATGTCCAACTCATCAAGTGAGGCTGTCAGTTGCTCCCGATTCATCTGATTCGCCAGCGGGTCAACGACCTCTGCTACCTCCTCGAGCAACTCGATCTCGTGGTCCCCGGATCTGATGCGGGATGGCATGACGCCGGCTATAGCAAGCAGGATGAAGAGCGCTGCGGCAGCAACAAACCCGGTGGTGGCCGCCCCATCCGTTCCTCGGTAGACCGCCCATCCTGCGAAGGCCGCCATCAGCACCCCAGTCACGGCACTCGTCCATCGAAGGCGTGTGGATAGGTGGAGCATCTGCCTTGCTCTCGATGGCATGGCCCCTTTTCCGTCCTCCGACATGCAGAGCAACCTATCGGTTGGCCGTCCAGTCCCAGCAGGGCGACATAACGTGCGAAAGGAACCTGGCCAATGTAGCCGGCCCGCGACTGCGCGCAAGCTAGGGCCACCCAGACGCAAAAGGTCCACTGGTCTCGTACGAGTCTCACTCAGCCGTGGGTGTACGTCCAAAGACTCGCTGTTCGGTGCGGCGCACTGGGACCGGCGCCGCGGCCGGAAGTAGCGCAGCTAGGTGAGCGCTTGTGCGAGGTACTGCTCCACCTTGTCGAAGAAACCACCCGGAACCAGCTCGGAGACCTGCGATCTACTGACCCACGCAAGTTCAGCGATCTCGTCAGTGTCGCGAACCTCCGGTGTGCCGTCGTCCGGTGTGCAGGCAAAGTAGTGCATGCGGCGGCCGGTGATCGGATGGACGCGTTCGCCAAGAGACTCAACGGGCGTCACCGACAGGCCCACCTCCTCTAGCGACTCGCGTCGCGCCGCGTCGGCAGGAGCTTCACCGGCTTCGACGCCACCTGAAGGCAGCGCCCATAGGAGCGCGCCTTCACGTAGTCGCCGCCGAATGAGCAGGACCCTGCCGTCGCGGACGATCACCGCCGCAGCGATGGCGGGCTCGGACGTCGCCGTTTCAGTCATACTTCTGATCCTCTCAATGCCGCCATGACAGGCGGATAGATGGCAGTGAGTGGGATGAACTTCGACAACTTGTCAATCGGAGCCCACAGGACGTCAGCGTTCTCGACAGGGTCAAGGTTCTCAGGATCGCCGGCGAGGTACTCGCAGAGCACGTAGCAGCAGTGAACACGTGTGACGGGGTGTATGCGCGACCCGAGAGAGCGGACGGCAGCGCAGTGGACACCTGTCTCAGCGAGGGTTTCGCGCTCCGCGATGCGTTCAGCCGAGGCGCCCGGCTTGATGATGCCCGCCGGGAACTGCCAGTGAACAGCGACAGCCGTGTCAGCTCGACGGCAGACAACGAGGACACCCTTCTCGCCAGCCACAATGGCGATGGCTGCACGGAGCGCTTCACTCTCCGAGGATGTCGCACCTGTGCCGGCCTCGGTTAACGAACGCTCGTGAAAGCGCTCGAGTTCGGTCGGAGACAGCCGAGTCAGCAGTTCATCAAGCAGCTGCTGCATCTCCATCCGTGGCTGCAGCTGTGGCTTGGCATGCCAGCCCGCAACAGTGCGAACCGCAATGCCAAGGCGCTCCGCGAACGTCTCGTTGGTGAGCCGAAGCGCCGACTGGAGGGCGGCGGCGTCTCGGCCAGTCCAGTGTGTGATGTGCATGATCATCCTTCGGAGCTGCAAGGCCGCATTAGGCACAGGGACCGGCTACCGGCGAGTCAGCGCACCTCACCTCTGAGGGCGGCCTCGACCGAACGAGCCACCTCGGCGGCGAGACGTTCCGCCATCCTGCGGGTTCGCGGCGTCAGCTGATCGTGGCGGATCACGTTCCCCTCGGCGATATGCGAATCGGGTGCGATCTCGATCACCGCTCGCGTGCGCTGAACGAAGTACGGCATGAGGTGTTGCCGACATCGCACGTCGAGGTCGCCTTGGTTGTGTGAAGCGACGACGACCGTGCGCCGCACGAGGTCCTCGAGGCGGGGATCACTGCTGGACTGCAGTTCCTCGAGCATCTCGACGGCAGGCAGTGAGTAGTCGTTTCGCCACTTGATCGGCACGACCAACGCATCGGCGCGCTTGACCGCTGCGCGCCAGTTCTCTGCCGACTCGTCGTTGGCTGTGTCGACGATCACGACTTCGTAGAAGCGGCACCCCAGGTCGTGGACGCTCTCGAACTCCTGGCTGGTGAGCGCGCGGTCCCGCTTCGTCTCCGAGACGATCACGTCGAACTGTCCGGAAATCTGGTGCCGGACGTAGGCGGACAGATCGCCGATCCTGATGAACTCACCCTTGGTGCCGCTGTACTGCTGGGCGCCCAGGAGATCGCGGATGGTGCGATCCTTGCCCTGGCTGTCGACGCGCAGATGCATCGTGCCGCGCAACTCGTGGTTCTCTAGGACGAGCACACCGCCACCTCGAGCATTGCCGAACGCGCCGGCGAGCAGGATGGAGGTGGTCGTCTTGCCGGAGCCTCCACGCGGATCGGCAACGACGACTGTGATCGGCCGCCCGAACGTCTGACACGCAGCTGCGCGGTCGGCTCGCTCTTTCAACTCGCGCTTGCTGGGTGAGAGGCCGAGCAGAGCTCGCCACCCGCGAGTCGCCTTGGGGATGCGCGTCACCGGAACGATCCGTTGCATGACGTACGTCGAGTCGTACGCCGGCCGCATCTCGTCCGTGTGGGCGGCGTCGTCGCTTGGTGCGGTGGGCGTCGAGTCACTGACCTCGGTCGTACGCGGACTCGCTCCCCTGTCGCTGTCCGACTGCGGATCAGGATGGTACTCGGTGATCTGCCCGTCGGGGTGGGCGAGCAGCTGCCACTGCCCATCTGGGTCGTGAGCATCGAACCGGACCGGCCGGTCCCTGGCCGCGGCTTGTTCGAGGACGAAGGTGATCCCTGCCGTCCGTGCCTCGTCGACGGAGTTGGCGTCGAGGGGCTGTGGCTCGTCGCCCGCGATGGTGAGGGTGCTGACGCCCGTGGCTCTGAGCTCGAGCACGACCTCGGGGATGGTTTCGTCGGTGGCGGTGGTCATGGCGACTCTCCTTCGAGGGGATGTGGAGGTGGCGGGGGAGGTTCCTCGGATACTTCAATCCAGACGTGGCGCGCGCCGACACAGGTGGCTCTCGGGATTCGCTCGGGTCGTCGGCTGTCGTCAACGTCGAGCCATCGGTACCACTGAGCCTCGTCGACGACATTGACGTAGAGCCCGCCAGAGTCCTCGAACACCTCGGAGGCACAACGGAGGTCGTAGACGATGCGGTTCCGACCAGCGAAGGCGCACCGTAGCCCTAAGACCTGGGGCAGGTCAGACGATGAGAGCCACCGCAAGATCGGTGGTGGACCGTAGGTCTCGACCTCCTGGGCTTGGCTTAGGTCAAACAAGTTGCCGTGCCCGTCGAAGACCCAGTCGGAGTCGTCGCTCATCGCATCCTCCTCACTCTTCCCAACGGTCGTAGGCGTAGATGCGCCAGTCGGTTCCGTCGAGGATCAGGTACGTGACCAGGGTGAGGTCGGAGTCGTAGTGGACAAAGACGGCGACCTTGTCGTCGCCGTATTCCGCTGGCTCGATGTTCACGTACGCCCCTTTCGGGACGTTGCGCAGGTCGACGGTAGCGAGTTGTTCGCGCACCTTCTCGGTGACATACGGGCCGAGGCTCGCTCGCCACTGTCCCGCAGTTTTGCCCTTCGCCGTGGTGAATGCCCGGCCGAAACCGGATGCGATGGGCTCCCACTGCTGGCGGACCTCGTCAGTCTGGCTGTAGGGAGTAGCGCCGGGGCTCGCGTCGTGGGCGTCGACTTCACTCGACGGCAGCTGGCTGGCTTCGCTGTCGCTAGCTTGCGGGCTGGGCGTGCTCGTTTTCGGCGCGGCGGAAGTGGTCGGTGCCGAGCTGACCGGCCCTTCGGCGGTGCCAGGCTGAGACTGCGGTCGATTGACCAGCACAACCACCAGGGCCACCGCGAGAGACGCAGCGATGGCGCCGAGAATCCGAGTGACGGTCCTGGAATTCACGGGTTGACCCCCATCTTGGCCAGCACTGGCATCGGATTGACGGGATTGCCGCTGATCCGGATCTCGTAGTGGAGGTGAGGGCCGCTGCTGTTGCCGGTGTTGCCGCTGCGGCCGATCACTTGTCCGACAGTCACCTGCTGGCCGATGCGAACGTCTCGCGCCGAGAGGTGGGCGTAGTAGACCGAGACCTTCGGGTCGGTTCGGTCGCGGACGACGATGTGTCGGCCGTAGCTGCCGTTGAGATCGCGGCTCACTTCCACGGTGCCCGCATTGGTGCTGCGTACCATCGTGCCGATCGGGGTCGGGAAGTCCTGGCCGGTGTGCGGAAGCCCTGAAGAGGACACGTAGCAGGCGAACGCACATCCGACGGTGTAGGAACCCTTCGGCAACGCCATCGTCCACTTCCCCGCTGCCACCGTGTCGTTACCGTCGTCGGACCGGAATCCGGTGCCGGCGTCGCCATAGACGGTGACGTGGACATGGTTCCGGTGGAGCGAGGAGTCATTGATTGAGCCGGTGTAGCCGGGACTGTACGGCCGCCAGCCTTCGGCATCGCGTTCGACGGACCAGATCTTGGCGTCGTAAATGAGGTACTGAACCCCCAGCGCTTGCCGGTTGTCTTGCAGCCACCGGGCAATCTGCCATCCGAACGCCTGGCCTTCGGCGGTCGTGTAGCTGGGGATCATGATGTCAACCGCGCGTCCGGAGGGATGGTCCGGGAGCGGGTCCGGGCGTTTACCGCCGAAGTCAATCAGGCTGGGGAACCTCGCCTTGACGCAGCGCAGAACGAGAAGGGCGTCCCGGCTCAGACCTCTCTCGGCCGGTGAGCCGGTCGGAGGACAGTCGCCGAGCTGCGCATCCTGACCGGTGCCGCACAGCAGCGGGGTGGTCGTCAGCGTCTGGCCATCGCCGAGCTGCTGCACGATAGCCCGCGATGCCGCCTCCCACTTCGCGTACGCCGAGGGGAAAGCCGAGATCTGCACCGCCTGGGCTGCCGCCGCAACCGACATCGACTGCCAACCTGACACGTTGACCAAGCCCTTGTTGGACGTATGGCTGGCTACCCCGTAGAAGGCACGGGAAGCCAGCTCCGGGTCACGGATCTGCTGCACCGTCCCCCACCCAGAAGAAGGTCGCTGCTGGAAAAGCCCTTGGGAGTCACGGTCGCCGTAGTCGAGGTTGCGGAGACCGGATTCCTGCAATGCGGCCGCGATCGCCACGACCCAGCCGAAGGCGGGGATGCCGGCTTTCTTCCCCTCAGCGATGATCACTGCCGCGTTGCGAACCTGCTCGCCTTGGACGACCAACGTGGACCCGATACGCGACGAAGGCACAGTGATCGCCGCCGGCACGGAGCCGACCTGCGCTGCCGTGCCGGTGCTCAGCGTGGCGGAGGCGCCGCGGTTGCGGTTGGTGAACTGGACCAGGGCAGCGCGATGGTCGCTGCCGTAGTGCGACAAGATCTGCTGCCGGACCGGCGCAACAGTTCGAGTTGTGGAGAAGACGCCGTCGATAAGGCGATTGCCGTGGGTGCCGCTGGTCGGGTAGCCGAGCACTCTCCAGTTGGAGTACAGCCCGTATGTCTGCAGGGTCACGTACGGGAAGCCGGCCGTGCGGACTCTTGCGTCCTTGCGCGCGTCGACGTTCCAGTCCGCGGCGATCATGAACGGGATCTGCCCGTCCCGACTCAGCCGGGTCGCGAGCTCGCCAGCCGCGACGATCTGCTTCTTCGCGTACGCGACACGTCGCGGGCCCTGCCGATCGGCCTTGCCCTTGGTCTCGATGCCGGGCACCAGGTGGTGGCTGGCGGCGATGAAGACCGCGCCGGTAGAGGTGTCCTTCAGCTGGGCCCACTGGATCCACTTCGGTCCGATCGAGGCCCCGGCCGCCGAACCAGCCTCGATCCGCACGACTCCAAACTCCTTCTCACGGCCCTGCGCCAGCAGCTGGTACTTGCTGGCTCGCCAGAACACGGGAGTGGCGGTGTTGCCGTCAGACATGGCCCATCCGGCCTGCCGCATCCGCCGCGCGACCGTGTTTCGGTGGTTCGCCTGCAGTTCCTGCACACCGATCACGTCAGCACCAGCTGCCGCGATCGAGGTCAAGCCGCCCACGATCCTGTTGGCACTGTTGGACTTCAGCACGTTCCAGGTGGCCATCCGCACCGTGAGCTGGGCGCCGGCGGCACCCGCCAGGAGCGGGACGCTGCTGTCCGCGCCGGTGCCGGCCGTGCACGCCTGCTCGGTGGCAACGTGGTGCATCGAGGGAGCGACCGACGCCATGAGGTAAGCCGGTACGAAAAGCACGAACGACCACACCACAGCCTGGATGAGTGCTGCGATGATCAGGAGCCGGTGGACCGTCTTGCTCTTCGCCAGTGACAGGCCGAGGTTGGCCGCCATCTTGAGCGTTACGGGATCCACGGCTCATGCTCCGGCATCTCAGACTGGCTGGACAGAGGACACGAGCCAGCCGTAGATGGCGGCCTGGTCGAAGACGAGTTGCAGTCGCATCGTCGACCCGTTGGTCAGCGGCTGCTCAGCGGCGTACTGCTGGTCGTCGACTTTGGTGTACATGGCGGCGCCACTCGCCTGGGTTGTCTCGAGTGTCTTGGCGGTCGCGGGCGCGACGGTTGCGGCCACGCCCGTCACGGTCACCGAGGCCAGCACGTTGTCCCGATCGGCGGGCGCCTGGGCCCAGGCTCCGATGAAGGCAGCCACGGCGTCGGGCGCACCGGCGGGCGGTACGTCGGTGCCGGACGCGCTTGGAGACGGCGACGCGGCAGCGCGCACGGCCGCTTGGTGCCGGCCGGCAAGGCTCAAGGTGAGCAGTCCAGCCAGGGTGACGCACACGATGGCGAGCATCAGCGCCGGCACCGACATTCCGCGCCGGGAGGGTGGGCCGACGCCATAGCCCATCTGGGGACCGTCGAGGACCGAAGCGTGCTTCCCCATCAGGTCTCTGCCATCTCGGCGTGGTAGATGGGCTCCCAGGTCTCCTGGCCTTTCTCGTCGACCTGAGGCTCGTTGAATCGCAGGTAATCGCCGCTCTGGCCCGTCACAGCACTACCTGAAGACCTATACAGGGTTGGGTCAGGGGACAGGACGATTCCCGTCGGGTACACCACTGCCGCTCCTTCCACAGGATCGCGGCGATTCGGGAGAGCCGGCTCGTGTACCGCTGGCTGCACAAGAGTCTCTGGCTGCTCCGGCATCGACGCAGATGGCTGGTCAGTATCGGTTCGGACGTGCTCGGCTGCGCGCGTGCCGGCGGCCGCGCCAAGCGCCGCAGCAGCAGTGACGGGGACAGCCGCAGTCCCGACAGGCAGCGCGCGGAGCGGCCGGTCGTTCGCGGGTGGCAGTTCGCTCGGCTGTGGAGCGGCGACCAGCTCTTGATCGGCGGGGCGGGCACGGCCACCGACCGCTGTATAGCCGGCCCAGGCGGTGGCGGGTGCGGCCTCGAGGGCAGGCTGCCCCTGGCCGACGGGAAGGGCACGCAGCGGCGGTGGCGGAGGCAGTGGCGGACGTGCCGGTTCAACGGGCTGCGGTGCCGCCGAGGTTTCGTCCGCGGCAGTGTCCGCGGTCGCGCCTGGCGCATCACCGACGGGCAGCTTCTGGCTGTCCCAGACCTTGTTGCCGACGACGGTGCCCACAGCCGTGCCGACGGCACGCTTCATCATCGAGACGACCACGGACTTGTTCGGGTCCATCCCGGCCATTGCTTTGAACGACCTGACCGGCCGGGTGAACATGACCGCGATCACCGTGGCGATGATCGCCAGCAACATCCGCCAGCCGACCCCGACCGGGGCGGTGGACAGCGCGCTCAGCACCAGGGTCATCAAGCCGGCAGCGAGAGTGAACTTGACGATGTTCACCACGGCAGCGGTGAAGAGGTCCCATACGTGTTGAAGGACGGAGAACTTCAGCACCCCGACGACCGAGGCGACCATTCCATACAGGACGAGACCGAGCATGACGAGCTTGGCCATCACGATCATGAAGCAGGCGATGGCGACGAAGATGCCCATCAGCACGACCCAGACGACGCCCATCGTGGCTGGGGCGGTGCGGGTGTCCGTCTTGCCCGTCAGGGATTGGTAGGCCGTCGGGTCCTTCTTCTGCACCTCGTCTGCGATCGCCTTGAACTCGGTGGATTTCGCCTGGTCAATCTTGGCCTTCGCGCCAGGATCTGCGTTCATCCGTTTCACGTCAGACCACGTGTAGGTCAGCGCGGACATGAGTCGGGGGCCGTACTGCTGCGCGATCGGGGAGTCGGCGGAACCGAAGTTCCCGACCAACCACGTCTTGTAGATGGCTTCCCGAGTTACCAGGTCGGCTGCCTCGCTGGTGAAGCCGGCCTGCGCCACGTCGGCCGCCGTGTTGGCGGCGTCGTTGACCAGCTTCATGGCCTGCGCCGGGAGCACCAGGGTGACGACGGCCAGCAGGATCGAGCCCAGCAGCATGCCGAGGCGGCGCATCGTGTCGGCGTAGCCGGCTGTTCGGGACGTGAACACGACCAGGATGGACAGCACGACCGCGGCCAACGGCAGCCAGACCGTCAGCACCCGTTCCTTCAGAGCATCGGCTGCGGAGGTTACGAGCCCTTCGAGCCAGTTGAAGACGCCGGTGTGGGCCATGTGTTCCAGGGAGGCAAGCCAGCTGGTGATTGTCGCCATCCAGGCCATTACGAAGTTGGCGGACGCGGTGGTGGCGACAGCACTGGGATCGCGGATGAAGTCATTGCCGCAGCCGAGGTCGTAGTTGGTGAACCTCCACGCCCAGCCGTACACGTCGCTGATCGGCACGCTCGGGTCCTTGAACGGGTCCGGTGCGGCGTTCGGCACGGTATTCAGGTCTGGTTTGTCCATCACCAGCCCCGACACCTGGTAGTCCGGCCGCACCGGGGCCGGCACTGTCTGGCACAGGTCGTCAAGGCCATCGGCGTGGGCCGGGCCGGCGGCGCTGGCCAAGCCCACGGTCAAGATCAGCCCGGCGAGCGCGGCGAGGATCCACTGCCGTTGCGAGCTGGTCGTGATCATGCCGCTTCACCATCGTCGACAATGGGGATGACGGTGATCGCCTCGAACAGCTCTTCGTCGAGGAACGGGGTCGGCTGCAGGGGCAGGTCGACGGTCGGGCGGGACCGGCCCGGGGTGGTGTTCAGGGCGTCGCGCAGTCCCGGGTACCAGTCGATGTCGATGCGGACCTTGCCAATCCGCTTCATCGGGTCGAGCACGACGAACTCGCCCGTGTCCTGTCTGCCGTCGCTGTCGTCGTCGACGAGCCGCTTCGGTGACAGCGCCTGGATGACGGAGGCATAGGACGACGGGCAGCTCAGAAGCTTGCAGGCCCGTTCCGCCGCCGACTCCTTGGTCAGCCGGCCGACGAACGCCATCCCCTGCAGGGCGTCGATCCGGCCGATCGACAGGTGATCGTCGGGATGCTGGGAGGCGGCCCCGACAGCCGTGTTCCACTTCCGTGAGTCGCGCGACAGCCGCACCATGAGTGCCCGGCCCGATCCCCACACCCCCATCAGGTGGGTCTCATCCAGGAACACGTTCTTGCGGACCGTACGGGGCCTGCCGTAGATGAAGCGGGCGGTGAAGAACGCGGCTAGGTGCAGCAGCGGCTGCGCATATCGCTCCGACGATCCCCACAGGTCGCGGTCCATGTCAGCCGGCGGCGGCTCCAGTCCGGGCATGGTCACCACGACCAGGGTCGCGTCCTCGGCCTGGCTGGCCGGCATCGCGTCCGTGTGATCGGGCATGATCAACTCGCCGAGAGGGAACTCGGCGGCCGCGTTGATCTCCTCGACCAGTGACCGGGTGTGGTCGCCGAGCTTCGCCAGCTCCTCCACCACCCACCGTGGGTTGGTCTCCACGTCGGCGAGGCCGGACTCGACGACCCGCGTGCGGGTGTTGCGGATGGCGGCGCGGAGACTGACGTCGGTGCCCGATGCCTTCAATAGCCCGGTCGGGAGCCACATGCGGAGCACGTCGAACATCAGCTGCTGCCGCTCAGCGGCGGCCCGCCGGACCGCCCGCTGATGGTCGAGCTCGTTCGGGGTGCCGTCCTCGAACAGGTGGTCTTCGGGTCGGGGCTCGGGCACCAGCTGGTAGGGCGACAGAGTGCCGGTATCACTGGCCGTCAGGTCGAGGACCCGCGAGGAGCCCCTCAGCTCCGGCATCGTGGCGAGCCGAGCCAATGGTCCGGAGGGGTCCAGGATGATCGTCGGCTCACCCCGGCGGGCGGCGTTGAACGCCAGCGCCCCGGTCAGGACGCTCTTTCCTGCGCCAGGCTCGGCGGTGATGGTGAAGAAGCCGGACTGCTGCAGCTTCTCCATCCCGTAGTGCAGATCGAGCCGCATGGCCCGACGGGCCGACCCGGTGCCATACGCGAGATAGGGACCGGTCGGCGTGCCAACCTCGGAGCTGACGTGGGGCATCGCCGCCGACAGATACCGAGCGGGGATCCGCCGCTGGTAGCCCACGTTCGACCACGGTTCCCCGGGTACGAACTCTCGCAGCAGCTGCGCTTGCCCGCGGGGTTGGGCCAGGTCGAAGTTGGCACGGTCGCCGTACGCGTCGACCAGGGCACGCGCCTGCTCCAGGCACTGGGCTTCGGTGGCTGCGTAAGTGGCGAGCCGAACCGGGCCGCGGAACCGGACACTGGACCTTCCGTCGCCCTCCGTGACCTCGTCAAGGTTCTCGGTTGCCCCCATGATCGCGCGCCCCACCGCTGGGGGTGGCACCAGGCCGTGCTCGGCGTAGTGAGCAGCGATGGCTGAGGCCCGGTTCTGCTCGTACTCGACGGCCGGCGCCAGCTGCTTCTTGGTCAGCATCGCTCCGGCCAGAGACCACTCCACCGGGAATCCCAGCTTGTCTGCCACCAGCATCCATGGGTCTTTGCCGGACTCTGGCCAGGTGAGATCCGGCATCGGTCCGACCGACAACACCGCGACATGCCGTTCGACGGTCTGCCCGTGGTGCTCGGCGATCACCTTCACCGTCGAGCCGATCAGTGGCTCATAGATCCATTCCCGACGGGAGAAGAAGCCGGCCACATCGTCGGGCTCCCAGCGATCGCCACCTACTCCTGCATGCATCGGCGCCGGAACCCCCATCGACAGGCTGCGATGCATCAAGAAAGCCATCTGGCGCGGGCCGATCGGTCGTGCGTCGAAGCCTGGCCCTTTCAGGATGTTGCCGACCTTCATGACCTGCTCGATCACCCGCACCGTCTCCGGCAGCGGGTGATCAACGCCATGGATCAGCTCCTCCTGGACTGACTTCTTCGGGTTCGGCCCGATCCACACGGAGAGCGTGACCAGCTTGGTGTCGAGGCCGGTCTGCTGCAGCCGACGCTGGCTGTACCCGAGGTAGTCGTCCCAGCTCGGGGCGCCCGGCACGTTCGGCAGCGGTTGCGGGGTGTCCTCGTCGAGGGAGCGCGCGAACTCGTAGCTCGGATACGGCATCGGGGTGCTGCGGAGCTTGATCGGGCGCCCCTCCAGCTGCGACCACCGGAACGTGCCCTGGTCCCACAACACGAGCCGGTCACCTTGGGACCGGAAGTCCCATGCCTGTCCTCCCAACACGTAGGTGCAGAACATCCCGCCCCGAGTGAACATGAAGGGCCCGGCCATCCTGAAGGCGGCCGGTGTGAACCGCACCTGACGTGGACGGGTCACCCAACGAAGGAGCCGGCTCGGTCGTGCCTTCGACAACATCCTTGATCCGCGCCGGTGTGCCGTGCTGACCGCGGGATCGACATTGGCAATGGACGCGTCGGATGGGTCCGCCGGCATCGTGGGCGGACCAGCGGTGACAGCGGTCTTGAACGCCATCAGATGAGCCCTTTCGCAGGGTCCGGCTAGGTGCGAGCTGACGTGGTGTAAGGGTTCGGTCTCGGCGACAGAGGTGGCGCCAATGCTTCTACTTCGGTGGATGACTGTGGGGGCGCGGACGTCCGGACTATCGTCGGCGCGGTTATTGGAGTGGTGACGTTCGGGTTGGCCAACGCCGCCTCGGCCCGGCTCCGAGGCGACGTGACGGCCAGCGGTTGTTGGGCAGTGTTGTCCCAGCCCATGGCGCGGCGGATCGGCGCCGCCAGGTAGTGGATGGACGGCTGCTCGAACTCGACGGTCAAGCGGCGTGCGCCGACCGGTTGCGAGTATTGGCGGGAGAACTCCCCCTTGACCAAGCGACGCTGATAGCTCAGCGGCTCATCAAAGGTGACGTTCCGCATCAGGTGAATGGCCACGTAGACCCCGCCGGCACCGAACCACAGCCCGCCCAGCCCGAACGCCCACACCGGGTCGCCGAGCAGCGCGTACACGATCGCCGTGCCGATCGTTCCTGCGACCGGCACGGCGATGAGCGTGACCGCCCACTGCACGTACGTCCACTGGAACGGCAGGGTGTGGCCGGCCGGCCCCAACCAGACCGCCCGCAGCTTGCGGGAGCCGTCGTCCGTGCGTAAGCGAGGCATGAGCTGCGTCTAGCCGACGTTGAAGCCGAAGAACTCGAGCTGGGATTGCCCCGTTTTGACGGACAGGTTCGATGGCTTGGTCAGGCTACCTGTGCGTACTG
>NZ_BAAAYX010000002.1:0-741758 GCF_039536605.1 Microlunatus aurantiacus
TATGAGCGGACGCCGGATCTGGCGTTGTTGATCGCCGATGAGTACTTCGTCGACGCGATCTCCACGGCCCTGCCGGCGTGGCGACGCGTGGTGGCGGGCGCGGCGCGGAACGGGATCCCGACGCCGGCGTTCTCGTCGTCGTTGGCCTACTACGACGGGATCCGGGCGGAGCGGTTGCCGGCGGCCCTGATTCAGGGGCAGCGCGACTTCTTCGGGGCGCACACCTACCACCGGGTCGACAAGCCGGGCACGTTCCACACCCAGTGGGGCCTGGACCGCAGCGAGTCGACCCTGGATGCCGGTGAGGCGAAGGCGTTGCCGCCGGAGCCGGCCGAGAAGGCGGACCCGACCCCGGCCTGAGACGACGGTCAGAGCCTGAGGTCACGGTGGGGAAGCTGGTGGGTCTGCGACGTTCGGCGCAGCTGGTCCGGGAGAAGCTGGGCAACCGGCTGACCGCGGACCGGTTCGTCGGCGAGGTCAGGAAGAACGGGCCGGTGCCGGACGAGGCGGTGGCGCTGTTCTTCGCGGTGGGACCGGAGAACGCCTACCAGTTCGAGCAGTGGCGGTTGCCCCTCGAGGCCCTCGCCACCCGGCGGCCGGTGGTGGTGATCGTCGACCGACCCGACACGGGGCGGCTGGTGCTGTCCGGCAGCACCCTGCCGGTGGCGTTCGCCCGGGCCAGCGGTGAGCTGGAAGCGCTGGTCGACCGGCACCGGGTGGCGGCGGTGCTCTACGTCAACCAGGTCGAGCAGAACTTCCGGATGCTCCGCTTCGCCGAGCCGGTGCACGTCCAGATCGGGCACGGCGAGAGCGACAAGGGCGGCAGCGTCTCCAACCAGCACAAGGCGTACGACCTCACCTTCATCGGCGGGCCGGCCGGTCGCGAGCGGCTGGCCCGGGCCCTGTTCGACTTCGACGCCGACACCCGGATCCGCGAGGTCGGTCGTCCGCAGCTGGACCACGACCCGGCCGGCGCCCCGGACTGGGCGGATGACGGTCGGCTCCGGGTGCTCTACGCCCCCACCTGGGAGGGCGACCGGACGAGCATCCACTACGGCTCGGTGGTCAGCCACGGCGCCGCGATCATCGCCGCCCTCCGCGCCGACCCGCGGGTGCGGATCATCTACCGGCCCCATCCGCGGATCGGCCGGGCGTCCGCCGCCCACGGTGTCGCCGACGCCGCGCTCCGCGCCGCGCTGGCCGCCGACGGCGATCGGCACCTGCTCGACACCGGCCCGTACGGCTGGCAGTGGCGGTTCGCCGACCACTGCATCACCGATGTGTCAGCTGTGGCGTACGACTGGTTGGCGACCGGGAAGCCGCTGGTGATCACCGCACCGGCCGAGGGTGCGTACCGGCCCGCGTCCCGGCTGCTCGAGGCGCTGCCCCTGCTCCCGGCCGACCGGGCCGGCGACCTCGCCGCGCTGCTACCGGACCCGAGTCCGGAGCTGGCCGAGCTAGCGGCGTACTACTTCGGGGACACCGCGGACGGCGCCAGCACGCAGAGGTTCGAGGCGGCCCTCACCGAGGTCATCGATTGTCGGCGAGCCGAGATCAGCACACGCAGCACCTGATCGAGCGAGCGTCAGCGAGCGAGCCCGTCGCGAGCGACCGCGCAGCGAAGCGCCCGGTCCTGTCTGGACTGAGGAGGGTGCAGACAACGCTTCATCGTCTGCGCCTGACGAGGGAAGTCAGGACCATTCGGCGCGCAGCGGAGCAGCGCGTGACGACAACACAGCGAGTGACGACTGACCGTCACAACCCTCGGAGGAAGTCCACGTCGTCGTCGGGGGCGCGGGGCGGGGTCCGTGGCTTGCGGGTGCCCAACGACTCCGCGTTCGGCCGGCCGAAGAACAGCCAGGCCAGCGCGCCGACCAGGGGCACGCAGATCACCACGGTGGCCCACAGCCAACGGGGCATCCGGCGGACGGCGTACGGCTGCGCCTGGGCGACCTCGACCACGCAGTAGATCATCAACAACGCCACGATGATGATCGGGAGATAGCGGGCCATTTCCCAAGAGTATGCGCGTGTCGGGGCGGCGGCCACCGCCAGGATGAGTTCGCGTCGAGCCGGCAGATGCAGGGCGTGCGCGACCTCGGACTATAGGGTGGCCGGATGCTCGAAGGGACGCCAGCGACCGGTCGTCCGGCCGATCCGTCGATCGCCGAGCTGCGTGAGGTCACCCAGCCGCCGAGTGTGCGCACCCGGGCCGGCGCCGAGCACTGGGTCGCCAGTGCCTACCTGCGGGACCTCTCGCCGTACCTGACCAGGGTCCTGCTCAAGGCCGGGTTCTCGGCCAACGGCGTCACCTGGCTGATGATCTTGTGCACGGTCCTCGCCTTCTTCTCCACCGCCTGGTGGACGCTGGCCGGCGCGATTGTCACCGTGGTGCTGATCCAGCTGCAGATGCTGCTGGACTGCTGCGACGGGGAGGTGGCGCGCTGGCGCCAGACGTCGTCGCCTAAGGGGGTCTACCTCGACCGGGTGGGCCACTACGTCGCGGAGTGCGGCATCTCCGTGGCGCTGGGGATCCGAGCCGCTCGCGAGCTCGAGCTGGGCAACGTCTGGGTGAGTCTCGGTCTGCTGCTCGGTCTGCTGGTCTGTCTGAACAAGGTGGAGAACGACCTCGTGCACGTCTCCCGGCACTACGCCGGGCTGCCCCAGATGCAGGACACGGAGGCGGTGCGCAAGCCCACTCAGGGCCTGCTGCGGACGGCCCGCCGGGTCGCCCGCTTCGTTCCGTTCCACCGGGTGTTCCACTCCGTCGAGCTCTCCTTGGTGATCCTCGTCGCCGCGGTGGTCGACCTGTGGCTGGACGGGGCCGCGACCCAGTGGCTGCTGGTCGGGCTCTGTGTCGCCGCCGCCGTGACCCTGGTCGGTCACCTGGCCGCGGTGCTCGCCTCGCCGAGGCTGCGATGACGGCGCCGGGGGCACCGACCCGCTACGGCGTGGTGGTGCTGACCATGGGCAAGCGTCGCGCCGACCTGCAGCGCGGGCTGGAGTCCCTGCTGGAGCAGCGCGACGTCGACCTCGACATCGTCGTGGTGGGTAACGGCTGGCAGCCGACCGGGCTGCCCGACGGGGTCCGCGCGCACGGTCTGCCCACCAACCTCGGCATCCCGGCGGGCCGCAACGCCGGGGTCGCCCTGGTCAGCGGCGATCTGCTGTTCTTCCTGGACGACGACGCCCGGCTGCCCACCCCGACCGTGCTGGCTGAGCTGGCCGAGCTGTTCCGGACCGATCCCACCATGGGCCTGGTGCAGCCGCGGGTGGTGGACCCGGACGGTCGGCCGGCGCCGCGCCGGTGGACGCCCCGGCTGCGGGCCAGCGACCCGGGCCGGAGCAGTCCGGCCATGTCGGTCTGGGAGGGCGCGGTGGCCATGCGCCGGGAGGCGTTCGCGTACGCCGACGGCTGGCCCGCCCCCTTCTGGTACGCGCACGAGGGCATCGAGCTGGCCTGGCGGGTCTGGGACGGCGGCTGGCACGTCCGCTACGACGGGGCCATCGAGGTGTTCCACCCGGCCATCACGCCCACCCGGCATCCCGAGTTCTACCGCTTCCAGGCCCGCAACCGGGTGTGGCTGGCCCGCCGCAACCTGCCGCTCCCGGTCGGTCTGCTCTACGTGCTGTCCTGGGTGCTGGTCGGCGGGATCCGGCTGCGGACCAGGTCGGCGCTGCGCGAGACCGTACGGGGCTACCAGCTGGGGCTCACGGAGGAGTGCGGCGTACGACGACCGATGAGCTGGCGGACGGTGGCGCGGATGACCCGCGCCGGGCACCCGCCCGTCATCTAGCGCCGGGACCAGGAGCGTCGACGTGTCGGACCAGCTGACGGACCGGGAGTGGCAGGCCTGGGCGATCGCCCAGGTCGAGGCCGACGCCAACCGCACGTCGGACACCCACCTGCACGTGTTCCCGCTGCCCCCCGAGTGGGGGGTGCGGCTCTACCTCAAGGACGAGTCGGTCCACCCGACCGGCAGCCTGAAGCACCGGCTGGCCCGCTCCCTGGTGCTCTACGGTCTCTGCAACAACTGGATCCGGCGGGGCACCACGCTGGTCGAGGCCTCGTCGGGGTCGACAGCGGTCAGCGAGGCCTACTTCGCCCGGCTGCTGGGGCTGCCGTTCGTGGCGGTGATGCCGGCCAGCGTGGTGCGGGAGAAGTGCGCGCTGATCGGGTTCCACGGCGGTCGCTGCCACCTCGTCGACGACCCGACCACCATCTACGCCGAGGCGCAGCGGCTGGCCGACGAGTCCGGCGGGCACTACCTGGACCAGTTCACGTACGCCGAGCGGGCGACCGACTGGCGCGGCAACAACAACATCGCCGAGTCGATGTTCGACCAGCTCCGGATGGAGCCCGACCCGGTGCCCAGCTGGGTGGTCGTCGGCGCCGGCACCGGCGGGACGAGCGCGACCATCGGCCGCTACCTGCGCTACCAGCGGTTCGCGACCCGGCTCTGCGTGGTCGATCCGGAGGGGTCGGCGTTCTACCCGGCCTGGAGCACCGGAGACCGTACGGTGACCGCCGCCGGCTCCCGGATCGAGGGGATCGGCCGGCCGCGGGTCGAGCCGAGCTTCCTGCCCGAGCTGGTGGACCGGATGATCGCCGTCCCCGATGCGGCCAGCGTGGCCGCGATGCGCTGGGGAACGGCGTTGCTCGACCGCCAGGTCGGCGGCTCGACCGGCACCAACCTGTGGGGGGCGGTCCAGCTGATCGCGGAGATGGTCGCGGCCGGCCAGCGGGGCAGCGTGGTCACCCTGATCTGCGACGACGGCCGGCGCTACGCGCACACGTACTACGCCGACGACTGGGTGGCCGCGCAGGGCTGGGACCTGACCCCGTACGCCGATGCGTTGGGGGCGTTCCTGCGGACCGGCACCCTCACCCACCCCTGACCGGATCTGCTCGGGTTTGTCGGTCCTGCTCGCTCTATAGACCGAGCAGGACCGACAAACCCGAGCAGCTGTGGGGCGGGGGCTGCGTACGGAGGGGCGGTCAGGCGAGGAGGAGGCCGACCGCGAGACCCAGGGCGTACGTGAGCTCGGCGGTGCCGCTGGACTTGAGCACCGCGATCAGCTCCGGACCCTGGGCGCCGCCGAGGACCCGACGGACGGCGGGCACCAGGAGCGCGATCCCGGCCAGGGCGAGCAGCGCCCACCAGGTCGTGGCGGCGGCCACCACGACGACCGCCACCGCGGCGAGGACCACCAGCGCCACGTAGAACCAGCGGGTGCCGCGATCGCCGAGGCGGGTGGCCAGCGTGTGCTTGCCGACCGCGAGGTCGCCGCGCAGGTCGCGCAGGTTGTTGGCCACCAGGATGGAGCAGGCCAGCGACCCGATCCCGACGGCGACCGGCCAGGTCGGCCACGGCACCGTGCCCACCTGGACCAGCACCGTGCCGGACACCGCGACCAGCCCGAAGAAGACGAACACGAAGACCTCGCCGAGGCCGCGGTAGCCGTACGGTCGCGTGCCGCCGGTGTAGTACCAGGCGGCGAGCACGCAGGCCGCGCCCACGACCAGCAGCCACCAGAACCCGGTGAGCACCACCAGCACGAGACCGGCCACCGCGGCGACCCCGAAGCAGGCGAACGCGGCACGCTTCACCGCGCGAGGTTCGGCCACGCCCGATCCCACCAGCCGGAGCGGTCCGACCCGGACCGCGTCGGTGCCCCGCACCCCGTCGGAGTAGTCGTTGGCGTAGTTGACCCCGACCTGCAGGGCCAGGCTGACCAGCAGGGCGAGCGCCGCGGCCGTGAGGGTGAAGCCGCCGGCCCAGGCCGACACCCCGCTGCCCGCCAGCACCGGGGCCACCGCAGCCGGGAGGGTGCGCGGGCGCGCTCCGGCCGCCCACTGCGACGCCGTCGGGCGCCGCGGCTGGGTCACATCGGTGCTCACGTGGGGTCCTCCGGTCGGTCCGCCGCGGTGTCGGTCAGGTCGGCGATCAGCTGTCGGCGATCGATCTTGCCACCGGAGGTGCGGGGCAGGGTGCTGCGGACCACCAGGCGGCGGGGCAGCGCGTACGACGGGAGTCCCTCGGCGAGGGCGGCGCGGAGGTCCGACAAGACGGATCGTCCGTCCCCCGAGCGGACCGCACGCGGGTCCGGCCCGGGCGCCGCGACGAGCGCCCGGTGCTGGTCCGCGGCCACGACGGCGACCACCTCGGTGCCCCAGTCCGGATGCGGCACGCCGACCACGGCCACCTCGTCGCTGGACCCCTCGGCAGCGACCCACGCGCGGACGGCTCGCTCGACGGCGGCCAGGTCGACGTTCAGACCACCCGAGATGACGACGTCGTCGATCCGCCCCAGCACCGCGACCCGACCGTCGGTGACCTCACCCCGGTCCCGCGTGAGAAGCCGCCCGCCCGACAGTGCGTCGGCGGTGGCAGCGGGATCGAGCCGGTAGCCGGCGAACACCGTCGGACCGCCGATGACGAGTCGTCCGGTCGGATCGACGGTGACGTCCACCCCGTCGAGCGGGACACCGTCGTAGACGCAGCCACCACAGGTCTCGCTCATCCCGTACGTGGTGACCACCGAGACCCCGGCCGCGGCCGCCCGGTCCAGCAGCGACGGGTCGGCCGCCGATCCGCCGAGCAGCACGGCGTCGAACCGCCGCAGCACCTCGGTCCGGGTTGGATCGGCCAGCGCCCGCGTCAGCTGGATGGGCACGACGGAGAGATAGTGCGGGCCGGCCCCGGCCAGCGCGAGTGTCGGGAGCGCGTCCAGCCGGGCGTCGACCTCGACGACCGGACGCTCGGCCACCAGCGAGCGGACCAGCACCATCAGACCGGCCACGTAGTGCGCGGGCAGGGCGAGCACCCAGCGGCCGGGTCCGCCGAGCCGCCGGTGGGTGGCCTCCGCCGACGCGACCAACGCCGACCCGGTCAGCACGACCCCGCGCGGCCGCCCGGTGGAACCCGAGGTGGCCACGACGGCTGCCGCACCGGGCTCGTCCAGAGGGACCTCCGGGCGGAGCATGGTGAGGGTCTGCACCCGCTCCACCGGGTCCGCCGGCAGGGGAGCGGTGGCGACCCCGCCCGCCAGGCTGCTGCGCAGCGACGCCAGCACCTCAGCGGTGCCGTCGGCGAGGCGCAGCCGGTCGTTCACGGCTGCCACCGTACGCGGTCCGCTGCCGACGGCCAGGAAGGCGACTCTCTTGACAGGGCAGGGGGCCGGTCCGACCATGGAACGAATCGCATGCCGTCCGTCATGTTCTTCTGGGACGGCGAGGGGGACCGTCGATGACCACGGCCGAGCTGATCGTCCAGGCCGACACCGTGCACACGCTGGATGTCGGGCGTCCGACCGCCGAGGCCGTCGCCATGGCGGGCGGCATCATCGTCGGCGTCGGCTCGAGGGCCGAGGCGATGGCCTGGCGCGGTCGCGCCACGGAGGTGATCGACCTCGGTCCCGCCACGCTCACGCCCGGTCTGGTGGACGGACACCTCCACCCGGTGACCGGCGTCGACATGACCCGTGGGGTCGACCTGACCACCGTGACGTCCCTGCCGCAGCTGGTCGACGTGCTGAGGGGGGCTCCGAGGGTCGAGCCCGAGGGCTGGGTGCTCGGCTGGGGACTCAGTCCGGACGCCTTCGCGCGGACGCCGCTGACGTACGCCCCGCTGGTGCAGGCCCTGGGTGAGGCCCCGGTGTTCCTCCTGATGAACGACGCCCACGCCGCGCTGGCCAGCCCGAGCGCCCTGCGCGCCGCCGGCATCGACGGCCCGCGGGCCTTCGCCGGAGCGACCGAGATCGTCTGCGACGAGGCCGGTCGACCCACCGGGCACCTGCTGGAGATCCCGGCCTACGAGCTGGTGGTGGCGGTGATGCCACCCGAGGCGGACGTCGTCCGCCGCGACAAGCTGCGGCAGCTGCTGCGCGACATGGCAGCCGTCGGGCTCACCGCCGGCAACGCGATGGACTTCCAGGGCGACTCCGGGGCGCTGGTCGCCGCACTCGAGGAGGAGACGGACCTGCCGCTCCGGCTGCGGTTCGCCCCGCTCTGCATGCCGGGTGCAGGTCCCGCCGAGATCGCCGAGATCCTCGACCAGCAACGGATCGGCGGTCGACGCTGGCAGGTCGAGGGGGTGAAGTTCATGATCGACGGGACCATCGACGGCGGTACGGCCTGGTTGCACGAACCCGACTGCTTCGGGGAGTCGACGGCCCCGTTCTGGCCGGAGCCCCAGGCGTACGCCGAGGCCCTGCGCCACCTCGCCGCCGCCGGGGTGCCGACCGTCACCCACGCGATCGGCGACGCCGGCGTGCGCTACGTGCTCGACGCGCTCGAGGACCTGCCGGCCGCACCGACCCGGGTCCCGCACCGGATCGAGCACCTCGAGACCGTGCCCGACGACCTGGTCGGCCGGTTCGCCCGGCAGGACGTGACCGCCAGCATGCAGCCCACGCACTGCACGCTCTACGCCCGCGCGGACCAGACCGACAACTGGTCGCACCGGCTCGGGCCGGAACGGGCCGGGCGGGCCTGGCGCACCCGCGACCTGCGGGCCGAGGGGGCCCGGCTCGTGCTGGGGTCGGACTGGCCCGTCGCCCCGTACGATCCGCGCGCGGTGCTCGCCGACGCCCAGCTGCGGCGCCCGCACGGTCGGCCGGAGATCCCGGAGATCCGGCCCGAGCAGCGGCTGACGGCTCGGATGGCGTTGGAGGGCTACACGACCCACGCCGCGGCAGCCGCCGGCCTCGAGCGGGTGGCAGGGCGGATCCGCGAGGGCTTCCGGGCCGATCTGAGCGCCTTCGGTCTCGACCCGCTGCTCGTGCCGCCGGACGAGTTCGCCGAGGCCGCCGTCCCGCTCACCGTCGTCGACGGGACCGTCGCGCACCGAGGCTGAGTCCGACCCCGGACGCCTCCCGGTGGGAGACTGACGCCCCACCAGTGAAAGGGGGCGACGACCCGTGGCTCGCCCGCACCGACCGATCCTGTCCCGTGAGCTCATCATCGCCACCGCGCTCGATCTGATCGACCGGACGGGACGGTTCACGCTCCCCGAGCTGGCGCAGCGGCTGGGGGTCAGCGTGTCGTCGCTGTATCACCACATCGAGGGTCGTGCCAGCATCGTCGAGGGGATCCGGGGACTCCTCGCGGCGACCATGACGCCCCCGACCGAGCCGGACTGGCAGGACGCGGTCGTGCACTGGGCGACCTCCTACCGGGACTCCTTCGCCGCCCATCCCGCCGCGATCCCCCTGCTGGTGGGACAGACGGTGAGCGATCCGTCCACGCTGGCCCAGTACGACCAGCTGGCCAAGGTGCTGCAGGACCGCGCCGGACTGACCGGGGCGGACCTGATCGTGGCCATCACGATGCTGGACACCCTCTGCCTCGGCGCGGCTCTCGACCTGGGCGCCCCCTCGGAGGTGTGGGCCGCGCGCGACCAGGACTCCGCCCTCACCCGCTCCCTGGCCGGGACGTCGCACGAGGAGCTCTCCCGGACCGCGTTCGACCGCCAGCTGCGGCTGATCGTGGCCGACCTGGCCCGGCACGTTCGACCCGCCTGAGTCAACGGCGGCGTCAGGATCGACGGTTACGGGGGTGCTGTCGGGCGGTGCGCTCGTTGCCGCGCCGGTAGTTGCCGGTCAGCCGCGCCATCAGCTCCTGGCCGTCCTCGAACCCCACCTCGGCCAGGAACGCGAGGGCCTTTGCGCCGCGCAGCGTCGTCGCTCGCCGGCCGTGGTGCGAGATGACCACGTCCCGGCCCTGCTGCTCGTACGAGAACCCCTCGGGACGACCGACCACCGCCACAGTGTGGCACCGCGCCCCCGTTCTGACGGAGATCAGGGCCGGCGCGGAGATCGGGGCCCGACGTCGGGATCAGGGGCGGACGCTGGACCGGCGGATGATCAGCTCGTGTGGCACCACGTAGCTGCGGCTCTCGGACCGGTCGCCCTCGATCCGGGTGATCAGCGCGTCCACGGCCTTCTCGGCCAGGGCCCCCAGATCCGGAGCCACCGACGTCAGCGTCGGCTGGCTGTACGCGCCGTCGTCGATGTTGTCCCAGCCGACCACGGCGATGTCGTCGGGAGTGCCGATGCCGGCCTCGCGGAGCGCGAACATGGCCCCGAGGGCCAGCAGGTCGCTGGCACAGACCAGAGCGTCGCAGTCGCGCAGGCGCTCGAGGCTCTCGCGCGTCCGGCGGGCACCTTCGCCGCGGCGGAACCGGCCGGTGGTGATGACCAGGTCGTCGGGCGCGAGCCCGTGCTCGGCCAACCGGTGGTCGACGGCGAGCGCACGCTGCTCGCCGACGCCGGGGTAGAGGCCCGGTTGTCCACCCAGGAACACGAAACGGCGGCGACCCTGGGCCACGAGATGGTCGACCACCTCGTGAGCCGACCCCTGGTTGTCGATGGCGACGTAGTCGGCTGAGCTGCCGGGCAGCGGCTCCCCGAGCAGCACCATCGGCGTGTCGCGGCTCATCGCGGCGAGCAGCTGCGGGTTGAGGGCGAGCGGGCTGTAGATCACGCCGTCGATCCCGTGGCCGGGATAGCCGCGTGCCGCCTGCTCCTCGCGCTCGACCCGTCCCCCGGTCTCGTCCATCACGACGGTGTAGCCGCGGGGGGCGGCGGCGGCGATCAGCCGGTGGGCCAGAGCGCCCAGGTAGGGCTCGTCGATCCTCGGCACGGCCAGGGTGATCATGTTGCTGCGGCCGCTCTGCAGCTGTCGACCGGCCAGCGACGGACGGTAGTCGAGCTCGTCGATGGCGGCCTGGACCCTGGCCCGGGTCTCGGCCTTCACGTAGGGCCGTTGGTGGACCACGTTGGTCACGGTCTTCAGCGACACCCCGGCCCGGGCGGCGACGTCCTTGATCCGGGCGGGCCGCGACGGTTCCCCGGGCTCGGGTGGGACCACACGCCGCTCCTTGCGCCGGCCCGAGGCCGGATCCGTTGACAGTGAGGAGAGCATAGGGCACAGTTCTTCTAACGTTAGAAATCTTGGTCGGCGCACCCTGTCGCCCGGTCGGGTTCCCCACCACACAACGGGTCGGGAGCTCCGACGACCGCGCCCCGGAACCGACCCGCCCGAACGACGACGAAGGAGTCATCGTGTTCACATCTCCGTCTTGGCGGCCCCTGGCCGTGCTGGTCGCGGCGGGCGCTCTCTTCCTGGGCGGCTGCACCGGGGGAGCCCCCGGCACCGACCGGTCCGAGGCTCCGCAGGAGACCAGCGGACCCCAGCAGATCCGCTACATGATCGGCCAGCCGGAGGACCCGGCCGACCTCGAGCTGATCAAGGCCGACATCAAGAAGTTCGAGACCGAGAACGCCGGGATCACCGTCAAGCTCGACGTGATCCCGTCGGAGAACGTCCGGACGGTGCTGCAGACCCAGCTGCGGTCCGGTGAGGGCCCCGACGTCTTCGGCTACGACACCGGCCCCGGCTTCGCGGGTGCACTGGCCAAGGCGGGCCTGGTCTACGACCTGACGAAGGCGTACGAGGAGAACGACTGGCCGATCTACGACTTCGCGAAGCAGCGGGTCACCTTCGACGGCAAGCTCGTCGGGGTGCCCAGCCAGATCGAGGAGGTCGGCGTCTTCTACAACAAGGACATCTTCACCGAGCTGTCGATCGCGCAGCCGCAGAGCGTCGGCGACCTCACGGCGGCGATGGAGAAGATCAAGGGCTCCGACGTCATCCCCATGGTGGTCAGCGACAAGGAAGGCTGGCAGGGCGGCCACCTGATGAGCATCTCCCTGTCCAGTGCGGTCGGCTCGCAGACGATGGACCAGCTGATCAACGGTGAGAAGTCCTGGGACTCACCGGAGGTGGTCGAGGCCCTGAAGGTGTGGCAGGACTTCCAGCAGTCCGGGTATCTCAACCCGTCGCCCACCGCCGTCACCTACGACAACGGCAACGCCCTGTTCTACTCGGGCAAGGCCGCGATGAACCCGACCGGCAGCTGGCTGGCTCTCGACATCGAGCGCAACGTGAAGTTCGACGTCGGCTTCATCCCGTTCCCGGCTCCGAACGGCCCGGGGATCTTCAGCGGGGGACTGGGCTCCGGGACCTTCGTCAACGCCACCACCAAGCACGCCGACGCCGCGATCAGGTTCCTCGACTACGGCCTGACCGAGGAGCACGGGAAGTGGGCCGTGGAGAAGCTGCAGGACATCCCGGCCTATCCCGTCGACACCGCCGGCATCGAGGCGAGCCCGCTGTTCAAGCAGATCCTGGACGACTCGGCCAAGATCGCTGACGGCACCGGCGACTTCGGTTACAACGTCGACGTGTTGACCCCGGACGCCTTCAACAACGCCATGTGGAAGGGGATGCAGGGACTGCTGACCGACCAGACCACCCCGGAGAAGGTGGCGGCCCAGCTGCAGACCGCCTACGAGAAGTCGAAGAAGTAGGAGCGGTGGCAGCCCGCGCATCCACGCTGCCGCGGGTGACCAGACGGGCTCAGGCCCGCCTGGGCATCCTGCTCACCGTCCCGGTGCTGGCCCTGGTCGTGATCTTCTTCCTGTTCCCGATGGTCAGCGCGCTCTACTTCTCGGTCGTCGACTTCGACGGCATCGACCCCAGCCCCGAGTTCGTCGGGCCGGCCAACGTCATCGAGATGTTCACCGATCCCGAGACCTGGCACGCCCTGACCAACAACCTGATCTGGATCGTCGTCGGCACGGCGGCCCCGATGATCATCGGCTTGCTGGTCTCGGTGCTGATCTGGACCACCCGGCGTGGCGCGGCGATCTACCGGCTGGCGTTCTTCCTCCCGTTCGTGCTGCCCGGGGTGGCGATCGGGATCGTCTGGACCTGGATCTACGACCCGGTCAGCGGCTGGTTGAACCGGGCGCTGGAGTCGATCGGACTGGAGGGTCTGGTGCGGGGCTGGCTGGGTGACCCGGACCTGGCCCTGTACGCGGTGCTGGCGACGGCGGTGTGGGCGTACAGCGGGTTCGTGATCATCATCTTCCTGTCGGCCCTGCGCAACGTGGACATCGAGCTGGTCGACGCCTCGCGGATCGACGGGGCGAACGCCCCGCAACGGCTCTGGTTCATCCTGCTGCCGCAGATCATGCCGGTCTTCCTGATGGTGCTGACGCTGACGCTGGTGGGCGGTTTCAGCGTGTTCGACATCATCTTCATCATGACCGGCGGCGGTCCGGCCGACGCCACCAACGTGCTCGGCACCTACGCCTACACCCAGGCGTTCCAGCTGAGTCGGATCGGCTACGGGACCACGCTGGCCCTGTTGATCACCGTGCTGTCCATCCCGTTCGCGGTGGCCATCAACCGCCTGCAACGCCGACTCGCCCTCCAAGACACCGGAGCCTGACGTGTCCGACACCCCTCCCCTCGAGCTCGCCCGCGCCGCGACCAGCGACCGGTCGGCTCCAGTTGCGGTCCATCGTCGCGGACCCCGTCGCACCGTGGCGGTGCTGATGCGTCACCTGCTGCTGGTGGTCCTCGCGGGGCTGACCCTGTTCCCCGTCCTGCTGGTCGTCTCCACCGCCCTGAAGACGCCCGAGGACGTCCGGCTCAATCCGTTCGGGCTCTTCTCGTCGTTCTCGTGGACCAACCTCGTCGACGCCTGGACCGTGGGGCGGTTCTCCGACTACCTGGTGAACAGCATCCTGCTGTCGGTGCCCAGCACCCTGCTCGTCGTGGCCGTGTCCACCATGGCCGGGTACGCGTTCGCGCGGCTGCCGTTCCCCGGACGGACACTCGTGTTCTACGTCGTGGTGCTGGGACTGCTGGTGCCGTTCTTCACCTACATGATCCCGCTCTACTTCCAGCTCCGGTCGATGGGGCTGCTGGACACCCTGCTCGGGGCGAACCTGGTGCTGGCCGCGACGAGCATCTCGTTCGGGACCTTCTTCATGCGGGCGTTCTTCACCGACCTGCCCAGCGAGCTCGAGCAGGCCGCCCGGGTCGACGGCTGTTCGGAGGCACAGATCTTCCTCCGGGTGATGCTGCCCCTCGTCTCCTCCGGCATGGGAGCGCTGGCGGTCTTCACGTTCCTGGGCAACTGGAACAACTTCCTGATCCCGCTGCTCTACCTGCCCAGCGGCGACTACCGACCGCTGACCACGGGCCTCTACATGTTCACCGGCGGCCGGTCGGTCGACATCGGCCCGCTCGCCGCCGGCGCCCTGATCACCATCGTGCCGGTTCTGCTGCTCTTCGTCCTGTTGCAGCGTCAGGTCACCGAGGGCTTCATCTCGGGAGCGGTCAAGGGCTGACCACCCGGCGATCCCATGATCATCGGGCCGACCCGCAGCAACCACACCACCACGACCACGACCACCAGAAAACTGAGACCACCTACGCGAAGGAGCGTTCTGCCATGGGTTCGATGGTGAGCTTCACCTCACCGTGCGTCGCCGAGGTCGTCCCCGACGAGGAACGGCCGATCGGTCCGGACGACGTCCGGCTGCGCACGCTGTTCTCGGGGATCTCCGCCGGGACCGAGCTGACCGCCTACCGCGGGACCAACCCGTACCTGACCAAGCGCTGGGACGACGACCGACGCCTCTTCGTCGACGGCTCGACCAGCTTCGAGTACCCGGTCGACGGCTGGGGCTACGAGGAGGTCGGCGAGGTCGTCGAGATCGGTGACGCCGTCACCGGCCTGCAACCGGGCGATCGGGTCTGGGGCACGTGGGGCCACCGCACGAGCACCGTGCAGTCCGCCGAGCGGGCCGGGGGGCGGCTGCTGGGCGCCGGCGTCGACCCGCGGATCGGCATCTTCTCCCAGATCGCGGCGATCGGTCTGAACGTGGTCCTCGATGCCGACATCCACGTCGGGGAGACGGTGGCGGTGTTCGGCCTCGGCGTGCCGGGTCAGATCGTCGCGCAGCTCGCCCGACTCAACGGGGCCACCGTGATCGGGGTGGACGGCATCGCCGCGCGCCGGGACCTGGCCCGCGAGCTGGGGGCCGACGTGGTCCTCGACGCCGGCGAGGGGGAGGTGGCCGAGCAGGTCCGCGCGCTGACGCAGGGCCGCGGCGCCGACGTCTGCCTGGAGGTGACCGGCAACTACCGCGCTCTGCACGAGGCGATCCGGGCGGTCGCGTACAGCTCCCGGGTCTGTGCTGCCGGGTTCATGCAGGGTGACGGTGTCGGACTGCGGCTCGGGGAGGAGTTCCACCACAACCGGGTGAACGTGGTCTGCTCCCAGATCTCCGGCGTGGCGCCGAACCTGCAGCACCGCTGGGACGGCTACCGCCTGGCCCGGACGGCGATGGACCTGGCCGAGTCCGGACGGTTGCGCCTGCTCGAGCTGATCACCCACACCTACCCGCTGGCCGACGCCGGAGCCGCCTTCACCCTGCTGCACGAGAGACCGGAGCAGGCCCTGCAGGTGCTGTTGAGCTTCGAGGAGGTGGCGGCGTGAGCGGCTTCCGCTTGGCCGCAGCGGAGGGCACGCTGCCCGGCACGTCCCTGCAGGAGAAGTTCGCGTTCGTCCAGTCGGTGGGGTTCCACGGGATCGAGCTGTCCGGGCGGGGCGACGGGATCTTCGCGGCGCGCGTCGACGAGCTGCGGGCCGCGGCCCGGGCCGGGGTGGTGATGCCAACCGCGGTGGTGCACATGGACCACTTCATCGGCGACTTCGACCCGGCGCGGCGGCGGGACGCGATCGACCAGCTCAAGGTGCTGCTGTCGACAGTGGTCGAGGCCGGCGGGACCGGCATCGTGTCACCGCACGCGTTCGGGCTGTTCTCGACCAAGCTGCCGCCGTTCACCCCGCCCCGCTCGGACGAGGAATCGCGCCGGCAGCTGGTGGAGGCGCTGCACGAGGCGGGGGAGCACGCGGTCTCGGTCGGTGCGGTGGTCTACCTGGAGCCGCTCAACCGCTACGAGGACTTCGTGGTCAACACCCTCGACGACGCGGCCTCGATCGTCGACGAGGTCGACTCGGCCGGGGTCGCGGTGATCGCCGACACCTTCCACATGTCGGTGGAGGAGGGCGACATCGGGGCCGCCATCCGGCGCGCCGGCTCCCGGATCGGCCACGTGCAGCTCGGCGACAGCAACCGGCTCGAACCCGGGGCGGGTCACTACGACTGGCCCGAGACGCTGGACGCGCTGGAGTCGATCGGCTACCAGGGGTGGCTGGCCATGGAGTGCGGGCTCTCCGCGCCGGTCGCCGACGTGCTGCCGCGGGTGGCCCGGCTGCTGAGCGGGGGTCGCACCAGCTAGCCGCGCCACCTCCACCGGCTGACCGTACGACCTCAGGGGGCCGGCGGTGTGCGGACCGGCCGTCGGCCACGACGGCGGCGGATCGGGCGCCCAGAGGGGTCGGTGGCCGGAGTCGGGGCCTGACCCCGGTGGCGCAGCCGCTGCTCCAGCTCGTGCAGGTGGGGCAGGGCCCCGGCCAGCTCGTCGGCCAGCTGCGCGGCGTACTGCGGGTCGAACTTCCCGGTCTTCAGTCGGCGGGCCTGCCGGGCGGCGGTGCCGACAGCCGTGGTCATCGCCTGGGCCCGGACCGGCGCGGACGTCCTGACCCGACCGCGGCGGGCGGTGCCGGCGATCCGCCCGGACGCGATGGCGGTCAGCCGCCCGATGTCGCTCAGATCGGCGTCCGCGCGGGCCAGCAGGGGGATGGTGCGGATCGGGCCACCGCCGGGGGCGGGGATCCGGACGACCGAGATGGCGCTGGCCGCGGCATACCGGTTCGCGGCCCGCCGGGCCGCGGTCAGCTCGGCCCTGGTCAGCGGGCGTTCGAGGTGGTTCTCGACGGCCGCCCAGACGGCGATCACGTCGGCGGACCGCAGCGCCTGGTCGAACACGCCGAACCAACTCACCTTCACGAGGCGTCATCCTAGATCGGCGGCCGGCGGGGCCCGCCGCCCGCCGGTCCCCGCTCCGGGTCCCCGCCCGCCGACCCGAGCGACGATCCGTGATCCCTCACACCGACGGCGGCGATGCGGCAGACTTCTCGGATGGCGAACCAGACCGAGCGACCGGCGGTCGGCCACCTGCGCTCGCGCGCCGTGACCTGGCTGATCGGCGTTGGCGTGATGCTCGCCGTGCTGAGCCTGGCAGCCGTCGGACTGCTGGTGGTCCGCGCGGACCGGGTGGGGGAGACCGCCTTCCTCTTCCTCCCCTGGAACCTGTTCCTGGCCTGGATCCCCTTCGTCCTCGCGCTCGCCCTGGCCGCCGTGCACGTCCGTCGCGGGCCCCGCCCGGTGCTCTGGCTGCTCGGTGCCGGATGGTTGCTGTTCCTGCCCAACGCGCCCTACATCCTGACCGACTTCATCCACCTCGGCCGGCTCCGAGGAGCGCCGCTGTGGTTCGACGCCGCAGTGATCGGCTTGTTCGCCGCCGTCGGTCTGGCCTTGGGCCTGGTGTCGCTGCTCGTGGTCCATGCAGTCGTTGAGGCGTGGGCCGGTCGCGTGGTCGGCTGGGTCTTCGCCGTGACTGCGCTGCTGCTGAGCGCGATCGGGGTCTACCTCGGCCGGTTCCCGCGGTTCAACTCCTGGGACGTCCTGACCGACCCGTCCGGTCTGGTCGGGGTCGTGCTGCAGCGGCTGGCCGACCCGTTCGGGAACCCGTTCCTGGTGCGGTTCGCGGTGGCCATGTCGGTCATCCTGCTCGGGTCGTACGTGGTCGCCTGGGTGGTAGGTCGCGGCATCCTCGGCCCGGTCCAGGGCCGCGTCACCCCAGCGGTCCGGGAGCCGGTGTGAGCCGGATCTTCACGGTCAGCGTGGCCTCGGTCTACCCGCACTACGTGACCAAGCTGGAGAGGAAGGGCCGGACGCAGGCCGAGCTCGACGAGGTGATCCGCTGGCTCACCGGCTTCGACGACGCCGAGCTGCGTCGACATCTCGAGGCCGGCACCACGTTCGAGGACTTCTTCGCCGCCGCCCGGCTCAATCCCAGCGCCTCCCTGATCACCGGGGTGATCTGCGGGCACCGGGTGGAGACCATCGAAGACCCGTTGATGCGCCGGATCCGCTACCTGGACAAGCTGGTCGACGAGCTGGCCAAAGGCAAGGCGATGGTCAAGGTGCTGCGGGCCTGAGGCTCAGACCGGCCCGCGGGCCAGCGCAGCTCGTGCCTGCCGCACGAACTCCGGGATCCGCTCGGGCTTCTGGTCGATGGCCCAGCGGATGACGTCGAGCACGTGCAGGACCTGCAGCTCCGCGAGCAGCGTCTCCACCTCCGACGCGGACGGCCCGGCGGACCCGACGCCGGTCAGCACCGCCCGCCAGGCGTCAGCCGAGACCACGCTGACCGGGTCGTCGATGGCGTGCCAGCGGCGGATCAGCTCGAGGTCGGTCCAGGGTGTCGGACCCACGGCGGCCGAGCCCCAGTCCAGGACGACGTAGCCGCCCGCGGGATCGGCGATCAGGTTCCGGGTGGAGAGATCGCCGTGGCCGAGACCCTGCTGCAGCCGGTGGCGCCGCAGACCGGCGACCAGCCGCCGCAGCGGCTCTCGCTGGTCGGGGGTGTAGGCGCCGAGCTCCAGCAGCTGGTCGCCGGGGGTCAGAGCCGCCAGGTTGTAGTCGAGATGGGCTTCCCAGGCAGCGTCGAGATCGCGGCCGAAGCGCGAGAACAGCCCCTCCGGGGCGTCGGCCAGGTCGATGTCGGCGAGCGCGGCGGCGACCCCACCGATCGCCTCCCAGGCCCGCCGGTCGTCGGCGTCGGCCGGCGCTCCCGGGACGAACTCCTGCACGATCACCGAGTGCCCGCCGACCTCGGCCCGGGCCAGCGTGGCGGGGGTGGGGATCCCGACCGCCGCGGCGGCCCGGGAGCACCACTGCTCGACGTCGAAGGGGTCCATGGTCAGCCGGTCGGTGTCGCGGGCGTAGCGGAGCACGACGTCGCTGACCGCTGTGCGCAGCCGGACGACGTGGTTCTGGTTGCCGCCGACCAGCACCTCGACCGAGTCGGCCCCGAAACCCAGCTCGGCGCCCAGTGCCCTGGCCGTCGCCGCCACCGTTGCCGCCGGGTCCACCGGAGCCGCCGTCGCCGCCGGCGAGGTGCCTTCTGCTCGGGGCGCCCGGGACGTCAGCCCGGTCCTCCGGTCACGATCCGGCCAGCAGACCGTGCCGGTCCAGCACGTCCCGGAGCTGGGCGCGCTCGGTGCCGGAGGCCTCGACCAGCGGGAGCCGCAGACCGCCGACCGGGTGGCCGGCGAGCGCGAGAGCGGCCTTGACCGGGATCGGGTTGCTGGTCAGACCCATGGCGGCGTACACGTCCCGCAACGACGCGTCGATCTCGGCCCGGCGCTCCGGCTCGTCGACCATCCGGTGCATCTGCTCGCCCACCAGGTGGCTGGCGACCAGGATGCCGCCACAGCCCCCGAGCTCGAGCGTGGCCAGGAAGGCCTCGTCGTTGCCGGCGTAGAGACCCAGACCGTCGACCTGGGCCAGGTTGGCGTTGTTGGCCTGCTTCACGTAGGCCACGTGATCGAGCTGCGCCAGCTCGGCGAGCAGGTCGTTGGGCAGGTCGATCCCGACCCGGGCGGGGATGTTGTAGAGCACGATCGGCTTGTCCGTAGCCCGCGAGACCTCGCCGTAGTGGGCAAGGATCCCTCTGCGGTTGGGTCGGTTGTAGTACGGGGTGACGCTCAGCACCGCATCGGCCCCGAGCTCGGTGGCGCGTTCGGTGAGGTGCACCGCGTGCTGGGTGTTGTTGGAGCCGGTGCCGGCGATGATCGTGGCGCCGGCGGGTCGCTCCTGGACGGCGAGCTCGATCACCCGCAGGTGCTCCTCGTCGGTCAGGGTGGAGGCCTCGCCGGTGGTGCCGCAGACCACGAAGCCGTCCGAGCCGTGCGCGGCGAGGTGGTGCAGCAGCGCGACGAACGCCTCCTCGTCCACGTTCAGCTCGGCGTCGAACGGCGTCACGATGGCCGTCAGCACGGCTCCCAGTCCCTGCGCAGTCACGCAGCGCATCCTTCCAGACGCGGCCCGCCCCGACCGCTCCGGCCGAGTCGGCGAAGATCTCGCCCGGCGATGTCGAGAACACCCGGCCGGCTCCGTCCCAGGGTCGAGCGCATCCCACAATGGGGCGCACCACCCGAAGGAGTCCTGTCATGGCCAAGTACCTGCTGCTCAAGCACTACCGCCGCAACGCCGGTCCCGCCGACGTCGCCGGCATCCGTCCGATGGAGAACTGGACGCCGGAGGAGATCGACGCCCACATCGGCTACATGAACGACTTCGCCGCCCGGCTGGAGCAGTCCGGGGAGTTCGTCGACGGCCAGGCGCTCTCACCGGAGGGGACGTTCGTCCGGTACGACGGCCCGGGCCGCCCCCCGGTCACCGACGGTCCGTTCGCCGAGACCAAGGACCTGATCGCCGGCTGGATGGCCATCGACGTCGACTCCTACGAGCGGGCGATCGAGCTGGCCGGTGAGCTCTCCGCGGCGCCGGGGGAGAACGGTGAGCCGATCCACGAGTGGCTGGAGGTGCGCCCGTTCCTGACCGAGGCGCCCACGGTCAGCGAGTGAGCGACCCGGTCGACGAGGGTCTGCTGCGGGAGCTCAGCCCGGCCGTCCTGGCCGTCCTCGTCGGTCGTGGGGCCGACTTCGCGACGGCCGAGGACGCCGTCCAGGAGGCGTTGCTGACAGCGGTGCAGACGTGGCCCGCCGACCCGCCGCGGGACCCGAAGGGCTGGCTGGTCACGGTGGCCTGGCGCAAGTTCCTCGACCTGGCCCGGGCCGACAGCGCGCGTCGGGGGCGGGAGGAGAGGGTGCACCTCGAGCCGGAGCCCGGACCCGTCGCCGCCGGGGACGACTCCCTCGCGCTCTACCTGCGCTGTGCCCACCCGGTCCTGACCCCGGCGTCGGCCGTGGCCCTGACTCTCCGCGCGGTCGGCGGGTTGAGCACCCGGCAGATCGCGGCGGCGTACCTGGTCCCCGAGGCGACGATGGCGCAGCGGATCAGCCGGGCCAAGCGGTCGGTCTCCGGGGTCCGCTTCGACCAGCCGGGCGACCTGTCCACGGTGCTGACGACGCTCTACCTGGTCTTCAACGAGGGCTACAGCGGGGACGTCGACCTGGTGGCCGAGGCCATCCGGCTGACCCGCCAGCTGGCCGCACTGGTCCGGGAGGGGGGTCGGGACGAGCCCGAGGTCGCGGGGTTGCTGGCCCTGATGCTGCTCCACCACGCCCGGCGCGACGCGCGCACCGACGACCGGGGACGTCTCGTGCCGCTGGCGGACCAGGACCGGTCCCGGTGGCGCTCCGACCTGGTCGCCGAGGGGGTCGACCTGCTGCAGGACGCCCTGGCGCGCGACCGGCTCGGGCCGTACCAGGCCCAGGCGGCCATCGCCGCGCTCCACGCCGACGCACCCTCGCCGGCCGAGACCGACTGGGTGCAGATCGTCGAGTGGTACGACGAGCTGCTGAAGCTGACCGACTC
Organism: Microlunatus aurantiacus; assembly: GCF_039536605.1. Lineage (NCBI taxonomy): Bacteria > Bacillati > Actinomycetota > Actinomycetes > Propionibacteriales > Propionibacteriaceae > Microlunatus > Microlunatus aurantiacus. Next base: position 21,340 of record NZ_BAAAYX010000002.1, read on the forward strand.
CCCGGTCGTGCGCCTGAACCGGGCGGTGGCGATCGGGGAGGCCGACGGTCCGCGCGCCGGGCTGGCGGCGCTGGCCCAGGTCGAGGCGTCGGTGCCCCGCCGGACGGCGGTGGCGGCCCACCTGCACGAGGCCGACGGTGACCCGGCCACCGCCGCCGGGCTGTACGCCGAGGCCGCCCGGCAGGCTCCCAACCTGCCCGAGCGGGACCACCTGACCCGGCAGGCGGCGCGCCTGCACCAGGCGCTGGGCGACTGACGGGCGGCCGCGCGACCGACGCGGGATCGGGCGACCGACGGGCGGGGGGTCTCGGAGCCCTCGCCGGCGACCCCGGGGCGACGAGCCGCCGCGTACGCTCGCCTCCGTGCCGCACACGTACGCGCTCGCGCTGCGCACCCGGTTCCGGGGGATCACCACCCGGCACGGCCTGGTCTGGTCGGGCCCGGCCGGCTGGGCGGAGTGGAGTCCCTTCCTCGACTACGAGGGTGACGAGATCATCCCCTGGCTGCGGGCCGCCGACGAGGCCGCCGAGCAGGGCTGGCCCGTACCGGTGCGCGACGAGATCGAGGTGAACGCGACAGTCCCGGCCGTGGCTCCCGAGCGGGCCGCGGTCCTGGTCCGCGACGCGGGCTGCGGGACCGTCAAGGTCAAGGTGGCCGAGCCCGGTCAGACCCTCGCCGACGATCTCGACCGCATCGCCGCCGTACGGGACGCGCTGGGGCCCGCCGGCCGGATCCGGGTGGACGCCAACGGCGCCTGGGACGTCGAGCAGGCCACCGTGGCGCTGGGACGGCTGGCCGGCTACGGGCTGGAGTACGCGGAGCAGCCCTGCCGGACCGTCGACGAGCTCGTCGCCCTCCGGGTGGCGCTGGCCCGCGCCGGCGTGGACGTGCCGATCGCGGCCGACGAGTCGATCCGGCGGGCGGAGGACCCCGCTCTGGTCGCCCGCCGGGGCGCGGCCGACGTCGCCGTGCTCAAGGTGCAGCCGCTCGGCGGGGTGCGGGCCTGCCTGCGGATCGCCGCCGAGATCGGGTTGCCGGTGGTCGTCTCCAGCGCGCTGGAGACCTCGGTCGGGATGGCCGCCGGGGTCGCCCTCGCTGCCGCGCTGCCCGACCTCCCGTACGCGTGCGGGCTGAACACCGTCCGGTTGCTGGCCGACGACCTGGTCGACGAGCCGCTGGTGGCCCGGAACGGGTGCCTGCCGGTGCGGGCCGTGGTCCCGTCGGCGGACCGGCTCGCCCAGCACGCCGCCGACCCGGACACGACCGCCTTCTGGCAGGCTCGGCTGGACACGACGCGGCGGCGGGCCGCGGCGCACCGACCGCAGGGGAGGGACGAGCGTGGGTGACGCGTCGCGCTGCGCCCAGCTGGTGGTCACCGAGCTGCTGGGGGCCGGCGTCCAGGAGGTCGTGCTGTGCCCGGGGTCCCGCAGCGCCCCGCTGGCGTACGAGCTGTTCGAGGCGGACAAGATCGGGCTGCTCCGACTGCACGTGCGACTGGACGAGCGGACGGCCGGGTTCCTCGCGCTCGGGCTGGCCAAGGCCGCCGAGAGCCCGGTGGCGGTGGTGACCACGTCGGGCACCGCGACGGCCAACCTGCACCCGGCCGTGTTGGAGGCGTTCCACAGTCACATCCCGCTGGTGGCCATGACCGCCGACCGGCCGCGCGCCGCGCGGCACGCCGGCGGCAACCAGACCACCGACCAGGCCGGGTTGTTCCGGAACCACGTGCGTGCCGAGACCCAGATCGACGACACCCCCACCACACCGCGCTCCTGGCGCTTCGAGCTGGGGCGGGTGCTGACGGCGGCGGTCGGGACCCGCAGCGGCACCCCCGGCCCGGTGCACGTCAACCTGTCCTTCAGCGAGCCACTGGTCCCCGGGGTGGAGTCGGCCCCGATCCAGCCCGAGCTGCAGGTGACCCCGCGCCCGCTGGGGCACGCCCCGGTCGTGCTGCCGACCGGTCCGCAGACCCTGGTGGTGGCCGGTGCGCTGACGCCGTCAGCGGGCGCCGCCGCCCGGGCCTTCGCCGAGCAGGCCGACCTGCCGCTGCTGGCCGAGCCGGTGAGCAACGCCCGGGGAGGCAGCCACGCCCTGGCCACCGGTCGCCTGCTGCTGCGCACCGGACTGGGGGAGGAGATCGAGCGGGTGGTGATGTTCGGCCACCCCACCCTGGCCCGCCCGGTGATGCGGCTGCTCGGCCGCGAGGACGTGGAGCTGGTGGTGGTCAGCCCGTACGGGGAGTGGATCGACCCGGGCACGAACGCCCGGTTGGTGGCCAACGCGGTGGCCCTGGACCGCGTGCGGGACGGCTGGCGGGAGCGGTGGACCGAGGCCGACGAAGCCATGTCGGTGCGCCTGCAGGAGGTGCTGGACGGGCTGGCCTACCTGAGCGGTCCGGTGGTCGCCGCTCGGCTCTGGTCGGCGTTGGGTGCGGCGGACACGCTCGTCGTCGGGTCCTCTTCGCCGGTCCGCGACCTCGACCTGGCCCCGGTCAGCGAGACACCCCCCACCGTGTACGCCAACCGGGGGCTGGCCGGCATCGACGGGACCGTGTCCACCGCCGTCGGGGTCGGGCTGGTGGTCGAGCGCCCCACCCACGCGCTGATGGGCGACGAGACGTTCCTGCACGACACCACGGGACTCATCGTGGGTCGACACGAGCAGCGGCCGGATCTGCGGATCGTGGTGGCCAACGACAACGGCGGGGCCATCTTCGCCACCCTCGAGCACGGGCACCCGGTCCACTCGGGGGCGTACGAGCGCATCTTCGGCACCCCGCACGACGTCGACCTGGAGCGGCTGGCCACCGCCACCGGAGCCGGCTACCGGCGGGTCGAGACCGGCGAGGACCTGTCCGAGGTGCTGGCCGAACCGCCGCTGGGCATCGAGGTGGTCGAGGCCGTGATCGACCGCCGGCTGCGGCGGACGCTGGACAACGAGATCGGGTCGTTGACGGTGGCGGTGTAGTCGGGTGGCGCCAGGATCGTCGACCGACACTGCGTCGACATCAGCTCGACCGGAGTCCTTACCCGGCGTGTCGCGCTCGCCGGGTGCAGGTCGAGCTGAGTTCGACGCAGGCAGGCCTGCTCACTGCGTATCGAGGTGCCGATGACCCACCCGTCCGCCGGTGACACCGCCCCAGCACAGGCGCCCGACGGTCCTGCCGTCGCGGGCGAGCTCCTCACCACCGCCTTCGCCTACGACGGCGGGCGCCAGGTCACCGTGTACGTCCCGGCGGAACCGCCGCAGGCGGTGGTCTACGCCGGGGACGGGGAGCTGATCGCGGGGTGGGGTGGTGCGCTCGAGGCCGCCGGGACGGTCCCGACCCTGATCGTGGGAGTGCACCGCACCGGCGACCCCGACGAGATGGTGCGGATCCAGGAGTACTCGCCGTCGTTCGACCCGCAGCGGTTCACGGCCCACGAGCGCTTCTTCGTCGAGGAAGTGCTCGCGTGGGTCGACACCCGCTTCGGCCCGGGGCTGCCGCCGGAGCGGACGGCGGTCTGCGGGGTGTCGGCCGGGGCCGAGCTCGCGTTCGCCCTGGGCCTGCGCCACCCGACGCTCTACGGAGCGGTGTTCGCGAGCTCACCCGGTGGCGGTTTCCGGCCACCAGCGGCGTGGCCCCACCTGCTGCCACGGGTCTACCTCACGGCAGGTACGTCGGAACCGTCCTCCTGGAGAACGCGCAGCGCTGGGCGGACGCCCTCGCCGCGGTCGGGGCCGAGGTGGTCCTGACCGAACGGGACGGCGACCACGGCGATCCCTTCTGGCAGGCCGAGTTCCCCCGCATGGTGGCCTGGGCCTTCCCGAGCTGACCACCGTGACCACTGCTGGTCGTGGGGTGATCGAGCCCGTACGAGGTCGCAGGGCGCGCTGCCCACTGGTGACTCCGGGCTGCTTCACCGGCCCCCGAAACAGCCCGGACGCACCTCTCGGCGGGTGCCCGACGGCTCGGTCGCGTCGCCGTCAGGCGGTACCGCGGTGCAGGGCCACGATGCCGGTCGACAGGTTCCGCCAGGCCACCTGCTGCCAGCCGGACCGCTGCATCAGCGCGGCCAGACCCGCCTGGTCCGGCCAGCCCAGGATCGACTCGGCCAGGTACTCGTACGCAGCCGGGTTGGAGGACACGATCCGCGCGATCCGGGGGATGGCCGCCACCAGGTAGTTGCGGTAGAGCACCCGGAACGGGGTCCAGGTGGGGGTGGAGAACTCGCACACCACCAGCCGACCGCCCGGCTTGGTGACCCGGCGCAGCTCGGTCAGGGCGGCGGTGGTGTCGGACACGTTGCGCAACCCGAAGGAGATGGTCACGGCGTCGAAGCTGTCGTCGGCGTACGGCAGCTGGAGCCCGTCGCCGGCCACGAAGGACAACCACGGGCTGCGGCGCTTGCCGACGGTGAGCATGCCCAGGGAGATGTCGGTCGGCACGACGAACGCCCCGGCGGCCGCGAACGGCTCGCTGGAGGTGCCGGTGCCGGCAGCCAGATCGAGCACCCGGTCGCCGACCTGCGGATCGACCGCCTCCAGCACCAGGGTCCGCCAGGCCCGGTCCTGACCCAGCGACAGCACGTCGTTGGCCAGGTCGTAGCGCTCGGCCACCCGGTCGAACATGGCGGCCACCTCGGCCCGGCCCTTGTCCAGGCTGGCCCGCGATCCCCGGGACCCCCGTCCCGAGCCGTCAGCCTCGGTGGTGGTCACAGCGACCACCGACGCTGACGCCTCGGCCGGGGGGAACGCGTACGGGTCACGGGCTCAGCCTGCCACGCCTCAGAGCTCGACTCCCGCCACCGGGGGCAGGGTGGGAGCGGTGGAGCCGCCGGCCGGTTCGACCGTGACCGCCAGCTGCTTGGCCCCGTCGAGCGGACCGTCGTCCAACCACTGGGTGATGTCACCGCCCCGGTCGACGAGCGCGTTCGGGGTGATCGCGGAGCCGATCATCCACAGCTGGTAGACCTTGCCGTCGCCGGGCGAGGGGAGGTCGTCGCCGAGGAAGACCGCCTGGTCACGGGCCTTCGAGACCACGAACGACACCGAGGACCCGTTCAGGGTCGTGGCGTAGACCTTGGCGTCGGGGGCGGTCAGCAGCTCGCTGACCCGACGGGCGGCGACCTGCTGGTTCTGCTGCTCGGAGCGCAGCACGGACACCCAGCCGCCCAACCCGACGACCAGGACGAGAGCGGCCGCGACCAGTCCGGTCAGGATCCGGCGGGTACGCCGTTGCCGGCGCACCGCGAGCTCGTCCAGCTGCGGCCGGTCGACGGTGGTCTCCGGATCGAGCTCCGCAGCGGTGCCCGACCGGTTCACCGCGCTATCGGGGGACCCAGCCGACACCCACCACCCGGGGGAGACCGGCGAGCCCGGCCGCCCGACGGTCGCCGCCGGCGGCAGCGGACGCACGGTGGCGATCTCCCACAGCACCGACGCCCGCAGGCTCGGCGGCGGTGTCGCCTCGGTCAGCCAGGTCAGCTCGGCCGCGGTCTCGGAGAACTCGGCCACCTCACGCAGGCAGCTCTCGCAACCCGCCAGGTGCAGCTCGAAGACGGTGCGCTCGTCGTCGTCCAACGCGTCGGCGACGTAGGCGCCGACGGCCCCGTGGGGGTCGTTGACGAACGGGTCGTAGCCCTGTGGATCAGACATCTCGCACCCCCTCCTGTCTGGACGCCGCGGTCATGCTTCAACTCCGAGGGCATCTCGGAGGCCGATCAGACCATCTCGGATACGTGTCTTGACGGTCCCGAGGGGCAGCTTCAACAGGCCCGCCACCTCGCGGTGGGTGTAGCCACCGAAGTAGGCCAGACCGACCGCCTCCCGCTGCACCGCGGTCAACGAGTCCAGCCCCTTGCGCACGCGCTCGGTGTCGAGACGGTGCTCCAGGGTGTCCCAGACCTTGTCGTGCGGTGTCTCCTCGTCCAGCCGGGCCCAGTCGGTGTCCCGCCGGGTCTCGCTGACGGTCGCCCGCACCCGGTCGACCGCCCGCCGGTGCGCGATGGTGACCATCCACGACATCACGCTGCCGCGCTCGCTGGAGAACCGGCTGGCCAGCCGCCAGATCTCCACGTAGACCTCCTGAGTGACCTCCGCCGCCAGGTCCGGGGACCGCAGCACCTTGAGCACGACGCCGTAGATCCGGCTGGAGGTGGCGTCGTAGAGCTCGGCGAACGCCTCCTCCTGCCCCCGGGCGGAGCGGTCCAGCAGGTCAGCCAGTCGGGCCGCCTGCTGCTGACGTCCCCCGACGTCGGCCTCAGCGGGCTCCCCCCGCCCTTCCGGCCCGACTGACGTGGTCACAGGCTGATCCTCTCAGGACGTTCCCGACCCGCGGCCCGGGGTCGCTGGTCGGGTGAGCGTCCCGGAGCGCAGCCTCGGGCTGCGCGCCGGGTCGCGGATCAGGACTTCGGCAGCAGCACCTTGTCGATGATGTAGACGGTCGCGTTGGAGGTCTGCACGTTGCCGCACACGACCATCGCCTCGCCGTTCACCTCGAAGCTCTCACCGGAACCGGTGACGGTGACGGGCTGCGACTTGTTCAGCGACTGGTGCTCGCCGGCCAGCTGGTCGGGCGCGAGCCGGCCGGGCACGACGTGCGCGGTCAGCACGTCGGTGAGCAGACCCTTCGGCTCACCGAGCGCCTTCTTGAGCGTGGCCGGGTCCATCGCGGCGAACGCGTCGTTGGTGGGGGCGAAGACGGTGATGTCCTGGGTGGTGTTGAGCGTGTCGACCAGACCGGCCGCCTTGACCGCGGTGACCAGCGTGGACAGCGCCGGGTTGTTGCTGGCGGCGGTGGCCACCGGATCCTGCGACATGCCGTCGAAGGAGCCCTTGCCGGTCTTCGGCACGGAGGCGCAGCCGGCGCCGAACGGCTCGGTCATCGAGGCCGTGGACGCCGACGCCGACGGGCTGGCCGGGGCCGACATGGACGGGCTGCTCATCGGGGCGGACGAGGTGCCGCCCGCCGGGGCGGCGGTGTTGCTCTCCATCCCACAGGCGGCGGCGCTCAGCGGCAGCAGGATCGCAGCGGTGAGGGCGGCCAGACGGGTCGCGTTCTTACGAGTCTTCGTGATCATGTTGTCCTCCGGTGATCGGACGTCCTCGATGGGGTCGTCTCACAAGAGGATTCGGAGTCTCGGGGGCTTCCGGATGGCCGATCTGCGAACTTCTTTCGCCAGCGGGGGTCTCCGGGTGACGGCGGGGCCCCACGACGACCCTCGCCGGCACTACAGTGCGAGGCCGTCCGTCCGTCCAGACGTCAGTCGAGATCCAGGAGCCAGACCCCGATGAACCGCCGCTTCACGTACGCTCTCGCGGCCGCCGCCACCGCGGCCGCCCTCGCCCTGACCGGCTGCGGGGGCGAGCAGACCGGCAGCGCACCGGAGTCGCCGGCGTCCACCCAGCCGTCGGCGGCGTCCCCCGAGTCCACGACCGCCCCGAGCGCGGAGACCAGCCCGAGCACGGAGAGCAGCCCGAGCACGGAGAGCACTGCCGGTGGGCAGTCCGGCGACGACGGCGCCAAGCCGTCGAAGTCCGACGTGGTGGCCGGGCTGGCGACGTTCTACCAGCAGACCCAGGGCATCTCCGGCGGCAAGGCGAAGAAGTTCGCGGTCTGCATGGTGGGTGAGATGTACGACAAGGCGAAGCCCGCGACCCTGGTGGCGATGCGGGACGGCGACCCGACGAAGATCGACAAGGGCGACGTCGGGCTGCTCACCCAGTCCGGCGTGACCTGCCAGCCCGCCCTCGCGTAGCTGTCCCGGCGCCGTCCGACCCCCGGCGCGGCCGTGGTCGTGGGCGCGATCAGCTGGTGCGAGGGGGCAGAATCGCCCCCATGGCCAAACGCACCACCGTGCTCAAAGTGTCGGGGCTGAAGCGCGCCTTCGGCTCCCACACCATCTTCGACGGGTTCAACCTCGAGGTGCGGGCGGGTGAGGCCATCGCCCTGACCGGGCGCAACGGTGCCGGCAAGTCCACCCTGCTGCGCTGCCTGGTCGGCGCGGACCGACCTGACGACGGCACCATCGACGTGCTCGGCACGCCGATGTCGGAGACCTCGCCCGAGATCCGCCGCAACGTGGCCACCGTCATCGACGACCTGGACTTCTTCCCCGACCTCAGTGTGGTGGAGCACCTGGACCTGCTGGCGCGAGCCCACGGTCAGGACGATCCCGACGCCATGGTGGACGAGGTGCTCGACGAGGTGCAGCTGGTGCCGCAGTCGGGACAGCTGCCCGGCACCCTGTCGTCGGGCCAGCGTCGGCGACTCGCCCTGGCCACCGCCTTCGTCCGCCCGCGCAAGCTGTTGATCATGGACGAGCCGGAGCAGCGGCTGGACGTCGAGGGCGTGGCCTGGCTGTCGCAGCGGCTGCAGGCGGAGCGGAAGAGCGGGCTGGCCATCGTGTTCGCCAGCCACGAGCCCTCGCTGGTCGAGTCCGTCGCGACCCGGGTCGTCCGGCTCGGCGCCGCCTGATGACCACCACCGGCGACACGTTCGACGAGTACCCGGCCCACCACGACGCCGGCTTCGAGGGCAACGAGGAGCCCGCGCACCTCGCCGTCCCGTCGGCGGCCGAGCTCAAGACCCTGATCCGGGACTGGCGCAAGGGCCGGGCCACCCGGAACCTGTGGGAGGCCTTCTCCGACGCCTACATCGCCGTCATCGCCGCCCTGATGATCGGCGGCGCGATGGTCAACGTGGTCATCCGTGCCCAGCGAGTCGTCGCGGAGTGCAGCTCGGAGTCGTGTCTGTCCGCGCGGACGGTGCTGCCGTGGGCGGCGCTGGCCCTCGCCGTGGCCCTCGCCCTGGCGGTCTCCCGGCTCTTCGGCCCGGTGCTCGCCTCCGCCGCCGAGGGCTTCTGGCTGCTCGACACCCCGGTCCGGCGGGCCCGCCTCCTCGGTCCTCGGTTGGTCGCCGCCCTGGCTGTCGCCCTCGTGGTCGGTGCGCTGGTGGGGGGAGCGATCACCGCCCTGACCGGCGGCTCCGCGGCGAGCGTCGTCATCTGGTCCGCCGCGACCGCGCTCGCGGCGATGGCAGCGGTCTCCGGCGCCGCCGCCCAGCAGGGAGCCGAACGACACCGGCTGACCGCCGTCGCCACCTACCTGTTCGCGGTCCTCGGCGTCGCCTCGCTCGTCGCGGTGGTCGGCATCGCGGCCGGCTGGTTCAGCCTGGGTATCGGCGAGCAGGGCGACGCGGAGATCGGGTACGCCGTGGTCGCGGTCGCCGGGGTGCTCCTCGTCGTCAACCTCGTGCTGGCCGTGCTGCGTCTCGGCCGCATCCGCCGCACCCGGCTGACCAGCGGCGGCGCCCTGGTCAACGGCATCTCCGGTGCGTTCTTCGCCCTCGACTTCGGGCTGGCCCGCGACATCGTCGTGGAGCGGCGTGCGGTCGCGGTCGGCTCGGTCCGGCCGAAGCGTGGCCGTGGGCTGGGCCGGCAGGCGCTGGTCTGGCGGGAGTGGCAGCGTCTGCTGCGGTTCCCGCAACCTCTGTTCATGCTGGCGGTCACCCTGGTCGTCCCGTACGCCTGCGACGCCCTCGGGATGAGCACCCTCACCCCGGTGGTGGCCGCGCTGTCCCTGTTCGGGGCCACGGTGCCGCTGCTCGGGGGGCTGCGGGTGCTGACCCGGACCGGCGGGCTGTCCCGCTGCCTGCCCTTCTCACTGGCGCAGCTGAAGCTGTCGGCGATCACCGTCCCGGCCGTCCTGGTCGCGGTCTGGGCGGGTCTGACGGCGCCGGCCTACCTCGGTTTCGGAGACGGGGCGATCGCCCGTACGGGCACGCAGGCCGGTCTGATGGCGATCGCCACCGCCGCGGCGGGGCTGCTGGCGGCCATCCGCTGGGTGCAGGCCAAGGGCCCCGACTTCAGCGCGCCGATGATCTCCACCCCGTCGGGCGCCTTCCCGCCGGGACTGATGTCCAACGTCTTCCGCGGCTTCGACGTCTGTCTGATCGCCACCGCACCGATGCTGCTCGGCTTCTCGCCGCTGTGGTCGCTGGCCATCTGCGGCATCGCCGCCCTGATCCTGCTCAACTCGATGGACGCCGAGTCGATCCGCGCCCGGCAGGCCGAGCAGCAGCGGGAGCTGGACCGGGCGAAGAAGCAGCGCGCGGCCGCGGCCGCCGCGGAGCAGCAGAAGAAGCGCTGAGCCGGGTCACTCCACGCTGAACTGGATCTGGTGCCAGCCGCGCGCACCGCTGGGGAAGACCTTCGTGCGGTTCTCCGGCTGCACCTCGCCGGTGCCGTCGGTGGCGCGGACCTGGGCCGTGTGCCGACCGGCGGGACCGTCGTAGTGGAAGGACCACTGCCGCCAGGTGTCGATGCCGGCCGACTCGGCGAGGGTCACGTCCTGCCACTTCCCGTCGTCGATCCGGATCTCGACCCTGTCGATCCCGCGGTGCTGCGCCCACGCCGTGCCGCCGATCATGCCGCTGGCGCTCAGGGTGCCGAGGGACGCCGGCACCTCGATCTTGCTCTGGGTGAGCACGGGGGCGTCGGTGGCCCAGCCGCGCTCGGTCCAGTAGGCCGTCTGCGCGGCGTAGCTGGTGAACTCGATCCGCTCCAACCACTTGGTCGCCGACACGAAGCCGAACAGGCCCGGCACCACCATCCGCGCGGGGAAGCCGTGGGCATCGGGCAGCGGCACGCCGTTCATCCCGACCGCGATCATCGCGTCCCGGCCGTCACTGACCGCCGCGAGCGGGGTCGAGCAGGTGTAGCCGCTGTCGGAGGAGTAGCTGAACACCTGGTCCACTCCCGGCCGCACGCCGACGCGGGTGAGGATCTCGCTGAACGGCACCCCGAGCCAGCGGGCCGAGCTGACGTACGCCCCGCCCACCTCGTTGGACACGCAGGCCAGAGTGATGTCCCGCTCGATCATCGGCATCGCCAGCAGGTCGTCGTAGCTGAGCACGAGCGGGCGGTCGACCCCGCCGTCGATGGTCAGCGTCCAGGTGCCCACGTCCACCCGCGGCGTGACCAGGGAGATGTCCACCCGGTAGAAGGCGTCGTCGGGGGTGGTGAAGGTCTGCACCCCGGGCACCTGGACCCCGAAGGGGAGAGGCTTCGCGGCCGAGCGCGGGAGCGGGAGGCGGATCAGCCCGCGAGCCGCCTGACGGGTGCGGTTGACGGCCTCGCCGAGGCCGGCGCCGGCCGCCGCGAGCAGACCGGCCCCCGCGACGGTGGCCAGGAAGCGGCGCCGCGAGCCGGTCGGGATGGTCGGCGAGTCCGCCGCTGTCCTGGAGGTGAGGTCCGGAGGAGTGAGAGAGCGGGTGAGCAGGGTCAGGGCCACCACCCCGACCACACCCGCCACGAGCGACGGCACAGCGCTCCAGACCCCGCCGGAGGAGAAGCCGCTGCGCAGCAGCGCCGCCCCCGCTCCGACGAGGCCCAGAGCGCCGATGGCCACCGACGCCGGTCCCGGACGGTGCCGGGCCAGCAGGCCGATCCCAGCGGCCGCGACCAGCAGCACGACCGCGATCCCGCTGATGAGAACCGGTTTGTCCCAGGTCCCCAGCAACCGGACCGCCGTCTCCTTGACCGGCGTCGGAGCCGCATCCACCGCCACGGAGCCGACGGCGATCAGCGGCGAAGCCGCTGGTCTCGCCATCAGCGCGGCCACCAGGTGACCGACCCCGAGCGCCGCCGACGCGGACAGCACCCCGCTGAGGGCGAGCGTCGACTTCCGTGGCTTCCCCATGCCGATCATTCGGAGCCGCGGTCCGTACGGATGGGTCGTGCGGCGCCCGGAGATACGCTGCCAGGGTGAGCAGCACCGGCCCGTACCCGCCCCGGCTCTACGCCCGTACGGTCGAGATCGAGGACCCGGGCCCGCTCGCTCCGCTGCTGCCGGGACCTGACGCGTTCGCCTGGGTGCGACGCGGCGAGGGCATGATCGGCTGGGGCGAGGTGGTCCGCAGCAAGCCCGCCTCGGTGGCCGAGGCCGAGGAGTGGTGGACCGGTCTGGTGTCCCAGGTGGTCTCGGTCAGCGACCTGAACCAGACGCCGGGAGCCGGGTTCATGGCCTTCGGCAGCTTCGTGTTCGATCCGGCCACCACCGCGGCCCGTTCCACCATGGTGGTGCCGCGGACGGTGATCGGTCGCCGCAACGGCCGGTCCTGGCTGACCCAGATCGGCACCTCCTTCGGCCACGACGACGCCCTGCCGCCGGTCGTCCAGCCCGTGCCGCCGCGCTCTGTCTCGTACGCCGACGGCGGTCTCACCGGACCGCAGTGGGAGGCGGCGGTGGCCGAGGCGGTCCGGCGGATCAGCGCCGGCGAGCTGGAGAAGGTGGTGCTGGCGCGGGACCTGCTGGCCCGCTCGAGCGAACCGATCGACCCGCGCTGGATCCTGGCCCGGCTGGCCGAGCGGTACGAGCGCTGCTGGAGCTATCTGGTCGACGGGTTGGTCGGTGCCACGCCGGAGATGCTGCTGCGTCGCGAGAACGGGCTGGTCACCTCCCGGGTGCTGGCCGGGACCATCCAGCGCAGCGGCGACAACACCCGCGACCTGGCGTCGGCGGCGGCGCTGGCCCGCTCCAGCAAGGACCTGGAGGAGCACGAGTACGCGGTGGCCTCGGTGGCGGACGCGCTCGCGCCGTACTGCTCCGGGATGAACGTGCCCGACGCGCCGTACGTGCTCGAGCTGCCCAACGTGCTGCACCTGGCCACCGACGTCACCGCCGTGGCCGGACCGGAGCGCACCTCGCTCGGACTGGCCGCGGCCCTGCACCCGAGTGCGGCGGTCTGCGGCACCCCGACCGAGACGGCCCGGGAGACCCTGGCCGAGCTGGAGCACCTCGACCGGGAGCGCTACGCCGGGCCGGTCGGCTGGATCGACGCCCAGGGTGACGGCGAGTGGGGGATCGCGCTGCGCTGCGGCATCGTCGACGAGACCGACCCCCGGCAGATCCGCCTGTTCGCCGGCTGCGGGGTGGTGGCGGGCTCCGACCCGCAGTCGGAGCTGACCGAGTCGAACGCCAAGCTGGTGCCGATGCGCGACGCGCTCGGCTGACCCTCGTGGCCGCTCCCGCTGTCCGCCCCGCCTCTTCCGGCCCGCCCACCACCCCGCCCAGCGCCCCCCGGCTGGTCGCCGTCGTGCTGGCCGGTGGGGCTGGCCGCCGGTTCGGCGGCGACAAGCTGGCGGTCGAGATCGACGGTCGCCCGCTGCTGGAGCACGCTCTCGACGGCCTGCCGGCCGGGACCGCGATCGCCCTGGTCGGTCCGCCCCGTGCCGTGAGTCGACCGGTCACCGTGGTCGCCGAGGACCCGCCGGGCGGTGGGCCGGCCGCCGGTCTGGTCACCGGGCTGGCCTGGGCGCTCACCTCCGACCCCGCCGCGGTCGTGACCCTCCCCGGTGACGCCCCGGGCGGAGGGCGGGCCGCGGCGCTCCTGCTGGCCGAGCTGGAGCGCACCGGGGCCGACGCGGTGGTCGGGGTCGACCTGTCCGGCCGGGACCAGGTGCTCCAGCTCGCCCTACGACCCGTCGCCGCCCGGCGCCTGATCCAGCTCGCCGGACCGGACCGCGGTCACGACCAGTCCGTCCGCCGGTTGGTGACCGCCCTGGCCCCCGCACGGCTGGACCTGGCCGAGGACCTGTCGCGCGACATCGACACCGGCGCCCAGCTCGCGCATTTTCGCAACCGCAGCCGCACGTAATTCATCGCGACATTCGTGTCTGGCAAGGGAAATCGTCCGCCGAAGGCGTCGCCCCCGCATGACTCTTCCGGTGTCTGAGTCGTAGGGTAGGTTCACAGAGTTCGTGAAGGTTTTCACGAGCGCCCCCACTGATGTTCACTGCTGACGCCCGGGAGGGACGATGTCTGTCGAGGCCGACGTCCTCGTCGTGGGCGCCGGACCGGCTGGTTCGGCGACCGCGACGCATCTGGCCCGCCGTGGCCTGGACGTGGCGCTGCTGGAGAAAGCCCAGTTCCCGCGGGAGAAGGTGTGCGGCGACGGTCTGACACCGCGCGCCACCCGGCAGCTGATCCGGCTCGGCATCGACACCTCCGAGCAGGCGGGCTGGCTGCACAACAAGGGCCTGCGCATCTACGGCGGCTCGACGACGCCGTTCGAGCTGCCCTGGCCCGAGCTCGCGGACTTCCCGTCGTACGGACTGGTGCGGCCGCGTTCCGACTTCGACGACCTGCTGGCCCGCAACGCCGTCGCGGCGGGCGCGAAGCTGTACGAGCTGTGCAACGTGAGCACGCCGATCCTGGACGACCGGACCGGCCGGATCGTCGGCGTCACCACCAAGGACGGCCAGGAGTTCCGCGCGCCGCTGGTGGTGTCCGCGGACGGCAACTCGACCCGGCTGAGCCTGGCGATGGGGCTGGCCAAGCGGGACGACCGACCGATGGGTGTGGCGGTCCGCACCTACTACACCAGCCCGCGGCACCTCGACGACCACCTGGAGTCCTGGCTCGAGCTGTGGTCGGGCACGCCCGGGGAGAGCGACCTGCTGCCCGGCTACGGCTGGATCTTCGGGATGGGCGACGGCACCTGCAACGTCGGACTGGGCGTCCTGAACACGTCCTCGGCCTTCGGCAAGACCGACTACAAGGACCTGCTCAAGCGGTGGTTGGACAACACCCCGGAGGAGTGGGGCTTCCGCGACGAGAACATGACCACCAAGGTGATGGGTGCGGCGCTGCCGATGGGCTTCAACCGGACGCCGCACTACACCAGGGGCCTGCTGCTCGTCGGTGACGCGGGCGGGATGGTCAACCCGTTCAACGGCGAGGGCATCGCCTACGCGATGGAGTCGGCCGAGCTGGCCGCCGACGCGATCGCCGAGGCCCACTACCGCGGCGTCGGGACCAGCACCGCCGAGCGGGCCCTGCAGGGCTACCCCACCCAGCTGAAGGCCGAGCTCGGTGGGTACTACACCCTCGGCGCCGTGTTCGTGAAGCTGATCGGCAACCCGCGGGTGATGTCGCTGTGCACCAAGTACGGTCTGCCGCGCAAGACCCTGATGCGCTTCACCCTCAAGCTGCTGGCCAACCTGCACGACAGCCGGGACGGGGACGCCATGGACAAGATCATCAACGCGCTCTGCAAGATCGCCCCGAAAGCATGAGGGGCAGCCGGATGAGCGGGCAAGGAGTGGAGCGGTGAGCCCCTACCTCGGCATCGTGATCATGCTGGTGATCGCGTCGGGCTTCGTCGGCCTGACCATCATCACCTCCATGCTGGTGGGTCCTGGTCGCTACAACCGGGCCAAGTACGACTCGTACGAGTGCGGTATCCAGCCGACCCCGCAGCCCCTGGGTGGTGGCCGGTTCCCGGTGAAGTACTACATCACCGCCATGCTCTTCATCATCTTCGACATCGAGATCGTCTTCCTCTACCCGTGGGCGGTCTCCTTCGACCAGATGGGGACCTTCGCGCTGGTGGAGATGGTGCTCTTCGTGATCACCGTCTTCCTGGCCTACCTCTACGTGCTGCGACGCGGCGGACTCGAGTGGGACTGATCCCTGTGACCACTGACCTCCAGACCTCCTCCCGGGAAGAAGACGATCATGGGTGTTGAGGAGAAGCTCCCCACCGGTGTGCTGCTGACGACGCTGGAGGGGCTGTTCGGCTACATGCGCAGCGCCTCCTTCTGGCCGGCGACCTTCGGGCTCGCCTGCTGTGCGATCGAGATGATGACGTACGGCGCGCCCCGCTACGACTCGGGTCGCTGGGGCCAGGAGGTCTTCCGGGCCTCCCCGCGCCAGGCCGACCTGATGATCGTCGCCGGCCGGGTCAGCCAGAAGATGGCCCCGGTGCTCCGGCAGATCTACGACCAGATGCCCAACCCCAAGTTCGTCCTGGCGATGGGTGTCTGCGCCAGCACCGGCGGCATGTTCAACAACTACGCGATCGTCCAGGGCGTCGACCACGTGGTGCCGGTGGACATGTACCTGCCCGGCTGCCCGCCGCGGCCGGACATGCTGATCGACGCGATGTTCAAGCTGCGGGAGAAGGTCGCGCACCTGCCGGTCGGTCTGAACGCCGTGGCCGCGGACGAGGCTGCCGAGGCCCGTCAGCTGGAGGCCCCGGCCGCCCACGAGCTGAAGGGGCTGCTGCGGTGACCGCTCTCCATGGTCGCGCTCCGCGCCCCGTGCTCGTGGGCTGCGCGGAGTCTCGTTGCTGCACTCCCGAGAGGCTCCGCCCATGAGCGACAAGCCGACCGAACCGACCGGGCCGCACAACGAGTCCGACGCCAAGGCCCCGATCACCGGCGCCGTGCCCGAGGGCGAGTCCGCCCCCGACGCGGGGACGAAGTCGGAATCGGCCACCGGCGCCCCGGCGGACGTGGCCAGCGACGAGACCGAGGCGTCGGAGGCGACCGCCGAGGGGGCCGTCCAGCGCTCGGGCTCCAGCGCGGAGGTGATCGAGACCCGGCAGGGCATGTTCGGCGTCCACGGCACCGGCGACACCTCCGGCTACGGCGGGTTGACCCGCACCATCGAGTTCCCGGCCGCCTCGCTGCCGCCGTACGGGGGCTGGTGGGACCAGGTCAACGACCGGATCGGTGAGGTCATGGGGAGCTACTCCGACGTGATCGAGAAGGTCGTCGTGCACCGCGGCGAGATCACCTTCCACGTGGCGCGGGCGCACCTGGCCACCCTCGCGCAGCACCTGCGGGACGACGCCCACCTGCGGTTCGAGTTCTGCAGCAGCGTCTCCGGGGTGCACTACCCGGCCGACAAGGGTGCCGAGCTGCACGCGGTCTACCACCTGCAGTCGATGACCCACAACCGGCGGATCCGGCTCGAGGTGTCCTGCCCCGACGACGATCCCCACATCCCGTCAGTGGTCCCGACCTACCCGACCGCCGACTGGCACGAGCGGGAGACCTGGGACTTCTTCGGCATCATCTTCGACGGCCACCCCGCGCTGACCCGGATCCTGATGCCGGACGACTGGCCCGGCCACCCGCAGCGCAAGGACTACCCCCTCGGCGGCATCCCGGTCGAGTACAAGGGCGCCACCATCCCGCCCCCGGACGAGCGGAGGAACTACTCATGAGTGGTACCGGTACGACCACGGACCCGTACGGCGCCTTCACCGAAGACGCCGAGGGTCACGTCTACACCGTCACCGGTCAGGACTGGGACTCCCTCGTCGCCGAGCAGGCGGAGCGGGGCGACGAGCGGATCGTGGTCAACATGGGTCCGCAGCACCCGTCCACCCACGGCGTGCTCCGGTTGATCCTGGAGATGGAGGGTGAGTCGGTCACCGAGGCCCGTTGCGGCATCGGCTACCTGCACACCGGCATCGAGAAGAACATGGAGTTCCGCACCTGGACCCAGGGGGTGACGTTCTGCACCCGGATGGACTACCTGTCGCCGTTCTCGCAGGAGACCACCTACTGCCTGGGCGTCGAGCGACTGCTCGACATCGAGGACCGGATCCCCGAGAAGGCGAACGTCCTGCGGGTGCTGATGCTCGAGCTCAACCGCATCTCCTCCCACCTGGTCTGCATCGCCACCGGCGGCATGGAGATCGGCGCGCTCACCGTGATGACGATCGGCTTCCGGGAGCGGGAGAAGGTGCTGGACGCCTTCGAGCTGATCACCGGACTGCGGATGAACCACGCCTACATCCGCCCGGGGGGCGTGGCTCAGGACCTGCCCCCCAACGCGCTCGACCACCTTCGCGATCTCGTGTCCTGGTTGAAGAAGCACCTGCCGGAGTACGCCGACTTCTGCAACGCCAACCCGATCTTCATCGGCCGGCTGAGCGGGGTCGGTCACCTCGACCTGGCCGGCTGCCTGGCCTTGGGGATCAGCGGCCCGCCGTTGCGCGCCACCGGCTACGACTGGGACCTGCGCAAGAAGCAGCCCTACTGCGGCTACGAGACCTACGACTTCGAGGTCCAGACGTGGGACACCTGCGACGCGTACGGGCGGTTCCGGATCCGGCTCAACGAGATGTGGGAGAGCCTCAAGATCGTCGAGCAGTGCATCGCGCGGCTGGAGAAGATGGAGGGCGACCCGGTGATGATCGCCGACGGCAAGATCGCCTGGCCCGCCCAGCTCTCGGTCGGGAGCGACGGGATGGGCAACTCCAACGAGCACCTGAAGCACATCATGGGTGAGTCGATGGAGGCCCTGATCCACCACTTCAAGCTCGTCACCGAGGGCTTCCGGGTCCCCCCGGGTCAGGCGTATGTGCCGATCGAGAGCCCGCGCGGCGAGATCGGCGCGCACGTGGTCTCCGACGGCGGCACCCGCCCGTTCCGCGCGCACTTCCGCGATCCCAGCTTCGTCAACCTGCAGGCGATGCCGGCGTTGTGCGAGGGCGCCATGGTGTCCGACGTCGTCGTCGCGGTGGCCAGTCTCGATCCCGTGATGGGCGGAGTCGACCGATGAGCCTGACCGAGCCGAATCCGCCGAGTGAGCCGGGGCGGTCGAACGGGCATGCCGGCGGCGATGTCGGGAGCGAGGAGCTGGTCGGGCAGCTGACCAGCGGGGAGGCTCCGCGGCATGGCCACTTCACCACCCACTTCGACGAGGCCAGCATCGACCACTCCGTCCAGGGGACGGCGATCGACGGGTCGACGATCGACGAGCTGCACCTGATCGCGGCCCGCTACCCGCAGGCCCGGTCGGCGTTGCTGCCGATGCTGCACCTGGTGCAGAGCGTGGAGGGACGGGTGACACCGCGCGGCATCGAGCTGTGCGCGGAGATCCTGGGCATCTCCACCGCCGAGGTGAGCGGCGTGGCCACGTTCTACACGATGTACAAGCGCCGTCCGGTGGGGGAGTACCACGTCGGGGTCTGCACCACAGCGCTCTGCGCGATCATGGGCGGGGACGAGGTCTACGCCCGCCTGCAGGACCATCTCGGGATCGGTAACGACGAGACCACCGACGACGGCAAGATCACCCTGGAGCACCTGGAGTGCAACGCCGCCTGCGACTACGCGCCGGTGATGATGGTCAACTGGGAGTTCTTCGACAACACCACGCCGCAGCGGGCGTGCGAGGTGGTCGACCAGCTGCGGGCCGGGGAGGCCGTCACCGCCACCCGGGGCGCCCGGGTCTGCACCTGGCGCGAGTCGGAGCGGGTGCTCGCCGGCTTCCCCGACAACCGGGCCGACGAGGGCCCGACGTCCGGCGCGGAGTCGTTGCTGGGCTTGCGGATCGCGGCGGAGAAGGGTTGGTCGGCACCTCCGGTGCCGCGGCACGAGGCGGCGCAGGACGGCGCCGGGCACGAGGGGGAGGAGAACCATGGTTGACCTGCTGACCCCGGTGCTCACCGCCAACTGGGGCGATGAGCGGGCCTGGAAGCTGCACAACTACGAACGCCGCGGCGGCTACCAGGGGCTGCGCAAGGCCCTGGGCATGACCCCCGCGGAGGTCGTGGCAGAGGTCAAGGACTCCGGGCTGCGCGGACGTGGCGGCGCCGGCTTCCCGACGGGCATGAAGTGGGGCTTCATCCCGCAGGACAACCCGAAACCGAAGTACCTGGTGGTCAACGCCGACGAGTCCGAGCCGGGGACCTGCAAGGACATCCCGCTGATGATGGCCTCGCCGCACACCCTGGTCGAGGGCGTGATCATCGCGTCGTACGCCATCAACGCCTCCTACGCCTTCATCTACGTCCGCGGCGAGGTGCTGCACGTGGTCCGCCGGTTGCAGCAGGCCGTGCGTGAGGCCTACTCCGCCGGTTACGCGGGCAAGAACGTGCTGGGCACCGGCTACGACCTCGAGATCGTGGTGCACGCCGGCGCCGGGGCGTACATCTGCGGGGAGGAGACCGCCCTGCTCGACTCCCTGGAGGGCCGGCGCGGCCAGCCGCGGCTGCGGCCGCCGTTCCCCGCCGTCGCCGGTCTCTACGCGAGCCCGACGGTGATCAACAACGTCGAGTCGATCTCCTCGGTGCCGTGCATCCTGGCCAACGGTGCTGAGTGGTTCGCCTCGATGGGCACCGAGAAGTCCAAGGGGATGACGATCTACTCGCTGTCCGGGCACGTGACGCGGCCGGGACAGTTCGAGGCCCCGCTGGGGGTCACCCTGCGCCAGCTGCTCGACCTGGCCGGCGGCATCCGCGAGGGTCACCGGTTGAAGTTCTGGACCCCGGGCGGGTCCTCCACCCCGATGCTGACCGACGAGCACCTGGACATCCCGCTGGACTACGAGGGCGTGGCCAGCGTCAAGTCGATGCTGGGCACCAAGGCGCTGCAGTGCTTCGACGAGACCACCTCGGTGGTCCGCACCGTGCTGCGCTGGACCGAGTTCTACAAGCACGAGTCCTGTGGCAAGTGCACCCCGTGTCGCGAGGGCACCTGGTGGCTGGTGCAGATCCTGAAGCGGATGGAGGCCGGCCGGGGCGAGGAGGGCGACATCGAGAAGCTCCTCGACCTGTGCGAGAACATCCTGGGTCGCTCGTTCTGCGCGCTGGGCGACGGCGCCACGTCGCCGATCAGCTCGGCCATCCAGTACTTCCGCAGTGAGTTCGAGGACGCCATGCACACCCCGGCCTGGGAGCTGTTCCCGTACGAGCGCAGCACGATCTTCGTCCGTGAGGGAGCTCTTTCATGACCGCAACGGCGACGCCCGGACAGGACCTCGAGAAGCGCGAGGACCTGATCACCCTGACCATCGACGACGTCGAGGTCAGCGTGCCCAAGGGCACCCTGGTGATCCGGGCCGCCGAGCTGATCGGCACCGAGATCCCGCGCTTCTGCGACCACCCGCTGCTCGAGCCCGTGGGCGCCTGTCGGCAGTGCCTGGTGGAGATCCCCGACGCCGGCAACGGTCGGCCGATCCCCAAGCCCCAGGCGTCCTGCACCCTGGAGGCCGCCGCCGGCATGGTGGTCAAGACCCAGGTGACCTCCCCGGTGGCCGACAAGGCCCAGCACGGGAACATGGAGTTCCTGCTGGTCAACCACCCGCTGGACTGCCCGATCTGCGACAAGGGCGGAGAGTGCCCGCTGCAGAACCAGGCGATGGCCCACGGTCAGGCCGAGTCCCGCTTCCACGACGTCAAGCGGACCTACCCGAAGCCGATCAACATCTCGGCCAACGTGCTGCTCGACCGGGAGCGCTGCGTGCTCTGCGCCCGCTGCACCCGCTTCTCCGAGCAGGTGGCCGGCGACCCGTTCATCGCCCTGATCGAGCGCGGGGCCCTGCAGCAGGTCGGCATCTACGAGAAGGAGCCGCTGCACTCCTACTTCTCCGGCAACACCATCCAGATCTGCCCGGTCGGCGCGCTGACGTCGTCGTCCTACCGGTTCCGCTCGCGCCCCTTCGACCTGGTGTCGGTGCCCGGCATCGCCGAGCACGACGCGTGCGGCTCGGCCATCCGGGTCGACTACCGGCGCGGCCAGGTGATGCGGCGGCTGGCCGGCGACGACCCCGAGGTCAACGAGGAGTGGATCACCGACAAGGACCGGTTCGCCTTCAGCTACGGCCGCGGCGCCGACCGGCTCACCCGGCCCCTGGTCCGCGACGTCGACGCCGACGGCACCTCGGTGCTGCGCCCGGCGTCCTGGCCCGAGGCCATCGACGTCGCCGTCCGCGGTCTCCAGGCGGCGATGCACCCGCCGCTCGACCCCGACGACCCGGAGGCGGCACCGGTCAGCCCGGGCAGCCGGGTCGGTGTGCTCACCGGCGGCCGGCTGACGGTGGAGGACGCGTACGCGTACGCGAAGTTCGCCCGGGTCGTGCTCGGCACCAACAACATCGACTTCCGCTCCCGGCCGCACAGCCAGGAGGAGGCCGAGTTCCTCGCGCACACGGTGGCCGGCTCGGGCCGGGGCGTGACCTACGCCGACCTGGAGCGGGCCGACCGGGTGCTGCTGGTCGCGCTCGAGCCGGAGGAGGAGGCCGGGGCGGTCTTCCTGCGCCTGCGCAAGGCGGTCCGCGCGACGGGTCTGCAGGTGTACACGCTGGCGCCCTACCTGAGCAACGGCAACCACAAGCTCGACGCCACCCTGGTCGCCACGGCGCCCGGCGCCGAGGCGAGTGTGCTCGCCGAGCTGCCGGCGGAGCTCTTCCCCGGACCCGACACCGTCATCCTGGTCGGTGAGCGGGCCGCTCTGGCGTCCGGCACGCTGACCGCCGTCGCCGCGCTGGCCGAACGCACCGGGGCCCGGTTGGCCTGGGTGCCCCGTCGCGCCGGCGACCGCGGTGCCGTGGAGGCCGGCTGCCTGCCCAACCTGCTGCCCGGCGGCCGTCCGGTCGACGACGCGGCCGCCCGGGTCGACACCGCGGTCACCTGGGGTGCCGACCACCTCCCGGCCGACACCGGCCGCGACACCGACGAGATGCTGCTCGGCGCGGGTGACGACGAGCTCGGGGCCCTGGTCGTGGCCGGGGTCGACCCCAACGACCTGCTCGACCCCGTCGCCGCGCTCGAGGGGCTGGAGCGGGTCGGGTTCGTGGTCAGTCTTGAGGCTCGCGCCTCCGCGGTCACCGAGCGGGCCGACGTCGTGCTGCCCGTCTCGCTGATCGAGGAGCGATCCGGCACCTTCGTCAACTGGGAGGGTCGGGACCGCGGTTTCGACGCGGTCTTCGCCAAGCCCAGCTCGATGAGCGACCTGCGGGTGCTGGCCGCCCTGGCCGACGCGTTCGGGAGGTCGCTCGGGCTCCGGACGCCTGCCCAGGCTCTCGCCGAGCTGCGGGAGCTGGGGACCTGGGACGGGCCCCGGGCGGCGGCGCCGACCATCGGTGCCGGGGTGGCGTACGAGCCGGCTCCCGGGCACGCGCTGCTGGCCACCTGGCGGATGCACCTGGACCACAGCTCCGCGGTGGCCCACGAGCCCTACCTGCTGGACACCGCACGGCCACCGGTGGCCGTGCTGCACCCCGCGACGGCCGCGGCCGCCGGGATCGTGGACACGGTGCGGATCACCACCGACCGCGGGTCGGTCACGCTGCCCGTCCAGCTGGCGGTCGAGATGGTCCCGAACGTGATCTGGCTGCCGACCCGGCCCCGCGGTCACGAGGTCGCCGAGCACCTCGCAGCGGCCGCCGGTGACCCGGTCCTGATCACCCCGTCGAACAGTGAGGTGGTCGTGCCATGACCGGTGCCATCGGTCGCGCTCCGCGCTCCGCGGTCCTGTGCTCCGCGGTTTCCCGCTCGTTCGTCGCGATCGGTGACGACGAACAGCGTGTCGTCCCCGATCGCTCCTGCACTCCCGGGAGGCTGCGCCCATGACCGGACTCGACGTGTTCTTCGCCGACCCCTGGTGGCTGGTGCTGATCAAGGCGGTCTTCGCCCTGGTCTTCCTGCTGGTCATGACGCTGTTCACCATCTGGTTCGAGCGTCGCGTCGTCGGTCTGATGCAGCACCGCAAGGGCCCGACCATGAACGGGCCGTTCGGTCTGCTGCAGTCGCTGGCCGACGGCATGAAGCTGATGTTCAAGGAGGACTTCACTCCGAAGAACGCCGAGAAGGTCGTCTTCATGATCGCGCCGTTCGTGATGGCCATCCCGGCCGTCACGGCGATCGCGGTGATCCCGATCGCGGGCGTGGTGCAGATCCCGTTCACCGACATCACCACCCCGCTGCAGGTGACCGACCTGCCCGTCTCCGTGCTGTTCATCGTGGCGCTCGCCTCGATCGGCGTGTACGGGATCGTGCTGGCCGGCTGGTCGGGTGGCTCCACGTACTCGCTGCTCGGCGCGCTGCGCTCCAGCGCGCAGGTGATCTCGTACGAGATCGCGATGGGTCTGGCCCTGGTCGGGGTGTTCCTCTACGCCGGTTCGCTGTCGACCTCGGAGATCGTGGCCGCCCAGGCGCAGCCCAACTTCACCCTGTTCGGGCAGACCTTCCCGCTCTGGTACTGCGTGATGCTGATCCCGTCCTTCGCGATCTACCTGATCTCGATGGTGGGGGAGACCAACCGGGCCCCGTTCGACCTGCCCGAGGCCGAGGGCGAGTTGGTCGGCGGCTTCCACACCGAGTACTCCTCGATGCGCTTCGCCATGTTCTTCATGGCCGAGTACATGAACATGATCACCGTCTCGGCGCTGGCCACCACCCTGTTCCTCGGTGGCTGGCACGCCCCGTTCCCGTTCAACCTGGTGCCGGCGCTGGACCAGGGCTGGTGGGGCCTGCTGTGGTTCGTGCTCAAGGTCTTGTTCTTCCTCTTCCTGTTCGTCTGGCTGCGCGGCACCCTGCCGCGGCTGCGGTACGACCAGTTCATGAGCTTCGGCTGGAAGTGGCTGATCCCGATCTCCCTGGTCTGGCTGATGGCCGTGGCCGCCTTCCGGCTGGGCAACCGGGAGGGCTGGTTCTCCACCCCGACCTTCTGGGTCGTCGCCGGAGTCGTGCTGGTGGGTCTGATCGTGGCCACCTTCGTCGGTGGCGACGGCGAGACCGCGTCGGACGACACCGGGGCCGACGAACCCTTCGACGCCTTCGCGGGTGGTTACCCGGTGCCCCCGCAGGGCGACCAGCAGCTGCCCGAGCTCGCCGGCCTGCTGGTCGGCGAGGAGTCGCCGGACGCCGACTCCGCTCCGCCCCGCCGCGCCCGCCCGATGCCTGCCGACGCCGATCAGACGACCCGAGAGGAGCAGTCCTGATGGGTGTCTTCGACCCGATCGCCGGGTTCGGCGTGACTTTCAAGACGATGTTCCGCAAGACCTTCACCGAGGAGTACCCGAACGCCCCGAAGGTGACCGCCCCGCGGTTCCACGGGCGCCATCAGCTGAACCGCTGGCCCGACGGGCTGGAGAAGTGCGTCGGCTGCGAGCTGTGTGCCTGGGCCTGCCCGGCCGACGCCATCTACGTCGAGGGTGCCCAGAACAGCGACGGCGAGCGGTTCTCGCCGGGGGAGCGCTACGGCCGCGTCTACCAGATCAACTACCTGCGCTGCATCCTGTGCGGGTTGTGCATCGAGGCCTGCCCGACCCGGGCGCTGACCATGACCAACGAGTTCGAGCTGGCCGACGACAGCCGGGGCAAGCTGATCTACGAGAAGGCCGACCTGCTGGGACCGCTGCTGCCGGGGATGGAGCTGCCGCCGCACGAGCGCCGCCTCGGTGACGACGAGCAGGCGTACTTCCTCGGTCTGCCCGCCACCGGCAAGCCCGACGACCGGGCCGGCGACATCAGCGGCTGGGAGCCGCCGGTGCCGAACCAGGGCATCCCGGGCCGCAAGGCGCGGGCCAAGGCCGAGAAGGACGCTGCGAAGCGAGAGAAGGCGGGACGGTGATCGGACTCACGCCCATGGTCACCGGGGCGGAGGTGGCCTTCTGGCTGCTGGCGCCGGTGATGATCCTCGGTGCCCTCGGGATGATCCTGTCCCGCAAGCCCGTGCACTCCGCTCTCTGCCTGGCGGCGGTGATGATCTCGTTGGCCGTCCAGTACGCCGCCCAGGACGCACCGTTCCTGTTCGTGGTGCAGATCATCGTCTACACCGGCGCCATCTTGATGCTGTTTCTGTTCGTGCTGATGCTGGTCGGCGTCGACGCCGCCGACTCCCTGGTGGAGACCATCCGCGGCCAGCGGGTCTGGGCCGTGATCGCCGGGGTGAGCTTCGGGGTCCTCCTCGTCGTGGCCGTCGGCAACGCGGTGGTCGGGTCGCCCCTGGGCCTCGACGCGGCGAACGCCGACCACGGCGGCAACGTCCAGGGCATCGCCGCCCTGGTCTTCACCCGGTACGTGTTCGTCTTCGAGGCCACCGCCGCGCTGCTCATCACCGCCGCCCTGGGCGCGATGGTGCTGGCGCACCGGGAACGCCTCACGCCCAAGAAGAAGCAGCCCGAGCTCGTCGCCGAGCGGATGCAGAAGTACGCCGAGACCGGTCAGCACCCCGGACCGCTGCCCAGCCCCGGTGTCTTCGCCCGGCACAACGCCGTCGACACCCCGGCCCTGCTGCCGGACGGCTCCGCCTCGGAGCTGTCGGTGTCGGCGACCCTCCGGGCGCGCGGCACCGTGGCCGACGCGCACGAGCTGGCCGCCCCGATCGAGCGGACGCTGCGCGAGATCGCGACCGAGGACGGCGGGGGCGGACCCGACGACGCCGCCGACGACAGCGGCCGGGGCTACGACGTCTCCCGCAACGCCGGCCAGTCCCGCGCCGGCGGAGGGAGCGACCAGTGAATCCCGACTACTACATCGGCCTGTCCGCGATCCTGTTCACCATCGGGTTGATCGGCTTCATGACGCGCCGCAACGCGATCGTGGCGTTCATGTGCGTCGAGCTGATGCTCAACGCCGCCAACCTGTCGCTGGTCACCTTCGCGCGCGTGCACGGCGCGTTGGACGGACAGGTGGCCGCCTTCTTCGTCATGGTGGTGGCCGCGGCGGAGGTCGTGGTGGGTCTCGCCATCATCGTCTCCATCTTCCGCACCCGCCGGTCGGCCTCGGTCGACGACGCCAACCTGTTGAAGTTCTGAGGGGACAGCGGTGAATCTGCTCGAAGTGGTCACCCCGGTCGCGGCCGAGGGACTCTTCTCGTACGCCTGGTTGCTGATCGCCATCCCGGCGGTCAGCGCGGCGATCCTGCTGCTCGTGGGCAGGGCCGGCGACGCGTGGGGTCATCTGCTCGGGACGTTGGCCCCGATCGCGTCCTTCGCCCTCGGCGTGGCCCTGTTCGTCCAGCTGCTCGGACGCGAGGAGACCGCCCGCGCGGTGGCCGTGCCGGTCTACACCTGGATCACCTCCGGTCGCTGGGACATCGGCGTCGGCCTGCTGGTCGACCAGCTGTCCATCCTGTTCGTGCTGCTGATCACCGGCGTGGGCAGCCTGATCCACGTCTACTCGATCGGCTACATGGCCCACGACGAGCGGCGGCGCCGGTTCTTCGGGTTCCTGAACCTGTTCATCGCGGCCATGCTGCTGCTCGTCCTGGCCGACAACTACCTGGTCCTGTTCGTCGGCTGGGAGGGTGTGGGCCTGGCCTCGTACCTGCTGATCAGCTTCTGGCAGCACAAGCCGTCAGCGGCCGTGGCCGGCAAGAAGGCGTTCGTGGTGAACCGGGTCGGTGACCTCGGTATGTCCGTGGCGATCATGCTGATGCTGGCCGCCTTCGGCTCCTCGGCCTTCGTCGACGTCAACGCCGGCGCCGCCGCGATGCCGGGCGGCATGGCCACCGTGATGGGTCTGCTGCTGCTGCTCGGCGCCTGCGGCAAGTCCGCCCAGGTGCCGCTGCAGTCCTGGCTGCTGGACGCGATGGAGGGTCCGACCCCGGTGTCGGCCCTGATCCACGCGGCCACGATGGTCACCGCCGGGGTCTACCTGGTCACCCGCTCCTTCGCGGTCTTCGAGCAGACCGAGACCGCGGCCACCGCGGTGGTCGTCGTCGGCACCGTGACGCTGCTGGCCGGCGCCTGGATCGGCTGCGCCAAGGACGACATCAAGAAGGCCCTGGCCGGCTCGACCATGTCGCAGATCGGCTACATGATGCTGGCCGCGGGCATCGGCCCGGCCGGCTACGCGTTCGCGATCTTCCACCTGGTCACCCACGGCTTCTTCAAGGCCAACATGTTCCTCGGCGCCGGCTCCGTCATGCACGGGATGGACGACGACGTGAACATGCGGCACTACGGTGCGCTGTCGCGGGCCATGCCGGTCACCTTCATCACCTTCGCCGCCGGCTACCTGGCGATCATCGGCTTCCCGTTCTTCGCCGGCTTCTACTCCAAGGACCACATCATCGAGGCCGCCTTCGAGCACAGCGCCCTGGTCGGGGTGCTGGCCATGCTCGGCGCCGGGGTGACGGCGTTCTACATGACCCGGTTGATGCTGATGACCTTCCTCGGTCAGAAGCGGTGGTTGGCCGGGGTGCACCCGCACGAGTCACCGGCGGTGATGACGGTGCCGCTGATCATCCTCGGTGTCTTCTCCTTCGCCGGCGGCCTGCTGCTGAACAACTGGATCGGCGGCTGGCTGGACCCCGCCTTCGGCATCGCGCACGGCGCAGAGCACGCTCCGAGCCTGCTGCACCTCACCGGTGTCGGCATCGCCACGCTGCTGCTGGTGGCGGCCGGGGTGGCCGTCGCGTTCGTGGTCTTCGGCCCGCGCAAGGACATCCCGCTGACGGCGCCGCAGAGCCGGTCGCCGTTCACCCTGGCCGGACGCAACGACCTGTACGGCGACGCGTTGAACGAGGCGGCGCTGATGCGGCCCGGTCAGCAGCTGACCGACGGTCTGCTGCGGCTGGAGGACGACGGCATCGACGGCGGGGTGAACTCGACGGGTGCGGTGATCACCCAGATCTCGGGTCAGCTCCGCAAGGTGCAGAACGGTTTCGTGCGGTCGTACGCGCTGACCATGGTCCTCGGGGCCGTGGTGGTCGGTGCTGTGATCGCCCTCGGACGGCTCGGCTAGGAAGTGACGGCAATGATTCCCTGGTTGAGTGTGCTCGCCCTGCTGCCCCTGGTCGGCGCGGCCGCGTTGATCGTGGTCAAGGGCCAGGCGGCCAAGACCCTGGCCCTGGCGGTCTCGTTGATCGCCTTCGTGATCTCGATCGTGCTGCTGATCTCCTACCGGCCCGGCGCCGGCATGCAGCTGAGTGAGCAGGTCCCCTGGATCAAGCCGCTGGGCGTCTACTACGCCCTCGGCCTGGACGGCATCGGGCTCACCCTGGTGCTCCTGGTCACCATCGTCACCCCGCTGGTGATCATCGCCAGCTGGAACGACTTCGACGGCGAGGGCGCAGCCGCGTGGGTCGCCTCGGGTGACACCACGGCCCCACCGCCCAAGTACGACAGCCGGGTGTTCTTCGCCCTGGTCCTGGTCGTCGAGAGCTGCGCGCTGTTCCTGTTCCTGGCCACCGACGTGTTCCTGTTCTACGTGTTCTTCGAAGTCATCCTGATCCCGATGTACTTCCTGATCGGTGGCTTCGGCGGAGCGCGGCGCAGCTACGCGGCGGCCAAGTTCCTGATCTTCGGTCTGCTCGGCGGCTTCGTCATGCTCGCCAGCGTGATCGGGCTGTACGTCTTGTCGGCCCAGGCCGGGAAAGCCAGCTACCTGCTGTCGGACCTGATGCAGCTGGACATCGCCACCGACACGGGTCGGTGGCTGTTCCTCGGGTTCATGTTCGCCTTCGCCATCAAGGCGCCGCTGGTGCCGCTGCACACCTGGCTGCCCGACGCGGCCGAGGAGTCCAGTCCCGGGGGCGCGACCATGATGGTCGGCGTGATGGACAAGATCGGCACCTTCGGGATGATCCGGTTCTGTCTGGGGCTCTTCCCCGAGGCCAGCCAGTGGGCGACCCCGGTGGTGCTGGTCCTGGCCACCGTCTCCATCCTGTACGGCGCCATCCTCGCCATCGGCAGCCGTGACCTGATGCGGCTGATCGCGTACACCTCGATCAGCCACTTCGGCTTCATCGTGCTGGGCATCTTCGCCTTCACCAGCCAGTCGATGGTGGGGTCGACGCTCTACATGCTGAACCACGGCCTGTCCACGGCCGGTCTGTTCCTGGTCGTCGGCTACCTGATCAAGCGGCGCGGGTCCCGTGACGTGTACGCCTTCGGCGGGGTGCAGAAGGTGGCGCCGGTGGCGGCCGCGCTGTTCCTGTTCGCCGGGCTGTCGACCCTGTCGCTACCGGGGCTGTCCAGCTTCGTGTCCGAGTTCATGGTCCTGGCCGGCACCTTCAGCCGGCACCCGGCGTACGCCGCGGTCTCGACCCTGGCCATCGTGCTCGCCGCGCTGTACATCCTGTTGATGTACCAGCGCACGATGACCGGACCGGTCACCGCAGACGTCGAGCGCACGATCACCGACGACCTGAACGGCCGGGAGCGGCTCGCCCTCGCTCCGCTGGTGATCTTGATCCTGGTCCTCGGCGTGTTCCCCAAGCCGATGCTCGACGTGATCGCGCCGTCGGTGGAGGCCACCATGCAGCACGTCGGAGTGAGCGACCCGCAACCGTGGGTCACGGCAGAAGGGGGTAGGTGAGCCTGATGGAGATCACTGCACCCACCATCGAGTACGGGCTGTTGATGCCCTTCATCCTGATCTTCGCAGGCGCGTGCCTCGGGGTCCTGGTCGAGGGCTTCGCCCCCCGCGGCAGCCGCCGCGCCGCGCAGCTCACCATCGTCTACGCCGCCATCGCGGCCGCGCTGTTCATGACCCTGCGGAACTGGACCGTCCACCCGCCGACCGTGGCCGCCGAGGGCTCGGTCAGCGTCGACGGCCCCACCTCCTTCATGTGGGTCATCCTGCTGGTCTTCGGCGCCATCTCGTTCCTGCTGATCGCCGACCGGACCGCCGAGAACGGGGCCAGCGTCTTCGCGCCGCAGGCCGCGGCGGTGCCCGGCACCGAGTCGGAGCGCGAAGCCGCCCGGGCCGGCGTCGAGCACACCGAGGTCTACCCGCTGGCGCTGTTCGCCCTGTCCGGGATGATGCTGTTCCCGGCCTCGAACGACCTGATCACCATGTTCATCGCGTTGGAGATCTTGTCGCTGCCGCTCTACGTGCTCTGCGGGCTCGCGCGGCGCCGTCGGCTGCTGTCGCAGGAGTCGTCGCTGAAGTACTTCCTGCTGGGCGCGATGTCGTCGGCCATCTACCTCTACGGTGCGGCGCTGCTCTACGGCTACGCCGGGTCCTTCGACTTCGCACGGATCGACACCGCACTGCGCGG
Source organism: Microlunatus aurantiacus (assembly GCF_039536605.1). Lineage (NCBI taxonomy): Bacteria > Bacillati > Actinomycetota > Actinomycetes > Propionibacteriales > Propionibacteriaceae > Microlunatus > Microlunatus aurantiacus. The sequence continues at coordinate 51,858 of NZ_BAAAYX010000002.1, forward strand.
CGGCACCGGGGACTCGCTGCTGCTGCTGGCCGGGATGGCCCTGGTCGGCGTCGGTCTGCTGTTCAAGTTCGGGGCCGTGCCGTTCCACTCCTGGACTCCCGACGTGTACGCCGGGGCCCCGACCGCGATCACGGCGTTCATGGCGGCCTGCACCAAGATCGCGGCCATCGGCGCGTTGATGCGGGTCTTCTACGTGGCTCTGGGCGCCGACCGCTGGGACTGGCAGCCGATGATGGCCATCATCGCGGTGGCCACCATGGCCGTCGGCTCGGTCGTCGCGATCAGCCAGACCGACGTCAAGCGGATGCTGGCCTACTCCTCGATCGCGCACGCCGGCTTCCTGATGACCGCGTTCGTCGGTGCCTCGCAGGCCTCCTCGGGGAGTCCGGCCGGCGGCCTCACCAGCGTCTCCTCGGTGATGTTCTACCTGGTGGCGTACGGCGCGGCCACGCTCGGGGCCTTCGCCGTGATCACCCTCGTGCGCGACCCCAGTGGCGAGGCGACCCTGCTCTCGAGCTGGGTCGGGCTGGCCCGTCGCTCGCCGGCCGCGGCGGTGGTCTTCTCGGTGTTCATGCTCAGCTTCGCGGGCATCCCGCTGACCAGCGGCTTCATCGGCAAGTGGGCGGTCTTCGCGGCGGCCTGGAACGGCGGGGCCGAGTGGCTGGTCGTGGTGGCCGTGGTGATCAGCGTGATCGCCGCCTTCTTCTACGTCCGGGTCATCGTGCTGATGTTCTTCTCGGAGCCGGCCGAGGGTCCGGTGGCGGTCATCAAGCCGGGGGCCTCCACGTTGGTGGCCGTCGGTGTTGCCGTCGTGGCTACTGTGGCTCTGGGCCTGTTCCCCGGGCCGCTGCTCGAGCTGGCTCAGGTGGCCGGGGAGTTCGTCCGCTGAGTCACAATGGTGAGGGGTCACGACGGTGACCGGTCACGACGGTGACAGCCCCACCGCGGGTTGCGGTCGGGGTGACTCGCCCGCCGCGGTCCGCGGCGTGACGGACGAGGATCGAGGAGAGCTGTGCTGGCAGAGAGGGAGCGGGAGGTCGCGTTGGAGGCGACCGTCCGTGAACGGCTCGAGCTGATCGAGGCCGCGCTGCTCCGGGCCGCCGAGGCCGACTCGGCCATGGTGACCGAGGCCGCCCGCCACGTCATCGCGGCCGGCGGGAAGCGCTTCCGTCCGCTGCTGGTGGTGCTGGCCTCCCAGTTCGGCCCGGCTGGCGACCCGGCCGGAGCTCCGGCCGAGGACGTCGTCCGGGCGGCCCTGGTGGTCGAGCTCACCCACGTGGCCAGCCTCTACCACGACGACGTGATGGACGAGGCGCGGCTGCGCCGCGGCTCGGCCAGCGCCAACGAGCGGTGGGGCAACACGGTGGCCATCCTGGTCGGTGACTTCCTGTTCGCGCGGGCTTCGGAGGAGGTCGCCGAGCTCGGTCCGGACTACGTCCGGCTGCAGGCGCGGACCTTCGCGCGTCTGGTGCAGGGTCAGATCGCCGAGACGGTCGGACCGCAGGACGCCGACCCGCTGGCTCACTACCTCCAGGTGGTGGCCGACAAGACGGCCTCCCTGATCGCCACCTCGGCCCTGTTCGGGGCCAAGGTGGCCGGCGCCGAGCTGTCGGTGCAGCGGGCCCTGGCGGCGTACGCCGAGGAGATCGGCACCGTCTTCCAGCTCTCCGACGACGTCATCGACGTCACCTCCGACGAGACCGGCAAGACACCCGGCACCGACCTCCGGGAAGGCATCCCCACCCTGCCCACCCTGCTGTTCCGACGCTCCGCGGACCCGAGCTCACCCGCGGACTCCCGGTTGCTGCAGCTGCTGGACTCCGATCTCAGCGACGACGCGGACCTGGCCGAGGCGCTCGGTCTGCTCCGGGTCCACCACTGCGTCGACGAGGCGCGCGCCGAGGTCCGGCGTCGGGCGGACCGGGCCCGGTCCTTCCTCGCCGACCTGCCCGCCGGCCCCGCCCGCGACGCGTTGGCCGACCTCTGCGACTCGGTGGTCACCCGCTCGGTGTAGTCGTCACTGTTGTCGTCACACGCTGCTCCGCTGCGCGCCGATTGGTCCTGACTTCCCTCGGCGCGCGCAGACGGTGAAGCGTGTCTGCGCGCTTCTCAGTCCAGACAGGACCGGGCGCTCCGCTGCGCGGACGCTTGCGACGGGCTCGCTCGCTGGCGCTCGCTCGAAGGCTCGTGACCGGACCACTGGCTGGCACTCTCGGCAGAGTCCCTCTTTTGGGTCATTCAAAAGAGTGCTAACGTGCGTAGCGATGACCGCCAGCCAGCTCGACCCCACCGACGACGCGATCCGCGGCGTCGGGCTGCGGGTGACCGAGTCCCGCCGGGCGGTGCTGGACGCTCTGCGGGAGCGGCCGCACAGCAGGGCCGATGATCTGCTCGACCGGGTGCTGGTCACGGTGCCCGGCACGAGTCTGCAGTCGGTCTACAACGCGTTGAGCGACTTCGCCGACGCCGGTCTCGTGCGACGGATCGAGCCCGCCGGCCACCCGGGCCTGTTCGAGCTACGGGTCAGCGACAACCACCACCACCTGATCTGCACCGACTGCGGTGCGATCTCCGACGTGGACTGCGTCGTCGGGGAGGCTCCCTGCCTCACCCCGTCCGACGACCGCGGGTTCGTCGTCCGCGTCGCCGAGGTCACCTTCTGGGGCACCTGCTCCGCCTGCGCCAGCAACCGCACCTGATCGAGCTCCGACCGAACCACCCACAGTGAGGACAGAATGACAGACAGCGAGAAGGTCAGCGACTCCGCCGGGATCCCCAGCGACCACCCGGTCGTCTCCGACGTGGAGACCGAGTCGACGAACACCACCGGTCAGGGCACCGAGGCCGCGGGCACCTGCCCCGTCATCCACGGTGAGCAGCAGCAGCCGCACCCCACCAGCGGCACCGCGAACGAGAAGTGGTGGCCGAACCGGCTGAACCTCAAGATCCTGGCCAAGAACCCGGCCGTGGCCAACCCGCTGGGTGAGCACTTCGATTACGCGGCCGCCTTCCGGACGCTGGACCTGGCTGCGGTCAAGGCCGACGTCGCCGAGCTGTTGACGACCTCCCAGGACTGGTGGCCGGCCGACTTCGGCAACTACGGCCCGCTGATGATCCGGATGGCCTGGCACTCGGCCGGCACGTACCGGGTCTTCGACGGTCGTGGCGGCGCCGGCGCCGGGCAGCAGCGGTTCGCCCCGCTGAACTCCTGGCCCGACAACGTCAGCCTGGACAAGGCCCGCCGGCTGCTCTGGCCGGTGAAGAAGAAGTACGGCCAGAACCTGTCCTGGGCCGACCTGATCGTGCTCACTGGCAACGTGGCGCTGGAGACGATGGGCTTCGCGACGTTCGGCTACGCCGGCGGTCGCGCCGACGTGTGGGAGCCGGACGACGACGTCTACTGGGGCCCGGAGACCACCTGGCTGGGCGACGACCGCTACCGGGGAGAGCGCGAGCTGGACAAGCCCCTCGCGGCCGTCCAGATGGGTCTCATCTACGTCAACCCCGAGGGCCCGAACGGCAACCCGGACCCGCTGGCCTCGGCCCGCGACATCCGGGAGACGTTCGGCCGGATGGCCATGAACGACGAGGAGACCGTGGCGCTGATCGCCGGCGGTCACACCTTCGGCAAGACCCATGGCGCCGGCACCGAGGAGCACATCGGCCCGGATCCGGAGGCCGCTCCGCTGGAGAGCCAGGGTCTGGGCTGGAGCAACGACCTGGGCACCGGCAAGGGTGACGACACGATCACCTCCGGGCTCGAGGTCACCTGGACCTACCACCCGACCCGCTGGGACAACGAGTACTTCCACATCCTGTTCTCGTACGAGTGGGAGCTCTTCAAGAGCCCCGGTGGTGCCTGGCAGTGGCGTCCGCAGAACGGCGCCGGCGACGACCTGGTGCCGCTCGCGCACGACCCGTCGAGCAAGCGCGAGCCCCGGATGCTGACCTCCGACCTCGCCCTGCGGGTCGACCCGGTCTACGAGAAGATCTCGCGCCGGTTCTACGAGAACCCGGCCGAGCTGGCCGACGCGTTCGCCCGGGCCTGGTTCAAGCTGACCCACCGCGACATGGGTCCGCTGGCCCGCTACCTCGGACCCGAGGTGCCGGCGGAGGAGCTGCTCTGGCAGGACCCGCTGCCGGCCGTCGACCACGAGCTGATCGACGACGCGGACGCGGCCACCCTGAAGGAGCAGGTGCTGGCCTCCGGCCTGACGGTCTCCCAGCTGGTCTCGCTGACCTGGGCGGCGGCCTCGTCGTTCCGGGGCAGCGACAAGCGTGGCGGCGTGAACGGCGCCCGCATCCGGCTCGCCCCGCAGAAGGACTGGGAGGTCAACAACCCGGTTCAGCTGACGGCGGTGCTGGAGACTCTCGAGGGCATCCAGACCCAGTTCAACCAGGCGCAGACCGGTGGCAAGCGGGTCTCGCTGGCCGACCTGATCGTGCTGGCCGGCAACGCGGCGGTCGAGCAGGCAGCCCGGTCAGGCGGTGTCGACGTCGTCGTGCCCTTCCACCCGGGGCGGACCGACGCGAGCCCGGAGCAGACCGACGTGGAGTCGTTCGGCTACCTGGAGCCGATCGCCGACGGCTTCCGCAACTACTACGGCAAGCACGCCCAGCTGCCGGCTGAGTTCCTGCTGGTGGACAAGGCCAATCTGCTCACCCTGAGCGCGCCGGAGATGACCGTGCTGGTCGGCGGGCTGCGGGTGCTGGAGACCAACTGGGACGGCACCTCGACCGGGGTGCTGACCGATCGCCCCGGCGTGCTGACGAACGACTTCTTCGTCAACCTGCTGGAGCTGGGCACGACCTGGAAGCCGCTGGATCCGGGGTCGCACGCCTTCCAGGCCACGACGGACGCCAGCGGCGAGGCGACCTGGGTCGGCAGCCGCGCCGACCTGGTCTTCGGCTCCAACTCCGAGCTGCGGGCTCTCGCCGAGGTTTACGCCTCCGACGACGCGAACGAGAAGTTCGTCCGCGACTTCGTCGCCGCCTGGGGCAAGGTCACCGAGCTGGACCGGTTCGACCTGCACCGCTGACGCGTCGCCGACGTCAACAGCCCGCCCCCCCGTGTGGGGGGCGGGCTGTTCGTCGTGCGGCCCCGCGGGGCGGAGGGGGCGGAGAAGGGGCGGAGGGGGCCGAGAAGGACTTCCGTCCGTGGTCGGAAAACCCGGGTGCCGGGCGGGCGGACCTGTCGGCGATGCCGTCCGTGGTCGGAAAACCCGGGTGCCGGGTGGGCGGAGCTGCCGGCGATCCCGTCCGTGGTCGGAGAACCCGGGTGCCGCGCCGGCCGACGTGCCGGCGATCCCGTCCGTGGTCGGAAAACCCGGCACCCCGACCGGTCAGCCGGTCACCAGATGGCGACGCGCTCCGCGGGCTCGAGCCACAACGCGTCATCGGGTGTCACGTCGAACGCCGTGTAGAAGTCGTCGACGTTGCGCACGATCTGGTTGCACCGGAACTCGCTGGGGGAGTGCGGGTCGGTGGCCAGGCGCTGCTTGATCAGCTCGGGCCGCGACTTCGACTGCCAGATCGCGCCCCAGGACAGGAACAGGCGCTGCTCGTCGGTGTAGCCGTCGATCGGCTGCGGGCTGGCGTCGCCACGGGCGATCCGGTACGCCTTGAGCGCGATCGAGAGGCCACCGAGATCGCCGATGTTCTCGCCGATGGTCAGCTTCCCGTTCACGTGCGAGTCCGGCGCCTCGACCGGCGAGAGGGCGTCGTACTGCCCGATCAGGGCACCGGTCCGCTGCTCGAACGCGGCCCGGTCGGCCTCGGTCCACCAGTCCCGCAGGGCGCCGTCGCCGTCGCAGGTCGAGCCCTGGTCGTCGAAGCCGTGGCCGATCTCGTGGCCGATCACCGCGCCGATCCCGCCGTAGTTGACCGCGTCGTCGGCGTGCTCGTTGAAGAACGGCGGCTGCAGGATGGCGGCCGGGAAGACGATCTCGTTCTTCAGCGGGTGGTAGTAGGCGTTGACCGTCTGCGGGGTCATCAGCCACTCCTCACGGTCGACCGGCTGACCGATCTTGGTCAGCGACCGGTCCAGCTCGAAGGACGAGGCGCGCTGCACGTTGCCGAGCAGATCGTCGACGTCGATCTGCAGCGCCGCGTAGTCCCGCCACTTGGTGGGGTAGCCGATGTGCGGTCGGAACTTGGCCAGCTTGGTCAGTGCCTCGGCCTTGGTCTCCTCGGTCATCCAGGCCAGCTCGGTGATGGAGGAGTGGTAGGCCTTGATCAGGTTGGCCACCAGCTCGTCCATCCGCTGCTTGGCCACCGGCGAGAAGTGGCGCTCCACGTAGACCTTGCCGACCGCCTCGCCGAGGGCGCCCTCGACCAGACTGACGCCGCGCTTCCAGCGCTCACGGAGCTGGGGGGTGCCCTGCAGGGTCGTGCCGTAGAAGGCGAAGTTCTCGTTCACGACGGCGCTGGACAGGTAGGGGGCGTACGACCCCACCACCCGCCACTTGAGCCAGACCTTCCAGGTCTGCAGCCGGTTCTCGACCAGCAGGTCGGCGACCTCGGTGAAGAACGACGGCTGCTCCACGACCACCTCGGCCATGTGGCGGTCGTCGATGTCGGCGCCCGCCATGAACGCCCGCCAGTGCAGGGCAGGGCTGGCGTCGCTGAAGTCGGTCAACGAGGTCAGGTTGTACATCAGGCGCATGTCGCGGGTCTTGACCTTGTCCCAGTGGCAGGCGGCGATCTCGGCCTCGAGCTCGACGATCCGCTGGGCCTGGGTGGCCGGGTAGTCGACCCCGACCAGCTCGAGCATCCGGCCGACGTGCCCCTGGTACGCCTCGCGGACGTCGGCGTACTCGTCCTCGCGGTAGTAGGCCTCGTCGGGCAGCCCGAGGCCGCTCTGGCCGACGAACATCACGTAGCGGTCCGGGTCGCCGGGGTCGGACTCGGTGTCGACCCCGACCAGACCGCGGACGCCGATCCGGGCGAGGCCGCCCATCAGCTCGATCAGCTCGGCGACCTCGGTCACCGCGTCGATCCGGGCCAGCAGCTCGCTGATCGGCTGGGTGCCGGCGGCCTCGATCACGTCGGTCGCCATGAAGCTGGCGTAGAGGTCGGCGATCTTGGCCTCGTCGCTGCCGTCGGCCGCCGCCGAGCGGTCCATGCCCGTGATGATGTCGCGGACGGCCGCCTCGGCGGCGTCGCGCAGGACCATGAAGGACCCGGTCAGAGGCTTGTCGTCCGGTATCGGGGTCCGTTCGATCCAGGTGCCGTTGACGTGCCGGAACAGGTCGTCCTGGACCCGCACGTCGGTGTCGAAGGTGGAGAAGTCGAGGGCCGGGGTGGAGTGCGTCACGTCTGTGATGCTACCCACGCCCGGCCCTCGTCGGTCCCGCTCGCCCACGGCTCAGCCGCGGAGCGGGGTCACCGCTTCCAGACGATCTTCAGCGGGTCCTGGGTCATGTTGGCCGTCGGCTTCGGGCTGTAGAAGGGGGTGATGCGGCAGCCGCCCTGCTTGCAGTCGCCCTCCGCCTTCATCGACAGGTAGACCGACGACTCGGCGATCGCCGGGTTGTCGTAGTCCAGCCGGATCTTCAGGTTGTCCAACGCGTCCTCGTCGTAGGACCATTTGAAGGTGCCCTCCTTCGGCGTGACGCCGCTGACCTTGGTCACGTTGTTCGGGCACCCCGCGTTCTTCAGGTCCTTGGACTTCATGCACTTCTTCACGTTGTCCTTGACCGCGCTGGTGAACGCCTTCTCGCCGGCGGAGGTCAGCGTCGGCTCGATGTCGGAGAGGCCGGTCGGGTAGTCCGACGCGCTCTTGACGACCAGCGTGTTGCTCTTGCCGTAGTCGACCAGCTTGTTGCCGCTGGTGAACGTGTACGACCCGGGGAACAGGGAGATCTTGTTGCTCTCCACCGGGACCCCGTTGATGATCATCGGCAGCGTCTTGTCCCGCTTCGACTGCAGGTCCAGGTCGGCGGCCACCTCGCGCATCTTCCAGACGTCGCCCTCCTTCTCCACGGAGAAGTCGGCGTTGACGTCCTGGCTGCCCAGCGTGTACGAGGCGGTGACGCGGTAGGCGTACTCGTCGTCGACCTCGGGCACGTTGATGGCGCTCATCGGTGCGGTCTTGTTGGACGCGGCCAGCACCTCGTTGGTCAAGAAGGTGGTGTCGGTGGGGGCGGTCGACGCGAAGCCGAGAGCGGCCTGCGCGTCCCCGGCCGCCAGCGCGTCCAGGTAGCCCTTCACCGCGTCCGAGGCCTTCTTGGCCTCGACGGGCGGCGCGCTGGTGGCGCCGCCGCCACCGCCGGTGCCGCCGGTCGCGACCGGGTCGTCACCGTTCCGGCTCACCGCGACACCGATGCCGATGGCGGCCACGATCAGTGCCAGCACGACCGCGCCGATGATGATCGGCACCGCCTTGGACTTCTTGGGGGGCTGCCCACCCGGGTTGTACGCCCCGTACGGCTGCTGGGGTCCGCCGGGTCCCTGCGGTCCGCCGGGTCCCTGCGGTCCCTGGGGTCCGCCCGGTCCCTGCGGTCCACCCTGCCCGTACGAGGGGTAGGGGCCGCTCGGAGTCGGCTGACCGTACGCCGGTCCGGAGTAGCCCGGGCCGCCGTACGGCTGGCCGGGAGGTGTCGGCTGACCCGGCTGGGGCTGACCCGGCTGGGGCGGTCCCTGGTGGGGCTGGCCGGGCTGGTTTCCGAAGGGGTTGTTCCCGCTCACTGTGACTCGCTTCGTTCGTCGTGGTGGGTCAGCGGCCCAGTGCGTGCCGACGGCCTGAGACAGGCGGCCCGGCGGCGGCAGGTGGGGTGCTGGACTCCGAGTGACCGGCACGAGGTTACCGAAGGACGGGGCCAGCGGCAGGGACTTCCCCGAATTGTGAGTGAAGACGTACAAAAGCAACGGCGTCGACCCCGTGGGGTCGACGCCGTCGATGTCGGTCGGACCGTTCTCAGCCGGCGGTGACCGCCGTGGACGCCTTGCGCACCTGGACGCCGAGGACGATCAGAGCGAGGCCGAAGACGATCGCCCAGATGCCGATCAGCCAGATCAGGGCGACCAGACCGATGCCGAGGTTGAACAGCACCACGATGCCGAAGATCAGGCCGAGGGCGCCCGAGACGGCACCCCAGACCCAGGCCCCCGGTGCGTCCTTGCGGATGCTGACGTTCGCGACGATCTGCAGCAGGCCGATCAGGATCGACCAGATCGCGATCAGGACGACCATGAAGCCGAGGGTCTTGCCCGGCCACACCAGGATGATGATGCCGAACAGCAGGCTGACCACGCCGAGGAAGACGCGCAGCCCGACGCCGGGGGAGCCGCGGTGGCGGATCGCGTCGACGAGGTCGACGATGCCGTCGACGACGGCGAACACGCCGATCACGATGGCCAGCACGACTGCGGTGGTGATCGGGGACACCAGCGCGACGATGCCGAACACGATGGCGAGGGCGCCGCGGACGACGGCCCAGATCCAGGCACCTCGGGCGATCTCGGCGTACTGCGTGGAGATGGGGTTGTTCGAGAGGGTGGACATGACGGTCCTTTCTGACTCCGACGAGCCCGCTTCTCGTAGGGGGCGGTCACATCGTGACGCCGTCCGCCGTCGGGGTGGGGGACCTTCTCGCCTTGCCCAGATCACAGTTCGGGCGCAGATCGGCGTGGAGGACTCGCGCCGGCGCGCTCAGATGGGCTCGCCGGCGGTCAGGCGCTCGGCCGCCTGACGGCGGGCGCTGCGCAGACCCGCTGCGGTGAGCACGATCAACGCGACCCAGACCAACCCGAAGCCGACCCAGCGGGCGGGTGACATGGCCTCCCCGAAGTAGAGGACGCCGAGCAGGAACTGGGCGGTCGGGGTCAGGTACTGCAGCAGCCCGATCGTGCTCAGCGGCAGTCTCGTGGCCGCCGCGGCGAACAGCAGCAGGGGGATCAGCGTGACCAGCCCGGAGGAGGCGAGGAGCAGCGACTGCGCGACGCCCTGGTGACCGAAGACCAGCGCGCCGGTGGACTGCAGCCAGAGCAGGTAACCCACCGCGACCGGGGTGAGCACCGCCGACTCCACGGTCAGCGTCTCCAGGGCGCCGGAGTTGATCTGCTTCTTCAGCAGACCGTAGGTGGCGAAGCTGGCGGCGAGCACCAGGGAGACCCAGGGCGGTTGACCGTACTCGACGGCCAGGACCAGCACGGCCACGGCGGCCAGCCCGACCGCCGACCACTGACCGGCACCCAGGCGCTCCCGGAGCACGAGCACGCCGAGCAGCACCGACAGGATCGGGTTGATGTAGTAGCCGAGCGCCGCCTCGACCACGTGGCCGCTGTTCACCGCCCAGATGTAGACACCCCAGTTGACCGCGATCAGAGCGGCGGCGGCGGTGAGCAGCAGCAGGGTGCGCGGCCGCGCGATCGTGCGCCACCAGCCACGGCGGCGGAGGACCACCAGCAGCAGACCGGCGAGCACCAGCGACCAGACGATCCGGTGGGACAGGATCTCCAGCGGACCGGCGGCGGCCAGCAGCGGCCAGTAGAGCGGGACCAGCCCCCACATCCCGTAGGCGCCGAGCCCGTACGCGATCCCGCGCCGGTGCCGTTCCCGCTCGTCCACCGCTCACCCTCCGTACGCCGCTTGCGCCCGGGTCCGCCGGCTCCTCAGGTCAGTCGACCGGACGAGGACCCCGAACCCGAGCGACGACGAGGCCGCAGGGAGTGTACGTCCGCCGGACCGTCAGTCCTGGTGGGTGCGCAGGGTGCCGGCCGGGGTGGCGTCGGCCGAGGTCTGCCGGCCGTCCTCGCCGGGTGCGGCGTTGGGCAGCGTGACGATGTCGAACGAGTCACCGCCGTGCTGGCTGACCCCGCTGCGGATGCTGCGGGTGACCACCGACGAGGCCAGCTTGTGGCGCAGGATCAGCGGGTCGGCGTAGAGGTCCTTGGTCAGCGCGATGCACATGCCGACCATCACGATCACGAACGGCAGGGCGGCCACGATGGTGATCTGCTGCAGCCCGGTCAACGCCTCCGACGGGTCGTCCCCGCCGGCCAGCAGCATCACCGCGGCGACCGCGCCCATCATCACGCCCCAGAAGACGATGATCGGCTTGCGCGGCTCCTCGACCCCGTACGAGCTGATCGACCCCATGATGATCGAGGCCGAGTCGGCGCCGGTGACGAAGAAGATGCCGACCAGGACCATGATCAGCACGATGCTGGCGCCGGTGATCCAGCCGGGCATGTTCAGTGCGTCCATCAGGTTGTAGAGCGTCATCCCGGTCTCCACGGTGGGCGTGCCGTTGACGTCGGTGACCAGGGGAGTGGTGGTGCCGGCCGCCTGGGCCGACTCCTGGAGGCCGATCGCGGAGCCGCCGAAGATCGCGAACCACAGCAGCGACACGGCGCTGGGCACCAGCAGCACGCCGCAGACGAACTGGCGGATGGTGCGGCCGCGGCTGATCCGGGCGATGAACATGCCGACGAAGGGCGTCCAGCTCAGCCACCACGCCCAGTAGAAGATCGTCCAGCCCGACAGCCAGGCCGACATCTCCGGTCCACCCGCCGCGGCGGTCCGCGACGCCATCCCGGGCAGGTCCTGGAAGTACTCCCCGATCGCGGTCGGGATCATGTTCAGGATGAAGATCGTCGGTCCGGCCACGAACACCAGCAGGGCGAGGGCGGCGGCCAGCACCATGTTGATGTTGGACAGCCACTGGATGCCGCGCTCGATGCCCGACACGGCCGAGGCCACGAACGCGCAGGTGAGCACGGCGATGATGATCACGTAGAGGATGCCGGTCGGCTGGGCGAGTGCGCCGTTGGCCTGGAGCCCCGAGGCGATCTGGATCGCGCCGAGACCGAGCGACGCCGCCGAGCCGAAGAGGGTGGCGAAGATCGCCAGCATGTTGATGATCTTGCCGCCGACCCCGTTGACCACCTTCTTGCCGAACAGCGGGGTGAAGATGTCGGAGAGCAGCTGACGGCGACCCATCCGGTAGGTGCCGTAGCCCATGGCCATGCCGACCACCGCGTACATCGCCCACGGGTGCAGCGTCCAGTGGAACAGCGACGTGGCCATGGCGATCCGGGCCGCCTCGGCGGTCTGGCCGTCGACCGTGCCGGGGGGCGGGTTGACGTAGTGGTAGAGCGGCTCGGCCGCACCCCAGAACATCAACCCGATGCCCATCCCGGCCGCGAACATCATCGAGATCCACGACCAGGTGCGGAAGGCCGGCTTCTCGCCGTCCTGACCCAGGGGGATGTTGCCGAAGCGGCTGGCGGCGAGCCAGAGCACGAAGACCACGAAGACCGACGCGGTCAGCACGAACGCCCAGCCGGTCGCGCTCATCACCCAGCCCAGGGCCGTGGTGGAGGCGGTCGACAGGCTCTCGGTGCCGATGAAACCCCAGACCACGAAGGCGATGGTCAAGATCCCGACCACGCCGAAGATGAGCTTGTCGACGCCCTTGCCGATGGCGTCCAGCTTGAGGTTGTCGGGGCGGTGGTCGAGCAGCCGACGCAGCAGGGCCCGGTCGCCCTCGTGCTCGGTCCGGGTGACCGCCGCCTCGGAGTAGTCCTCCTCGACGGCGGGTTCGACGGGCTCGGTGGTCACGTGGCGGGTGTCAGTCATGGACGGGGTCTCCTAGGGTGACGCCGGGGGGCAGGTTCGGGGCGTCGGTCGACAGCTCGACGAAGATCACGCCGTCCACCACCTCGACCCGGTGGGTGCGGACGGGGCGCTTCGCCGGCGGTTGGTCGACCGCGCCGGTGCGCAGGTCGAAGCACGAGGCGTGCAGCGGGCACTCGACCAGGCAGCCCTCCAGCCAGCCGTCGGCCAGCGAGGCGTCCTGGTGGGTGCAGGTGTCGTCGATCGCGTACACCGCACCGTCGTCGGTGTGGAAGACCGCGATGGGCGGGGACGCGTCCACGCGCAGACCCTCGCCGGCGGGGATGGCCGTGAGGGGACCGACTTCGAGCAACTCGAGCCTCCGTCGAGGTAGGTGGGGGTCGTTCGACATGAGAGGTCCCCAAGAGAATCCGCTGCGCGGTCGATTATGTCAAGGCGGATCGGTGTCGATCGCTGCACGTGTCACACAGTTGTAAAAACCGGCCATCTGCCCTCTGACCAGGCAATCCGCCTGCTGGCGTCTCGGTTGTTCGTTGCGGTAGATTCGACGCGTTCCACCATGTGCTACTCGTCAGGCGGTTGAGTGTGCGTTCCTCCCTGCTCGTCGTCGGCGCCGGTCTGGCCGGCCTCGGTGCTGCCCGCGCCGCCCGGCAAGCCGGCTTCACCGGGTCGGTGACCGTCGTCGGCGCGGAGACGCACCGACCGTACGACCGGCCGCCGCTGTCCAAGGACTACCTGCTGGGCACGGTCGGAGTGGGCGACATCGGGCTGGAGGGCTCCACCGAGGACCTGCAGGTCGACTGGCGGCTGGGCTCGGTGGCCACCGCCTTCGAGGCGGGACGACGCCGGCTGAGCCTGGCCGACGGGTCGACGCTCGACGCCGACGCGGTCGTGCTGGCCACCGGCTCCACCGCCCGGCAGCTGCCGGGCGTGGCGGGACCGAACGTGGCGACCCTGCGCACGCTGGACGACGCGGACCGGTTGCGGTCGTTGCTCCGGCCCGGTGTCGCGGTGGCGATCGTCGGCGCCGGCTTGATCGGCTCCGAGCTCGCCTCGGCCGCGCTGACCCTGGGCTGCCGCGTCACCCTGCTCAGCAACGAGACGAACCCCCTGGGCCGCCTGTACGGGGACGAGCTCGGCCAGGTGTTCCTGGACTGGCACCGCGAGCACGGGGCGGAGTTCGTGCACTGCACCTCCGTGACCGGGATCGGCGGGAGCGACGGTGTCCGCGAGCTCGTGGTCGGCACCGCCGCCGGCGAGCGGCGGGTGCGGGCCGACGTGGTCGTCGTGTCCGTCGGGGGCGCTCCGGACGTCGACTGGCTGGCCGGGTCCGGCCTGACCGTGGTGGACGGCGTGGTCTGCGACGAGCGCGGGCTGACCTCGGCGGCCGGGGTCGGTGCGGTGGGCGACTGCGCCTCGTGGTGGGACCCGCGGTTGGGTCGGCACCATCGGGCCCAGCACTGGACCGACGCCCTGGAGCGACCGGCGATCGTGGTCTCCGCTCTGCTGGGGGTGCCGCTCGGTCGGGCGCGGCCGTACCTGCCCTACTTCTGGTCCGACCAGTACGGCCGCAGGATCCAGCTGGCCGGCTACCCCACGCTCGCCGACCGGATCGAGGTCGACGGCGACGTGGCCGACCCGGCCGCGGGGTTCGTCGCCCACTACCGCCGCGACGGCGAGTCGGTGGCGATCTTGTCGGTGGGCCGCCCCCGCGAGTTCACCCGGGCCCGCAAGCAGCTGACCGCCGAGCTCGGTCACCTGCCGGTCGAGCTCATCCGCGCTCCCTGATCGCCGAGAAGACTGACCACCGTGAACGTCCCGACCGCCGAAGTGCCTGACGCCACCGCCGTGACCCCGTGGAGGACCGCATGACCATCCTCGATCCCTCGCTCACCACCGTTCGGGAGCAGATCTCGGAGAGCCTGATCTCGACGCTGCCCGGGATCAGCTACGTCGCCGAGGAGGTGTTCGCCGCCGAGCAGGCCTCGATCATCGAGCGGAGCTGGTTCTGCGCCGTGCGCGCCGCCGACCTCTCCGGTCCGGGTGCGTTCCGTACGGTGCAGATCGGTCGGGAGAGCGTGATCGTCTCCCGCAACCGGCGGGGGGAGATCCGCGCCTTCTTCAACATCTGCCGGCACCGGGGCGTGCGGCTCTGCGTGCAGCCGGAGGGCCAGCTGAAGCGGGCTTTCCAGTGCATGTACCACGCGTGGACGTACGACCTGGACGGCACGCTCATCGCCGCACCGAACCTGACCAAGATGCCCGACATCGACCGGGAGACGTACGCGTTGGTGCAGCCGCACGTCCGGGAGTACCTCGGGTACGTGTGGATCTGCCTGGCCGACGAGCCGCCGTCGTTCGACGACGAGGTGATCGGCGCGGTCCGGGACCGTCTCGGGGACGAGCACCTGATCGACGGCTACGACATCGCGCAGCTCGCCCTGGGGCGGCGCATCGTCTACGACGTCGCCGCCAACTGGAAGCTGATCGTGGAGAACTTCATGGAGTGCTACCACTGCGCGACCATCCACCCCGAGCTCACCGAGGTGCTGCCCGAGTTCGCCGACGGGCTGGCCGCGCAGTACTTCGTGGGTCACGGGGCGGAGTTCGGCGACGAGATCCAGGGCTTCACCGTCGACGGGTCGGAGGGTCTGGACCGGCTGCCCGGGATCACCGAGGACCAGGACCGCCGCTACTACGCGATCACCATCAAGCCGAACGTGTTCATCAACCTGGTGCCCGACCACGTGATCATCCACCGGATGTTCCCCCTGGCCGCCGACCGGACGGTCGTGGAGTGCGACTGGCTCTACCTGCCGTCGGTGGTGGCGGAGGAGCGCGACCTGGACGCGTCGGTGGAGCTGTTCCACCGGGTCAACCAGCAGGACTTCGAGGCGTGCGAACGCTGCCAGCCCGCCATGTCGTCCCGGGTGTACGCCGACGGCGGGGTGCTGGTGCCCAGCGAGCACCACATCGGCGCCTTCCACGACTGGATCACCGCGCAGGTCGGGCCGTCCATCGAAGCGGCGCGCGCGGCGCAGGGTGGCCGACGGTGAAGGCGGTGGCGGCCCGGACGTCGACGGTCGTCCCGCTGGAGATCGAGGAGGACGACCAGGCGCGCACGGGTGGGATCCAGTCGGTCGACCGGGCCGTGCAGATCCTGGAGCTGCTGGCGCGGGACGGCCGGACCGCGGTGGGTGAGGTGGCGGCGGAGCTGGGGGTGCACAAGTCCACGGCCTCCCGGCTGCTGAACGCGCTGGAGAGCCGCGGTCTGGTGGAGCAGGACAGCGTGCGCGGCAAGTACGACGTCGGCGTCGGGCTGCTGCGCCTGGCCAGCACGGTGAGCGCCCGGCTGAGCATCGTGCAGCGGGTCCGGCCGGTGCTCGAGCGGCTGGCCGACGAGTTCGGCGAGACCGCCAACCTGGCCGTCTGCCGGTCCGGTCAGGCGGTCAACGTCGACCAGGCGATGGGGCGCTCACCGCTGATGACGTACGACTGGATCGGCAACGCCACCCCGCTGCACGCGACGGCCAGCGGGAAGATCCTGCTGGCCGCGATGTCGTCCGCCGAACGCTCCCGGACCCTCGGTCGTCGACCGCTCGCCCCGCACACCGACGCCACCGTCACCGGTCGCCGCGAGCTGGACGTCGAGCTGCGGAACATCGCCGCCAGCGGTCTGGCCAGCACCCGGGGTGAGCTCGTCGAGGGCCTGAACGCGATCGCCGTCGGCGTGCTGGATCACCGTGGTGTGGTGGCCGGTGCGATCAGCCTGTCGGGTCCGGACATCCGCTTCGACCCCGCCGACGCGGCGGTGACCGCCGCCCTGCGGGCCGCCGGCGCGGAGGCGAGCGCACGGATGGGCTACGGCGAGGACTGAGCTCGACCACCAACGAGATCTGCTCGGGTTCGTCGGTTTCGCTCGATCTCTAGACCGAGCAGAGCCGACGAACCCGAGCAGACCTGGGTGAGGGTGCCGCCGCGCTGGGAATCAGCGGAGACCGAACGCCTCGAGCACGTCGGGGGTGCCCTTTCCCTTCCGGAGCGGCTTCTCCCCGGCCACCCGCAGGAGGCTGCCCGACAACGCGTCGTGGTCCAGACGGCCGCCGACGGTGCGGCCCGTGAGGGACGGGTGCAGCACGATCAGGGGCACGCGGTTCCCCGAGTGGTCGTCGTCCTCGTCCCAGGTGACGACGACCGCCAACCGTCCGGAGCGGAAGTCAGGGCCCGCGGTGATCGTGGGCAGCCAGGACCGCAGCCACCGGTCGGTGACGGCGGCGGAGCAGTCGTGGCCGTCGTGGCACACGTCGGGCACCAGCAGTCCGACGGTCGGCAGCCGGCCGGCGGACACGTCGGCGGCGAGCGCACCGCGGGTCGGTGTACCGGCCGGGACATCGAGTCGACGACAGGCCGACCGTTCGCCGGGGTCGGCGAAGTAGGTCCAGGGGTTGTGACGGACCGCGTAGTCGCCGTGGTTGTGCAGGGCGCAGGTGGTGGGCATGCCGTCGGCGTACGTCATGGCGGTGTGCCCGCCGGCCAGCAGCGCCCCGAACACCGACCGCCCCGCGATCTCGTGGACGGCGGGGTCCTCGTCATCGGTGACCCCGAAGGTGGAGCCACCCGCGATGGAGAGGTAGTTGGGCAGCGAAGGGTGACGGATCGCGTGGTAGTCGGTGGCGTAGCCGTAGCGGTGGGCCTGCGACATCAGGTACGGCAGATGAGTGGCCACGTCGCCGACGCTGCGGTTCTCCTCCATGATCACGAGGACCTTGTCCACCGCGATCGGGGCTGGGGTGGCCGGGGCGGCCGCCGGAGGGGCGGAGCCGGAACGGGCCGGCGCGGTGGAGATCGGTGCAGGTGGGTCCGCCGCCGGCGGCGCGCAACCGCTGACCGCGAGGACCGACACGATGACGGCCAGGACAGCGGCCCCCGCCCCCGGCCGGGCCCGGCGGGCACCCCGGGCGGTCGTCGCCGGTTCAGACGTCACGGAACCGCAGGACCTTCTTGGCCACGGCCCGCAGTCGATGGTCCGCGACGGTGAACGGGAGCCGCTCGTACCGGTGCTCGGCGTAGTCGATCCCGACGGCGCCGAAGCTCTCCTTGAACTGCGCCAGCGGTTGGGACCGCCCGGACTCGCCGAGGTGGTAGGTCCGGCAGCCGTGCGCACAGGCGAGCTGCAGCATGCTCCACTGGACGAGCGAACCGGCCTTGGTCGAGCCGACCCGGTCGACGTCCATGGCACTGCGGGTGACGTGGGCGGTCTGTCCCAGCAGCATGATCGAGCCGTACGCCGGTTCGTCGTCGACGAAGGCCATGGTGAGGACGAAGTCCGGGCCGAGATGGTGGGACATCCGGACCAGCTTCTCCAGCGGGTCCCGGCGGCGCGCCCGCCAGCGGGCCAGCCGCAGCGGCTCGTGCTGCCGGGCGGCCCACCGGTCCACCGAGGTCAGGTAGAGGTCGTAGTAGGTGTCCAGGAGGTCTCCGGCGCGGTCCACCTCGATCCGGACCCCCGCGCGCTCGGCGCGCCGGACGTACTTCCGGGTCCCGCGGTGCAGGCGCGCCCAGACGGCATCGACTCCGCCGTCGAGGTCGACGACGTGAGCGTGTCGGCCGACGGCCAGGGAGGAATCGTCGGTGGCGGCCTCCCACAGACCCGCCCGGGTCGGATCGGGCCGGATCCAGACCCGCTGGGCCCCGAGACCGACCAGGTCGGTGAGGATCTGTCGCAGGGTGCTCTCGTCGAGGCCGCGGCCGACGACCCCGCCCATGCCCCAGGCGGGGGGCGGGGAGAGCAGCCAGCCGCCCCAGCCGGCCACCCCGGTCCGGCGGACGAGGGGGACGACGAACCGGCGACCGTCGGCGTCGGCGTAGAACCGGGTGGCGTCCTGGTAGCTCCCGCTCGCGCAGATCGCGTCCACCCACTCCGGGGTGTGCTCGGGCAGCGCGTCCGGGTCGCTGTCCACGACGGCCCGCCACCACGCGCGCCGGTCGTCGGGTCCGGGCTCGATCAGCCGCAGGTCGGCGGACGCGACGGGCACTGACGAGACGACGCCGGCCGGCCGGGTGTCGGCTGGGCTCTTCGCCTGTCCGAGCTCGGTCATCGGCGTCCTCACTGTTCCGTCCCCGGACGACCTGACCCCGAGGGCTCGATCCTCCGCAGGCCGCGTGCCTGGGATCACCAGGATCCGGCATCCGGCTGTGATGAACCTGAGCGACCGCGGCCCCCGCCCCTCACCCCGAGCGAGAACTGAACCGACCACAAACGGGATCCGCTCGGGTTCGTCGGTTCTGCTCGATCTATAGACCGAGCAGAACCGACGAACCCGAGCGGAGATCTGCGTGGGTGGGCCGGGCGTCAGCCGACGACGGTCCAGGTGTCCGGTCCGGCGATCATGGCCTGCAGGGCGTCGTCGTCCGAGCCCTTGTCGGCCGCCAGCGAGACCTGCTCGCGGGCCAGGTCGTCGTACGTGGGGGCCTCGACGTCGCGGAAGATGCCGATCGGGGCGCGGTGCAGGATGCCCGAGTCGGTCAGCCGGGACAGCCCGAACGCGAACGACGGGTCCGGGTTGTGCGCGTCGTGCACGACCAGCCGGTCGGCGCCCACCGCGTCCACGTCGACGACCTCGAAGGCGCCCGAGACGGGGTCGCGGACGACGCCCTTGCTCTGGTCGACCCCGAAGCGGATCGGCTCACCGTGCCGGAGCGGGATGATCGCCTCGGCCGAGGTCTCGGCGTCCTTCATCGAGGCGAACGCGTCGTCGTTGAAGATCGGGCAGTTCTGGTAGATCTCCACGAACGACGTGCCGCGGTGCGCCGCCGCCGCGCGCAGCACCTCGGTCAGGTGCTTGCGGTCGGAGTCGACCGTCCGGGCCACGAAGGTGGCCTCCGCTCCCAGCGCCAGGGACACCGGGTTGAACGGGTTGTCCAGCGAGCCCATCGGGGTCGACTTGGTGATCTTGCCGATCTCGGAGGTGGGGGAGTACTGCCCCTTGGTCAGCCCGTAGATCCGGTTGTTGAACAGCAGGATCGTCAGGTTCACGTTGCGCCGGAGCACGTGGATCAGGTGGTTGCCGCCGATGGACAGCGCGTCGCCGTCACCGGTGATGACGAACACCGCGGCGTCGGAGCGGGCGGTGGCCACACCGGTGGCGATGGCGGTGGCGCGACCGTGGATCGAGTGCATGCCGAACGAGTCCACGTAGTACGGGAACCGCGACGAGCAGCCGATCCCGGACACGATGACCGTGTTCTCCTTGCGGATCCCCAGCTCGGGCATGAACCCCTGGAAGGCGGCCAGCACGGCGTAGTCACCGCAACCGGGGCACCAGCGCACCTCCTGGTCGGAGGTGAAGTCCTTGCGGCTCAGCGGCTCCAGCGCGAGCGGCACACCGGAGAGGCCGGGACCGATCGGGGCGGTGGGCACGGCCGCCGGAGCCCGACGCCCGGCGGGACCTCCCGGCCGGCCGGCGGGCCGGTCGGTGCGGGGGATCGTGGTCCTGGTGCGGCCCTCGGTCTGCTGACCGTCGGTGGTGCCGTTTCCGCTGACGGTGTCGTTTCCGTTGAGCGCGGTCACGCGGGTACTCCTTCGATCGAGTCGATCTCGGCCTCCAGGTCCGCGGCCAGCTCGCTCAGCGAGATGGGCAGTCCGCGGACACGGGAGTAGCTGTGCACGTCCACCAGGTACTTGGCGCGCAGCATCATGGCGAGCTGGCCCAGGTTCATCTCCGGGACGATCACGCGCTCGTAGCGACGCAGCACCTCGCCGAGGTTGGCGGGGAACGGGTTGAGGTGGCGCACGTGCGTCTGGGCGATCCGGCGCCCGGACTTGCGGACCCGGCGCACGGCGGCGGTGATCGGACCGTACGTCGACCCCCAGCCGAGCACCAGCACGCTGGCGCCGAAGCCCTCGCCGGCGTCCGGGTCGTCGACGACGACGTCGGGGATGTCGCGGACGATGCCGTCGATCTTGGCCTGCCGGGTGCGCACCATCTCGTCGTGGTTGGCCGGGTCGTAGGACACGGCCCCGGTGTCGCGCGCCTTCTCGATGCCGCCGATCCGGTGCTGCAGGCCGGCGGTGCCGGGTATCGCCCAGGGCCGGGCCAGGGTCTCCGGGTCGCGCTTGTAGGGCAGGAAGACGTCCTTGCCGGCCTTGTCGGTGGCGTTCGGTTCGGTGGCGAACTCGGGGTCGATCGGCGGGATGGCCGACAGGTCGGGCACCTCCCACGGCTCGGCCCCGTTGGCGATGTAGCCGTCAGACAGCAGGAACACGGGTGTGCGGTACTTCACCGCGATCCGGATGGCCTCGATGGCGGTGTCGAAGCAGTCGGACGGCGTCTGCGCGGCGAGCACCGGCACCGGCGCCTCGCCGTTGCGGCCGTACATCACCTGCAGCAGGTCGGCCTGCTCGGTCTTGGTCGGCATGCCCGTGCTGGGTCCGGCGCGCTGGATGTCGCAGATCACCAGCGGCAGCTCGGTCATCACGGCGAGCCCGATGGTCTCGGCCTTGAGCGCCACGCCCGGGCCGGAGGTGGTGGTGACCCCCAGGTGGCCGGCGAAGCTGGCGCCCAGGGCCGCTCCGACGCCGGCGATCTCGTCCTCGGCCTGGAAGGTGGTGACACCGAACCTCTTGTACTTGCTCAGCTCGTGCAGCACGTCGGAGGCCGGGGTGATGGGGTAGGCCCCGAGGAACATGGGCAGGTTCGCCTTGCGGGCGCCCGCCACGAGGCCGTACGCCAGCGCCACGTTGCCGGAGATCTGCCGGTAGGTGCCGGCGGGCATCGGGGCGGGCGGCACCTCGTACGTCACCGCGAAGACCTCGGTGGTCTCGCCGAAGGCGAACCCGGTCTTGAAGGCCGTCAGGTTGGCGTCGCGGATCGCCGGCTTGTTGGCGAACTTGGTGGACAGGAAGTTCAGCGTGCCCTCGGTGGGACGGCCGTAGAGCCACGACAGCAGCCCGAGCGCGAACATGTTCTTGGCCCGGGACGCGTCCTTGCGGGACAGCCCGAACTCCTTGACGGCCTCGACGGTCATCCCGGTGAGGTCGAGGGCGTGCAGCTGGTAGTCGGCGAGCGAACCGTCCTCGAGCGGGCTCGCCTCGTATCCGACCTTGGCCAGGTTGCGCTTGGTGAAGTCGGCGGTGTCGACGATCAGCAGACCGCCCCGGGGAAGGTCCTCGAGGTTGGCCTTGAGGGCCGCCGGGTTCATCGCCACCAGCACGTCGGGGCGGTCACCCGGGGTCATGATGTCGTAGTTGGCGAAGTGCAGCTGGAAGCTGGAGACGCCGGGCAGGGTGCCCTGGGGAGCGCGGATCTCGGCGGGGAAGTTCGGCAGCGTCGAGATGTCGTTGCCGAAGGTCGCGGAGTCGGCGGTGAACCGGTCGCCGGTCAGCTGCATCCCGTCGCCCGAGTCGCCGGCGAAGCGGATGACCACCCGGTCGAGGGTGTGGACCTGTCGCACTGCGTGGAGCCTTCTTCCGTCTGGATGGTCCCGCACCGGTGGGCGTGGGACGGTCCGCCGCTGGTGGTGCGAGCGTCGGACCTTCGGTGCGGTTGTCGCCGCCGGACGCGTCAGCGCCTCAGCCATGATAAGGGCGTCCTCACCGGGAACCACGACCTTCTCAGGCGTGAAGGGCCCGGCGTGACCGACGCCACGCCCGGAACGGCTGCGGCGGCGCCCCAGACGGGTGCACCGAGCGCAGCCCGATCGCGGACCTGCCCAGGCGAGCACCGTGAGTCCCAGGAAACTCTCAGGCGGTGTTTGGGTGACCGCTTCAGGGGTACTGCCGGTCTGGACGCGGTCCTACGGACGGCATCCTGCCCAGGAATGCATGCTGGGGCTATGGTCTTCAGGTCAGTACTGAGAACTTCCTGAGTCACCCGGGGGCCGGGGCCAGGGATCGTCGAGGAGGACGCACGTGTCGGCTGCGCTGCCGGAGGAACGGCCCGTCAAGAGCCTGATCCCCGTTCGGATGGACCGGATGCCCTGGTCGAGATTCCACTGGCTGGTGATCGTCGGCCTGGGCACCGCCTGGATCCTGGACGGGTTGGAGATCCAGCTGGTGGCCTCGGCCGGCTACGCCAAGTCGCTGGGGATGAGCTCGGCCCAGGTGGGACTCACGTCGACCATCTACCTGCTCGGTCAGGTCAGCGGCGCCCTCATCTTCGGACGGCTGACCGACAAGCTCGGCCGGAAGAAGCTTTTCGTCATCACCCTCGCGGTCTACCTGATCGGCTCGGCCATCGCGGGCCTCTCCCCCAACGTGTGGTTCCTGTGGGTGTTCCGCTTCATCGCCGGCATGGGCATCGGCGGTGAGTACTCGGCCATCAACTCCGCGATCGACGAGCTCATCCCCGGCAAGTACCGCGGCCGGGTGGACCTCGCGATCAACGGCACGTACTGGGCGGGCGCGATGCTCGGTGCGCTGGGCAGCTTCTGGCTGCTGGACACCGACCGGTTCGCCGAGAACGTCGGCTGGCGGATCGCCTTCTTCATCGGCCCGGTGCTGGGTCTGGGCATCATCTACCTGCGCCGGTACATCCCGGAGAGCCCGCGCTGGATGGTCACGCACGGTCAGGGTGAGGCGGCCGAGAAGATCGTCGAGGGGATCGAGCGCGATGTCCAGGCGCAGGGCAAGCAGCTGCCGCACATCGCCGACTCCGAGGCCTGGTGGATCAAGGCGCACGAGGGCCTGAAGCCGAAGCAGCTGGCGTACGTCTTCTTCAAGCTCTACCCGTCCCGCACCTTCCTGGGTCTCACGCTGATGGTCACCCAGTCGTTCCTCTACAACGCCATCTTCTTCACCTCCTCGCTGGTGCTGCAGAACTTCTACGGCAAGACCTCCTCCAGCGCCGCGCTCTACTTCTTCCCCTTCGCCCTGGGCAACCTGCTCGGGCCGCTGCTGCTGGGCCGGTTCTTCGACACCGTCGGCCGACGGAAGATGATCGGCGGCTCCTACACGCTGGCCGCCGTGGTCCTGTTCATCTCGGGCTGGCTGTTCAAGGCGGACCTGCTGACCGCGGGCACCCACACCGCGCTCTGGTGCGTGTCGTTCTTCTTCGCCTCGGCCGGGGCGTCGGCGGGCTACCTGACCGTGTCGGAGATCTTCCCGCTCGAGGTGCGCGGGCAGGCCATCTCCTACTTCTTCTCCATCGCCCAGTGCTTCGGCGCCATCGGGCCGCTCATCTTCGGCATCCTGATCGGTGAGGGCACCGACCGGGTGCCGTTGTTCTGGGGCTACGTGCTGGCGTCGGCGATCATGCTCTTCGGCGGACTGGTGGCGTTCAAGTTCGGTGTCGACGCCGAGGGCAAGGCCCTGGAGGACATCGCGCCGCCGCTGAGCAGCTACGACGAGCACGGCAACCAGCTGACCAAGCTGCCGGTCTAGGAGCCCTGATGACACAGTCACCCACCGTCCCGGCCGGCACCGCCGGCGTGTCCGAGGCGCCCGGAGCGTCCGCGGCGGCAGAAGCGGACCGGCCGTACACGATCGTCGTCGGAGTCAGCGCCACGTCGAAGTCGCCGGCCGCGCTGACCTGGGCGGCCGCCCAGGCCGGACGGACCGGGGGCCGGGTCGTCGCCGTGCGGGCCTGGCGGATGCCCAACCCCCAGGCCACCCCGGCCGGCACGCCGGCGGGCCGGATCTCGCGGGCGGAGGACGTGGAGGCGGAGGCCCGCCGGGTCCTCGAGGCCGATGTCGTCGCCGCTCTGGGGCCTGATCACGGCGTCGACGTCCGGCTGGTGCGGGGCGGGAAGCTCAAGGTGCTGCTGGTGGCGGCCACCGGCGCCGACCTGCTGGTGGTCGACGCCCCGAGGCAGCTCGTGGCCGGCCCGATGTTCGCCCACCGGCTGCTCTACGCCGCCGACTGTCCGGTGATCACCATGCCGCCGCGGCTGTCCGGCGAGCCGCCCTCGGCGCTCACCCGGGTGGCCGGGGCCCTGGGTCGTGGCGTCGTGGCGGCAGCGGGCACCGCGGGACGACCCGGCTACCGACCGCCGCCCCGGCAGTGACACGATCGGACGCCGACGAGAGGAGCCTGATGTCGGACGAGGTGGGGACGTTCCTCCTGCTGGGGGCCAGCGGCGACCTGGCGGGGCGGTTGCTGCTGCCCGCTCTCGGTCAGCTGCTCGACCGGGAGCCGGAGCGGCGGAGCACGGTGCTGATCGGCGCCGGCAGCGAGCCGTGGGACGCCGAGCAGTGGCGGGACCACGTCCGGACCGCTCTCGCGAGCGCCGAGGTCGCGTCCGACACCGTGACGGCGGTGCTCGAGACGACCCGTTACCTGCAGGCCGACGTGACCAAGGCCGAGGACCTGCGGCGGCTGCTCGGCGAGGGACCACCGGCACCGGCCATCTACTTCGCCCTGCCGCCGGCCGTGACGGTGGCGTCCTGCGAGGCGCTCCGGGAGGTCGAGCTGCCCGCGGGCACCGTGCTGGCCCTGGAGAAGCCGTTCGGCACGGACGCCGCGAGCGCCGCCTCCCTCAACCAGCTGCTGACCCGGCTCGTCGACGACGAGCACGTGCAGCGGGTCGACCACTTCCTCGGCCGCTCGACGGTCCTGAACGTGCTCGGTGTGCGGTTCGCGAACCGGCTGTTCGAGCCGCTGTGGAGCAACCAGCACGTCGAGAGCGTCACAGTGGTCTACGACGAGCAGCTCACCCTGGAGAACCGGGCGCGCTACTACGACGGCGCCGGGGCGATGGCCGACATGATCCAGAGCCACCTGCTGCAGGTGATGGCGCTGGTGGCGATGGAGCCACCGGCCACGGTGAACGCCCGCGACCTGCGGGACGCGAAGGCCGCGGTGCTCCGAGCCTGCCGGCCCTGGCGCGGTGACCCGGTCGCGGCCAGCCGGCGGGCCCGCTACACCGCGGGCACCATCGAGGACCGACAGGTCCCGAACTACGTCGACGAGCCGGGGGTCGATCCCGCCCGCCAGACCGAGACCCTGGCCGAGGTGGACCTGGAGATCGACAACTGGCGCTGGGCCGGGGTGCCGTTCCGACTCCGCTCCGGCAAGGCCCTGGAGCGGCGTCGCAAGGAGATCGTGATCACCTTCAAGCCGCCGCCACACGTGCCGTCAGGCCTTCGTGGGGATCCGGCGCCCGCCCGGCTGCGGCTGGCGCTCGGCCCGGACCGGATGTCCTGGGAGATGAACGTCAACGGTCCCGACGACCCGTTCACGCTGGACCGGGTCACGCTGGACACCAAGCTCAGCCCGGGCCGGCTCCCGGCCTACGGCGAGGTGCTGGCGGGGGTCCTGGACGCCGACCCGTTCCTGTCCGTCCGCGGCGACACCGCGGAGCAGTGCTGGCGGATCCTGGAGCCGGTGATCGGTGCCTGGCGCAGCGGCGAGGTGCCGCTGGACAGCTACCCGGCCGGCTCGACCGGGCCGCCGGACTGGCCGAAGGCCTAGCCGGCGGGCTGCTCCCGGACCGACGGGTCGGTGGCGTACCAGAGGGCCAGCGGCAGCTGGAAGGCGCTGAAGCAGTAGTTGCCCATCGGCAGCCAGTACCGGAACTCCTCCACCGTCGCCCCCTGGTAGACGGCGGTGAACTGCCAGCGGTCGGCGTACATGTTCCAGATCCGACGCCTGCGGGTCTCGCCGTCCTCGGTGAAGCTGATGGTGCGCTCGAACTTGATGATGTCGTTGTACGTCGTGTCGGACGAGGCCTCGACTGCGACGTCGGCGAGCTGGCTGATGCCTTCCTCGAACCCCTCCCGAAGCGGTGGCAGGTCGGCAGCGGTCACGTCCAACCCCAGGTCCCGGACGGCCACCGCGAAGTGGGTCGCCTCGTCGTCGCGGTCCGGCCCCACGATGACGCCGTCGAGACCGTCGTCCAGGTCCTCTCGGAACCAGTCCGAGGGGTGCCGGAACTCGTAGCGTCCGTCCCGGTCGGTGTAGGTGGTGACCCCGGTGAACCGGGGTCGTCCGGTGCGAGTGGGGCGCACCCTCATCGGTGCTCTCCGTTCGTCGTCGGTTCCGCCGCGTCGACCTCTACGGCCCGGAAGGCCTCCGGTGAGGGGACCACGGCGCCGGTCAGCTCCAGCGTCTCGGCGAAGTGGCAGGCGACCAACCGCGGCCGCGCGGCGGACTCGTCGGAGCCACCCTGACCGTGGGGGATCTCCCGCAGCTCCGGGGTCTCGTCGGAGCACTTCTGCTGGGCGTACTTGCAGCGGTTGTGGAAGTAGCACCCCGATGGCGGGTTGGCCGGGCTCGGGACCTCGCCGCGCAACGGCTCGCTGGTGTGCCGGTTACGGGGATCGGGCTGCGGCACCGCGGCCAGCAGCGCCTCGGTGTACGGGTGCAGCGGCCGCGTGTAGAGGTCCTTGGTGTCGGCCGTCTCGACCACGCGGCCGACATACATCACCACCACCCGGTCGGAGATGTGCTCGACCACCGACAGGTCGTGGCTGATGAACAGGTAGGTCAGCCCGAGCCGTTCCTGCAGGTCCTCGAGCAGATTGATCACCTGGGCCTGCACCGACACGTCCAGCGCCGACACCGGTTCGTCGCAGATGATCATGTCCGGTTCCAGGGCGAGGGCCCGGGCGATGCCGATGCGTTGCCGCTGGCCGCCGGAGAACGCGTGCGGGTAGCGGCTGGCGTGCTCGGGCCGCAGACCCACGATGGTCAGCAGCTCGGCGACCCGGTCGCGCAGCGCCTGGCCCTTCAGCACCTTGTTGATCACCAGGGGCTCCGCGATCACCCGACCCACGGTCATCCGGGAGTCGAGGGAGGCCATCGGGTCCTGGAAGATGAACTGCAGCCGCGGGCGGACCTTGTCCATCGTCTTGCTGTCGGCCCCCTCGAGGTGCACCGGACCCAGCTCGGGGTGGCGGAAGATGATCTCGCCGCCGGTGGGCTCCTCCAGCCGGATGATGGTCCGGCCGGTGGTGGACTTGCCGCAGCCCGACTCGCCGACGATGGCCACGGTCTCACCGCGGTTGACGCTCAGCGAGACGCCGTCGACGGCCTTCACCTGGCCGATCACCCGGCGCAGCGCCCCGCCCTTGATGGCGAAGTGCTTCTTCAGGTCGCGGACCTCCAGCAGCGGACCCTCGGCCGCTTCCCGGGGACGAGCGCCGTCCGGCTCGGTCCGCCGGCGGCGGCTCGGTGGGGCAGCTGTGTGCCCTGCGTCGGTGTGCTGTGTGTCGGTCATGGACGTCCTTCCGCCGTCGAGCCGGCCAGGGCGTGTTCGTCGTCGTAGAGATGGCACCGTACGCCGTGCCGGTGCGCCCCCGGGAGCAGCGTCTCGGGCGGGATGACGGTCTGGCAGACGTCACCGATGAAGTCCGGGCAGCGCGGGTGGAAGCTGCAGCCGGTGACCTGTGAGTACGGGTCCGGGACCGAGCCCTTGATCACCTCCAGCGGCGCGTGCTCGGCCGCCCCGATCCGGGGGATCGACCGCAGCAGCGAGCGGGTGTACGGGTGCTTGGGGTGGTAGAAGATGTCGTCCACCGACGCGCGTTCGACCACGCGGCCCTGGTACATCACGATCACCTCGTCGCAGAGCTGGGCCACCACGCCCATGCTGTGGGTGATGAAGATGATCGACATGCCGATCTCCTCCTTCAGCCGCAGCATCAGCGCGAGGATCTGGGCCTCGGTGGTGACGTCCAGCGCGGTGGTCGGCTCGTCGGCGATCAGCAGCGCCGGGTGGCACGACAGCGCCATGGCGATCATGGCCCGCTGCCGCATGCCACCTGACAGCTCGTGCGGGTAGGAGTTGGCGATCCGCTCCGGGTTCGGCATCCCGACCTGGCGCAGCATGTCCACCGCCTGGTCCCAGGACTGCTTCTTGTCCGGCGTCTGGTGCAGCTGGATGGCCTCCTGGATCTGGGAGCCGACCTTGTAGACGGGGTTGAGCGAGGACATCGGCTCCTGGAAGATCATCGCGATCTCCGAGCCGCGGATCGCCCGCATGGCGTCGCTGGTGGGCTTGAGGTCCGTGATGTCGATCTCGCCGGAGGAACCCATCGCCGAGTCCAGCTCGGCGCTGTCGGGCAGGGACTCGCGGCGTTGGTCGCCGGGACGCCGGAACTGGATCGACCCGTCGGTGATCCGGCCGGAGCGCTCCAGGATCTGCATGATCGCCCGGGCCGTCACGCTCTTGCCGCTGCCGCTCTCCCCGACGACACCGAGCACGCTGCCCCGGGTGACGTCGAAGCTCACGCCGTTGAGCGCGTTGACCGTGCCCAGGGTGGTCTTGTACTCGACCTGGAGGTCCTGGACCGAGATGATCGCGTCCTCGCGGGTGCTCCCGGCTGGGTGCTCGCCGGTCCGGTGGCCGCTGTCGCCGCGACCACCACTGCCTCTGCGCCTCGTGCTCACGTCTGGTCCTCCTCGGGTCTGCGGCCGGGCCGGTGGGGGATGGTCGGTCGCCTCAGCTGTACGGGTCGACGGCGTCGCGGACGCCGTCACCCAGCAGCTGGAAGCAGGTGATGGCCACGATCACGAACAGAGCGGGGAGCAGCACCCACGGGTACTGCTGCAGCACGTCGATCCGGGACGCGTCCTTGAGCAGCACGCCCCAGCTGATCGCCGGCTCGGTCATCCCGATCCCCAGGAACGACAGCGTGGTCTCGGCGATGATCGCGGCCGGGATGGCGAGCATGGCGACCGCCACGATGTGGCTGGCCGAGTTGGGCAGCAGGTGGGTGGCGATGATCCGCGGTGCCTTGGCCCCGGCGGACTTGGCCGCCGAGACGTAGTCCGACCGCACGTAGCCCATCACCTTGCCGCGCAGCTGGCGGGCGAGGCCGGTCCAGGCGACCAGCGACAGGATCACGCTCATCAGGAAGAAGCGCTCGGTGACCGACGTGTCCTGCGGCAGCACGGCGGCCATCGTCGCCCACAGCGGCAGGGTGGGGATGGCGGTGATGATCTCGATGACGCGCTGGATGAGGTTGTCGGTCCGACCACCGGCGTAGCCGGACCAGGTCCCCATGATCGAACCGAGTACGGTGGCGATGGCCACACCGAGCACGCCGATGGTCAGCGAGACCCGGCCGCCGTACAGGGTGCGGGAGTAGATGTCCCGACCGTTGCCGTCCGCGCCGAACAGGTAGAGCTTGGCCTCACCTTCGGGTGCGACCAGCAGGTGCCGGCTGGTCGGGATCAGTCCGAGCAGCTTGTACTCGTAACCCTGGCC
Organism: Microlunatus aurantiacus; assembly: GCF_039536605.1. Lineage (NCBI taxonomy): Bacteria > Bacillati > Actinomycetota > Actinomycetes > Propionibacteriales > Propionibacteriaceae > Microlunatus > Microlunatus aurantiacus. Next base: position 81,586 of record NZ_BAAAYX010000002.1, read on the forward strand.
GAAGAACTGCAGCCGGATCGGGTTGCTGCAGTCCTTGACGTAGGTGGTGGTGATGTTGATCGGGTCGATCTCCTGGGTCACCGTGCACATCGCCGGCCCGCCCGACCAGGTCAGTGGCGTCGGTGCCGCGTACTTGTAGGCCTGGTTGATCTGCACCGGGTCGTTGGTGGCCAGGAAGGGCGCGAAGATCGCTGTCAGGTAGAGGAGCGCCAGGATGAACAGGGCGACGACGGCGAGCTTGCTCTGCTTGAACCGCCGGATCATCAGCTGGGTCTGGGAGACCTCGCCGACCGGCTTGCCGGTGGTGCCCTCGGGTGGTGCCGCCGGGGTGGTGGTGGTCTGGTCGAGACCGGCACCCGTGATCTGGTCTGTGGACATCTGACCCTCCTAGTCCAGGACCCGAGTCCGTGGGTCGACCCACGTCAGCAGGAGATCGGAGATGATGTTGCCGAGGATCAGCAGCGCAGCCATGATCACCAGGATGGTGGCCGCGACGTAGGTGTCCTTGGTGACCAGGGTCTCGAACAGGGCCTGGCCCAGGGTGGGCAAATTGAAGATGATCGAGATCACCAGCTCGCCACCCAGCAGCCCCGAGAAGGTGGCCCCGAGGGTCATCACCAGCGGGTGCAGCGCGTTGCGCACCGCGTGCTTCCAGATCACCTTGCGCTCCGCCACCCCCTTGGCCCGCGCGGTCTGCACGAACTGCTGGCCGAGGACGTCGAAGAGGTTGGCCCGCATCACGCGGGTCAGCCAGGCCGTGCTGGCCACCGAGAGAACCAGGACCGGCATCCACAGATGGGATATCAGGTCCACGAGCTTCTCTCCGCTCCACGGCGCGTTGCGGAACTCGTTGGAGAACAGACCCCCGACGTCCAGCCCGAGGAAGTTCACCGACACGACCATGACCCCCAGGGCGAGCAGGAACTCGGGTATGGCCAGTCCGATGAACTGGATCACCGTGATCACGTTGTCACCCAGGGTGTACCTGTGGGTCGCCGAGAACACGCCTATGGGTATGGCCACCGCCCAGGCGATCAGGGTGGCACCGATCCCCAACGCGAGCGACAGGACGAGCCTGGACCCGATCAGGTCCGACACCGGCTGGCGGAAGGCGAACGACATGCCGAAGTCGCCCCGGACCAGGCCGCTGGCCCACTTGCCGTACTTGACGACCCAGGTGTCGTTGACGCCGTACTGCGCCTCCAGCGCCTCGACCTGCTGGGTCGAGACGTTGTTGCCCTGCGCCCGCAACCGCGAGATCTCCGAGTCGACCGCCGAACCGGGGGCCAGCTCGATGATGAAGAAGGTCAGCAGCGAGACGAAGAACAGCGTGATCAGGCCGTAGCCGAGGCGCCGGAGGATGAAGAGCAGCATCAACGATCCCTTCGATCAGTGCGGGTCGAGCTCGGAGGGCCGCTGCCTACTTGTGGTCGTCGGGGTTGTCCCAGTACCAGGACTCGGGATCGTAGACGGCCGGGGTCGGGTGGATCCAGGGGTTGACCATGCCGCCCTGAGCGAGGTTCTCCTTGGTGGGGAGGTTCTTCAGATCGGTCTTCTTGACCACCACCTGGGGGTAGTTGGCGACCGAGCCCATCATGAACGGGCCGTCGGAGACGTGGATCTTGATCATGTCCCAGACCTGCTGGTTCCGCTTCATCTGGTCCGGCTCGACCTTGCTGGCGTCGTAGATGTCCCAGAGTTTCTGGATCGGGCCGTCGGGCTCGGGCTTGATCCGGGGCGGGTTCCGCTTCCACGGGTCGACGTCCAGCTGCTTGCTGTTGGTGTCGGTGCCGAGCTGCTGGTACCACTGGCCCTCCAGCGGGGCCCACCGGGTGTACTCCAGCGGGACCAGCCACTGCGGGTAGACGAGGTGGTTCGGCCCGTCGCCGACCTCCCAGTTGCTGTGGCCCATCAGGGTGCCGGTCTTCCACTCGTCGTCGAAGGCCTGCGGCGCGATCGGGTTGCTCGTCATCGTCAGACCGACCGCCTTGAGGTCGGAGATCAGCTGGTTGTCCTTGGTCTTGTGCTCCACCGACGCGTCGGCCGGGATGTCGATCCGCAGCGCCAGCTTCTTGCCGTTGGGCAGCTCACGCAAGCCGTCCCCGTTGGTGTCCTTGACCCCGAGCTCGTCGAGCAGGGACTTGGCCTTCTCCGGGTCGTAGGCGACGTAGGAGTCGCGCCAGCTGGCGTAGGCGGCCTTGCCGGTGTCGTCGACCGAGTACTCGATGGCCTTGGGGCTGAGCGTCCCGGTGGTCGGCTCGCCGGTGTTGAAGTACACCGACTTCTGCACCGCCTCCCGGTTGAAGGCGTGCGAGATGGCCTGCCGGAACTTGGGCTCGCGGATCAGCTTGCGCAGGTCCTCGTCCACGTAGTCGTAGTTGAAGAAGAAGATCGACCCGGTGCCCGATCCGCTGTCCCACAACAAGATCTCGGTGCCAGCGCGCTCCGCGCTGTCCCGGATGCCCTGCACGTCGTTGAGGGTGATCTGGTTGAAGTAGCCCATGCACAGGTCGACCGAGCCCTGCTGCACCTGCAGCTTGTTGGCCTCGGCGTCGCTGACCATGCTGATCTGGATCTCGTCGATGTAGGGCAGCTGGTCACCGTTGGGCATCACCACGTAGTAGTAGGGGTTGCGGGTGAGCACCACCCCCTTGGTGTTGTCGAAGGTCTTGCACATGTAGCCGGTCATCGTCGGGCAGTCGGGGTTGCGGATCCAGTCGGCCTTCTGCTCCATCAGACCGCCGACGGCGTCCCAGTTGTCCGGCACGTCCTTGCCGTACTTCGGGTGGAACTGCTTCACGTAGTGGCTCGGCATCATCCAGATCGGCCCGTTCTTGCCGATGTTGCCGTTGACCCACATGGCCATCCGGTCAGCGGTCAGCGGGGCCGGCGCGTCGAAGGTCATCTTCAGGGTCAGGTCGTCGACGGCGGTGAACTTCGCCAGCGTGCCCTTGCCGGAGCGGGCCTCGTCGGGGGCGGTCTGCGCCAGGTGCTGGCCCGCGACGATGTCGTTCCACCAGAACATGATGTCGGCGGTGCTCCACGGCTCCCCGTCGGACCACTTCAGGCCCTTGCGGAACGTGAAGGTCCACTCCGAGGCGTCGTCGTTGGACTCCCACGACTCGACCAGCCCGGGCACGACGTCCTTGCCGTCGTTGAGGTAGCGCAGCGGGGTGTGACCGTAGAAGAACTCACGGTTGGAGTCGGCCTTGGCGGCGCCGGTCGTGCCGAACGTGTTCATGTTCAGCTTGCCGCCGTACTTGCCGTCGTTCGACCACAGGTGCGGGATCACGTACGGGTTCTCCGGCAACCGCTCCTCGACCGGCGGGAGGCCCATGCTGTCGAGCATCGGGGCCTGCTGGTACTTGCCGGGCTTGGCGACCGGCTTCGACTCGGAGCCGACGGCCTGGGAGCCGCTGCCACCCTGCCCGCCTTGGTCGGAACCACCACCACCCCCCGACGGCGTGCAGCTGGCCAGGGCAACCGATCCGGCCAGCACCGCTGAGCCGTAGAGGAAGCTGCGACGAGAGAAACGGCCGTTATCCATGGAGTCCTCCATTGCATCCGACGTCAGTGTCAGCGCCCGGACTGCAACGTTGGAATCATGGACCTGCGGTCAGGCGAGGAACGAACCTCGCCCACCGATCTGTCGCTTCGTTCCGCCGTACCACCCGAACGTGTCGAGACTTTACCGATGGCACCGCGAAGCGCAAGCCCTGCCACGAAAAAGACCTGCATCGGTCGTGGAACTATCCCGGCCGCGGACGGTCCGATGATCACGACCGGGTCTCAGACCTTGATCAGACGGACGGTCCGCCGTGCTCGACCGGACGACGGAGCGGCCCGGTGCCACCCTGCTGCCAAGGCAGCGGACCGGCCAGCGGTCGGTATTCGACGCCGATCGTCGACAGCCGGTCCAGGTGGGTCGGGAGCCGCCCGAGGAACTCCTCGTACGACCGTCCTTCCGGTGACGACCAAGCCACCTCGGCGTGGGCGCAGGCCCGCGGGAAGAGCATGTAGTCGACCCGCCGCGTGTCCGGCATGTACTCGCGCCAGAGCTGGCACTGGGTGCCCAGCACCTTGTCGTGCACCTCGGCCGGCAGCCCCGTCAGCGGCTCGAACGCGTACACCTGCTCCAGCGGCAGGTGGCCGCCGATGGCGTACGCCTCGGTCGGGTCGTCGCTCTGGTAGTAGTCGAAGTAGGTGTGGGTGACCGGGCACATGATCACGTCCAGGCCGGCCTTCGCCGCGGCGATCCCGTACGAGGCGTCCCGCCACGCCATCGCCACGGCCCCCTCCAGCGGACCCTCGTCGTTGATCTCGTCCCAGCCGACCAGCCGGCGGTCCCGGGCGGCCAGCCAGTCGCGCAGCTGCTCGGTCAACCAGCGCTGCAGGTACTCCGGTCCGGGTAGACCTCGCCGCTCCGCCAGCTCCCGGGCGGCGGGGCTGGCGATCCACTCGTCGCGGGGGCACTCGTCGCCGCCCACGTGCACGTAGGGGCTGTCGAACACCTCCAGCAGCTCGGTGTAGAGATCGAAGATCACCGTCATCGCGTCGTCGGTCATGTTCAGCACCTCGGGGAAGACGCCGAAGGTCGTCGCCGGTGCGTAGCCCGTCTCCGGGTGGTTGCCAAGCTCAGGGTAGGCGGCCAGCAGGGCCAGCACGTGACCGGGGAACTCCAGCTCGGGCATCACCGTGATCCCGCGGTCGGCGGCGTAGCGCACCAGCGCCCGGAGCTGGTCGTGGGTGTAGAAGCCGCCGTGCGGGGTGCCGTCGGCGAAGTCCTGGTGATGGCGCTGGGTCTCGGCCCGCCAGCTGGCCCGCTCCTGCAGCTTCGGGTACTTCCGTGAGGCGAACCGCCAGCCCTGGTCCTCGGTGAGGTGCAGGTGGAACACGTTGTACTTGTGCAGCGCGATCAGGTCGACGAAACGGAACAGGTCGGTCAGCGGCATGAAGTGCCGACCGACGTCCAGGTGCACGCCGCGCCAGCCGAACCGCGGCTCGTCGACGATCTTGACGCCATCCAGGTGCAGCGCCTCCCCGGTGGGGGCCGGTCGCAGCGCCGACGGCGGGAGGAGCTGGCGCAGGGTCTGGGTGGCCCAGTTCAGGCCCCGCGGGCTGGCGGCCGTGAGCGTGATCTGGTCGTTGTCGACCTCGACGACGTACGCCTCGTCGGCCAGGCTGTCGTCCCGGACCAACCGCAGCGCTCCGTGGGCGGCGGCGGGCAGCTCCAGCCCGGTGCCGGGGGACAGCAGCCGGCGGACGACCGCCGCCCAGCCGGGCTGGTCGGTCGCGATGGCCAGGTCGTGTGTGAGGGTGAAGCGTCCGACCTGCGGCTCGGTGCGCACCGGCACGGGCAGGACGGAGCGGGGGGACGACGTCGTCGGGGAGGTCACCTGCTTCACCTTAGGCGCTGGTCCCCGTCAGGTCGGGCGAGCGGGTACGCCTGGGGATCGGCCAGCAGGTCGGCGACGATGAGCTCGGCGGCGCCGATGGTCAGCACGTCCGGCCCGAGGGCGGCCGACACCACCTCCACGTCGGCGGCGAGGGCGGCGAACCCGGTGTGGCGGACCAGCTCCTGCAGCCGTCCACGGGACGCCTCGGCCAGGTCGGCAAGGAAGCCGCCCAGCACCACGGCCTCCGGATCCAGCGCGGTGATCACGTCCGACAGGCCCTGGGCGAGCCAACCCAGCTGCCGGTCGATCTCGGCGGCGACCCCCGGGGCGTGGTCCCCGGCGAGCGCAGCGGGCAGCTGCTCGGCGCTGGTGTCGTCCAGACCGACGGCGGCGAGCAGCCGGTCACGCCGCACCTCGGTCTCCAGGCAGCCGACCCGACCGCAGTGGCACGGTTCGCCGCCGGGGTGCACGACGCGGTGGCCGAACTCCCCGGCGTACCCGTGTCGGCCGAGCACCGGCTGACCGGCGGCGACGATCCCACCGCCGATGCCGCTGGCGCTGCCGTTGAGGTAGACGAAGTCCTGCCGGCCGCGGCCGGCACCGAACCAGGCCTCGGCCAGCAGGGCCGTGCGGGCGTCGTTGGCCACGGTGCACCGGTAGCCGGTGGCGGCCGCGATCCGGTCCCCGAACGGCTCGTCCCGCCAGCCCAGGTGCGGGGCCAGGGTCACGGTGCCCGAGCCGCGCTCCACCAGACCGGGAACCGCGATCCCGACGCCGAGGACGGAGAAGCGGGTGTCCAGCTCCGAGCGCATGCCCGCCACCAGGGCAGCCACCAGGTTGACCGCCTCGTCGGCGCTCAGGGAGCCACCGGTGGGGTAGCGGACCCGCTTGTGCACGACCCCGCCGAGTCCCACCAGTCCGACGGTCACCGCGTCGATGTCGGGGTTCACCGTCAGTGCGGCGACCGTGTCCGTCGCCGCGACCAGGGGGCTCGGCCGCCCCACACCCGACGAGCCGGCCGGTCCGGTCTCGCTGACCAGACCGCGGGCGGACAGCTCGGCCACCAGTCCGCCGATCGTCGACCGGTTGAGTCCGGTCCGGCGGGTCAGGGCGGCCCGGGACTGCGGTCCCTCGCGGTGGGTCATCGTGAGCAGCCGGCTCAGGTTGCGCGGCCGCGCCGAGGACGCCGGACCGGTGGCGGGTTCGGACTGGCTCACCGGCGTTCCTCTCGCTGTGCGACGGGGTTTGTTGTCGGCGACGACATGCGGCGACAGTCCGTACCGTAGCGCACCGGGTGGTTGACGGATCGTCAAGTGGTCAATATGTTGTCGTAGTCAACATTTGATCTCGACGCCGACGGAGGCCCCCGCATGAGCTTCACCCCCACGCCCGCCGACAAGTTCTCGTTCGGTCTGTGGACCATCGGCTGGGTCGGCCAGGACCAGTTCGGCAGCGCGAGCCGGGCTCCCCTCGACGTGGTCGAGGCGGTGACGAAGCTGGGCGAGCTGGGGGCGTACGGGCTAACGTTCCACGACAACGACCTGTTCCCGTTCGAGGCCACCGACGCCGAGCGGACCACCCAGATCGACCGGCTCAAGCAGGTGCTGGCCGACACGGGCGTGACCGTGCCGATGATCACCACCAACCTGTTCAGCCACCCGGTGTTCAAGGACGGTGGCGTCACCTCCAACGACCGCGCGGTCCGCCGGTTCGCGTTGCGCAAGCTGCTCCGCAACATCGACCTCGCCGCTGAGCTGGGTGCGGAGACCTTCGTCATGTGGGGCGGCCGGGAGGGATCCGAGTTCGACGCGGCCAAAGACGTCCAGGCCGCGCTGGCGCGCTACCGCGAGGGCGTCAACATGCTGGCCGAGTACGTCACCGACCGGGGCTACGACCTGCGCTTCGCCATCGAGCCGAAGCCGAACGAGCCCCGGGGGGACATCCTGCTGCCGACGGTCGGGCACGCGATCGCGTTCATCCACACCCTCGACAAGCCCGACCTGTTCGGCGTGAACCCCGAGGTCGGCCACGAGCAGATGGCCGGGCTCAACTTCACCCACGGCATCGCCCAGGCCCTCGACGCCGGCAAGCTGTTCCACATCGACCTCAACGGTCAGCGCAGCATCAAGTTCGACCAGGACCTCGTCTTCGGTCACGGCGACCTGCAGAACGCGTTCTCCCTGGTCGACCTGCTGGAGAACGGTGGTCCCGGCGGCGGTCAGGCCTACACGGGCCCGCGGCACTTCGACTACAAGCCGAGCCGGACCGAGGACTACGACGGCGTCTGGGAGTCGGCCGCGGCCAACATGCGGATGTACCTGATCCTGAAGGAGCGGGCGGCCGCCTTCCGGGCCGACCCCGAGGTCCAGGCGGCCCTGGCCGCCGCCCGGGTAGCCGAGCTGTCCGAGCCGACCCTCGACCCCGGTGAGACCTACACCGAGCTGCTGGCCGATGCTTCTGCCTATGAGGACTTCGACGCAGAGCCCTACTTCAACGGTCGCGGGTTCGGCTTCGTGAAGCTGCAGCAGCTGATGCTCGAGCACCTGATGGGTGCCCGCGGGTGACCTCTCGCCGCCTGGTCGCCGGGGTCGACTCGTCGACCCAGTCCGTGAAGGTCGTGGTCTGTGACAGCGAGACCGGCGAGGTCGTCCGCTCGGGCCGCGCCCCGCACCCCGACGGCACCGAGGTGTCGGCCGCCGCGTGGCTGGCCGCCTACCGCGAGGCGACGGCCGATCCGTCCTTGCTGGACGGGGTGGAGGCGATCAGCGTCGGTGGCCAGCAGCACGGCATGGTCACGTTGGACGCCGACGGCGAGCTGGTCCGGGATGCCCTGCTGTGGAACGACAACCGGTCGGCGCAGGCGGCGCGGGACCTGATCGCCGACCTCGGCGGTGCCCAGGCCTGGGCCGACGCGGTCGGGGCGGTGCCGGTGGCCTCGTTCACCGCGTCCAAGATCAGGTGGCTGGCTCGCCACGAGCCGGAGAACGCCGCCCGGGTGCACCGGGTGGTGCTGCCGCACGACTACCTCACCTGGGAGATCGGCGGTCGGTCGTTCGACCCGGTCACCGACCGCGGTGACGCCTCGGGCACTGCCTACTTCGACGCGGTGGCCAACAGCTACCGCGACGACCTGGTCGAGCTGGCCTTCGGCCGGGGTCTCGAGCTGCCCCGGGTGGCCGCCCCGGACGAGGTCGTCGGCGAGTCGCCCGAGGGGATGGCGATCGGCCCCGGCACCGGCGACAACGCGGCGTCGATGCTCGGCATGGTCGTGCCGGATCGCACTGCGCTGATCTCCCTGGGCACCAGCGGCGTGGCCTGTCTGCGCAGCGATCGCCAGACCCACGACGCCAGCGGCGTGGTGGCCGGCTTCGCCGACGCCACGGGTGCCTTCCTGCCGCTGGTCTGCACCCTGAACGGGGCGCGCAACCTGGTGGCCATGGCCAAGGCGTTGAACGTCTCGCTGGATGAGTTCAGCGCGCTGGCCGTCTCGGCGCCGGCCGGGAGCGACGGCCTGGTCTTCCTCCCGTACCTGGAGGGAGAGCGGACCCCACCGCTGCCGGACGCCCGTGGTGAGCTCCGCGGGGCGACGCTGTCCAACCTGACCGCGGCCAACCTGGCCCGCGCGACCATCGAGGGCGTGCTGTGGAGCCTGGCGTACGGGGTGCAGGTCCTGCGGGAGCAGGGTTCGCCGGTCGACCGGGTGATGCTGACCGGGGGAGCGGCGCAGTCGCCCGCCGTGCGGACCATCGCCGCCGCCGTCTTCGGGGTGCCGGTGCTGGCCACGGACCCGTACGAGAGCGTCGCCGTCGGCGCCGCCCGCCAGGCCGCCTGGGTGCTGACCGGATCGCTGCCGGACTGGGCGGCCCCGGTCTCGGGCACGTACGAGCCCCAGCCCGGCGAGGCCGAGGAGGCCGTCGCGCTGGACGCGCGCTACCGCGCGGCGCTGGCCGAGGTCGCTGCTCGTTCGTGAACCGGCCGAGCTGACGCAGTCCGACGATTCCCGCCGGCCCGCCGGCCCGCCGGCCCGCCGGCCCGCCGGCCTCGGAGGGCGGCTGCAGCCGAGCGGGACCCATGGCTGGTGCCGAGCCGGTGGTGCAGATCACGCACGCGGGCCCGGCGGACCGACCCCGGCGAGCGGAAGAATGCCGATCACTATGAGCACCCAGGTTCCTCCGCTTGACTGGCCGCACTCCGGCATCGCCTTCGTCCCCGCTGTGAAGCGGGTCTTCCAGAAGTACGCCACCTTCTCCGGCCGGGCCAGCCGGAGCGAGTTCTGGTGGTGGATGCTGGCCAACGGCATCGTCGTCAGCGTGCTGTACGCGTTGATCGCCGTGCTGGCCGTGGCCGGCCGGACACCCGACGGCGAGCCCGGGATGGCCGCCATCGCCCCGACGATCCTGTTGGTCGTCTGGGCCCTGGCAGTGGTCGTCCCGTCCATCGCGGTCAGCGTCCGTCGGTTGCACGACGCCGGCCACAGCGGCTGGTTCTACCTGTTCAGCGTGTTCGGCCTGGGCATCGTTACCCTGGTGCTCTGCGCCATGGAGACCTCGCCCGCGGCCGCCACGTACGGGCCGCCCTACCCGCAGGGTTACGCGCCCGGCGGCTACGGCTACGCGGCCCCGAACCAGGGCTACGGGCCGCCTCCCGGGCAGCAGCAGTACTGAACCTCCTGACTCCTACCGACTCGTCGGAGCCGTCGCCGACCTCCGGGTCCGCGGCGGCTCCGCCGTCTCGGCTCCGAAACGGTCTCGGGCCGCCCGATCAGGCGGGCCAGACGCCGGAGCTCCCGCGCCGGTGGCTGCCCAGCAGATGGGTGTCGACGATCCCCACCGCCTCCATCAGGGCGTACATGGTGGTCGGACCGACGAACCGGAATCCCCGCTTGCGCAGGGCCTTGGCCAGGGCCACGGACTCCGGGGAGCTCGTCGGGACGTCGGCGTACCGGACGGGCTTCGGTGTCTCGGCCGGTCGGAACGACCACAGGAAGTCGGCCAGCCCACCCTGGTCCCGCAGCGCCACCGTCGCCGCGGCGTTGGCGATGGTGGCGTTGACCTTGGCCCGGTTGCGCACGATCCCAGCGTCGGTCATCAGCCGCTCGACGTCCTCGTCCCCGTACGCCGCCACGGTGTCGGGGTCGAAGTCGGCGAACGCCGCGCGGAAGGACTCGCGCTTGCGCAGGATGGTCACCCAGGACAGGCCGGACTGGAACGCCTCGAGACTGAGCCGCTCGAACAGACCGCGCTCGTCGCGGACCGGCAGGCCCCACTCGGTGTCGTAGTAGGAGCGCAGCGGCTCCCCGGTCGCCCAGGTCGGCCGCGCCAGGCCGTCCTCGCCCACCACCAGATCCGGGTTGTCCGTCATCCTCGCTCCTCAGCTGTCGGCTCAGTCACGGAGGCCGGTGGCCCGCAGCGTGATGTTGATCCGGCCGTCGGTCAGCCCGCAGTCGTCCGGGGCGGTGCCGGGGATGATCGTCGTCACCCCGTGATACGCCAGCCGGGCCGGTCCGCCGAACACGAACAGGTCGCCGGACCGCAGCTCGACGTCGGTGTGGGGGCGGTTGCGGTTCTCGGTGTTGCCGAAGCGGAACACGCACGCCTCGCCCACCGAGAGCGAGACGACCGGGTCCGGGGACACCTCGTCCTTGTCCTGGTGCAGCCCCATCTTCGCGCCGGCGTCGTAGAAGTTGATCAGCGCCGTGTCGGGCCGGTAGGCGGCTGCATCCGGCCACCCCACGGACGCCAGGGCCCGACGGCCCAGCTCGATCAGCCACTCGGGCAGGGGCAGCACCCGCGCTCCGTTCACGTCGCCGGCATGCCGGCTGTACCGGTACGGCTGCCAGTGCCAGCCCAGACAGACCGTCCTGACCGACATGGGGTGTCCCCGGACGGTGGCGGACCGGATCGGCACCGGGCCGGCCGCCCACTGGTGGAAGGCCGCCACCAGTCCGCGCTGCTCAGCCGGCGGGAGCCAGCCCGGCGGTGGACGGCGCCGGGCGCGACCTCGTACGGACCACCCGGGCGCACGACGTCGAACAAGGTCATGCGGCTACCCGCATCTCGAGCTCCAGCAACGTCCGCTTGGCCTCCAGGCCGCCCAGATAGCCACCGAGGCTCCCGTCCCCTCGCAGCACCCGGTGGCAGGGCACGACGACGGGCAGGGGGTTGGTGGCGCAGGCGGTGCCCACCGCCCGGACGGCGGCGGGACGCCCGGCCAGCGTCGCGAGCTCGGTGTAGGACACGGTGCGTCCGTAGCCGATCGTCGGCAGCAGCAGCTGCACCGCGCGCCGGAACTCCCCGCTGGTGGTGAGGTCGAGCGGGAGGTCGAACATCCGGCGGCGGCCCGCGAAGTACTCACCGAGCTCGCGGGCGGCCGGCTCCAGCCGCTCTGGCGCCTCCAGCACCCGGGGGCTGACGGTGGCGGCCAGCTGACCGAGCACCTGCTCGTGGTCCTGGCTGGCGAAGGCGACCCGGGTGAGTCCGCGCTCGCTGGCGACCAGCAGCAGGGGTCCGACGGGCGAGTCGACCGTCCGGTAGGCCAGGTCGAGCAGATGGGACTCGGCGGCCCGGCGGGCGAGGCCGTCGCGGAGGCGCTGCAAGGTGGCGTCGTCGACGGCGCGCAGGGCGTCGAGGCGGTCGGTGATGGTCATGGTCGTCCTCCTGAGGGTGGTCCCGCCAACCGTTTCCGCAGCGTACGCAGGCCGTCCGACACTGCCCGGCGGGCAGCTTCGGGGGTGCCACCGAGCTCGGTGGCGACCTGCGCGTACGGGAGGTCGGCGAGGTAGTGGAGCGTGACCGCTTGCCGCTGCTTGTCGGGCAGTGACCGCACCGCGTCGGTGAGCTCGTCGTCACCGGTGCCGGGCTGACCCAGGATGGACACCCGGTCGCCGTGATCGGGCGTCGGGGTGGCCCGCCGCTCACGGGCCCGGGCGGCGTCGACGGCCTTGCGGTAGGCGATGGTGGCCAGCCACGCCCCGTGGTCGGCCCCGGACGGCAGCTCGGGGTAGGCCCGCAGCGCGGCCAGGAACGTCTCCGACCAGGCGTCGTCGGCGTCGACCGGTCCGAGCACGGCGCGACAGACCCGCCAGACCCGGGCACCGTGGTACCGGACCAGCTGGTCGAAGGGCGGTTTCGCAGTCATCACCGGAGAAGACGTCTCAGCAGGGGTGAAACGTGAGGTCGTCGGCCGAGAACGACACCACCCCCGTCACCGAGGCGACGGGGGTGGTGGTGCTCGACTGGTGCCGGCCGATCAGGCGCCGTCGGACTTCAGGTCCTCGGCCGTGGCCTGCAGATCGGCCAGGGCCTCGTCCTTGGCGGCCTCCGGTGAGGACACCGGATCGTCCGCCGGGATCGCGAACGGATCGGTCGCGTCCTCCGACGGGATCGTGTACTCGGTCCCGCCGGTGTCGGATGCGCTCGTGCCGGCGGCGCCGGCCGCCGCCGCGACCTGGTCGGCCGGGGACTCGCCGCCGCCGGTGGCGCGATCCTTGAGCTGGTTGAACGCGTGCGACCCATCCGACGGGTCCACGTCACCGTCGCCGTCGGTGTCCAGCTTCTCCTTCGCCGCGTCCACCAGATCGCCGGCCTTCTCCTTGCCGGTGTCGATCAGGTCGCCGGCCTTGTCCTTGGCCGCCTCGAAGGCGTCGCCCGCCTTCTCGCCGAGCTCTTCGGCCTTGTTCTTGATCTCGTCCAGGAACCCCATGCCGCTTGCCTCTCTTTTCGCCCGCCGCGTCGCGCGGAGCGGATCCTGGCGGTCATGCTAGGCCGCAGGCAGGTCCGTCGAGCAGGGGCTCCTCCGCAGTGCTGGTCAGGAACCCGCAGATCGCCCGTACGCCAGCCGACGCAGCAACCAGTCGGCGGGTCCGCGGCGACCCCGCCGTTCCAGCAGCGAGCAACCGGTGAGGGTGACCAGCCAGACGCCGATCGCCAGGGCGGCCGCGCCGGCGCTGCCGAGCACAGCGCCCAGGCCCAGTCCCCACGCGGACAGCAGCGGGGCGCAGAGGACGGACTGGGCGAGGTAGGCCGACAGCGACCGCTTGCCGACTGCGGTGACGGCGGTGGTGACCGGACCGACGGTCGGTCCGCGGCGGGCCAGCGCAGCCGCCACCAGACCGAACAGCGCGACGTACCCGAGGCCGCCGAACAGCCCGGTCAGGGGCTGGGTGGTGGAGAACACCCAGCTGACGTGGTCGGGGATCGGCAGCACCCCGACGTGCTGGAGGGCGTGCACTCCGCCGCCGCCCCAACCGACCACGATCCCCACCACGGCGACGGTCGTGAGCAGTCGGCGGTGGCGTTCGGGCTCGTCCAGCACGCGGTGCCGGGCCGCCCAGAAGGCGAGCAGGGCCGCGATCGGGATGACCAGGCTGAGCAGACCCTGGAAGGTCAGCAGGAACACCCAGACCATCAGCCGGGGGAGGATGCTCGCCGGCCAGAACTCGATCCCGTTGATGTCCTTGATCCAGGCCAGGAAGCCGTCGGCCTCGGCGGGCGGCGGCGCCTGGGCGGCAAAGACGCTGCCGACGGTCGCGGCGGTGGCCGCCAGGGTCAGCAGGCCGGTGAGCACGCCGGCCCAGACCAGCAGGGTCCTGTCCCTCCGTTGGAGGAAGGCGGCGGTGAAGATCAAACCGACGATCCCGTACGCGCCGACGATGTCGCCCATCCACAGCAGCGCCGCGTGCAGGAACCCAATGGCGATCATCCACAGGTGCCGCCGACGGAGGACCCGGCGGACCGCCTGCGGATCGGCGCCGCGATCGAGGGAGCGCTGGTACATCTGCACGATCCCGTAGCCGAACAGGAACGCGAACATCGGATACACCCGGGAGTCGACCGTCGTGATGATGGCGAACTGCACGACCCGGTCCAGCGTCGAACCGTCGGTGGGGTGGATGGACGAGTTGCTCGTGGTCGTGGCGTAGAGATACCAGGGCGTGTTCGCGAGCGCGATGAGCAGCAGCATGACGCCGCGAGCCAGATCGGGGGCCAGAGCCCGGCTGCCCGTGGTGAGCGCGGACGGGGTGAGCGCCGACGGGGTGGGTGTGGACGGGGTGGGCGTCTGGGTCGCCATCCGGAGACTGTGCCAGACGAGGGTGGCATCAGGTCAACGGACAACACCGATCTGTTTCGGGAGACACATCGGCCAACACGTGTCAGCGATGCTCGTTGTTGGTGGGCTGCGGTGGGGAGGGAGCGATGTGACGTTCGTCATGATGTGGGCGATCGCCGCGAGCCGTCGGTTCGCGTCGGAGACCGGTCTTGTATAGGGTCGCGCGCCATAGCGGAGGTGGCAGTGTGGTCAGTCGTTCGATGATGGGAGCCTGCGGGTCAGCCCTGGTGATCGGCCTGCTCGTGGCCGGCTGCACCCCCGACCCCGGCCCGGGCCCAGGGACGTCGCCCTCACCTGGGGTGTCGTCGTCGACGCCGAGTCCGACGCCGACGGAGAACGCTCAGGAGCGTCAGCAGAGATTGGATTTCGAGGCGGCTGAGAAGGCGTATCTCACGGCATTCACGGAGACGGACAGAATTGCAATTAGCGGTGGCGCGTCAAAGGCCACTAGACCCCTGATAGAAAACACGATGGGTGCCTATCTCGATCTGCAGATGGAAGGGCTTCGTGCTCTCAAAGAGGAGGGCTGGCGCTCAAGCCGAGCTGGGGTCGTTGCAGTGACTGCATCCGGTGGCTGGACCGACAGAGAGCTCACATTCACCGCCTGCGAGGACACCTCGGCAGTCAAATTGCTCGACAGCAGCGGACGAGAGGTTCAGAAGAACCGCCCGCGGAAGTTCCTCCAAGAATTAACCGCCACGCGAGCGGACGGTCGCTGGAAGATTAGCGACGTCGACTCGAGGGTCGTCAAGACCTTCGACAACGAGTCTGGCTGCGCAGCGTGAACGGGGCACGCGCGGCGATTCTTGTCGTTCTACTGAGTCTCGCCGTCATTGGCACATCGCTCCCAACTGCAGACGCTGCCGGCGGCGCAAGGTGCAACAGAGTTACTGGAAAGTGCAAAAGCAAGGCTGAGACACCGTCGAAGAGCAGTAACGAAGTTTCCGTGGGGAGGGATTCGGGAGGCGGCGACACCGGTCCCACCCCTGAGCAGCAACTCGCCGCCTATCGGCGAGCGTGGAAGGCCTACGACACGCAGCTGAACTCCTACCGCGACTGTGTCGCTGGAGGGAAGGCTGAGGCTTGTTCCGCTCCCGCGGAGGTGGCGCGGTTGACGGGGTCCCTCGGAACCATCACCGCCACACCCGGCGGACCGCCTCTCATGTCGCCCGGTCAGGCCGGTGCGATCGCTGTGGCCCGCCTCCAGCTCCCGCTCAACGCGCCGACGATCGGGCCCGACCCCGACGTGAACAAGTGGAAGATGGCGGCGGTCGGCTACCCGCTGTGGGTGTGGGCGGAGGGTCCGGAGCGCGTCGGGCCCGTCAGCGACAGCGTGGCCGGGCTCTCGGTCTCGCTCGACGCCCAGCTGACCAAGACGGTGTTCCAGATGGGTGACGGGAAGACGGTCACCTGCACGGGCGGCGGCACGCCGTACCGAAAGGGCGTCAAAGCGGCGACGCCCTCTCCTGACTGCGGCTACCGCTATGAGAAGCCCAGCCTGCCCAAGGGGAACTACACGGTGACAGCCATCGCCTACTGGGCGGTGACCTGGAACGTCAACGGCACCAGCGGTGTCATCACCGTCCCGCGGGTCGCCACGGCGCCGCTCCCGGTGGGTGAGGTGCAGGTTCTGGTCCGGTGATCGCCGGACGCACATCGAGTGGTGAGTAAAGGCTGCTTCGGGAGCAGCCACAACTCACCACTCGATGACGGGGCGGGACTCCCAGCAGCGCCGACCGGGCGCGTCAGCGGTAGTTGCTGAACTGCACCGCGAAGTCGTAGTCCTGGGCCTTGATCAGGGCCTGGACGGTCTGCAGGTCGTCGCGGCTCTTGGAGCTGACGCGCAGCTCGTCTCCCTGGATCTGGGTCTTCACGCCCTTCGGGCCCTCGTCGCGGATGAGCTTGGAGACCTTCTTCGCGTTCTCCTGGGTGATGCCCTCGGAGGTGGTGGCGGTGATCTTGTAGAGCTTGCCCGACGAGCGCGGCTCACCGGCGTCCAGCGACTTCAGGCTGACGCCGCGGCGTACGAGCTTGGACTGGAAGACGTCGAGGACGGCCTTGACCCGCTCCTCGGAGTTGGCCTCCAGCTCGATCGCCTCGCCCGACCAGGCGATGGACGCGTCGGTGTTCTTGAAGTCGAACCGCTGGCGGACCTCCTTCACAGCCTGGTTCAGCGCGTTGTCCACCTCCTGCCGGTCGACCTTGCTGACGATGTCGAACGAGCTCTCCGCGGCCATCGGTTGTCTCCTCCTGAGGGTCGGTCACTGGGCTCCTCCGTACGTTAGCGCCGAGCGCAACCGACGGATTGGGCGGTCCAGACGGGAGTTGCTATTGTTTGCGATCGTCGCCGGGGCCCGCGAGGGTCGAGGTGGCATGGCAGGTTGCCCGAGTGGCCAAAGGGAGCAGACTGTAAATCTGCCGGCATCGCCTACGTTGGTTCGAACCCAACACCTGCCACACCAGGTCGAACGTCCTCTGATCAGGGCGTTCGACCTTTGTGTTCACCGGCCGGTGAAGAGCGCGCTCGCGGCCTGATCGTCCTGTCTGGAAGGGCACGTCGCGCTGCCTCTTGGGGTCGCCGGTCACCGTTGCCCGCGATCGACCCCTACCGTGGAGGGCGAGAGTGACGGGCAGGATGTCATGAACCACGACCGCGCGCGAAGCAACCGGGCCAGGAAGGCGCCGCCCCCGGCCCTTCCGCCTGCCCGCGTGGCGCCTCCGGTGCCGCAGCAAGCGGGTTTGGCCGCCGCGGCGCTGGCTGCCGGGCGGACCACGCTGCCGTCGTCCAGCCTGCGGGCCCTGCAGCGGCTGGTCGGCAACGCGGCGGTGACCGGAGCGTTGACCGCGGCCCGGCGTCGCCCGGTCCGTGCCTCGAGATCCCGGCGGGTGGTCCAGCGCTACGCCTCCAGCGAGCACAAGGACCTGGGCGACGCCGCCACCTCGCGCACCATCACCCTCGACCTGTGGACCGGTCCGCCGAACCCCTTGAACCAGACCAAGAAGGTCACCCTGAGCTACGGGACGGTCAACGCCCTGCTGGGTGACCTGTACGAGGGGTGGGCACAGCTGAAGAAGGCCCCGGCGCCGGAGGTGGAACGGCTGGCGGCGCTGGTCTCCGACGAGCAGGCGGCCAGGGCCAAGGGCGCACCGGTGCCCGCGGAGACGCAGTGGGAGACGGCGACAGCGGGCCGGCGCACCGGCGCGGTGCAACCCGGCGGCGCCACCCGGACCTACCTGGAGCTGGCCGAGGACAACACGGCCCACTTCACCCCGGCGAACCGGGAGCGCTACACGGCCGCGCACAAGGCCGCGCTGGCCAAGGCGCTGGAGGCCTTCGCGCTCACCGGCAGAGGCGACGCGGCGGGGGCCAAGGCGGCCGGCGACGAGGCGCTGGGCATGAACGCCGAGGCCGACCACTTCCTCGAGGACGCCTTCGCCGCCGGGCACCTGGTGAACAAGTCCATGATCCGGCTGGCCACTCTGCAGTTCTGGTCCGGCGGAGTCGGCACGGTCGCCCGGGCCAACATCCAGGCCGCCGCCCGCAGCGACCAGGCCCGGATCTGGCGTGAGATCGAGATCAACGTCCTGCCCAGCCTGTCCGGACCCCAGGCGTTCGCCCTCCGGCACGTGCTCGGCCGGGAGGTCGCCATCAGTCGGGTGATCGACCAGGTCCTCGACCGGCTGCAGGACCAACCGGACAAGCTGGCCAATCTGGGCGCCAAGCTGGTGCACGACTACCTGAACACCAACGGTGCGGTGGTGTTCAGCGAGGCCGACCCGAGCGCCGGGTGGCGTACGTTCGGCGACAACTCGATGGCCAAGGGGGGCAGCGCCGGCAAGGCCGTGACGGCGCTGAAGAACTCGGTGTCCAACATCGAGCTGGCGGCCAATCACGGCATCGCCACGGTGGGCGGAAAGCCCGACGTCGACGCCTTCCTCAAGCTCAACAACCCCTGGCGGCTCGCCCCGAAGTTCGCCGAGATCCCTGCCGGGCAGAAGCGCGAGGTCGGCACGGCCGTCTCGGACCCGTCCTGGGTGCAGGACCTGCTGCGCACCCTCGTCTTCGCGCAGGGCATCACCAGCCCGCTCTACCAGCTGCTCGTCGAGAACCTGTCACTGGTGAGCGGCATCATCGCGCAGGAAGAACGCCGAACCGCGACGCGGCGCACGGCGCAGGCCTCGGCGGTGGATGCGTTGCTGCGCAAGCACAGCAAGAACTTCGCGGCCGGTAAGGGGCCGGACGACGCCGACGTCGCGGCGCTGGCCCGGGCGCTGCGGACGGCCTCGCCAGATCTGGCGATCAGCATGCTCGACCGTCTCGAACCCGAGGACCTGGACGACGACCTCGCCCTGGCGATCGCCGACCGGCACCCCACGCGCGCGGGCCTGGTCGCGCTGGACCAGCAGCTCCTGATGGCGCTGAGCGCCGCCATGTCCGGCGGCGTGACCTGGGGCGGCGAAGGGTCGGCGATCGACCGGATCAAGACCGCGCTGGTGATCAAGACCGGGGAAGGTCTGGTGGCCGAGATGCCGGCCGGGGAACGCGGCGCCGCTAAGAAGATCCTCACCGCGCTGCACGCCCAGGGCGATGCCCGCGCCAGGCTCGGCGCCGACGCCGGCACCCTGGTCGCCGGCACGGCGCGGGACGTGTACAAACCCAAGGACCTGGCGGTGGCCGCCAAGGGTCAGCCGGCCGCCACGGTGCTCGGCGTGATCGAGATGATGATCTTCCCCGAGGAGCGGGCCGCGTGGCTGGTGCCCTACGCGGCACAGCACAGCGACGCCGAGATGGCGGCGTTGGATCCGGCGCTGCTCGAGTCGCTGGCCAAGCACCTGCCGTCCGGACAGCAGCGACGTCGCTACGCCGCGGCCCTCGCCGCCGCCACCAAGGCCGGTGCGGTGATCACCACCAGCGCCGACATCGGCAAGGGGGCGGCGCTGCGGGACACGTACCGCTACACCGATCATCCGAACCTGGCCCGACGGCTGAAGGGGCAACCGGCGGCGGTGGTGGCCGCGGCGATCGGCGTCGCCGGGCACGACCGTACGGCGGTGGCCGCCGACTTCGTCCGGCAGCTGACCGACGACGAGCTGGGAAAGCTCGATCCGGCGCTGCTCCACCGACTCCCCGGTCTGATCGACGACGCCACCCAGCGCAACCGGGCGCAGGCGGCGCTCACCGCGAGCCTCGCCGGCGCGGCCAAGCGCAGTGGGGTGTGAGCCGGCCGTCCTCAGGCGGCCAGCGCCTCCCCACCCGATCGGCGAGCCCCGGTGCCCGACCGCCCGGGCGACGAGCCCACCAGGGGCCGATCCATCGCCCGGGCGTAGCAGGCCAGGTAGGCGTCGAGCGTGGCCTCGACGTCGTGCGCCGCCGCCAGCCGACGGCTCTCGGCGCCCATCTGCTCCCGCAGCTCCGGGCTGGTGAGCAGGTGGCGGAGGTGGTCGGTGAGCTGCTCGGGCTGCTCCGGTGGGTAGAGGTAGCCGTTGCGTCCGTGGCGCACCAGGTGGGGGAGGGCGACCGCGTCGGCGGCCACCACCGCGGCTCCCGACGCGATCGCCTCCAGGGTGACCAGGCTCTGCAGCTCCGCGATCCCGGGCGCGCAGAACACCGCACAGTCGGCGTACGCGCGACGGAGGCGTTCGGTGGAGACGGTGCCCCAGAACTCGACCCGGTCGCCCACGCCGAGGTCGGCGGCCATCCGGCGGAGCTCGCCGAGCAGGCTGCCCTGGCCGACGTACACGAGCCGGGCCGGCACCTCCGCCGGCAGGTCGGCGAAGGCGCGCAGCAGGGCCTCGACCCGCTTCTCCTGCTCGAGTCGACCGACGAACAGGACGAACGGGTCGCCGACACCCTCAGCGGGCCCACCGGGGCCGCGGCGTGACTCATCGGGCCGGAACTGGTCGAGGTCGATGCCGTTGGAGATCACCTGGGCCAGGGGCAGATCGGCCCGCTCCGCCAGGATCTCGGCCGCCCGCAGCGTCGGGGTGGTCAGCACGTCCGCCCGACCGAACACCCGCGCCAGGTCGCGCCAGGCCCAGGCGCCGAGCCGACGACGCACCAGCTCGGGAGCGGGCACGTGCGGCAGCAGGTTCTCGGGCATGAAGTGGTTCGTGGCGACGACCCGGATCCCGGCCCGCCGGGCCGCGGCGAGGACGGCGCGGCCCACCGGCAGGTGCGACTGGACGTGGACCACGTCGTACGACGTGGAGCCGAGCAGCTCGTCGGCTTCGCGCGCGACGCTGACCGGCAGGCAGATCCGCACCCCCTGACCGTGGGGGAGTCTGACCGAGGTGAAGCGCTCGTCGACCAGCCCGTGACGGACCCGGCGGGAGCGGGGACCCGCCACCGAGGGGTAGGCGACGGTCACGTCGTGGCCGCGCCGGGCGAGTCCGGCGGCCAACCGCTCCGTGGCTGCCCCGGCGCCGTTCAGGAACTCCGGGTACTGGTCAGCGGCGAGCAGGATGCGCATGGTGGTTCCTTGTGTGGGGCACGGCGAGAGGGCGTGACGACGAACGAGCGGGACCGTCCCCGGCGGGGCCGGGGTCGACGGCGTCGTCGTGGCGGGCCAGGCGGATGACACCGGCCCCGGCAGCGGTGGCGGCGATGATCATGATCACGACGCGGACCGGCGTGAGCTGAGGTGTCTCGGCCAGGACCGCCATCCCGATCACCAGGGCGACGACCGGGTCGGTGAGAGCGCTGGTGGCCGTCACCGCGGAGGCCGCCCCGGCGGCGTACGCCTGCTGGATCGACCAGGCGCCGGCCGCCAGGGCCAGCGGGACGAAGCAGACCAAGCCGACGAGGGTGCCCCTCGACAGGTCGTGCGTCGCCATCAGGTCCTGGGCGAGCAGCCGGAAGGTGGAGGAGGCGGTACCGAAGTTCGCCGCACCCGCCACGCTCAGCAGCACCGGCGTCAGCCAGTGGGGCGCCGCCCGACCACCGGCGAGCCGGCGCGCGACCAGGTGCAGGAGCACGGTCGCGGTCAGGACCGTCGCCGCGACGATGATCAACAGGTCCGGGGTGGGAGTCGTGCCGGCCGGGGCATCGCTGACCGCGAACACGAACGCACCGACGCCGAGGACGACCGCGGCGGCAGCGGCGATCACCGACCGGGGCGGTCGACGGTGCGCGAGCACGGCGGTGGCGATGATCGTGGTGGGGACGGCGAGCACGTTGATCGGCTGGGTGAGGCTGATCGGCGCGAGCGAGAGGGCGAGGACGTGGCAGCCGGTGCCGAGCGTCATCAGGACGAACCCGCGTCGCCAGCGGGGATCGGCGACCAGGGTGCCGAGCTGGCCCACAGCCAGCCGTCGGCGTACGGGGGTGGCGTCCTCCGCCGCGGACTCGAGGGTGGTCCGGACAGCCCGGTGCTGGCTGACGGCGGCGACGCCGAAGGTGATGGCCGCGGTCACCGCCAGTACGACCGCGATGACCGTCATCGGACTGCTGCCGAGCGGCGCGGTGCGCACCCGCGGTGCGCGCAGGCGCGCCGGGCGGGCGGCCGGACGAAGATCACCGCCTCAGCATCGGCGATGGTGGCTGTGCCGAACCTGAGTGACGCCGCGAGGTCCGGATGATTCCTCGGCGAAGCCGCGGTTACGTCTCGGTGACGCGGTTACGTCTCGGTGACGCAGTTACGTCTCGGTGACGCGGGGGAGTCGCAGCTGGAAGCGGCACCACCCGTCCGGACCGTCGACCACGAGAGCGTCGCCGCCGTGGGCCCGGAGCGCCGCCCGGCTGATGGCCAGCCCGAGACCGCTGCCGCCGGCGTCGCGGGTCCGGGCCTCGTCCAGCCGGACGAACCGCTCGAAGACCCGTTCGCGGTCCTCGACCGGGATGACCGGACCGTCGTTGTCGACCCACACGATCGCATCGGTCGCGGTCACGGTGAGGATCAGCCGTACGGTGGTCCGGGCGTGCCGGGCGGCGTTGTCGACGACGTTGCGCAGCGCCTGACCCAGGCTCTGCTGGTCGCCCAGGACCCGGGCGGAGACCATCTCGACCACGACCTGCAGGCCGCCGGTGAGCCGGAGCCGGCGGAGCTCCTCCGCGAGGAGGTCGTCGAGGTCGACCTCGGACCGCTGGGCTGCGAGCTCCTGGGTGTCGGCCCGGGCCAACGTCATCAGGTTCTCCACCAGCCCTCGCAACCGGGCGATCTCCAGGTTCATCGTCTCCAGCAGCGCGCTCTGCCGCTCGGGCGTCGCCCCCACGGCCAGCTCGCCGGCCGACGTCAGGGTGGCCAGCGGGCTGCGGAGCTCGTGGCTGGCGTCGGACACGAAGGCGCGCTGGGCGGCGTCGGAGACCTGCAGCCGGTCGAGCATCGTGTTCATGGTGAGGGCGAGTGCGGCGATCTCGTCGCGGGTGGGTGGCACGGCCACCCGCTCGGTCAGCCGGTGGCTGTCGATCTCCGCCACGGTGGCCCGGATGCTCTCGACCGAACGGAGGGCCCGCCCGACCAGCATCCAGACCGCGAGGGCGACGGCTCCGAGGAGGAGGGGGGTCCCGCCGAGCAGGAAGACCGCGACCGTCTGGATCGTGTCCCGCTGGATGCCGATGGGCACCGCCGACTGGACGACGTAGGTGGTGTCGTCGAGCCGGGTGGCGGTGCTCACCACCGTCCACTCGCCGCCGACACCGTGCTGGATGTGGTCGAGGTCGACCTCGGCGGCGGCGTACGCACCGACATCGGGGCGCTGTGACGACATCGGTTCCCGGGACAGGTCGTTGCTGGAGGCGGCCAGCACGGTGCCGTCGGCGTCGAGGATCTGGACCACGGAGTTCCCGCGCGTCTGCTGGCTGACGGCTTCCTCCGTCGCGGCGAGGCCGTCGGTCGTGAGCTGGGCGACCACCTCCGAGGCACGCGCCCGGGCGTTGGCCGTGGCGGTCTGCTCGAGGTCGTTCTCCAGCGTGTACAGCAGCCCGGCCCCGCCGACCAGCAGGGCGGCGAAGACGACGACGACCGCGACCAACACCGAGCGGGCCCGGACGCCGATCCGCTGACCGGACCGGAGCAGACGCCGGAACGGCGTGCTGGATCGACCTGGTCCCGCCCCCGCCTGGGTGGGAGCCGGCACGTGGCGGTCGGCGAGCAGCTTCACGGCAGTTCGAGCTCCTGCACGGACGGTCCGGGTGTCGGGGTCTTCCGACCCGTCACAGTCTGCGCCACCGGCCGACGGCCGGACCGGGGCAGCGCCGGGTCTCGACCCGGACACCACCGCCCTCGAGCCTCCCTGACCCGGGCGCTCGCCCTCGGACCCGCACCGTACTCGACCCTCGTCACCGGACCACGGGGGCCCCGGGCAGTGAGGACCCCGTCGTCGCCCAGGGCAGCGCCGGACCGGCCCCCAGCATCGCTCCCGGGGGCAGCCCTCCGAGCGGCTCCCGAGGTGGAGTGAAGCGGACCACGAAGCACGCGGCCGTCGCGCCGACGGCGAGGGTCAGGAGCCAGCCGCCGAGGACGTCGGTGGTCCAGTGGTAGCCCAGGTAGACCCGGGTGAAGCCGATGGCGACGGCGATCACGACCCCGGCCGTCACCACCGCCGCCCGGGCCCAGCGGGCGGTGAGGGTCGAGGCCAGGAAGGCGGCGCCGAGAACCCACACCACCGCTCCGCTGGTGGTGTGCCCGGAGGGGAACGAACCATCGGTGGCGGGTGCGCCCAGAGCCGCGGACAGGGGTGGTCGCTGCCGGGCGATCACCTCCTTGACCAGGGTCACGAAGGCCCCGGTCTCGACGACGGTGATCATCAACGTCAGCGGGAGGAGTAGGCGCCGGGTGCGCCACCACAGCAGGGCCGCGATGACCAGCGCGATGAGATAGACCACGGGGTACGAGCCCCACCGGGTGACGTCGATTGCCACCGTCGTGGCCAGGGCGGTACGGGTGGGCAGCACCATGGTCAGGACCGAGCTGTCGAGGACCGGTGGTCGCCCCAGCTGCTGCACCCAGAGGGTCATCAGGAGGAAAGCCACCCAGCCGAGGACAGCCACGACCAGCCAGCGACGACTGGTCACCGATCCGCGGTCCGACATCACCGACCCCTCCGTCCCCGCTGCGGCAGCGGTTCCACCCAGCATCGTCGAAACATCCTGAGACGACGCTGTGGGCGCTGCCACCGCGGAGGACTGACCGCCGCCGACCGGGTCGGGGCGCCCCTCAGGTCGGGCTCAGGTCCGCCGGCGGAGAATCCTCATGACAGCTGTCGAGCCGGAGGAAGAGACGTGAAGGTCTTGGTGGTGGAGGACGAGCACCGTCTCGCCACCGTGGTCAAGGAGGGCCTGCAGGCCGAGGGTTTCGAGGTCGACGTCGTCTCCGACGGCGTGGTGGGTCTGTGGGCGGCGACCGAGAACGGCTACGACGCCATAGTGCTGGACATCATGCTGCCCGGTCTCAGCGGCTACGACGTGCTCAAGGAGCTGCGGGCTCGCAAGGTCTGGGCCCCCGTCCTGATGCTGACCGCCAAGGACGGCGAGCTCGACCAGATCGACGCCTTCGACCTCGGGGCGGACGACTACCTCACCAAGCCGTTCAGCTTCATGATCTTGATCGCCCGGTTGCGGGCCCTGATCCGGCGCGGCGCTCCCGAGCGACCGGTGCAGGTCACCGTCGGGTCGCTGGTGCTCGATCCGGCGCGTCGGTCGGTGCAGCGCCGCGGGGAGCCGGTCATCGTCACCGCCCGCGAGTACGGGCTGCTCCACTTCCTGATGCGCAAGGCCGGAGACGTCGTGAGCAAGGCGGAGATCCTGGACAACGTGTGGGACTCCGCCTACGAGGGCAGCGACAACATCGTCGAGGTCTACATCGGCTATCTCCGCCGCAAGATCGACACCCCGTACGGTCTGACGACCCTGTCGACCGTGCGTGGTCTCGGGTACCGCCTCGACAGCGACCTGCACTGACACGGACCCTCACGCCGCCAGCCCGATCACCAGCCCCAGCCCGGCCACGGCGGTGGTCGCCAGCAGCGTGCCCAGTCCGTTGAGCAGGGCGGCGGCGACCCGGCGCTCCTGCACCAGCCGTACGGTCTCGAAGGTCGCCGTGCTGAACGTGGTGTAGCCGCCGAGGAAGCCGGTGCCGGCGACCAGGCGTACGGGGTCGGGCAGCAGCTGCGCCATCGCCAGCCCCGTCAGCAGCCCGAGCACGAACGAGCCGGTCAGGTTGACCACCACGGTGCCCAGCGGGAAGGCGACGGCGGACCGACTCCGCACGGCGGCGTCGACGACGTAACGGGCCACCGCCCCCAGACCTCCGGCGACCACCAGCAGGACGACGACGAGCGCGCTCATCCCGCCGCCGCGGGTCCAGGACGACGGGCGCCGAGCCAGATGCCCGAGCAGCAGAGCAGGAAGCCGACCACCACGGTGGTCGTGGCGCACGCGACCGCGGTCCCGGCCTCCCCGCCCCGGAGCAGCAGGTCCAGGTCGACCGCCAGGGCGCTGTAGGTGGTGAAGGCGCCGCAGAACCCGGTGCCCACGACCAACCGGGCGCGCCGCCGGACCGCGGCCCCCGGCCCGTCCTCCCCGCCGCGGGCCAGGGCCTCGAGCAGCAGCCCGAGGACGAAGGCGCCGACGAGATTCACTGCCAGGGTGGCCAGCGGCCAACCGTGTCGCTCCGGGACCACCAGGCTCGTCGCGTAGCGCGCCGCGGTGCCGGCCATCCCGCCCAGCCCGACCAGGCCCAGGACCGCCGGGGTCAACGGCGGCGGACGGGTCGACCCGCGGCTGCTCGCGGGTCGGTCCGGGTCGTTCGGCAGCTCCTCGCGCGGACCTCTCACGAACGACTGCCTCGCTCAGTGGTCATCGAGGACATCATCGCCCGCGTCCGCGGGTGTCGACGGACCGCGCCCGGCGCTCGGGACGAGGTGGAGGTGCTGAATTTGTCCGACCGCTGCACGTGGCTGAGCGCACGGGCGGCTGGCTAGCGTGGTTCAGCAGTGCCGCGATCAGCTTTCCCGGGCCGGTGGCGGCACTGCCCGTCGCGCGGCGACCGCTGGTGCGCCGCCCTGAGGGGACCGCGGAGGTGACCATGCGCGTGGGGGTGCGGCGCTGGCGGCCGGCGGTCATCGGACTCGCCGTGCTCGCCTCGCTCATGGTTGGCTGCTCGACCACGGCCCCGCCCGCCCCGAGCAGCAGTCCCGTGGCTTCCGCTGCCGAGACGCCTCACCCACCGACCGGCGTCGACTACGCGGCCCTGCAGCAGAACCTTCAGTCGCGGCTGGCGGCGGCGCCGGACACGCAGAAGGCGGTGCGGTCGATCGTGCTCACCGTCGACGGCGCCACGAAGATCTCGATCTACCGTGACCGGAAGCCGACCGATCACGCCCACGTGTGGTCGGTGACGAAGAGCGTCCTCAGCATCCTGGTCGGGATCGCCGTGGAGGAGGGCCGGCTCCGGCTCGATCAGTCACTGGCCGAGCTGCTGCCGGAGCACGTGGCCGTGATGACGTCGCAGCAGCAGACGATCACCCTGGAGCAGCTGCTGACCATGACGGCCGGGATGCCGGGCGACGACGGCGGCCTCAGCTTGGAGTCCGACGACCCGACCGGCCAGCTGCTCGCGTACGGGCTCAGCAACGACCCCGGCGCCACGTTCCTCTACTCCAACAGCAGCGCCCAGCTCGTGGCGACCGTGCTGCACCGGGCCATCGACAGACCGATCCTGGACTACGCCCGGGAGAAGCTGTTCGACCCGCTCGGCATCGTCACCCGGCCCGCGTGGGAGGAGAGCGACGAGAAGCAGGGCGGCGGCTTCGACCAAGCGGGCTTCGCCTGGATGCGGGACAGTGCGGGCACCCACACCGGGGCGTTCGGGCTGCGGCTGACCACGCCGGATCTGACCAGGCTCGGGCAGCTCTACCTGGACGACGGGCAGTGGAACGGTCAGCAGCTCGTCCCGGCGGACTGGGTGGCCCGCTCCACGTCCCCGCAGCTGACGCCGGAACAGGCGGTCGAGGGCCAGTACGGCTATCTGTGGTGGATCATCGACAACCCCGGAACGGGAGTGCGCGGATACGGAGCGGCAGGCTCGTGGTACCAGCGGATCATGGTGATCCCGTCGCGCCGGGTGGTGCTGGTGGTCACCGCTGAGGACGTCGACGTCCCCGAGGACGGCGTCGGTCCCGTCCTCGAACCCTTGCTCTTCGACGAGGTGCTCGCGCCGTTGGCGCGGTGAATCGGGACAGACCCGCGGCTCAACGGGCTCGTGGGCCGCGACACGCCGCGGGAGCACCACTGAGACCCCCGTTTGGCCCGCTCGGAGCCAGGAACCGCCGCCGCCCCGGTGCCAGCCCAGCCAGATTCAGCGCCAGCGGGACCAAGCGGCCTGCTTGGTGGTGCCGGAGATCTGCGCCACCTGGCTCCAGGAGCCGCGCTCGGCCACCAGCCGGGCGGCCTCGCCCAGGCTGGTCCCGACCAGACCGCTGAGGGCAACGAGCAGCGCGAACGACTCGGTGGTGCCCCGGCTGGTCAGCTCGGCCACGGCCGCCCGGATCAGGGCGTCGAGCTCGCCGTCGCTGAGCTGGTCCAGGGAGTCCTGCGGTGCGGCCATGGTCACCCATTCTCAGGCGTCGGCGAGCACCACGTCCACGGTGGCGTCGGGCGAGTCGAACGTCCGGGTCCAGCTGAGCTCGGGCCAGTGGTAGGTGACGCTCTGCTCGGCGGGCCGGTAGTCGGCGGTGAACAGCGTGCCGAACGACTGGCTGAACTCCCGGCTGTAGAGCGGCTTCTGCAGCATGGACAGCGCGATGTCGTCGGCGCTGGCCCGGTGGTCCAACAGGTCGTCCAGGTGGTCCAGCCGCTGGACGCTGCGGAACCGGGCGGCGTGGGCGGGGTCGAGCGGCGTCCGCCACCGGTGGTTGGTGGCGCACGGCTGCTCGCTGAACTCGACGGTCCGGCCCGGGCCGACGTGCGCGGTGCCGACCGCCCCCTCGGCGTCGAGCATGGTCAGGTTGTACGACATCGAGATCGGCAGCCGGCGTAGGGCGCTGACCGCCTCGTCCACCCGCTGGCAGGTCTCCAGCAGGTAGCGGACCACCAGGGGGATGCCGAAGCCCTCGCCGACCGTCCGCTCCCCGCCGAAGGTCAGGGACACGACCAGGCCGGAGCCGTTCATGCCGTCCAGCAGTCCCCACAGGCAGTCGCTGGTGCCGATCACCGGCTGCAGGTAGTCGGTCGAGATCGACACGCCCTCGAAGAGGGCGGGGGCGTAGTCGTAGTTGCGCAGCAGCGACGGCTTCGGGTCCGGCGTCACCACCTGGCTGCAGCCCGCCGGCAGGAAGGTCGGCAGGTTCCAGTGGGTGAGCAGCGCGGCGGCGTCCAGATCGTGTCCGGTCTGCTCGGACAGCTGGCCCCAGGTGGGCAGCAGCTCGGGCATGTGGTGCGCGAGCGCAGCCCCGGCGGTCCGCAGCCCGGGCCGGGCGGCGCGGCCCTCGGAGAGGTACCAGCGGCGGTACGCCGGCCAGGTGGCGTCGAAGAAGGCACGCCAGCGCGGGCCGGGCTTGAGCTCGCGGATGCCGTACATGGTCAGGGGGTACTGGGTCATGTCGTCAAGGATTGCTTGACGGTGGCGTCAAGTCAAACTTGACGGCGGCAGAGTGGAACCGGGAGTCGCGCACGATCGCGCACAGCGCTGCATTGGAGGCACAGGGTCGTTCGGACCCGGGCGGACGATCGTTCGGTCCGGTCCACCACAGGTGATCGTCACTGGACGGGGTTCCTGGAGGCGATTAAGGTGACCTCCGAGTGAACTGAGGATGCATGACCTCGCACTCGAACCCGGGGGGGAACACATGATCGACCAGGTCATCAGTGCGGGGCGCTACCGGGTGGGCCGACTGGTGGGCCGCGGGGGCATGGCACACGTCCGGCTGGGGCTCGACGTGCAGACCGGCCGAGCTGTGGCCGTGAAGTATCTCCTCGACGAGCTCCTGCACGACCAGGACGCCCGGCGTCTGTTCCAGGCCGAGGCGCTGACGGCAAGTCTCGACCACCCGTCGGTGGTACGGGTGCTCGACAGCGGTCATGCGAAGGACGCTGACACCGGAGTCTCGGTTCCGTACCTCGTGATGGACTTCGTTCCTGGGAAGACCTTGCGAGCACTGCTCCGTGAAGGAACGGTGGACCTCGACACGGCTCTCGACCTCGCAGTCCAGCTACTCGGGGCGTTGGCCTACTGTCATTCGGTCGGGATCGTCCACCGCGACGTCAAACCCGGCAACGTGATGGTGACTCCCGCAGGTCGCGTTCGTCTGGTCGACTTCGGCGTTGCGCGACACCCGGGTGACGCGAGCGAGCCGTCGGATGAGATCTCACGATTCGTCAGCAACGCCTACGCGTCTCCGGAGCAGGTGCAACGGCTGCCCGCTGACGCGCGCAGCGACGTGTACTCCGTGGGCTGCGTCCTGTACGAGGCGCTGACTGGCCGCCCCCCCTTTGCCGGAGAGGGAACGGAGGTGCTGATCGAGCGGCTGTTCGAGGATCCCGTGCCACCCAGCGAGCACAATCCTGACATCGACTCTGATCTCGATGCTGTCCTGCTGAGGAGCCTTCGGCGTTACCCGGGTGAGCGCTATCCCTCGGCCGAGGCGATGACCGACGATCTCGATGACATCATCCGGTCCCGGCGAGCGCGCGCCGTGCTGGCGCCGGTGGACCCCGCCGACACCAGTCCCACCGACGAGAGCACAGGCTGGGCGACGGTGACGGTGCTGAGACCGGCGCGGCGCCCGCCCCGTCGTCGGATGGTGTCCGTGATCAGCGGCGCTGCAGCCGCACTGCTCCCCATCGCCGGGTTCGGCGCGTTCCATCTCCGGGGCGCCGAGCTGGCCGACGGCGGCGCCGTCGCGGCGAGCCTGATCGGTGGCTCCCGCAGCCCGATCATGGAGAGGACGACGGTGGCAGGGCCTTCGGCGCCGCCGGGCAGCGACATCAGACCCGGAGCCGCCTTCCTGCTGAGCTCCGTGGCCGGAGCCACCTCGTTCACGTCCGCCGAAGGACTGACACGGGCGAAGGGGGCCGGCGCCCCCATCACGCCGATGCCGGATGACTCGGAACCCGAGCCCGAGTCGGTGGCCTCTGCGCCCGAAACGCTGACGCCCGAGCCGACGCAGCCGCAGCCGTCTGATCCGGAGCCGAAGCCGTCCGCACCGAAGCCGTCCGTACCAAAGCCGTCCGTACCGAAGCCGGGTGAGCCGAAGCCGGGTGAGCCGAAGCCGTCCGCACCGAAGCCGTCCGTACCGAAGCCGGGTGAGCCGAAGCCGGACAAGCCGAAGCCGAGTGAGCCGAAGCCGGACAAGCCGAAGCCGAGTGAGCCGAAGCCGGACAAGCCGAAGCCGAGTGAGCCGAAGCCGGACAAGCCGAAGCCGAGTGAGTCCAAGCCGGACAAGCCGAAGCCGAGTGAGTCCAAGCCGGACAAGCCGAAGCCGAGTGAGTCCAAGCCGGACAAGCCGGAGAAGTCCAAGCGGGACAAGCCCGATCCCAAGGACTCCACCGTCGGGTGATTCCGCCGACCGAACCTCAGCCCTCCGTCGCCGTGGAAAGTCTCGAGGTGTGACGCGACCGGCGGCCGTCGGACCGGCGCCTACCGGCTAGACCAGCCCGAGGCCCTTCTCCAGCGCGCCGATGATTTTCGGTCGCAGCTCCGCGGCGGCGATCACCTCGTCCACCGAGCCGACCTCGACGGCCCGGTGGATGTTGTGCTTGCGGTCGAACTCGGTCGCCACCTCGCCCAGCTTCTCGCTGCGCACGTCCCGCCGGACCTCGGCCAGCTCCGTGGCCAGGGCGGCCCGGGCCGCCCCCGACGCCGCCGCCAGCTGCTGGTCGAGGCTGACCACCCGCGGGTCCTTGGCGGTCCGGGCGTCGACGTCGCGGCTGAACACCACGGCCGCGGCCGGGGCGCCGCCCAGCACCGAGGCGTACGAGCCCTCGACCGCCAGGCTGGTCATCCGTGGGTTCAGCGCCTTGGAGAAGACCACGAACGCGCCGCCGTGGTAGCGGGAGATCACGCAGAACACGATCGGGCCGTCGAAGTTGACGATGGCCCGGCCGATCTCGGCGCCGTACTCCAGCTGCAGCGTGCGCATCGACTCCGGCGACCCGTCGAAGCCGGACAGGTTGGCCAGCACCACCAGCGGCCGGTTGCCGCTGGCCGAGTTGATCGCCCGGGCGGTCTTCTTCGACGACCGGGGGAACAGGGTGCCGGCGGTGTAGACGTCCGGTCCGTCGGTGGGCGGGAACCCCCGCCGGGGCACGGACTTCGACTCGATGCCGACCATGGCCACCGGCAGCCCACCCAGGTGCGCGTCCCAGACCACCGACGTCTCGGCGTCGGCCATCCCGGCCCAGCGCTCCTGCGTCGGATGATCTTGATCGGCGACGGCGGCCATCACCGTGCGGATGTCGAACGCCTTCTTGCGATCGGGGTTGGTGAGGGGGGAGAAGATGTCGCCGACCGTGGCGAAACCGGAGCCCTCCGGATCGTGCGGGAAGGTCGTCACGTCGCGATCATGGGGATCAGTCGTGTCGGCCCGCCGCGGACCGTCCTCACCCGGGGCCACGTACGCGTGGTCGTAGTGGGCCATCAGGATCTCGCGGGCCCCGGCCAGGTCGGGCGCCCAGTACTGCGCCTGCCCGTTCGGTCCCATCACCCGGTCGTAGCCGCCGATGCCGAAGTTGTCCTCGGCCGAGACACCACCGGAGAAGTCCAGGGACTGCTTGCCGGTCAGCACCATCGCCGAGTCCGGGGTCATGATCAACACGCCCTTGGTGTGCATCAGCATGGTCGCCTCGGCGTTCCAGTACGGCTGCGCGCCGACGTTGATGCCGGCCACCACGACGTTGATCTCGCCGCCCGCCTGGGTGAACTCGACGATCCGCTTCAGCGCCTTGGCCACCCAGTCCATGTTCTCGGTGCCGGACTCCATCGAGATCCGGGCGCCGGCGGACAGGGCGAACCACTCCACCGGCACGCCCATCTCCTCGGCCAGGTCGAGCGCCGCGATGATCCGGGCGCACTCCGGCTCCGCCACAGCGCCGAGGGCTCGCAGCGGGTCACCGCAGAGCAGCACCCGCCGTACGCCCTCGGGATAACGGTCGGTGGGGGAGGAGATGACCCCGGCGATGATGCCGGCCGAGTTGCGACCGTACGGGCGCTCGATGGGCGCCAGGGCACCGCTGCCGTCCAGGTCGTACTCGGTGGCGGTGCCACCCGGTCCGGCGATCATGGACTGCAGCTCGTACGGGTAGACCACGCCGCGCCGCTTGGCCCGCACCACCTTCTGGTCGTAGTCGTCCAGCGGCTTCAACCGGTGCAGCGGTGGCGCCCCCAACGTGGTGACGACCCCGGAGCCCGGTTGGTAGTGGAAGCCGGCGACCAGGGTCCGCTCGGTCCCGTCCGGCATGGCCACCGCGCCGCCGATCAGCAGCTCCTCGATGCCGGCGCCGGTGGTCATCGGCGCGATCTGCCCCTGCAGCGCGGTCAGCTGCTCGGGATCGGCGTCGATGGTCGGCCAGATGTAGACCCAGACGTAGTTCATGTCCAGCCGCTCACCGGCCGCGCCGGCCGCCGCCCGGACCCGACGGATCGCCTCGCGGCAGTTGGAGATCGCCCGCTCGGCGTGGGGCAGACCGATCACCTGTCCGTGCTCGTCCCGGACCACGGCGAGCTGGCGCACCTGGGCCAGGGCCACCAGCCGCTGGTCGGCCTCGTTGCCCGGCGCGACGCAGCGGTAGAGCAGGACGTCCTCGGGGGCGTCCAGCCGGGTGACGTCGAACTCGCGGAGCCGACCCAGGGTGAGGCGGCGCCCGACCATGGGGTGCACCCCGCGGACCAGGGTGTCCTCGACCAGGGCGTGGTCGGGGTCGGTGGCCTCGGCCTCGGGCCGGAAGATGAAGTAGCCGATCGGCCGTCCGGCGCCGGGGCAGGTGGCGATGCTGAACCGGCTCCCCGCGTGGGCCAGCCCCAGACCGGTGAGCCGTTCGCGGAGCAGGGCCGCCGCCCGGTCGGCGTCCTCGGGCGCCTCCGGCCAGGACAGGTAGAGGTCCAGCACGCTGCGGTGGCCGCTCGGGGCCTGGGCGATCTGCTCGGTCAGGGTGGCGACCAGGTCGCTGCCCGGAGCCAGCTCGTCGAACCGGCCGACCGTCGACACCAGGTGGGTCGGCCGCCGGTCGGTGGTGTAGTCGGCGACGGCCAGGGGACGCCCGTTCACGCTGACCTCGTGCAGGTCCCGCAGCTCGTACTCGCGGTAGTGCCGCTTGATCAACACCGCGAGCATCGGCTCGTCGTCGGGGATGGTCCCGTCGTCGATCCGGTCGGCCAGGAACCGCACGATCGGCTCCGGGATCGTCGACAGGGCGTCGATCTTGGTGTCCCGCTCGGGTCCGGCGGGCATCCCGGTCAGGGTCACCAGCTCGGCGGCGACGCTGTCCAGCACGCTCTGGCGCTCGGAGTCGACCAGCGGCTGGTCGTACCAGCGGAACCGCACGCTGCGGGCCAGCTCACCGACGACCGGGAACCGGAGCTGGGTGGCGGCGACCAGCCGGTCGAGGACGTCGCGGTAGGTCTGCTCCAGCTCCGGCGCCGGCGGCTGCTCGCCGATCCAGCGCTGCAGGATCGAGGTGGACAGCTGCAGGTCCGGTGCCCACCGCTGCTGGGCCAGGAAGACCCGGAAGACGGCGCGTTCCAGCTCGGGCGTGTGGTCCAGCTCGGTCACCCCGTAGTGCCGGAGCACCCGGCGGAGCTTCTCGCGGAAGTCGTCCGGCAGCGCGCCACGGTCGGGGTCCAGGCTGCGCAGGTAGGTGTGGAAGTGCTCCCGGGGGCTGTGCACCTGGTTCTCCAGGTGCAGGTCCTCACCGGCCGGCCGGTTGCGGGACAGGTCGGCGAAGTCGGCGAACGCCTCCAGCAGGGCGAGCTCACCGGCGAGCGGCGAGCGGCCGCCGGCCACCAGCTGGTCCCGGTCGGCCAGGTAGGCCTTGAGGGTGCTGCCGTTGTCGGTGGGGTCGACGTCGTAGCCGCGGAGCACCGCGTAGAGGTCGCGACGCCGGATCTCGGCCCGCGGTTCGGGATCCGACGACGGTGCCCCGTCGCCGGGCAGATCCAGGTCGATGGCCGCGGACTCCGGGGCCGCTGCCGCCTCGTCGGCGTCGCCCACCGGCTCCAGCCGGACCAACGGGGCGCCGGTCTCGACCTGGCTCCCGGCCGACACCAGCAGCTCGCGCACCCGCCCCGCGAACGGTGCGGTGAGCACCGTCTCCATCTTCATCGACTCCAGCACCAGCACCGGGGCGCCGGCCGCCACCTCGTCACCGAGCACCACCGGGGTGGCCACCACCAGGGCGGGGGCGGGGGAGCGGAGCACGCCCCCCTCGTCCAGGCTCACCCGGTGGGTGACGCCGTCGACCTCGACCAGCTGGACCGGGCCGTGGGTGGCGGTGACCAGACGGTGGGTGCTGCCGCCGACGGTCAGCCGGCTCTTGTACGCGTCCAGCCGATCCAGCTCGGCCTCGACCGCCTGCTCGTCGGCACCGTTGGCCACCACCACGCGGAACCGCTGCGGGCCGGTGCGGAACACCGTGACCTTGTACGCGTTGCCGCGCAGCTTGAGGTCGATGCCCCGACCCGTGCGGTGCTGGACCTGGGGGCGTCCGCCGCGGGCGGTCTCCACCAGCCGGGTCCGCTCCAGGGACTCCTCGGTCTCGTACGCCTCGATGCCGGCCGCAACCAGCGCCACGCCGGAGTGCCGGTGCGCCACCAGACCGCCCTCCGAGCGGACCCGGTCGATCCAGCCGGTGTCGGCGCTGCCGTCGATGACCTCCGGGGCGGACAGCAGGTCGAGCACGAAGCTCTTGTTGGTGGCTCCACCCTCGATCACGACGGTGGTCTCGCTCATGGCCCGACGCAGCCGGGCCAGGGCCTCGTCGCGGTCCCGGCCGAAGGCGATGATCTTGGCGATCATGGAGTCGAAGTCGGCCGGGATCGAGTCGCCTTCGCCGACGCCGGTGTCCACCCGGATCCCTGGCCCGGAAGGAAGTTCGAGCAGCGCGATCCGACCGGGGGAGGGGGCGAAGTCGCGGTCCGGGTCCTCGGCGTTGAGTCGGGCCTCGACGGCGTGACCGACCTCGACGGGTCGCTCGCCGGTCAGCCGGCCGCCGCCGGCGATGTGGAGCTGCAGCTTGACCAGGTCGGTGTCGGTGGTCGCCTCGGTGATCGGGTGCTCGACCTGGAGCCGGGTGTTGACCTCGAGGAAGGCGAAGAACTGCTCGCCCGGGTGGTACAGGAACTCGACGGTGCCGGCGCCGGCGTAGTTCACGGCCAGCGCCAGCCGCTCGGCCGAGGCCTTGAGCTCGGCCACCTGGCTGGGCGACAGCACGGGGGACGACGACTCCTCGACCACCTTCTGGTTGCGGCGCTGGACGGAGCAGTCCCGGACCCCGAGGGCCCAGGCGGTGCCCTGACCGTCGGCGATCACCTGCACCTCGACGTGGCGGGCCCCGGTGACCAGGCGCTCCAGGAACACGACCCCGGAGCCGAAGGCGCGCTGGGCCTCGTCGCGGGTGCGCTCGTACGCGTCGGCCAGGTCGGCGTCGGAGGCGACCATCCGGATGCCGCGCCCGCCGCCGCCTGCCGTCGCCTTGAGCATCAGCGGGTAACCGATCGTCGCGGCCGCCGCGGTGGCGTCCTCGAGGGTGTC
Organism: Microlunatus aurantiacus; assembly: GCF_039536605.1. NCBI lineage: Bacteria > Bacillati > Actinomycetota > Actinomycetes > Propionibacteriales > Propionibacteriaceae > Microlunatus > Microlunatus aurantiacus. The sequence goes on from NZ_BAAAYX010000002.1 coordinate 117,771, forward strand.
CACGCCGCCGCCGCTCCACGGGGCGACCGGGACGCCGACCTCCTCGGCGATCAGCTTGGAGCCGATCTTGTCGCCGAGCTTGCGCATGGCTGCGGGGCTCGGACCGATGAAGGTGACCCCGATGCGGGCGCAGAGCTCGGCGAAGTTCGGGTCCTCGGCCACGAAGCCCCAGCCCACCCATGCCGCGTCGGCCCCGGTCTCCACCAGGGCGCGCTCCAGCACCGCGTAGTCCAGGTAGGGGCGGTTGGCGGCCGGTCCGAGGTCGTACGCGAGGTCGGCCTCCCGGACGAACATCGCCCGCCGCTCGCCCTCGGTGTGCAGAGCCACCGTGGCGATCCGGCCGCCGTCGGGGCCGGCCTGCGCGTTCAGATCTCGCACCGCGTGGATCAGCCGCATGGCGGCTTCGCCACGGTTCACGATGGCAATGCGCGAGAACATCGAGTGTCTACCTCCGGAGGGCATCGGCGTTGAGACCCGAGGCGCGGGCGTCTCAGAGACGCAGCCTGCCACCTTTTGCGCTGCGGGTCTTGCCGGGGCTGTCCGCCGGCGTCCGTTTCGGGTCCGCCGTCGGCCGGTGAGGGCCGAGGGACCGACGACCGACCGGGCCGCCGTCGGCGGGGACCCGCGGTGGCATCATCGCGACCATGGACTCCAGCCGGGATCGTGACCCGCAGGGACGGGCGCGCCAGGCGCGGCCGCGTGACCGGCTGGGACGACCGCTGGCGTACGGGAGCGTCGGCGTCGAGCCGGTGTCGGAGGAGCCGCTGCCGCCGCTGGAGACCATCGAAGGGGCGCGGGCGCTGCTGATCGAGGGTCGGCCGTTCTCCGCGCACGAGGTGTTCGAGGCCAGATGGAAGGACGCACCGGACGCCGAGCGCGACCTGTGGCAGGGACTGGCCCAGCTCTGCGTCGGCAGCACCCACCGGGAACGGGGCAACGCCTCCGGGGCGCGGACCCTGTGGCAGCGGGCACTGAGCCGGCTGAGCGCGTACGCGACCACGGGTCAGCCGCGCTACGGACTGGACCTGGACGCCCTCACCGACTGGCTGACCGGGCGCCTGGCCGCGCTGGACGCCGATCCCGACACCCCGGTGGATCCCGGACTCCCACCGCTCTGACCGACGGCTGCTCGAGCAGCCAGGTGGTCCGAGTCGGGAGGCCTCCCGTCGATCCGTACGGCGTACACGTCGCCGGAGCGACCGTCGGGCAGCGTCCGCAGCCGACTGATCATGGTCGGCGCGTCCACCCAGTCCGGGTCCCACCAGCTGTGCGTCTCCACCCGCGAGCGCCGGAACCGGTAGTCACCGAGCGCGGTCAGCCGTTCGACGCAGGCGACGGCCCGCTCGACGGCCGCGGGGAGGTACTCGAAGGACAGCGAGGCCAGAGGCCGGCTGAGACCGCCCAGCGCCTCCTGCTCGAAGCCCTCCACGTCGATCTTGGTGAACCGCGGCTCGCCGTGACGGTCGATCAGCTCGTCCAGGGTGACCAGGGGCACCGACAGCGCCGTCTCCCACCGCACCCGGGCGAAACCCGGGTCGTCCGCCACCTCCTCGATCCAGCCGGCGGCGAAGCTGGACACGGTGGGGGTGCGGGCGCTCAGGTGCAGCGTGCCGGTGCCCGTCGTGGCCGCGACCCCGCACTGCTCCAGCCGCACGTGCGCATCCCGGCCGTACAGCAGGCGCAGCACGGTCATCAGGTGCGGCTGCGGTTCGACCGCGACGACGCGGGCGCCGAGTCCGCGGAAGACGCTCACCCGGTTGCCGACGTGCGCGCCGACGTCGAAGGCCAAGTCGCCGGGGGAGAGGAACTGCCGGTAGAACCGGGTCAGGCGGCGGCGCCGCCAGAACGGTCCGTAGTAGACGGCCAGCGAGCGCGCCAGGCCGAGGGCGCGGGCGACCCGCACCGCTGTCGTCACCGGCTGAGCCGCCGTTCGCTCCCCCACCGGCGCAGCGACCCGGACTCCCAGGAGTCTGGGTCGAACGGCGACAGCCCGAGGGCCACGGCGATCTCGTCCCCCCGTCGGTGCAGGACCAGACCGCGTTCGGACCAGAGCTCCTGACGCCGGGCGCGACCGAGGTCGGAGCTGATCACCGCCGGCGCCGGGCCAAGATCATCCGGGGCGTCGGCCGGCGGCCGCAGACGTCGGATCTCCAAGCCCACCACGGCATCCCCGAGAACCCAGAGCGTGAGTCCGTCCGGACTCGCGGTGCCGCCGGGGTAGAGCGCGAACTGGGTCGACTCACCACCGACGCCGCCGCCGCGCAGCTGCTCGGCGATCTGCGCCGTCGTCTCCACGACCGTGGTGCCGGACCGGTCGCCGACCTCCAGGGTGCGGTCGTGCGTGGGGCCCCGGGCACGAGCAGCCCCGTGGTGGGGGCCGACGGCGGCAGCGACCCGGCGGCGGGGAGACCCGGGTTGGCGCTCACGATGTCGGTCTCGGGAGCGCCGGTGAGGATGCTGACGGCACTCACCGAGCGTACGGTCGTGGGGATGGTGACCCGCTCCGGGGCGAGGAACGTCTGGGGGCCGGGGGCGGCCGGATCGATCATGTCGCCGTTCGGCTTCAACCCGATGTGCGCGACGTGGCCGAGGAAGAAGGCGGCAGGGACGGCGTGAAGCCGACGGTGGACTGGATGGTCTCGGCGTGACCCAGGTGCTGCCGGTACTCACCGGGCTGGACACAACGGGCGACAGAATGGGACTCATGCCGACGTCGGACCCCACCATCGCCCGGGTCGATCTGGTCGACCTGCCGACCCGCTATCCACGCACCGTCGGCCGGAACGCGCGGCTGAGCAGCCACGGCAGCGGCGGGACGTCCCGCGTGGCCATCCTGCGCACCGACACCGCCAGGACCGGATGGGGCTTGGTGGAGCAGGCACCGGCCGGGGACTGGGACGGGCTCGTCGTCGGGCGGGCCGTGTCCGAGCTGATCGACCCGGAGTCGGGGATCCGCGAGGACGCCCTCGGCTTCCTGGACGTGCCGCTGCACGATCTGCTGGGCCAGGTGCTGGACCAGCCGGTCCACGCAGTGCTCGGTTCCCGCGGCGAGACGACTGTCGAGGTCTACGACGGAGCGATCTACTTCGACGACCTCGATCCCGACGACGATCCCCGGGGTGGGGCGGTCCTGCTCGACCAGTGCCGTGCCGATGCGGCGCTGGGCTATCGCGCCTTCAAGCTCAAGATCGGCCGTGGACACCGCTGGCTCGACCGGGCCGCGGGCGACCGCCGCGACATCGAGATCACCCGGGCGGTCCGCGACGCCTTCCCGACCGCAAAGATCCTGGTCGACGCCAACGACGGCTACGACCTCGACGGGATCCGCCGCTATCTGGAGGCCGTCGCGGACGTCGGTCTCTACTGGGTGGAGGAACCGTTCACCGACGACGCCGACGACCTGGCCGAGCTGCGGGCGCAGCTGGACGCGATCAGCCCGGCGACCCTGATCGCGGAGGGGGAGACCGATCCGGACGTCGCCTCCCTGCTCCCGATCGCGGGTCGCGGCCACCTCGACGTGCTCTTGATGGACGTGATGTCCTTCGGCCTGAGCCCGTGGCGTCGGATCCTGCCGACTCTGGTCCAGCTGGGCGTCTCCGCCTCGCCCCATGCGTGGGGCCGGCCGCTGAAGACCATCTACGCGGCCCATCTCGCTGCGGGGTTGGGAAACGTCGCGATCGTCGAGGGTGTCCCGGGGGTCACCGATGGGGTCGACACCTCCGCGCACGTGTTCGCGGACGGGCGGATGACGCTGTCGGAGCGGCCGGGCTTCGGCCTGCCGGTTCCGCGAACGTGACACCGTCGCCGGGTCGATGAGGCGGGTGGCGGAGGCCGGGTGCCAGAACCAATGGTCGGCCAGATCGATCACCTCACCACAGTGGGCGGACGGGCGGCAGCTCACCGTCGTCGGCGCTGATGACGCTCACCAGGTCGGCGCGCAGCGCGGCGAGGCGATCTTCGCCGATGACGTCAGCCCAGCGGTTCTCCAGCTCGGTGTAGATCCCTTCGGCGGTTTCCTGAAGCTGACGGCCATGATCAGTCAGCTCGATGGGCCGGACCCGGCCGTCACCGGTCGTCTCCCCACGGCGGGCATAGCCCGCCTCCAGCAGGGCCTCGACGAGCTTGCTGGCGGCCTGCTTGGTCATCCCCATCAGGACGCCGAGCTCACTGCTCGACAGGGGGCCTTCCCGTAGGGCGAGCAGCGCGAACCCGTACGCCGGCCGCACGTCGGTCCAGCCCCGACGCGCAAGCTCCGCGTGCAGGTCGGTGATCAGCTGCCGGTACGCGATGGCGAACAACCGGGCCAGAGGCAGCTGGACGTCGTCGGCGGCCTGGCTCACTGGGCCCACGGCGGGGTGAGGAGGGTGCCGTCGTCGAGACGGGCCTGTCCGCCCACCGGCAGGCAGCACAACAGCTCGAGGGGATCGTCGCCCGGATTAGCGAGCGAAAAGGGGACGCCCGGTGGCACGACGATCGCGTCTCCGGCCCCGGCGGACGCCTGGGTGACGTCGATGGTCACGTCGGCGGACCCCGTGAGCACGACGAAGATCTCCTCGCGGGTGAGAGCGTGTGGGGTCGGCTTGGTGCCCGGGGCGATGGACACTCGCCAGACAGACGTATCGGAGGTGCTGCCGCGGCTCGGGGTGGCCAGCGACGTGAAGGTGGTACCCGCGAGCGTGTGGGTGGGTGCGGTCGGGGCGTGGATGACGGGCATGGATGCTCCTGAAAGCCGATGGTGGTCAATTGTGTTGACTATCCTCGCCGAGGACAGTCGAGATCGTCAACTAGATTGACGATTTTCCTCGGCTCCTGGCACGAACTCAGTCGCGGCTGCGCTCCCGGCCATGCATTTTCGCAGCCTCGCTCGGTGTCAAGCGTCACGCCTTGATGTCGAGATGGACTCTGCTGAACAGTCCGGAGATCGGCTCAGCGCTCGTGGTTCCCGCGATAGCGATCAGGCCGGTCGCCTGGGTTGTACTTCGTCTCGACTCGTCTGAGCTTTGCCTCCCCGACCTGCGCGAGGTCGATCTGAAGGACATCCGCGAGCCGCACCAGGTACAGGAGGATGTCCGCGATTTCGTCCTCGACGCGGTCGCGTAGTCCGACCGAGGCTGCCTTCTCGACAGCCTGGTCCGCTGGCAACCACTGGAACAACTCGCTCAGTTCACCTACTTCGCCAACGAGCGCGAGGATCAGCGACTTCGGGTCGTGGTAAGACTCCCAAGCTCGGTTCTTTGTGAAAGCTCTCATCCCGTCTCGGAGCGCGGTGAGGTCGCTCATTGTGCCGGCACCACGACATCAGGGACGAGGTTACGCAACATGCCCTGAGTCTCGGCGTCGGTGGAGTAGATAAATGCTCCTCGCATCCCCCGAGTTAATAAGACTTTGTAGGTGTTACGTACGGCCCTATCGAAGTCTTCGGCAGGTGCGCGCTTTACCTGAGAGTCGTGGCTTCGCTCTGGTTGGGCCACCCAGCGATCGTCCCGCCAGACCAGATCTGGACCGATGATCACGCCGGCGTAGTCGTATTCGAAACCTTGCGCGGTATAGACACATCCAACCTGGCCGAACCCAGCAGCATCGGAGGCCCAGAAAGGGGTGCCAGGAGCGCCCTCATGAGATGTCTCCTTCTTGTTGTTCCACGGCTTGTGCCAGTCGCCGATCTGAACATCAAGCCGCAGGGGACGCCCTGTTTTCGCGTCGCTCCAGGGCTAGCAATAGCCGGCCGCGATGCGCGCGCCGTATCCCTGGTCGAGCATCTGATGCAGCCGCGCCTCCATCAACGACGGCTCCTCGGCCACCCCAAGGCTGAACGTGTCGTCTCCCTCCCATGGCAACGGTCCGCCCGGCTCCAAGCCCAAGAGACGGAGCACCCACTCCTCGTACAGACGGCTGCCGCCGCAGCGGAACTGTCCGTCGAGATCGACCTCACGCACTGTGAGCCCGACTCGATCGGCCGCTGCTCGGATATCGGCGATGGTCCCGATCTCGCCAGGTCGCACGACCTGGTGTTCGTCGAGTAGGAAGACGGGTACCCGCGCCACAGCGATCAGTTCGTCGACCTGCGGATGGCCGGTGCGCAGCCGGGCCGGGGTGTAGCGGTTGCTGGATGTCGCCCGAATCCGGTGCGCCTCATCGCAGATCAGCACGTCGAGGCTGTTCCATTCGGCGTCGCCGAACTGGTTGAAGAACTTGAACATCTCCTTTACCCGGGGCGCCCGTTGACCGGCAACCCGGCGAAGCGTCTTCGTGAACGCGCTGGATCCAGTGGCGTGCAGGACGCTGCGGCCCTGTCGTGACAGCTCGCCGACAAGGGAGAGAGCGATCACACTCTTGCCGGAACCGGGTCCGCCAGAGATGACGATCACCTCCTTGGTGTTGGCCCGAAGGCTGCGCTCGACCGCGCGCGTGACAAGCTGATGAGCAACTTGCTGCTCGTCCAGCAGGACAAACTGCTCCCGACTCTGCACCTCCTCGGCAGCGAGCGCCAGCAGTTGCTTGCTTGGCCTGATCACCGACGAGAGCAACAGGTCTGCGACATCGGCCCCTGATTCCGGCGCCAGTCGGTGCTGCAGGTAGCGGAGGAAGTCGCCACGGCGTTGGCTTGTGAACATGCGACCCTGCTCGTCGGGTTCGAGTTGCCATAGGCTTCCGACGTCGCCATCCGTGGCGTTGTGCAGGTACGCGACGCCGCAGACTGCCGACGGTGATGTGCTGAGTGCGGCCGCAAAGTCGCCTAGATAGCTGCAGTAGCGCCGGACCTGTTCGACGGGGTGCAGTCGCTCACCTAGCCCCTCAAGGACGCACACAGTTTCAGAGTCATGCAGCAGATGAGCCGAAGACCACTGCTTGAGCTCTACCAGAACATACTGAGGATGCCGGGTTCGCGGGCGCCGACCGCAAAGCACTGCATCGACCCGCTTGCTGGTCATTGGCAGCTGGTACTCAACAAGCACCTCCACCTCGGCCAGTCCGGCCTCGTCCAGATCAGTGGCGAGGACGTCCAAACTCCGCCCCCAGGACTTGATCTCGCTAGGCGACGGTCGGTGCCCGATCTGGTGGCGGAACTGTTCGGTCAGTGTGGGCACGAGCGACCCGTTGGCGGTCTTGGCACGAATTGAGCTAACCGACCCACGGTAGAGCGGCACGACAAACCCCAGGAAGTACGAGGACTTCCCGTGCGGGTGGAGGCTTGCTCAATGCGCGCCTGTCGGGCCGAACGGATGACTGGACGAGCCTATCCCAGGCTGCGGCGGCCGATGAGGAGAGTGCGCAGTCTGAAGGGGTGGTTCGACGGTCGGAATCGAGGCCGTACCGTCCGGGGCATCCGAGCGCTCGAATCTTCACAGAGCGCGACTGTCCGAGACTTCAGCTGGCAGCGCGGAACTGCCGATAGCGGACGTCCAAGCGTTCGCGGTCCGGTCGATCGACCCGGCGCTGCGGCAGGGTCAGAGCGCGGCCGTTCATGGCCTGGAGTCCGTACTGCAACATGGGTCCGTCGGTCGTCTCGAGCAGTTCGCGGTTGACCTCGACCACGAAATCGGGATTGATCCCGACCAGGTCGGCGTCGTACGCAGCGTGATGGATCTTGCAAAGGCTCAGACCGTTCGGCACCACGGGGTCGCCGTCGGTCTCCGCGTCGCCGATGATGTGGGCGGCTTCAAGCAGCCGCCCCAGTCGGAGGTTGCAAATCGCGCATTGGGTCGCGTACGCCTGAAGGACGCGACCGCGGAACTCCGCCTGATGGAGTCGTCGCCGTACGAGCTGTTCGACGTAGCTGCGCTGAGGACCCAGGTCTGGATTCGTCATGAACCGCACGCTCTCGTCGAGCGACAGTACGAACTCGTGCCGAGCGGTGTCGTCATCGATCACGTATACGGGGAACACGGGCACAAAGGTTCCGGTGTTGATCTTCCGCAGCAGGATGATCGGTAGCTCGAGCTCGTACGCTCGGCGCAGTTTGGTGTTGTCTCCGTGGATAGAGCCCGCACGGTAGGCATACCGGAAGAGTGCACCGTCCAGCTCGCGGTCGTCATAGGGGCCCTCCGGGGACGAGACGACCGACAGAGTCGCGGCAAGATTCCGCGGGTTCCAGATGCCCTTCGAGGTGTCGATGATCCGGCGACGTTCGCCATCGACCATCAGGCCGGACAGTTGCTCGCGAGTGAGGAACCCGCGTGCAGCCGTCTCCTGGGTCAAGGCGTGCATGATCCGGTGCCGGAGAACTAATTCGGCTGCCGTATCCATGGCGTTGAGCTTGGCAGACGGCTCACACCTTGACCAGCCCGCAGTGCAGCCGAAAGCCGAGGGAGCTGGACTACTGAAGGGTGGGTCGGCCGGCACAAACCGCCAAGGACCGGCCGCCGCTTCAGCCGTTCCCCAACGAGACCGTCTGTCCCTCCACCGTCTTGACGATCTTGCGGATCGGACCCAGACCCGCAGGTCGAAGTGCATGATGCCTGCCCGGAGCCGATGGTGTCGTCGCCGAGCCAGGTCAGGCCGCCACCCGTCGCGCTGGTCAGGGCGGACACGAGTCGACGGTCCAGGTGCAGGAAGCCCGTTTCCGGCTGGTTCCACTCCTTGGCGCCGGCTCCTGGGCCGTCCACTGGCGCGACCTGGCGCGGCGCGACCGCGCTCGTTCCTGGCTGGTCACGGGGGCCACGGTCACGCCGGCAGCCCGTCGGCGCAAGACCGTGACAGGCACTGTGCCCGATCGGGCACGAGCCCTCGCTGCAGCACGGTGAGGGACCCGGAGGGAGCCGGACCGACCTACCCCCGTCGCCGGTCCGGCCCCCTTCGGTTCCCCGGCCCGCGGCGGGACGGGAGAGAAGAGAACCCACGACCTCCGCGGCGACTCGGCCCGCCGCAGGACCGGGCCGAACCGTCGCCGATGGCAGATATCTTGCGGCAATCGTTGCTGTAGCGCAAGCATTTGTTCCAACTGCGGTGACCGGCTGAGGTGCGAAGCGCGGCTCGTCGCCAGCGCAGATCACGGTCCCGCCAGCACACCGGTGATCTGGTGCTCACCGGACCCGACGAAGCCGGACAGCCCACGAACCAGCGCCGCGCGGTCTGCGGCCGACATGTCCGCGAGGACCCGGGTGAAGACCGACCGTCGGTGCGCAGTCACGACCTGCAGCAGCTCCCGCCCGGCAGCCGTCACGGTCAGCGCCACCCGGCGTCGGTCGATCTCCGAGTCGCGCCGATCGAGCAGACCGGACCGGACCAGCCGGTCACACAGGCGGCTCGCGTTGGAGATGTGCACGTCCAGGAGACGGGCCACGTCGGCGTTGTTGAGCGAGCCGACCTCGGCTGCCACGGTGAGCACCCGGAGCTGGGGGAGGGTGATCCGGTCACCGAGCTGGGCCACGGCCTCGGCCGTGACCGCGGCGAAGACCCGGGCGGCGCGGAGGACCTGCTCGACGTCGTCGGCGATGTCGTCCACGTCGTCTACGTCGCCCTCTCGCTCGCACCCGACGGTCCGAAGCGGCGGGCGAACGCATCTTACGGCGACCCCACCCGTGACCTCCGCGCCACCAGCTGGTCTGCGTCGCCAACCGCACCACCGGCGACGCCGCGAGGCCCAGGCGTACGTCCCGTCGAGCCTGTCAGGCCCGCTGCGCTCTCGCACGGAGATGGCCGTCGAGGCAGACCTGCTCCAGCTCGTCCCACTGGCCGGCCGATCGACCTGGTCGGTCATTCGAGGGGTGCATCCGACTCACCCCACTCTCAGGAAGTACCGAGACTCAGGTTTATGACGTAAAACGGCAGGGGATCGACCATGACTTTGACCCGACGACACTTCCTCGCGGCCACGGCTGCTGCGGCTGCGGTCCCGACCCTCGCGAGCTGCGGTGGCTTCTCGACCGCCGGTTCGGACTCGGGCGGCGCGAGCGAGGGCGGTGCGCTGACCTTCACCACCTGGGGCACCGACAGCGAGCTGGCCGGTTTCAAGAAGGCCATCGACGGCTTCCAGGCGGCGAACCCCGGTTCCACGGTGACGCTGAACGCGGTCCCGTACGAGCAGATGTTCACCAACATCGACGCCCAGCTGCAGGCCGGCAACCCGCCCGACGTGTTCCGCGTCCCCTACTACACCTTCGGCGCGTACGCCGGCCGCGACCAGTTGCTCGACCTGAGCAGCCACCTCCCGGGCGACTTCGCCGACCGGTTCACCCCGCAGGCGTGGGCGGCGGTGCAGAACAGCGGCAAGCCGTTCGGCGTGCCGCACCACACCGACACCTCGGTGATCCTCTACAACAAGGACGCCCTCGACGCGGCCGGGGTGAAGAGCGTGCCCACCACGCTGGAAGACGCCTGGACCTGGGACGAGTTCGCGAACCTCGCCGAGACCCTGCGCAAGAGCCTGCCCAGCAGCAAGTACCCGTTCGCCTACAACTGGCAGGGCAACGGCGTCACCCGCTGGCTCAGCTGGTTGTTCGAGGCCGATGGTCGCTTCCTGGCCGAGGACCTGATCGCGCCGGCCATCGACTCCGACGCGGGGCGCCAGGCGGTCGAGTTCACCTCCGGCTTCTTCGCCAAGAACTTCGTGCCGAAGAACAACTCGGTCAAGTCGACCACGTACGCCGCGGACACCTGGTACGCCCAGACCGCCGCCATGACCTTCGGCGGCGCCTTCTTGATCCCGGACGCCGAGTCCACCCTCGACTTCGAGTGGGGGGCCACGTTCTCCCCGCGCAAGGTCCGCTCCGCCGGCGACTTCGGCGGCAACGCGTTGGTCGCCACCAAGGCCTCCGCCAAGCCGGAGCTGGCCGCCAAGTTCCTCGACTTCGTCACGACCGAGGGGCCGATGCGCGACTTCTGCGCATCGTCCTCGCTGCTGCCGACGCGGGCCGACCTGGTCGAGAAGGGCATCGAGTTCGCCGTCCGGCCGGAGCTGTCGCCGGTGTTCGTCGGACAGGCCTCCACGGTGAAGGCTCAGGACTCCAGTCAGGTCGCCTCGCCGAACATGTCCAAGATCATCACGGTGCTGAAGGACCAGCTGGAGCAGGCCTTCGTGGGCGGTCAGGACGTCGACGCCACGGTGAAGGGCCTGTCCGACGGCATCGCCGCCGCCACCGCCTCGTGAACCCCAGCCCTGTGAGCCCCAGCCCGGTGATGCCCGGTCCTGTGGCTGCCGACCCGGTGGGCGCCGCGGCGTGAGCGTACGGTCACTGACCGCGGCCCGGACCCGGGAGTCCGTGGCCGCGTACGCGTTCCTGAGCCCCAACCTGCTCCTGCTCGGGCTGTTCGTGTTCGTGCCGCTGGCCGGGACGGTGGTGCTGAGTCTGCAGCGCACCGACGGCTTCGGTTCGGGGACCTTCGTCGGCGCGGCCAACTACGTGCGCCTGATCGCCGACCCGCTGTTCTGGCGCTCGGCGGTGAACACGGTGCTGTTCACGGTGCTCGTCACCCCGCTGTCCATGGGGATCGGCCTGGCGGCGGCGGTGCTGCTGAACTCGGCGCTGCCGGCCCGGCCGGTCCTGCGGTCGGCGGTGATCCTGCCGATGGCCATCTCCGGGGTGGCGACCGCGCTGATGGGGCTGTTGATCTTCGACGAGAACAGTGGTCTGATCAACCTGTTGTTCCGCTCGCTGGGTCTGCCGGGCGTGAGCTGGCAGTCCGGCGGGGCGGCGGCGTTCGCGTCCGTGGTGCTGGTGACGCTGTGGTGGCGCGTCGGCTTCAACATGCTGATCTACCTGGCCGCCCTGCAGGGCGTGAGCCCCGACGTCTACGAGGCCGGCCGGCTGGACGGGGCGAACACCTGGCAGCTCTTCCGGTTCCTCACCGTCCCGCTGGTCGGCCCGGCGTCGTTCTTCCTGCTGATCATGAACGTGATCTACTCCTTCCAGGTCTTCGACCTGGTCTTCGTGATGACCGGTGGGGGACCGGAGAACGCCACCTCGGTGCTGGTCACCTACGCGTACGACAACGGGTTCGTCACCCGGGACCAGGGCTACGCCGCCGCCCTCGGGCTGGTCCTGCTGTTGATCATGCTGATCTTCACCGCCGTGCAGTGGCGGCTCAGCCGGACCCGGGACGAGGTCGGATGAGTCAGCCCATCGTCACCGACACCCCTGCCGGCACCCCGGCGGTGCCCACGTCTGCGCCGGACCGTGCGCGGGCCCAGCGTCGCCGTCGCCGCCAGCGCATCGGGACAGCCGTCCGGTTCGTCGCCGCCCTGGCCCTGTGCGCCGTGCTGCTCTTCCCGCTCTACTGGATGGTCGTCGTGGCGCTCTCGTCGCGGGCCGAGCTGCTGGGCGGCACACTGCGCCTGTGGCCCCGCGAGCTCACCCTGTCCAACGTGGAGCGCGTGTTCGCCGCCTTCCCGGTGCTCACCTGGTTCGGCAACTCCGTGGCCATCTCGCTCACCGTGTCGCTGCTCACCGTGACCGTGAACCTGATGGCGGGGTATGCGTTCGCCCACCTGCGGTTCCGGGGCTCGAACGTGCTGTTCCTGCTCTGCTTGTCCACCATGATGCTGCCGGTCCAGGTGATCATGGTCGCCCTGTTCGAGCTGGTCACCGGGATGGGTCTGTACGGCAGCTACTGGGCCGTGATCCTGCCGTCCGCGGCATCGGCGTTCGGGATCTTCCTGGCCCGGCAGTTCATCCTCGGCATCCCCCGGGACCTGATCGAGGCGGCGCGGCTGGACGGGGCGGGGAACTGGTCGGTGTTCAGCCGGATCGTCCTGCCGTTGTCCAAGCCGCTGATCGCTGTGCTGTTCTTCATGAGCCTGCTGCAGTCGTGGAACGACTTCGCCTGGCCACTGATCGCGCTGAAGCAGAACGAGCTGTTCACCCTGCCGATCGGTCTGCTCTACCTGCAGGGGCAGTTCGGCTCCGACTACGGCGGCACGATGGCGTTCGCGCTGCTCGACGTGGCCCCGATGGTGGCCATCTTCCTGATCTTCCAGCGCTACTTCATCCAGGGGTTCGCGCGGAGCGGGATCCGCTGATCGCTGGCTCGGGCCGCCAGGTAGCGTCGGCGGTCAGCCAAAGGAGGCTCACATGACCGTCGTACTCGCCCTTCGCTGCGCGGACGGACTCGTTCTCGCTGCCGACTCCCAGATCACCGACAGCGCCCGGGGACTCAGCTACCCGTCGCAGAAGCTGCACCCGTTCGGGGCCACCGGGGCCTGGGGCGGCAGCGGTGCCCGCGCCGTCCTGACGGAGGTGGAGAAGGCCTTCGACGAGAAGGCACCCGGCATCCTGGTCGGCAGCGAGGACGTCAGCCGAGAGGTGCAGGAGATCGTGGTGCCCCTGCTGCGGCACCACTACGACAGCTTCATCGCCGAGGTGCCGGGGGAGAAGCAGGGCGGGTCGACGCCGGCCACCTACGTGCTGGTGGCCGGGTACGCCGGTGACACCCCCTTCATCGTCGACATCGACCCGCACGGACTGATCGGGCGGTACGAGGAGGTCGGCTTCCACGCCATCGGCAGCGGGTCCGGCATGGCCCAGCAGGCGGGGGCCCTGCTGGCGCACTTCTCGATGACCCATCGCGACGTCGACCACGGCGTGCTGGTCGCCGTGCGGGTGCTCGACGCGCTGCGCACCAGCTCGCCGAGCGTGGGCGGTCCGATCGACGTCTACCGGATCACCCCCGAGGCGGCGGAACTGCTCTCCGAGCGGGACATCGCCAAGGTCCGCAAGCGGGTGCAGCGCTGGCAGCAGGGCGAGAACGACCTGCTGGACAAGCTCCCGAAGGACTGACCACCAGGACCGACGGTCAGGCGGGACCGTAGTCCAGGTGCACGACCCCGTTGGCGTACACGTGGCTGTCCTGAAGCCGGAGCTTCGTCGGGTCGACCCCGTCGGCCCAGAGCCGTTGGCCGGCGCCGACCGCGATCGGGTACACGAACAGGTGCAGGTGGTCGACCAGTCCGTCGGCGAGCATCGCCCGGACCAGGGTCCCGCTGCCGGAGACGTAGATGACGCCGTCCGTGTCGTCCTTGAGCCGCTGGATCGCTGCTGCGTCGTAGGCGCCGAGCCGGACCGACGGACCCCACTCCACGGCGGGCTCCTGGGCGCCGACGACGTACTTGATGGTGTCGTTGAAGAACGGCGCCCCCGGGTCGTCCTCGACCGTACGGGTCGACCAGGCCGGGGCGAACATCTCGTACGTCGTCCGCCCGAGCAGGATGGCGGTGGCGCCGCCGGTGACAGCTGCGAGGGTCTCACCCATGCCGGGGTCGAAGCCGAACTCGAACGTCCAAGCGGGGTTCTCGTAGACGCCGTCGAGGGCGATGAACTCGTGTACGGCGATGGTGCCCATCCGTGACCTCCGGTGTGGTGCTCAGTAGCTGGCGACAGCTGAGGGTCGCCAGCCGTCAGCGGATATTGTCCCTCATGCCCTCTTCGGACTCCGCCGACCTGATCCAGCGCCTCGCCGCCGTCGACACCACCTCGCTCAAGGACGCCGGCGCGTGGTTGCGGGTGCTGCCCGCGGCGCTGCGACCGATCCGACCTGGCGCACGGCTGCTGGGTCGGGCCCTCACGGTCGACGCGCGGGAGGACCTGATGCCGGTGCTGGCCGGGTTGGCCGAGGCCGGGCCCGGAGACGTCCTGGTCATCGCCGGCCATCCCGATCACGCGGTGGCCGGCGAGCTGTTCGCCACCGAGGCGCTCCGGCGCGGGGTCGCGGGCATCGTCATCGACGGGAGGTGCCGGGACAGCCGGATCCTCGCCGGCCTGGGTCTGCCCGTGTTCGCCCGCGGGGTGGCGCCGTCCGCCTGCCCGGCCCGGGCGGTGCCGGTGATCCAGGTGCCGATCCTGATCGGCGACGTGACCGTACGGCCGGGAGATCTGGTGCTGGGTGACGACGACGGCCTCGTGGTGGGCAGTGACGCGGAGGTGCGCGAGGCCGTCGACGGGGCCGAGGCGATCCAGCAACGTGAGGGTGCGCTGCGGGCCGCGATCGAAGGTGGCGAGTCCCTGTTCGATCACCTGAACTACGACGAGCACGTGGCCGCCCTCCGCGAGGGCCGGGACAGCAAGCTGAACTTCTCGTGACCGCCGGCTCCGGGTCGGCGACCCGTCCGGTCGTCGGCTACGCGAACCGGATGAGCCGGGTGCGGCCGTCGGCCATCCGCGAGCTGCTGCGGCACGGCACCGACCCGGAGATCATCTCCTTCGGCGGCGGCTACCCGGATCCGGCGCTGTTCCCGGTCGAGGAGCTGCACCGGGTGTACGCGGACCTGCTGACGCCGGCCCACGCAGCGGCACTGCAGTACACGGCCTCGAACGGACTCCCGCAGCTGCGGGCCCAGGTCGCCGAACGACTCACTCGGGACGGCATGCCGGCGACCGCTGACGACGTGTTGATCATCCAGGGTGGCCAGCAGGGTCTCGACCTGGCCGCGAAGCTGGTGATCGACGCCGGCGACGTGATCATCACCGAGGACCCCACCTTCCTGGGGGCGCTGATCGCGTTCGCTCCGACCGAGCCACGCTACGCACCGGTCCGTTCCGACGCCGACGGGCTCGACACCGACGATCTCGCCGAGGTGCTGGCCACCCACCCGGACGCGAAGATGATCTACGTCGTCCCGGACTTCGCCAACCCGACCGGGGTGACGATGAGCCTGCCCCGTCGACGTCGGTTGATCGAGCTGGCCAACGCGTACGGGGTGCTGGTGCTGGAGGACACCCCCTACCGGCAGCTGCGCTACGACGGGGAGTCCCTGCCCACGTTGAAGAGCCTGGACACCGAGGGGCGGGTGCTGCATCTGGGGAGCTTCTCCAAGATCCTGGCGCCGGGGCTGCGACTGGGCTGGGCCTCGGCGAGCCCGGAGATCCTGGAGCGGATCGCGCTGTTGAAGCTGGCGGCGGACACCCAGAACAGCACCCTCAACATGGCGGCCACCTCGGCCTACCTCCAGCGGTACGACATCGACGCCCACATCGCTGACGTGCTCCCGGTCTACCGGCACAAGCGCGACCTGATGCTGGCCACCATGGCGGACGTGTTCCCCGCGAGCGTGGACTTCACCCGGCCCGACGGCGGGCTGTTCGTCTGGCTGACCTTCCCCGAGGGCTTCGACGCCGGCACCTTCATGGCCGAGAACCTGCTGCCCGAGGCCAAGGTGGCGTACGTGCCGGGCGCGACGTTCTTCCCCGTCGACCACCAGCCGCACCACGCCCGAGTCAGCTTCTCCGGTGTGCCCGACGAGCGGCTGGTGCACGGCATCACCGCGCTCGGTCGGTTGCTGAGGCGGGAGCTGGGCTGAACGGACGTTGAGCCCCTCGCGCGGTTGGGTTGGGCCGCGGCGGGTACAACGGAGAGGGCGTTCTCACCGATCCGGACGTCGAAGGGAGTTCGATCATGCTCGTCATCTTCGGGATCCGGGTGTCCGAGGACGTCCTCGGCGTCGTCCGCTACGTGTGCGAGACCTGCGGCCAGGAGGGCGCCCACCAGGTGCTGCGGCGCCGCCGCCGGTTCACCCTGTTCTTCGTGCCGCTGTTCTCCGTCGGCACCACGTACGTCGACGTCTGCACCTGGTGCGCGCGCAGCCGCGAGCTGTCGCAGCAGCAGGCCGAGCTGGCCACCCGCGAGCTGCGCTGACCGTCCCCGACGGGGCCGGCCACCGGACGTGCGGCCTTGCTCAGGTGCCGCAGAACGTCCGGTACGGACCGGAGCCCGCCGGCGCCGGTTCGGTGTAGCGCTCCAGCCCGGGCCGCTCGGTGCACGGGTCCCGGAGCACCTCCAGCAGGCGGGTCAGCGGGTCGAGGTCCTCGAAGGTGGCCGCGTCGAGAGCCTCCTCGACGAGGTGGTTGCGGGGGATGTAGAGCGGGTTCACCCGGTCCATGGCGTCGGCGTCCGGTCCCAGCTCCCGCCACTGCGAGAGCCAGCTGTCCAGGGCGTCGCGGTCACCCATCCCGCCCACGCCGCTGAGGTCACCGCGAAGAACCCGGGCCAGGCCACGGAAGAACGAGGTGTGGTCGACCCGCTCTGTCTGCATCAACACGACGAGCGCGTCCAGCACCGGGCCGACCCGCGCCTCGTCGAACGTGGCGTCGAGTCCGAGCTTGGCCCGCATGCCGTCCGTCCACGTCTCGCTGTAGCGCCGCCGGAAGACTGACAACGCCTCTTCGGCCAGCGTGATGGCAACACTCTGCTCGGCGGCGAACAGCGGCAGCAGCGCCTCCGCCAGTCGGGCCAGGTTCCACTCGGCGACCACCGGCTGCTGGCCGTACGCGTAGCGCCCGCCGTGGTCGATCGAGCTGAACACCGCCGTCGGATCGAAGGCGTCCAGGAAGGCGCACGGACCGTAGTCGATCGTCTCCCCAGAGATCGTCATGTTGTCGGTGTTCATCACGCCGTGCACGAACCCGACCAGCATCCACTGCGCCACCAGCGCCGCCTGTGCGTCGACGACGCCAGCGAACAACGCGAGATACGGGTGGTCGGAATCGCGGGCGGCCGGATGGTGCCGCTCGATCGCGACGTCGGCCAGGCGGCGGAGCAGATCGAGGTCCCCGGTGGCGCGGGCGTACTGGAACGAACCCACCCGCAGGTGGCTGCTGGCCACCCGGGCCAGCACCGCGCCGGGAACGAGCGTCTCGCGCTGCACGCCCCGTCCGGTCGCGACCACCGCCAAGGAGCGGGTGGTGGGGATCCCCAGGGCGTGCATGGCCGTGCTGATCACGTACTCGCGGAGCATCGGCCCGACCGCCGCGAACCCGTCCCCGCCCCGGGAGAACGGCGTCGGGCCGGAGCCCTTCAGGTGCAGGTCCTGGAGCCGTCCCTGGCGGTCGCGCAGCTCGCCCAGCAACAGCGCTCGACCGTCGCCGAGCCGGGGGTTGTAGCCCCCGAACTGATGCCCCGCGTACGCCTGGGCGACCGAGGTTGCGTGAGACGGCAGCTCGTTGCCGATCAGCAGAGCGAGACCTCCCGGGCTCCGGAGCCACGTCGGATCCAGACCGAGCTCGGACGCCAGCTGCTCGTCGAGGACCAGGAGCTGGGGCTTCTCCACCGTCGCCGCGCGCCACGGAACGGCGAGCTCGCTCAGCTCGGAGGCGAAGCGGTTCTCCAGCGTGATCTCCGGCGCGGTGACAGTCACCGATCGAGCCTACGTGGCCCCCTTCACCAGTGGCGGTTTGTGGATGAGGTTGTCCCCGTTGTCGGGGACAACCTCATCCGTTGTCGCCCGGAGCGCCTGAGCACGGCCACCATCAACGCCAACACCACGATCGCCACCATCACCGCGTTGTGCGCGTACTTGGCCTGAGTCGTGACCTCGCCGATCATCGGGTCGTAGGTGAAAGCGAGGGCGGCGGTCAGGAACAGGGGAGTGGCGCCGACGATCGCGGCGTGCGTCGCGCTCCAGCGGCGGGTGCTGGCGGCGCGGTCCAGCAGGACGCCCGCGATCACCAGCAGGACGACGGATCCGGCGAAGCCCGGCCAGGTCTGCGGCATCGAGTGGAAGGCCCCGCCCAGGACGAGGGCGATCGCTGCGGTGAGGCCGAGGCCGGGGCCTGACGCGTCCCGCTTGCATCGGGATCGACGTCCCACCAGCACCGCGGCCCCGACCAGGGCGACCACGACGAGGCCCGTGCCGGTCAGCTGGCCGGGGCCGGCGTGCCACTCCTCGGTCTGCAGGTGCCAGAACAGCACGAGGGCCGACCCGACGGCGTACGCGAGGGCAGTGATCACCAGACCGGGGAGGCGGAGCCACGGCTCGGTGGACCGGTTCGGTCGCCACGCTTCGACCAGGGCGATCGGGCCGCAGATGCTCAGCATCACGTGCCCGCCGACGAAGCCGAGCAGGTGGACCGCGCTCATCCCCCAGGGGGCGATCAGCGTGGCGGCGTAGGTGGCGGCCCAGCCCTCCAGGCCCCGGTAGTCCGGGCTGTACAGCGACTGGTCGATCAGACCCGCTTCGACCAGTCCGAAAGCGGTGGCCAGCAGCAGGATCCCGGTCCAGCCCAGCCGAGCCCGGCGGGCGACCTCGCGGATCAGCAGGGCCGAGCAGCCGTACAGCGGGATGAAGATGATCAGGTTCCCGAGCAGCGTGGCCGGATGGCCGGTGGAGTCGTCGTACGCGGACAGGTACTCCGCGCAGATCGGCGCCAGCACGAGCAGCGAGAGGGCCAGCCACCAGGTGCGGATCCGAGAGGATTTCGTCATACCCATAATGGAACA
The DNA here is from genome assembly GCF_039536605.1 of Microlunatus aurantiacus. Classification (NCBI taxonomy): domain Bacteria; kingdom Bacillati; phylum Actinomycetota; class Actinomycetes; order Propionibacteriales; family Propionibacteriaceae; genus Microlunatus; species Microlunatus aurantiacus. The sequence goes on from NZ_BAAAYX010000002.1 coordinate 136,917, forward strand.
GCAATGTTCCAGAATAGGCAAGGGCTGCCCGCTACCATCGGAGCGTGCCCGATCCTCGACCGACCAAAGCCGACCGCACCCGCCGCGACATCGTCGGTGCCGCCATCGAGGTGTGGGCGGCCGACAACGCCGCGTCGCTCGGCGACGTGGCGCAACGGGCCGGGGTCGGTCGGACCACCCTCAACCGCTACTTCTCCGACCGCGCCCAGCTGGTCGCCGCGGTCGACGCGGAGTGCGCGAGCCGCTACACCGCGGCGGTGGTCCGCTCGCGACCGGCCGAAGGCTCCGGGCGGGACGCGCTGCTGCGGATGTGCGCCGAGCTGATCCAGCTCGGCCCGGTGCTCGGGATCGTGTTCGCCGACAACGCGCTGGTCGACCCGGACACCTGGTCCGGCGACGAAGACCTGTTGGGGCAGGTGATCGCGCGGGGCTACGCCGACGGCTCGTTGAGCGTCGACCTCCCCGGCGACTGGGTCGGCACCTTCGTCTGGACCTCGCTGTTCGCAGCCCACCTGGTGGTCAGCTCGGGCGCCCACACCTGGCACGAAGCCGCCGGACTGCTGACGCGCACCCTGACCTCGGGCCTGTCCGGACCGCCCCGCGCCTGACGACTTTTGTGCCGGCAGCACGAATTGACGAGGATGGCGGCACAAAACTCCGGTGGGGGAGCGAGCGCGAGCGCGAGGGATCAGGGCAGCTCGATGATCCGCGCCGACTCCAGCCGACCGTCGCCGATGACCAGCTCGGCCAGCGTCCGGAAGAGCTGACGCCGCTTGTCGGTCGGTGAGCCGGGATTGAGGATCCGCAGGTGCTCGTCGGCCTCGTCGAGCGGGATGTGGGAGTGGCCGAAGATCACCAGCTGGGCGGTGGGGAAGCGGCGGTGCATCCGGGCCAGCCGGCCGTCCTTCGCGCCGGCGTCGTGGATCATCCCGACCCGCAGCCCGTCCAGATCGAGCTCGAGGGTCTCCGGCGCACCCCAGGCCGCGACGTCCGGACCGTCGTTGTTGCCGAGCACCACCCGTACTGGAGCGAACGCCGCCAGCTCGTCGAGCACCCCGGGCACGCAGACGTCACCGGCGTGCAGGATCAGGTCCGCGCCCTCCAGGTGGGCCGCCACCGCCGGCGGGCAGCTCTTCCAGAACCGCGGGGCATGGGTGTCGGAGACCACGACGACGCGCACCCCCGAAGACTGCCACGCCGCCCGATCGGCGCTCGCCGGGGCGGGTTAGTGTGACCGGATGACGCCCGACGACGAGTCCACACCGGTCGACGACACGACCGGCGCCGAGGTCGAGGAGACCTCCACCGACGACACCACGGTCGAGGACACCGAGAGCCCCGGCACCCCCGACGACACCGGCACCGCCGAGGACCCTGACACCGCCGAGGACCCCGGCGCCGCCGAGGACCCTGACACCGCCGAGGACCCCGGCGCCGCCGAGGACCCCGGCGCCGCCGAGGACACTGACGGTGACGGCATCGAGGCCGAAGGCACCCTGCTGGAGAGGTCCCAGGCCGCCATCGACGACGCGCACGAGGCCGTTCAGCGCGTCGCCGCCACCGATGCCATCGGAGAGGACGCCACCGGCGCAGGCGAGGTGCCGCCGTTCGCCGACAGCACCGACGGGGCCAGCAAGCCCGACCCGGACGACGCCTGACCCCTGTCGGGCAGGATGAGGCCATGACCTTCGCGTCCCTGTACGCCCACGGGTTCGCCCGGGTGGCGGCTTGCACCACCGACGTCTTCGTCGCCGATCCGGCCCGCAACGCCGCCAGCGTGATCGAGGTGGGCCGGCGGTTGTCCGCTGAGGGTGTCGCTGTCGCGGTGCTCCCCGAGCTCACCCTCAGCGGGTACGCGGTGGAGGACCTGCTCGGCCAGGACGCCTTGCTGGACGCGGTTCTGGTCGGTCTCGAGCAGATCGTCGCCGCCAGCACCGACCTGCTGCCGGTGATCATCGTCGGAGCGCCGCTGCGCCACCGGGCCCGGCTGTTCAACGCCGCCGTGGTGATCCACCGCGGGCGCGTGCTCGGTGTCGTCCCCAAAGTGCACCTGCCCACCTACCGCGAGTTCTACGAGCGACGGCAGTTCGCGTCCGGCCACGGCGTCACCGGCGAGGAGATCACGGTCGCCGGTCAGCCGGCCCCCTTCGGCACCGATCTCCTGTTCGAAGCCACCGACGTCCGCGGGCTGACTGTCGGGGTGGAGATCTGCGAGGACATGTTCGTGCCCGTCCCGCCGTCGAGCGGCCTCGCGCTGGCCGGGGCGACCGTCCTGGTCAACCTGTCGGGCAGCCCGATCACCATCGGGCGTTCCGACACCCGCAGCGCGCTGTGCCGGACGCAGTCGATGCGCTGTCTGGCCGCCTACCTCTACGCCGCCGCCGGCCAGGGGGAGTCGACCACCGACCTGTCCTGGGACGGGCAGACCAGCATCTACGAGAACGGCGTCGAGCTGGCGCAGGGAGCGCGCTTCGAGGAGGAACCGCAGCTGACCATCGCCGACGTCGATCTCGACCTGCTCCGGCAGGAACGGGCCCGGCAGGGCACCTTCGAGGACAACCGGCGGGTGGCCATCCCGGACGCGGAGTTCCGGCGGATCGAGTTCACCCTCGCTCCGCCCGCCGATGATCTTGGGCTGCGCCGGGTGGTCGAGCGGTTCCCCTTCGTGCCGGCCGATCCCGACCGGTTGGCCCAGGACTGCTACGAGGCCTACAACATCCAGGTCGACGGCCTGGCGCAGCGACTGCGGGCCATCCACACCGAGAAGGTGGTGATCGGCGTCTCCGGTGGTCTGGACTCCACCCACGCCCTGATCGTGGCCGCCCGGGCGATGGACCTGCTCGGGCTGCCGCGGACCAACATCCTCGGCTACACGATGCCCGGCTTCGCCACCGGTGACGCGACGAAGTCCAACGCCTGGAAGCTGATGACCTCGCTCGGCATCAGCGCCCACGAGCTGGACATCCGGCCGGCGGCGACCCAGATGCTGACCGATCTCGATCACCCGTTCGGTCGCGGCGAGGAAGTGTACGACGTCACCTTCGAGAACGTCCAGGCCGGTCTGCGCACCGACTACCTCTTCCGGCTGGCCAACCACCAGAACGCCATCGTGCTCGGCACCGGTGACCTGTCGGAGCTGGCGCTCGGCTGGTGCACGTACGGCGTCGGCGACCAGATGTCGCACTACAACGTCAACGGCGGGGTGCCCAAGACCTTGATCCAGCACCTGATCCGCTGGGTCGGCGGGCTGGACCGGTTCGCCGGGGAGACCGCTGACGTGCTGCTGGCGATCCTGAACACCGAGATCTCCCCGGAGCTGATCCCGGTCAAGGCCGGCGAGGTGCCCCAGAGCACGGAGAAGTCGGTGGGGCCGTACGAGCTGCAGGACTTCAACCTCTTCTACACGCTGCGGTTCGGGTTCAAGCCGTCCAAGATCGCGTTCCTGGCGCACCACGCCTGGCGGGACGTCGACGGCGGCAGCTGGCCGCCGGCCTTCCCGCCGGAGCGACGGCGCGCGTACGACGTCCCCGCCATCCGGGAGTGGCTGCTCGTCTTCGTCAAGCGCTTCTTCGGCTTCGCCCAGTTCAAGCGGTCCGCGATGCCCAACGGACCGAAGGTGTCGCACGGGGGCTCGCTGAGCCCGCGGGGAGACTGGCGCGCGCCGTCGGACGGCAACGCGGCCGTGTGGCTGGCCGACATCGAGCAGAACATCCCGACCCAGGACGGGCAGCAGTCATGAAGGTCGTGATCACCGGCGGCGCCGGGTTCCTCGGGTCCCGGTTGGCCGAGGCGCTGCGCGAGCGGGGATCGCTCGCCGACGCGGACGGTGCGCCGGCGTCGATCGACCGGATCGTCCTGTTCGACCAGCCCGACAGCGTGGCGCGTCTGCCCGAGGTGCCCGCCGGTTGCGAGACCGTCGGCGGTGACATCGGCGACCCGGGCACAGCCGCGAGCCTGCTCGGCGACGGTGCGGTCGCTGTGTTCCATCTGGCTTCGATCGTGAGCGGCCACGGCGAACAGGACTTCGACCTGGCCCTCCGGGTGAACCTGGACGGTGCCCGGCACCTGCTCGAGGCCTGCCGCGCCCACCCGCGTCCCGTCCGGCTGACCACCACCAGCTCGCTGGCCGTCTTCGGTCCGGCCAGCGGCGATCCGGTGCACGACGACTCGCTGGTGCAGCCCGCCACGACGTACGGGATGACCAAGGCGATCCTCGAGCTGATGATCAACGACTACAGCCGGAAGGGGTACCTGGACGGGCGGGCGGCCCGGCTCCCCACGGTGATCATCCGGCCCGGCGCCCCCAACGCGGCCGCGTCGTCCGCAGCCAGCGCGATCTTCCGGGAACCGTTGGCGGGAAAGGACTACCGGCTGCCGCTCCCGGTGGAGACGGTGATGGCCGTGGCCAGTGTGGAGTCGGTGATCGACAACCTGATCAGCCTGCACGAGCTGCCGGGCGAGACCCTCGAGGGCCGACGCACGGTCACCTTCCCGAGCGTCTCGGGCACCTTCGCCGAGATGCTCGACGTCCTCCGGGCAGCAGCCCCCGACGGCGGCCTCGGGGCGGTGACGGTCGAACCCGATCGCGTTGTCCAGGCCATCGTCGCCACCTGGCCGACCCACGTGGACGGGGCTCGGGGACTCTCCCTCGGACTACGCGACGCCGACGACCTGGCCACGACGTTGACGGCATACCAGCGTCGGTACTGCTGACGCTCACGGCTTTGTTCTTGACCCGTCAAAATCCTGATGGTGTGCTGAGGTGAGACTGAGCCGATCCGGATTTCTTCCTGCGGTGGATCAATGAGGATCTCCCCACCACCACAGCTGCCGTGTGGATCGCGTACCTCGTAGAAGTACCGGCAGCGCGTACCACAGGAGCCAGTTCCCATGAGCAACACCCATCCCTCCGGTCCAGAGGGTCAGCAGCCGTACGGCCACCAGGGTCAGCCGCCCTTCCCCCCGCAGGTTCAGCCCGGTTACGGGTACCAGCAGCCCCCCGCCGGCCCGCAGGGCCAGGCTCCGTACGGGTGGAACGGTCAGCCGCTCACCCCGCAGCAGGCCGCGGCGATGGCCCGCGACGCCAAGGCTGCGGCCAAGGCGCAGCGCCCGTGGTTCAAGAAGAAGCGCTTCGTCGCCCCGATCGGTGCGGTGGCCCTGTTCACCATCATCGGACTCGGTGGCGGCGGCTCGCAGGGGGCCGGCTCGCAGCCCGCCCCGGCCGCGTCGGCTGCGGCCGCCGAGGCCGACACCAGCGTGGACGAGGCAGCGGAGCCGACGAAGGCCGAGGAGCCGACGAAGGCCGAGGAGCCGGCCAAGGCCGACAAGGCCGCCGAGGCGCCGGCGAAGGAGGACGAGCCGGCCGCGAAACCCGAGGTCGACACCGTGGCCGGGATCGGTGACGGGGTGAAGTCCGGTGACTTCAAGGTCACGATCACCAAGGTCCGTGAGGGGGGCAAGCGGGTGGGCAGCGAGTACCTGAGCGAGAAGGCACAGGGTCACTTCGTGCTCGTCGACGTCAAGATCAAGAACAACGGTGATCGCGCCGACTACTTCTCGAGCAGTGACATCAAGGTGACCGACACGAAGGGTCGCGAGTTCTCCGTGAACGAGATGGCGTCGCTCTACGTCTCCGACAACAACCCGCTGCTCGAGGAGGTCAACCCCGGCAACACCTCCAAGGGCACGTTCGTCTTCGACCTGCCCAAGGGCGTGGACGCGGAGCAGGCCCAGATCACCGCCGGCGGACTGTTCGACGGCCCGGTGACGGTCCAGCTCGGCTGATCCGACGGTGGACGATCCCCGGCCCGCCGACGTGCGAGCCGGGGATCTCTCCGTTCCTGCGACGTCGAGTGAGAGGACCGACTGGGAGGACAAGGCGGCTTCAGCGGCCCGCGACGACGCCAACAGCTCCGACTCGACGGGCAGGCGCTCAGTCGGTACGCCGCCGGTAGTGCAGCACCAGCTCGCCCGCCGGGGAGACCTCGCTGGCCAGCAGGGTCCACCGCTTCAGGTCGGTCTCGCCGAACAGACGCTGGCCGGAGCCCGCCGTGACCGGCGCGATGACCAGGCGGAGCTCGTCGATCAGGTCGGCGGCCAGCATCGACCGGGCCAGGGTGACGCTGCCGTGCACACCGATGCTGGACCCCTCCGTCTGCTTCAGGCCGGCGACGAACGTGGCCAGATCATCGGTCACCACGGTGCGCGGTCCCCAGTCAGCCGCCGGTTCGCGCGAGCCGACCACGTACTTCTGCACGCTGTTGATGAACGACGCGAACGGCTCGACGTCGGAGGTCGGCCAGTACGCCGCCCACTCCTCGTACATGCCGCGACCGAGCAGCACCGCGTCCTGCTCGGCGATCACCTCGGCCAGGTTGGCGTCCAGCCGGTCGTCCCAGTCGAGGATGAAGTCGTCCGGCGACTGAGCCACGCCGTCCAGGGACATCAGCGTGTAGAGCACCACGGAGCGCATCGGCGTCCTTTCGTCGAGGTCACCCGGGTGGACCACCACGATGACCAGAACTCATCGGGTCGGCGCTAGAGCAGATCGCGTACGCCGTCGCGGAGCTCGATCTCGGCGCGCCAGCCGAGGACCCGCCGCGCCGCCGACGAGTCAGCCGTGACGTGCCGGACGTCGCCCAGCCGGAACTCGCCGGTGACCACCGGGGCCGGGCCATCGACCGCCTCGGTCAGGGCGGTGGCGACGTCGCCGATGGTGGAGACGCGGCCCGAGCCGATGTTCAGCGCGGTCAACCCGCTCGGCAGCTGAGTGTGGACGGCGGCGGCCACCGCCCGGGCCACGTCGTCGAGGTGGACGAAGTCGCGTCGCTGCCGGCCGTCCTCGAAGACCCGGGCCGCCTCGCCGGCGGCCAGTCGCGTGGCGAACAGGGCGGCGACCCCGGCGTACGGGGTGTTGCGCGGGAGTCCCGTTCCGTAGACGTTGTGGAACCGCAGGGCCACCGCGACCCCGTCGGTCTCGCGGGCCCAGGTCGCGGCCAGGTGCTCGCCGTGCACCTTCGTGGCGGCGTAGGCGTTGCGAGGATCCAGCCGGGCGTCCTCGGTGACCAGCTCGGGCCGCAGCTCGGCCCCACAGTGCGGACAGTGCACCTCGAAGTCACCCTGGGCCAGGTCCGCCGCGGTGCGGGGAGCCGGGCGGACCGAGCCGTGCCGGTCGCAGGCGTACGCACCCTCGCCGTAGACGACCATGGAGGAGGCGAAGACCACACGCGGGATGCCGGCCTCCGCGCTCGCGCGGAGCACGACCGCCGTGCCGAGGTCGTTGTGTCGGGCGTAGTCGTCGATGTCGGCGATCCCGACACCGAGGCCCACCTTCGCCGCGAGGTGCACCACCGCTTCGCACCCGACGGCGGCAGCGCGCAGCCGGACCAGGTCGGTGATGTCGTCCGCCGGGTCGGTCGCGCGGTCGAAGGGCACGACCTCGTCGCCGGCGGCCGCGATCCGGGCCGCGACGAAACGCCCGATGAAGCCCGCGGCCCCGGTCACCAGCACCCTCATGCGGTCGCCTCCGGTCGCGGCGACGCCCCGTCGCGGCCGGCCTTCTCGGCCGGCACCGGCAGCTCGACCGCGAACCGGCACCCGCCCTCGATGTTGGCCACGTCGATCCGGCCGGCGTGCGACTCCACCACCCCGCGGGCGATGGCCAGACCCAGCCCGGCGCCGCCGTCCCCGGTCCGGGCGCCGTTGCCCCGCCAGCCCACGTCGAAGACGCGTTCGAGACTGGCGTCCGGGATGCCGCCGCAGCCGTCGCTGACCTCGATCCGGATGTGCCCGTCGTCGGCCCGCTGGCCGTGCAGCCGCACGACCTGGTCCGTGCCGGTGTGACGGACGGCATTGCCCACCAGGTTGGCGATCGCACGGGCCAGGTCGTCGGCCGAGCCGGTCACCGCCAGCCGGTCGTCGTCGGGAACCTCGACGTCCAGGAGCACCCCACGGCTGCTGGCCAACGCCGACGACTCCGAGCCCACATCCACGATCAGCTCCGACAGCGACACCAGCGTGCTCGGTCGCTCGGGCCGGGCCCCCTGAACCCGGGACAGCTCGAACAGGTCCTCGACCAGGTGGGTCATCCGGGTGATCGTGGCCCGCATGTGCTCGAGCGCCCGCGGGACGTCGTGGACCACGCCGTCCTCCAGTCCCTCGGTCAGGGCGCGCAGCCCGGCCAACGGGGTCCGCAGGTCGTGGGACATGAACCGCACCAGCTCGCGCCGGGCGTCCTCGGCGGCCTGCTCGCGGCGGCGGGTCTCGGCCAGCAGGACTCGCGTCCGCTCGAGGTCGGCGACCACGACGGCGAGCTCCGACGGCAGCTGCGAGGGGCCGTCGGCGGGCGGCGGCGCCGGGCTGCCGGTCGTGTCGGCCCGCATCCGTTGCAGGGCGGTGCCCAGCTCGGCCGAGCCGCGGCCGACTCGGCGCATGATCACGACGGTGCTGAACACGGCCACCAGCACCGACACCAGCAGGGAGATCATGATCACGGTGGAGTCGTGCGCCGACAGGAACATCAGCCACACGTTCACGATGACGGTCGCGGTGACCGCCGCCACGGGCAGCAGCGTGGCGATGATGAGCTGGTAGCGCAGGGACCGCCGGCGCAGCCGGTGCATGGCCAGGGCGCCCAGGACCCCCACGACCAGGCAGGCGCCGAGCGTGAGCCCGACGATGATCACGGTGTCGGTCATCGGTCCTCGTTCTCTCCGGCGATCCGGTAGCCCGAACGGCCGACAGTGAGCACCAGCTGCGGATCCGAGGGATCGGACTCCAGCTTCTCGCGCAGCCGGCGGACGTGCACCGTCACCGTGGAGTTGTCCCCGAACTCCCAGCCCCACACCCGGCGCAGCAGCTCGGCCTTGCTGAAGGTCTCACCCGGGTGAGCGGCGAAGAAGGCGAGCAGGTCGAACTCGCGGGTGGTCAGGGCCAGGTCTCGGCCCTCGTACGTGGCCCGCCGGGGTCCCAGGTGGACGGTCAGTGCCCCGACCCGGAGGCGACGGTTCAGCAGCGCAGCACCGGAGAGTCGTTCGGCCCGCCGGAGCAGCGCCTCGACCCGGAGCACCACCTCGCGGGGCGAGAAGGGCTTGACCACGTAATCGTCAGCGCCCGTCTCCAGACCGATCAGCCGGTCCTCCTCGTCTCCCCGGGCGGACAGGATGATCACCGCCGCCTGGTCGGCGTCCATGCGTCGGCGGCGGAGGAGCTCCAGGCCGGAGGTCCCCGGCAGCATCAGGTCCAAGATCACGACGTCGGGCTGCAGCCGTTGCCAGAGCAGGAGTGCCTCGTTGCCGTCCCCGGTCCAATCCGTCTGGTAGCCGGCCCGACGCAGGTACGCCACCAGCACCTCGGCCATGGTGGGGTCGTCCTCGACGACCAGGATGCGCCCGGACATGATGGTCGACTCTAAGCCGCCCCGAACCTCCGCGCGGCCGGCCCTCGCCGCCCCGTAAGCGAACCGAAAGCGTCCCGGCCTCTCGACGGCTGCCGCCGCGGCCTACCGTCGGGGGATGGACGAACCGCCCGAGGTCGAGCTGGTGCTGCCCTGCTTGGACGAGGTGACCGGACTGCGCTGGTTGCTGCCGCGGGTGCCGCCCGGGATCGCGGTCATCCTGGCTGACAACGGGTCGACCGACGGGTCAGTGCAGGTCGGTCGGGGCCACGGGGCCCGCGTCGTCGACGTCCCGCAGCGTGGTTACGGCAGCGCCTGCCACGCTGGGCTGCTGGCCGCGCGGGCCGACATCGTGGTGGTGATGGATGCCGACGGCACCCTGGATCCCGCCCAGCTGGACCGGGTGCTGGATCCGCTCCGCGAGGGTCGACTGGACCTGGTCGTCGGCGCCCGTCGTCCCGTCCGTCGCGGCGCCCAGCCGTGGCACCTCCGGCTGGCCAACCGGGCTCTGGCGGCGCGGCTGGCGGCCCGGACCGGGGTGCGGCTGACCGACCTCGGGCCGGTGCGGGCCGCCCGGCGCGAGCCGTTGCTCGCCCTCGACCTGCAGGACCGACGATCGGGCTACCCGGCCGAGACCGTGGTCAAGGCGGCGGACGCCGGATGGCGGATCGGAGAGGTCCCGGTGGACTACCACCTGCGCCGCGGCCGGTCCAAGGTGACCGGCACCCCCCGTGGCGTCGTCCAGGCCGTGCGGGACATGACGGCCGCTCTGACCCGGCCGGTCGGTTGACCACGGTGCCGTACGCCGAGACGACGTCGGCCTCGGCCCGGGCCGACACGGTGCTGGTGCTGGCCAAGGAACCGCTGCCGGGACGGGCCAAGACCAGGCTCCAGTCCGCGTTCACCCCGGACGAGACCGCCACCCTGGCCGCGGCCGCGCTCAGCGACACCCTGGCCGCCGTCCGGGCCAGCCGGGTCCCGCGGCGGGTGCTCGTGTTCGAGGGCGACCCCACCGGCTGGCGGGACGGACTGGAGGTCGTACGGCAGCAGCCCGGGGACCTGGCCGCTCGGCTGGCGGCGGCGTTCGCCTCCGTCGCCGACGACGGCCCGACGCGGCGCACCCTGCTGATCGGGATGGACACCCCGCAGGTGACCCCCGAGCTGCTCGAGTCGTCCTGGGGATCGGCCGATGCGGTGCTGGGACTGAGCGAGGACGGCGGGTTCTGGGCGATCGGGCTGCGCGACGTGGACCCGTCGGCGGTGTTCACCGGCATCGAGATGTCCACCGACCGCACCGGCGCGGCGCAGCTCGGCCGGCTGATCGACCTCGGGCTTGCGGTCGCGCTGCTGCCACCGCTGCGGGACGTGGACGAACCGGCCGACGCCGTCTCCGTGGCTCACCGTTGGCCCGATCTCACGTTCTCCCGCCGTCATCGCCAGCTGCTGGCCGACCGACCCCGGCAGGCCGCCGACCGGCTGTTCGACGACCTGTATGCGGGCGCGGACGTCGCGGTCCAGCGGGTGTCAGGGTCAGCTGGCGGCGCGCTCCTGGAGATCGACCTGGAGCGGTGGAGTCGGCCCGCCGACCACGTCGACCAGATGGTGGTGGCCCGGTGCGAGGCGCCCGTCCTGGACGTCGGTTGCGGACCCGGACGGATGGTCTCCGCCCTGCAGCGGTCCGGTCGCGCCGTGCTCGGCATCGACATCTCAGCGGTCGCGGTAGCCGCGGGCCGCCGGGCCGGCGGCCAGGTGCTGCAGCGGGATCTCGCGCTCCCCCTGGCCGGGGAGGGTCGGTGGGGGACCGCCCTGTTTCTGGACGGGAACATCGGCATCGGTGGCGACGTGGCCGGCTTGCTGCAGCGGTGCGCCGCGCTCGTGGGTGCCGGTGGCTTGATCATCTGCGAGCTCGACAGCGACCCGGACCGTGACGACACCTGCGCTGTGGTGCTGAGCCACCGCCAGGGCCGCTCCGACCCGGTGCCGTGGGCGGCCATCGGGGTGCGCCCCCTGCTCCGGCTCGCCGCGTCCCTGGACCTGATCGTCACCGAGGTCTGGGAAGCCGGGCACCGCAGCTTCGCCACCCTCCGTACGGCGACGTGACAGCGATCCAGTGGCCGACGCGGCGGATCGTGGTCGCGGCGGTGATCATGGTGGTCGTCGACGTCGTGCTGGTGTTCTCGATGGCCGCGCACGTGCAGTGGGGCTGGCACCTGCTGGCGGCGGCGCTGGTGTTCGGCGGTCTGGCCTGGTGGGTCCGGCGGGACGTGTCATCCGCGTCCCTGTCGACCGTGGTGATCATCACGGCGGCCGTCCAGCTGACCGGGCTGCTGGTTTTCCCGTTGACCAGCGACGACATCTACCGCTACGTGTGGGACGGGCGGGTGCATCTCGCCGGCATCGATCCCTACCGCTACGTCCCCCTGGACCAGGCACTGGCCTTCCTGCGGGACGTCCAGCTCTTCCCGTCCGGCCGACCCCCGGCGATCAACCGGCCCGGGGTGCACACGATCTACCCGCCGGGAGCCCAGGCCCTGTTCACCGCCGTGGCGTTCGTGCTGCCGGCGCCGCTCGGGCTGGCGGGGCTCCGGGTGGTGGCGAGCGCCGCCGTGGTGATCACCACCGCCCTGCTCGCCCGCTTCGTGGGTCCCCGCCTCGGACTGGCCCTGCTCTACGGAGCGAACCCGCTGGTGATGATCGAGGCCGGCAACGGGGGCCACCTCGACGCCCTGGTGGCCCTGGCCGTCCTGGGTGTGGTCTGGTGCACCGCCTCCCGTCGGCTCTGGTGGGCGGGGGTCTTCCTGGGTCTGGCCGCCTCGCTCAAGCTGGTCCCGCTGCTCCTCGTCCCCGTGCTGCTGCGGCGGGGCCGGTGGCGGTCCACCCTCACCGGGCTGGCGATCACGGTCGCGGGGTACGTGCCGCACGTGCTGGTCGTCGGCACCCTGGTGCTCGGCTACCTGCCCGGCTACCTGGACGAGGAGGGCTACGACAGCGGCGGCCGGTTCGCGTTGCTGGCCTGGCTCCCGGCTGAGGCGCGGCCGACCGTGGCCCTGCTCGTCGCCGCCGTGCTGGCGCTGGTCGCCTTCCTCCGCTCCGGTCGGGAGCCGGTGCCGGTGACCTGCTGCTGGCTCTTCGGGGCCAGCCTCCTGGTGGCGACGCCGGTCTATCCCTGGTACGCACTGCCGCTGGCCGTCCTGACGATCATGAGCCGCCGATGGGAGTGGCTGGCGGTGTGGGCGGCGGCGTACGTCGCGTTCGTCTTCGACCACGCGGTGCTGGTGCAGGCCCTGGCGTACGGGTCGGCACTCGGGGTGGTCGTCGTGGCGGTCCTGCGCCGGTCCCGGCTCAGTCGGCGGTCGCTGCCACCCGTCGGGCGCGACGACGATCCCGTAGGTAGCCGAGCAGGCTGATCACGGCCGCCAGCGCGAGCAGGATGGTCAGGTTGACGCCGAAGTCCTGCTCCAGCAGCGCCTTCTCCGGCGGGAAGGTGCGCTGCAGGTAGATCATCGGCAGCGCCACCAGGGTGATCATCGCGGCCATGATGGCGAACGCCTGGACGTAGCGGCGTGCCCTGTCGGGCAGCCAGCGACGCAGGGCCACGCCGACGGCGACCACCAGCGGGGACAGCACCAGGTCGTTGATCACCAAGGCGCCGACCAGCCAGACCGCGAGGCGGAGCAGGCTCGCTCCGGGCACGTCGGTGAGCAACCGGATCGCGCCGTAGACGCCCAAGACCACACCACCGGCGCTCGCGGCCACCCGCGCCACCAGCATCACGTCGATCCGCTTCATGCCCGGACCTCCACCCGGGACAGCCACTTGGTGTTGAGGACGCCGGCGCGGTTGGGCGCGATCAGGCGCAGGGGGTAGCCGTGGTCGAGGTCGAGGCGTTCACCGTTGAGGTGGGTGGCCAGCAACGCCCGGCCGAGCTGGGCGCCGCCGATGACCGACGAGGTGAAGATGCCGCCCTGCTCCAGCGACACCACCCGCACCGACGACCTGGGCCCACCGCCGGCCCGGACGACCAGGTCGAGCAACCGGAGGCCGCGCCAGGTGGCCCCGACACTCCACCCCTCGACGCAGTTGATCGGGAGGCGGTCCTCGGTGAGCTCGGCCGCGGCGAGATCGGCGAGCGTGATCACGTACGGCTGCGCACCCGTGACCTGCAGGGTCCAGTCGGGCGCTGTGGCGGCTTCTCTGATGCCGGCCTGCTCGCTGGTGCGGTTGACCGGCACCCGTTGCGGACCCTGCCGCCAGCGCCGGATGGCCAGCAGCCCGATCGGCTCGAGCGGGGTCACAGTCTGGCCGACCGAGGTGGCCACCACGATCCCGACGCCGATCCCCGAGGCAGCCAGCACGCCCCGTCGGCTGAGCCCCGGGGTGGGCGGCGGCGGCACGTCGCCGGCGATGCTGTGCGAGACGGGGTTCTCGTCCCAGGGGATCTCGGTCAGGACGTCGGCGTCGGCCAGCTTCGCTCGCAGGCCGTACACGATGTCGGGCAGCTTGATCCCGATGTGCAGCAGCAGCGCACCGATCACCACGTACGCCAGGTAGCGGTGCACGACCACGAAGTCCCAACCGAACGGGTACCAGTTGAGGGCGTTGAAGAAGCCGGTCGCCAGCTGCACCAGCGAGGCGGCCACGAGCACAGCGATCGAACCACGCTCGAAGCCGTGCTGGAGCGAGCGGACCGGCGGGAACCGGAACAGGTTGGGGTAGACCGACCAGAGCTTGATCGTGATCAGCGGCAGGCACGCGGTGCCGGTGGCGACGTGCACACCTTGGGTGATCCGGTAGAGCCACGGTGGGCTGGCTGGCCAGGGGAGCCAGGTCAGCGGCTCGTACTGCAGGGCACTCAGCAGACCGGTCAAGAAGCAGACGCCGAAGGCGATGCCGAGCACTCGGCCGATGCGCGCGGTCAGCGCCGTGGACCTGATGCTGCTGGTGAACCTCGGCCACCAGGTCGGACGGACCGGGGCAGCTGTCGTCGGCATGACCTCAGTCTCGGCTCGGGTCCTGGGCGCGGCCTATTACGCGGACCTTACGGCGACCCGGACGGCCGGCCGGATGGCGCCCGGGGAGCCAGAGACGGCAGTGCGGCGGGCCTCTGCGCGTGCCCGTCAGCCGGATGCCGCCGGGGAGTCAGAAACGGCAGTGGGGCACCCCCCGGGAGCGGCCGGATGGCGCCGGAAAGTCAGAAACGGCAGTGCGGCACGCCCTTACGCGTGCCCGTGGCAGCCGGATGGCGCCGCGGAGCCAGAAACGGCAGATCGGCGGGCACTTGGACGATCGGATGCCGCCGGGGAGTCAGAAACGGCAGTCCGGCACGCCCCGGGAGCGGCCGGATGCCGCCGGCGAGTCAGAAACGGCAGTCCGGCACGCCCCGGGAGCGGCCGGATGCCGCCGGGAAGTCAGAAACGGCAGTCCGGCACGCCCCGGGAGCGCCGGAAGCCGCCGCGGAGTCAGAAACCCGCAGTCCGGCACGCCCTTGGACGGCCGGATGCCGGTCCCAGGACTCGAGGTCTGCTCGGGTTGGTCGGTTCTGCTCGATCTCTAGACCGAGCAGAGCCGACGAACCCGAGCAATCGCTGTGGAAGAAACGCGCGGAGGGACCGCGTGGAGGGACCGGGTGGCGGACCGGCGTGGGGGTTACGCGTGCGTCGGAGGGAGCGGGGCGGTGGAGTCCCGGACCACCAGGTGCGTGGCGAGCTCCAGGTGCCGGGTGCCGACCACGTCGCCGGAGACCAGCTGCAGCAGGGAGCGGACGGCCAACCGACCCATCTCGATCAGGGGTTGGGCCACCGTGGTCAGGGGCGGAGCGGACCGGCTGGCCAGGAAGCTGTCGTCGAAGCCGATCACACTCAGGTCCTCGGGGACGCGGATGGTGCGCTGCCGGGCCTCCTCGAGGATGGCCAGCGCGACCTCGTCGCACGCGGCGAAGATCGCCGTCGGGCGGTCGTCCCGGTCGAGCAGCTGAGCGGCGACGGCACGCCCGGCGTCGTAGGTGAACAGCGAGTGGGTGACCAGGCTGTCGTCGATCGGCAGGCCGGCCTGACGCAGGGCGGAGTGGTAGCCGGCCACGCGAGCCTGGCTGCACTCGACCGCGGCGGGCCCGCCCGCATGCGCGATCCGCCGGTGTCCCAGCGCCAGCAGGTGCTCGGTCGCGGTGACCCCGCCGGCGAAGTTCGTCGCCCCGATGGTCACGCAGGGGGTGGAGCCGACCCGGACGGGGTCGATCACCACCACCGGGAAGCCGGCCTCGGACAGGACCCTGATCGGCGGGTCGCTGGCGTCGACGGTCACGAAGATCGCTCCGAGCCGGCCCGACCGCCGCAGCTCGTCGGGATCGATGTGGACGCGGTTGTCGCGGGCCCGGGGCCCGATGACGATCTCGTAACCCTCCGCCTCGGCCGCCCCGGCCAGGCCGTCGAGCACGGCGGACTCGTACGCGTTCTGCCACTCCGGGAAGGAGACCTCGATCAGCCGCTCGGTGGGGCCGCCGGTGAGGCGTGGCGCGCGCCGGGTCGACTGGTAGCCCGACTCGCGGAGTGCGTCCTGGATCCGCCGCCGGGTCGCGTCGGCGACGTCGGCGTGGTCGTTGAGCACCTTCGAGACGGTGGCGACCGAGACGCCCGCGGCGACCGCGACCTCTGCCAGGGTCGTCCGGTTCCTCTTCACCAGTCCCTCCGTCTCTCGAAAAGTTTCGAGATGAGCCTAGCGGTCCAGGTGCCGTCGCGGCCACCGTGTCGGCCAGCCACACGCACGATCGTTCGGTGTTGGGGGTTGACCGTCGACGACCCCGGCGATAGGTTTCCAAAAAACTTTCGGACCGCTCCGAAAGGTTTCGACACCCCGCCGTTCTGATGGAGGACCGATGACGCTTCCTCGTACCAACCGCCGCACCTTCCTCGGCCTGGCCGCCGCTGCCGTGGGCGCGGTCAGCCTGGCCGGCTGCGGCACCTCAGGCCCCGCCCAACCGGGCGGTGGCTCCTCCGACGGTGCGTCCGCCGGTGGTGGTGGGGGAGCGACCATGTGGGCGCTCAGCGGTGAACCCAACGAGACCATCCGCAAGGACTCCGTCACGGCCTTCAACGGCATGGGCAAGGGTTCCGTCGAGGCCACCTTCTTCCAGAACGACCCGTACAAGACCAAGATCAGGACCGCGGTCGGCGCGAACCAGGCGCCCACGCTGATCTTCGGTTGGGGCGGCGGGGTGCTGAAGTCGTACGTGGACGCCGGTCAGGTCGAGGACCTCACCAGCTGGCTGGGCGAGAACGCCGACTTCAAGGAGAAGCTGCTGCCGTCGACCTGGGGCGCCGCCACCTTCGACGACAAGATCTACGCGGTGCCGATCCAGACCACGCAGCCGATCGTCATGTACTACAACAAGGCGTTGTTCGACAAGGCCGGAGCCCAGCTGCCGAAGACCTGGGACGACGTGATGAAGCTGGTCGACGTGTTCAAGGGGCAGGGCGTCGCCGCGTTCTCCCTGGCCGGGCAGTCGAAGTGGACGTCGATGATGTGGCTGGAGTACCTCCTCGACCGGATCGGCGGGCCCGAGGTGTTCACCAAGATCTTCGCCAACGAGGCCGATGCCTGGTCCGACCCGGCCGTGATCGAGACCTGTACCAAGATCCAGGACCTGGTCAACGCCGGCGGGTTCGTCAAGGGCTTCTCCTCCATCGCGGCCGACAACAACGCCGACCAGGCGCTCCTCTACACCGGCAAGGCGGCGATGCTGCTCCAGGGCGCCTGGGTCTACGGGGGCATCAAGTCCGACCAGCCCGAGTTCGTCTCGAGCTCGCTGGAGTTCGGGAACTTCCCGGCCGTGTCCGGCGGCAAGGGAGATCCGAAGAACATCGTCGGGAACCCGACCAACTACTTCTCCATCTCGGCCAAGGCCACCGACGAGCAGAAGACCGTCGCCAAGGCCTACTTCACCGACGGGTTGTGGACCGACGCGGTGGTCGACGCCTTCGTGACCAGCGGCGGGGTGCCGGTGGTGGCGGCGGCGGAGACCAAGCTCGCCGCCTCCGGGGACGCCGCGTTCCTGCAGATGACCTTCGACATGGTGAAGAACGCTCCGAGCTTCCAGCAGTCGTGGGACCAGGCGCTCAGCCCGGCCCAGGCGGAGGCCCTGCTGAACAACATCGACCAGCTGTTCCTGACCAAGATCACCCCGGACCAGTTCGCCTCGGCGATGAACGCCACCATCGGCAAGTGAGGTGGTAGCTGTCGCGCCTGCGCGGGCGGCGACGGCGGTGTCCCCGACCCCGCCGTCGTCCAGCCGCGCATCGACCGGGTTCCACCTCCTGGTGCTGCCCGCCCTGGTCATGTTCCTGGCCTTCGCGTTCATCCCGATGATCGGGGTGCTGGTGCTCTCCTTCACCTCCTGGGACGGGATCAGCGCCATCAGCTTCACCGGACTGACCAGCTGGCTCGGGGTGCTGTCCGACCCCGGTCTCTACCACTCGCTCGTCCTGACCTTCGCGGTGATGATCTGCAGCTGGCTGGTGCAGACGCCGATCAGCCTGCTGTTGGGGACCTTCGTAGCGGGGCGCCAGCGATACCGCGCCGTCCTGGCCGTGCTGTACTTCCTGCCGCTGCTGATGTCCTCGGCGGCGGTGGCCATCGCCTTCAAGTCGCTGCTCGACCCGTACTTCGGGATCGGGGCCGGGCTTCACCTGGAGATCCTCTCCCAGGACTGGCTCGGCGACCCGCGGCTCGCGTTCGGGGTCGTGATCTTCGTCATCGCCTGGCAGTTCGTGCCCTTCCACACGCTCATCTACCAGGGCGGCGTCCGGCAGATCCCCGGGCAGCTCTACGAGGCGGCGCAGATCGACGGGGCCGGCCGGATCCGCCAGTTCTTCTCGATCACCGTGCCCCAGCTGAAGTACACGATCATCACCTCCTCGACGCTGATGCTGGTGGGCTCGTTGACCTACTTCGACCTGATCTTCGTGCTGACCCAGGGTGGGCCCGGCAACGCGACCCGCATCCTCGCCCTGGACATGTACATCCGGGGGTTCCAGGCCAACCAGATGGGCGCGGCCAGCGTGATCGGCGTCTTCCTGGTGGCGTTGGGTCTGGTCCTCACGCTCGGCATCCAGCGGCTCGGCGGCCGGGACCGCGCGGCGAGCCAGATGGAGGGCATGTGATGACCGCCGCCACCGTGCCCGCTCCGACGGCATCCGCGAGCAGGGCCAGCCGGACCACCCGGGTCAAGGGTCACCGCAACTACCTGGGTGGGCTGCTGGCGTGGGTCTGGCTCGCGATCATCATCCTGCCGATCTACTTCATCGTGGTGACCAGCTTCAAGAACCAGGGCGACTACTTCACCAGCAACCCGCTGGCCCCTCCGCTTCCGCCGAACGTCACCCCGTACGTCCAGGTGGTCGAGAAGGGCATCGGCCGCTACTTCCTCAACTCGGTGATCGTCTCGGTCGGAGCCGTCGTGCCGGTGGTGCTGATCAGCTTCCTGGCCTCGTACGGGATCGTGCGCGGCGACAGCCGCTTCCTCCGGTTCACTCGCGGGCTCTTCCTGCTGGGGCTGGCCATCCCCCTGCAGGCCACGATCATCCCGATCTACCTGATCATCATCCGACTCCGCATGTACGACAGCCTGGCCGCGCTGATCCTGCCGTCCATCGCCTTCGGCATCCCGCTCACCGTGCTGATCCTGTCCAGCTTCCTGCGCGACGTCCCGCGGGAGCTGTTCGAGTCGATGAAGCTGGACGGGTGCTCCGACTGGCAGATGGCCTGGCGGCTGGCCTTCCCCCTCACCCGGCCGGCCATCGTCACCGTGGCCATCTACAACGGCTTGAACGTCTGGAACGGGTTCCTGCTCCCGCTGATCTTGACCCAGAGCCCGGACAAGCGGGTGATGCCGCTGGCCCTGTGGGCCTTCCAGGGTGAGTACCAGACCAACATCCCTGCCGTGCTGGCCGCCGTGGTGCTGTCCACGGTGCCGATCCTCGTGCTGTACGTCGTCGGCCGCCGCCAGCTGCTCAGCGGGCTCACCGCCGGCTTCGGCAAGTAGCTCTGCCTGTGGTCGCTCTCCGCGTTCTGCGGCCGTGCGCTCCGTTGTTGCTCGCTCGTTCGTCGCAGTCCTGGACGACGGAGGAGCGTGTCGTCCGCCATCACTCCTGCACACCCGAGAGGCTCCGCCGATGACCGAACACCTACTCGACGCCGTCTGGCAGGATCCGGCCCGACCGGTCGAGGAACGGGTCGAGGCCCTGCTGGCCGAGATGACCCTGGCCGAGAGGGTGGCCCAGCTGGGCAGCGTCTGGCTCGGCTTCGACGGCGCCACCGGCGATGTCGCCCCGATGCAGAACGTGTTCAGCCGGGCCACCTCGTTCGCCGAGGCGACGGCTGACGGACTCGGCCAGCTGACCCGCGTCTTCGGCACCGTCCCGGTCACCGCGGCCGAGGGGGTGGCGCGGGTGCACGAGCTCCAGCGCGCGCTGATGTCCTCGACCCGGCTGGGTGTCCCGGCGGTCGTGCACGAGGAGTGCCTGACCGGTTTCACCGCCTACCAGGCGACGGTCTACCCGGGCTCACTGGCTTGGGCGGCCACCTTCGACCCCGGGCTGGTGCAGGAGATGGCGTCGGCCATCGGCCGGGACATGGCCGCGGTCGGGGTCCACCAGGGTCTGTCCCCGGTGCTCGACGTGGTCCGTGATCATCGCTGGGGACGGGTCGAGGAGACGATGGGAGAGGACCCCTATCTCGTCTCCCAGGTCGGGTCGGCGTACGTGCGGGGGCTGGAGGAGAACGGCATCATCGCCACCCTCAAGCACTTCGCCGGCTACGCCGCCTCCAAGGCCGCGCGCAACCACGCCCCGGTCAGCGTGGGTCCGCGCGAGCTCGCGGACGTGATCCTGCCACCGTTCGAGCACGCGGTCCGCTACGCCGGGGTCCGCAGCGTGATGAACTCCTACACCGACGTCGACGGCATCCCGGTGGCCTCCGACCGCTCGCTGCTCACCGGCGTGCTGCGCGACCAGTGGGGTTTCACCGGCACCGTGGTCTCCGACTACGGGGCCGTGGCCTTCCTCCAGGTGATGCACCGGATCGCGGAGTCGGAGGGCGAGGCGGCTGCGTACGCGTTGACCGCCGGGCTGGACGTGGAGCTGCCGAGCACGCTCTGCTACGGGCGTCCGCTGCTGGACGAGCTGGCCGCCGGACGCGTCGACCCGGCGCTGGTCGACCGTTCCGTCCGCCGGGTGCTCACCCAGAAGGTGGAGCTCGGTCTGCTCGACCCGGACTGGACCCCGGAGTCGACCGCAGCCGCGGTCGAGCTGGACTCCGCCGGCAACCGGGACATCGCGCGCCGGCTGGCCGAGGAGAGCGTGGTGCTGCTGGACAACCGCGACCAGGTGCTGCCGCTGCCCGCCGATCGCCCGCTCCGGATCGCCGTGATCGGTCCCTGCGCCGACGACCCGCAGGCCTTCTTCGGCTGCTACTCCTTCCCCAACCACGTGATCCCGCAGCACCCGGAGCTGACCGGTCAGATCGGGATCGAGGCGGTCTCGCTGCTGACCGCCCTGCGGACCGAGCTGCCGACAGCCGCGATCACGTACCTGCCCGGGTGCGAGGTCACCGGCGGTGACGACAGCGGCATCGGGGCCGCCGTCGAGATGGCCGGGGCGGCCGACCTGGTCCTGCTGGCCGTGGGCGACCGCGCCGGCATGTTCGGCGGCGGGACCTCCGGGGAGGGCTGTGACGCCGAGGACCTGGCCCTGCCCGGACGTCAGCCGCAGCTGGTCGAGGCGGTTCTCACCGCCGGGACGCCGGCGGTGATGATCATGGTCTCCGGACGTCCGTACGCCCTCGGTCCCTACCGCGACCGGCTGGCCGCGGCGGTGCAGGCGTTCTTCCCGGGGGAGGAGGGCGGCGGGGCGATCGCCGGCGTCCTGTCCGGCCGGGTCAACCCGACCGGCAAGCTCCCGGTCGGCGTCCCGCGGCACGTGGGCGGGTCGCCGTACACGTACCTCGCCCCATCCCTGGGGCAGAACAGCCAGGGGGTCAGCAACCTCGACCCCAGCCCGGCGTACCCCTTCGGGCACGGACTCTCCTACACGACCTTCGCGTACGCCGACCTCGCCGCCGACCACGACGAGATCGCCGTCGACGGCACGGTCGAGCTGCGGGTGACGGTGACCAACACGGGTCGCCGCGACGGCGTCGAGGTCGTCCAGCTCTATGCGGCCGATCCGGTGGCCAGCGTGACCCGGCCGGTGACCCAGCTCGTCGGCTTCGCCCGGGTCCCGCTGGCCGTCGGCGAGTCCTCGACGGTCACCTTCGCCGTGCACACCGACCGGCTCTCCTTCACCGGTCGCGACCTGACCCGGATCGTGGAACCGGGGGAGATCACCTTCCGGATCGGCACCGCCGGTGACACCGTCGCCGGACCGGTCTCGATCCGCCTCGCCGGGCAGACCCGGACGCTCACCGGCGCGCGGGTGATGGACACCCCGGTCCGTCTCGGCTGACGCACTCGTCGCCGCCACCGGCCGGGGCCGCGGACCGACGTATCTGGGTCGACCCGGCTCGTTCCTCTGGTTGTCGGGACCGCGGCGTGCGGTGCCGGGAGCGAGGGGGAGATGATCATGGCCTTCAGCGTGTGCGAGGCCCGACCGGCCGAGCTGGCCCGGGCGGTGCTCTGTCTGGACGAGCTGTCCAAGGACGTCAAGGGTGAGTTGATCATCGTCGACGCCGATCGGGACGTGTGCGACAAGCTGGACTGCGTCACGCTGACCAGCGAGCACGTGATCCGGGCGGAGATCCGGTCGCACGCCTGCGACTCCGAGATCGGCCGGCTCTTCGACGGACGCTTCTCCGTCAAGGACCTGACCACCGTCTTCGCGCACGGCACCGGGCTGGCTCGCGGTCTGCACGCGGGCACCTTCGTGTGGCGGACGTCGGCCGGTGTCGTCCAGGGCCGACTCTCCGGCATGACCAACGAGGGGACCCACCGCGAGCCTGCCTTCAAGGGCTGTCAGGAGTGCGGTGAGCGCGGGGTGATGGAGGGCAAGCTGTGTGGTCGCCTGGTCCGCGCCACCGATCCCCGGCTGGCCGGAGCACAGCTGACGGCGGCCTACCGGTTCGCGTTCGAGGCCACCGAGAAGGGCGGCGAGGGTGGGCTGGTCGGCACCATCGAGGGGCTGGTGGTGCGCACCTGCCAACCGGTCGCCGAGTGCGTCAGCTTCGGCACGGTGGGCACCGACACCAACCCCCGGGTCGTCGGCCCGGTGACCATCGAGACCCGCGACCCCAGCGGCGTGAACCCGCCGCAGACCGAGGTGGTGACCTGGGCGGGACAGACCGGGCTGCACCTGTGGCACACCTCGACGCTCACCTTCGCCCAGCCGTTCAGCCAGGTCGAGCTGACGATGGTGCACTTCTCCACAGCTCCCAAGGTCACCGCGTACGACGCCGGCGGCACACCGGTCGCCACCGCGACCATGGCCGTCCCGCAGCAGACACCGGAGACCCTGGTGCTGACCGGAGCGGGCATCGTGACGGTGGTGGTGGACGCCCCCAGCGACGAGGTGCTGCTGACCCGGCTCTGCTGGGCCTGAGCCCGGGGCGCCAGATCTGCTCGGGTTCGTCGGTTCTGCTCGATCTAGAGACCGAGCAGAGCCGACAAACCCGAGCAGAGAGGCGGGAGGCCCGGTCCGACCGGTCGGGGACGAGGACCCCGACCGGCCGACCGCTGGCCGACAGGGCGACCGCCGACCGGTGGACGATCGGACCCACCGGCGGTTCCCTGCGGTTAGGGTCGAGCTCCCGCCGTCGTCTGGAAGGTCCTCCGTGAGCTACCGCACCCTCGCCCCCGGTCAGCGCTCGCAGGTCTGGGTCGGTGGCCCCGAGCTGGCCGAGCCCGAGCTGCTGCTGGACACCGACGAGCTGCTGATCGAGGCGCCGAACTGGTGCCTGGACGGCTCCGCCCTGGTGCTCAACGGCAACGGGGTGCTGTGGCGGCTGGACGTCGCCTCGGGATCGGAGCTGGTCCGGATCGACCACGAGGGCCTGCCGCCGATCAACAACGACCACGTCCTCGACCCGGACGGCCGTCACATCTACCTGTCCGCCAACGACGGCCACATCTACCGGGCCGCGCTGACGGGTGGGCCGGTGGACCGGGTCACCGCCGACGAGGGGGTCTGGCACTTCCTGCACGGGGTGTCGCCGGACGGGCGCCGCCTCGCGTACGTCCGGCTGGCCGACTTCGCCGCTCCTGGACGGCTGGCGATCATGGCGCCGGGCGGACCGACCACGCTGGTGGACACCGGTGACGGGCACATCGACGGGCCGGAGTGGTCACCTGACGCGGCCTGGATCCACCTGAACACCGAGGCGTTCACCGACGCCCCCGGGCACGCGCAGCTGGCCCGGGTCGCCGATGACGGCCTGGGCACCGACGGCGCCGGCACGGCGGACGCCGAGGTCGAACGCCTCGTCACCAGCGACACCGTCGACTGGTTCCCGCACCTGTCCCCGGACGGGGGGCTCGCGTCCTACATCACCTTCCCGCCCGGCACGCTCGGCCATCCGGCCGATCTGGACGTGGAGGTCCGGGTGGTCGCCACCTCGGACTGGTCGACGCCGCTGCAGGCGTACCCGCTGTTCGGTGGGCAGGGGACGATCAACGTGAACAGCTGGGCGCCGGACAGCAGCCGGTTCGCCTTCGTGGCCTACCCGATCGGCTGACGTCGCCGCCGACGCCCGCCCTCGGGTCATACGGTCACGGCATGCTCAGGCGGTGACGGCGAAGACGATCATCAGCGCGGTCAGCACGGCGAGCGCGGCCATACCCAGGACGGCCGACGCCGGGTCGGCCCGCAGCGTCCCGCGGGCCACGTACCGACGCCGGGTGATCTCCCAGAACACCGCGATGAACGCGAAGGCGACGCCGGCGCAGAGCCAGCGGATCACACGTGGCTGATCGGGCACGACCGTCGCCGTCTTCACCAGACTCAGCGCGGCCAGGAGGCCGAAGACGCTTGTGATCGCCACGAACGCTGCCCGCATGCTGCATGATCACACGGCTCGGGGGCGGCTACGTCCGGTCGGAGAAGTCGTCGTAGATCTCGCTGACCCGCGCCAGGAAGCTGAGGATCGCGGCCCGTTCGTCCTCGCTGAACTCCTGAGCCGCAGCGTCGACGGCGTCCAGCAGCGGCCGCAGGTGGTCGTTCACCTCGTTCAGGGTGCTGGCGGTGGGGATCAGGTTCACCCGGCGCCGGTCGGTGCGGTCGCGTTCGCGGGTCAGGTGACCGACCCTCTCCAGCCGGTCCACGAGCTCGGTGGCGGCGGCTGGGGTCAGCCCCAGTCGGCCGCTGAGCCAGCCCGGTCCGACCGGCTGCCGGGCGGAAGCGAGGTGGGTCATCGCCGCCATGTCGGTCTGTCCCAGATGCATCCGCCGGGCCATCGCCGTCTCGGCGTCGGTCATCGCCGTCTGCAGGACCCGGAGAGCCATCGTCTCCGGCTCCACCGCCCACCGAGCCCGGGGTTCGCTTGTCTCGTCGTCCACATGGCCTATAGTAGAACCAGGTAGTTAAGTAACCGAAACATATAGGAAGTTGAGTTTCATGGCGGAACGAAGGAGCGAGGACGTCTGGGCTCCGGTGCGCGGTCAACGCGCCGTGATGCTGACGACCTCCCGACGCGACGGCCGCACCGTGTCGACCCCGGTGGGTTACGGGACGGATGGCTCGGTCCTCTACGTCATGACCGATCCCGGGGCCGGCAAGGTCAAGCGGCTGCGGCACACACCGACCGTGACTCTGGCGGCCAGCACGCTGCGGGGCGAGGTCAAGGGACCTCCCGTGACCGCCGTCGCGACCCGGGTGGCCGGCGCCGAGGCCGAGCACGGACGTCGCCGGATCACCGCGACCAACCGGCTGGCCTGGTTCTTCCTCCTGCGTCGGGCTCGCCGCGCGGGGCGGGACTGGGCGGTCTACGCCGTCCGGCGCAGCGACGACAGCACCACCGCCGAGCACGACCACATCGACACCATTGACGACACCACCGACGCCGTCGACACCGCACAGCCCCTCACCACTGCACGTCCACACACCCAGGAGACCTCGTGACCACCGCGACCCAGCAACGAACCGGCACCCAGCCCCTGATCCTGGCGATGCTGTTCTTCGCCTTCGGCCAGTTCGTCTCGCCCGTGTTCAGCGCGCTGCTCGGTGGCTCGTTCACCAGCGCGAACCGCGCCGGGGAGCCGCCCCTCACCCCCGCCGGCTACACCTTCTCCATCTGGGGGTTGATCGAGGTGGTCAGCGTAGGGCTCGCGATCTTCCTCGCCCTCCGCCGCAAGCGCAGCGACGCCGACCTGATCGACCGGTTGGCCAAGCCGCTGCTCGTCGTGTTCATCGGCTTCTCCGCCTGGATCCTGGCCGCTGAGCTCGAGCCGGTCTGGTCCACCCTGGTGATCATCGTCATCATGCTGGCCGCCCTGGTGCGGGCGATGAGGATCGCGCTGGCCGAACGGTCCCGGATCGCCGCGTGGCCGCCGCTCGGTCGGGGACTCCTGTGGTGGACCCTCGGTCTCTACACCGGCTGGCTGAGCGTGGCCACCTGGCTCAACCTGACCACCGCCTTCGCCGGGTCCGGGGCGCCGATCACCGGCACCATCGGCATCGCGGCCCAGGTCGCGACGCTCGCGGGGGCACTCGGCACCGTGCTGATCATCCTGGCCTGGACGGGTGGGCTGCTCTCGTACGCGGCCGCCGTGTGCTGGGGACTGGTCGGCGCGATCGTGGGCACCTCGGACGCCGGCGAGCCCGTCCTGACCGTGGCGGTCGTGATCGGTCTCGTCGCCGTCGTCGTCGCCACGGCGATCACCCGTCGCCGCAGCCGGTCGACGTTGGCCGAGCGCCTGGCCTGATCCAGCCGCACCCCTTGCTCGCCGCTGCACCCGCGGCACGGCGGTGCACCGGCAGTATCCGGTGCACCGGCGGCGTGGGGGTGCAGCGGTGCGCAACGGGTGCAGCAATGTGCGCTGCGGGTGCAGCAATGGCGGCTGCGGCTGCGGCTGTGCGGCTGCGTCGAGGCGCGCGGCAAAGGCCCGCCGACGTCAGCGGTGGGTGTCGGAGCCTTCCGAGGGCTTCGGCTTGTGCGCCCGGATCGACCCGGCATGTGCCTTGGCGCTCGGGTCGTTCCGGGTCTTGATCAGGCTGGCGACGGTGGTGACCGCGAGCACGACGAGGATCACACCGAGACTGACCAGGGTGGGGATCTCCGGCACCGCCGGGTTGATGTCCACGTGCAGCCAGTGCAGGATCAGCTTCACGCCGATGAACGCGAGGATCAGCGACAGACCGGTCGACAGGTAGACCAGGCGGTCCAGCAGGCCCTGGACCAGGAAGAACAGCGCCCGCAGCCCCAGCAGCGCGAAGGCGTTCGCGGTGAAGACGATGAACGGTTCCTCGGTCACCCCGAACACGGCCGGGATCGAGTCGAGCGCGAACAGCAGGTCGATGCTGCCGATGGCGATCAGCACCAGGAACAGGGGCGTCACCATCCGGCGGCCGTCGATCCTGGTCGTCAGCTTGCCCTCGACGTAGTCGTCGGTGACCGGGAGCAGCCGGCGGGCCCCCTTGACCACGACGTTGTCCTCGATGTCGGGGTCCTGATCGCGGTGCCGGAAGAGCTGGATCGCGGTGAAGATCAGCAGCAGGCCGAAGAGCAGGAAGACCACCGAGAACAGCGACAGCAACGTCGCACCGAGCGCGATGAAGATGGCCCGCATGATCAGGGCCAGCACGATGCCGAAGGTCAGCACCTTGTGCTGGTGCTTCTCCGGCACGGCGAACGTGGTCATGATGATCACGAAGACGAACAGGTTGTCGACCGAGAGGCTCTTCTCCACCAGGTAGCCGGCGAAGTACTGCGTGCCGAGCTCACCCCCGAAGGTGTAGGTGAACCAGACGCCGAACCCGATGGCGACGGCGATGTAGAACACCGACCAGGCGGTCGCTTCCTTGAACCCCACCCGGTGTGGCTTGACGGCGGCCACGATCAGGTCGATGGCCAACAGGGCGATGATGATGGCGATGGTCACGCCCCAGACGAGTGGGGTGATGGTCATCAGGGGAACCTTCCGAGGTGGCGGGCGGGTCCCCGATCTTACTGAGGCGTTCAATCGGGCCCGGCCACGTCGCCCACGTGATCACCTGGTGACGATGCCTCGGTCGTCCGGCGGCAACCAGGGCGGGGCGGCCCCCACCTCTGCGGTCGTCCAGCCTCGGGAGTGGGAGAGGGCCAGAGCCGTGCGTACGACGTCGGCCACCGGCTCGGTCGGCTGCTCGTCCCGCCACGCGATCGACCAGGGATAGACCGGCTGGTGCTCGAGCGGCCGGTACACGGGGAGGCCCACCTCGGCGTACCGGTCGGTGTAGCTGGCGAAGTCGAGCAGGAGTGCCGGCTCCGGCAACCGCATCACGGCGGCCAGGCAGTTGTTGAAGGTGCCCGGGTTGCCGAGCCAACGCAGCGCGATCCCCGTGTCACGCTCGAAGGCGCTCAGATAGTCGCCGTGCGCGTTGTACATCCCGGAGCCCTGTGCGTCGGCGAACACCCTGACCGGGCGCTCACGCAACGAGGCCACCGCTCCGCGGTCATCGGTGGGTCGCCCGACCAGCCGCATCGGCTCGAGCCGGAGCAACCGGCGGTGCCAACCGGCGGGGTGGCCGGCGAGCATCTGCCTGGTCACCCGGAGGATGGCCACATCGAGGCGCCGCCCGAGCAGGGCGTCGAGCTGGCGGGCGCTGTCCATCGAGCGCTCGACCACCTGGATGTCGGGGTGGTCGGCGGCGTAGGCGTCGGCGACCTCCCGGCTGGTGGTCAGCTCGAAGATGTGGGCGAGGCGCACCACGTCACGGTCCTGCGGCTGGCTCATCCGCTCGGCCACGGCCAGCAGCCGGCGCCCGTCCTCCAGGAACTGCTGACCTCGGGCGGTGAGGGTGACGTGCCGGCTGTCCCGGACCAGCAGCGCCTCACCGACGACGGCTTCCAGCTTCCTGATCTGGCGGGAGAGCGCCGGCTGGCTGATGTACAGCCGGGTCGCAGCCCGACCGAAGTGCAGCTCCTCGGCGACGGCGACGAAGTACCTGACCAGTCGCAGATCGAGATCCATCGAGCCTCCCCGGGTTGCACGCTAGTACGGCCGACGCACCGGGCGAGCCGTTTGGTTATCGATGTCCACCAGGAAGGTCTTGGACACCCGCTCGCCGCAGGTGTTGGCTCGAGCCGGGAGAAGGAGGACCGACTGTGGACCTGGACCTGAACGGCAGGATCGCTGTGGTGACGGGCGCCAGCAAGGGCATCGGTCTCGCCGTGACCCGGGCGCTGGTGGCCGAGGGGGTCACCGTCGTCGCGGGTGCCCGCTCGCTCGGGCCGGACCTGCCCGCCCTGGTCGACGGTCACGGCGCTGACGGTCAAGCGGTCGACGGTCACGGCGCTGACGGGCAGGCGTACGGCGTCCGCAGGGGCACGCACGGTCGCGTGGTGTTCGTCCCCGTCGACCTCGCCGGACCGGAGGGGCCGATCGCCCTGGTGGAGGCGGCGGCCCGGCTGGGAGGTGTCGACATCCTGGTGAACAACGCGGGGGCGGTCACCCCCCGTCCGGACGGCTTCCGCAGCGTCACCGACGACGCCTGGGCCGCCTCCACCGCTCTCACCTTGATGGCCGCGGTCCGCACCACCCGGGCCGCGCTCCCCGAGATGACCCGGCGCGGGGGTGGCAGCATCATCACGATCTCGTCCGTCAACGCCTACCTGCCCGATCCCCTCGTCATCGACTACTCAGCCGCCAAGGCCGCACTGACGAACTTCTGCAAGTCCTTGTCGAAGGAGGTCGGGCGCGCCGGCATCCGGGTGAACACCATCAGCCCGGGTCCCGTCGAGACCGGTCTCTGGCTGGGTGACGCAGGGGTCGCCCGGACCGTCGCCGAGGCGGTCGGATCCGACCCGGCCGAGGTCGCCGCGCAGGCCGCCGCCGGTGCGGTCACCGGGCGCTTCACCCGCCCGGAGGAGATCGCCGACCTCGTCCTCGTCCTGGCCAGTGGTCGCACCGGGAACGTCACCGGCTCCGACTTCGCGATCGACGGGGGACTGGTCCAGACGCTGTAGCCCTGGGTTCCCGCCGCCGCCCACCCGCACGCAGCAGGTGCGCGCAAAACGACACCCAGCGCCCCAGCGGCGCTCACCTCCAGCACGCCCCACCCGCACCCGCGCCACCTCCGTGGCCACCGAACCCGAGGAGTCACCCGTGCCACCACCTGTCGAGAGCCGGCCGTACCCGGTGCTGTTCATCCACGGTCTGTGGATCCACGCCAGCGCGTGGGAGTCGTGGCAGGAGCTGTTCGCCACCCACGGCTACGTCACGTCGGCCCCGGGCTGGCCCGGCGACGCCGACACCGTCCAGCAGACCCGTGACGATCCGAGCCCGTTGGACGGGGTCGGCATCGAGGCGATCTGCCGCCACTACGCGGACCTGATCGACGCCATGCCGGTCAGACCGATCGTCGTCGGGCACTCCTTCGGCGGTCTGATCGCCCAGGAGCTCCTCGCCCGCGGCTACGCCACCGCGGCCGTGGCCATCGACCCGGCACCCATCAAGGGCGTCAAGGTGCTGCCGTTCTCCCAGCTCCGGTCCGGGCTGCCGGTCCTCGGCAACCCGGCGAACAAGAAGCGGACCGTGTCGCTGACCTCGAAGCAGTTCCACTACAGCTTCGGCAACACCTTGACCGAGGAGGAGTCCGACGCGCTCTTCGCGCGCTGGACGATCCCGGGTCCCGGCCGGCCGCTGTTCGAGGACGCCACCGCCAACTTCGTCAGGGACTCACCGGCCGCCGTGGACTCCCACCACGCCGCCCGCGGGCCGCTGCTGCTGATCACGGGCACCGAGGACCACACGGTGCCCCGCTCGGTGACCGAGGCGGTGTTCGCGCTGTACGCCGACAACCCGTCGATCACCGAGTACCGCGAGCTCGAGGGTCGCGGGCACTCGCTCACCATCGACCACGGCTGGCGCGACGTCGCCCAGCTGACCCTGGAGTGGCTGGCGGAGCAGGTGAGCGATCCGGCCGAGGAGACCAGCGACTGACCCGTCAGCGGGGCACCCGAGCGTCCCCGGGGGCCCGGCCACGGCATGATCGTCCTCGATTCGACCACGAGGACCAGGAGGACGGCCGGATGAGCACGTCGACGACCCCACCGCCGGCGCGGCGGGTCCCGCGCCGGGTCCGCTGGGCCTGGCTGCTGGTGCTGCTGGGCGGCGTGGCCGGCTACCTGATCGTGCTCCGCACGCTGGTGGCCACCCAGAACCCGCTGTACGTCCCCTCGCTGCTGCTGCTCGGTTCCGCGGTCGTCCCCGCCTCGGTCCTGGTCTACGCCGCGTCCGGACCCCGGCGGGCGCAGGTCGGCGCCGGTCTGATCGCCGCGGTGGCCGGGATCGGCGGGGTGATCGGGACGGTGGCGGCCGGCACGCTGGAGTACGACACGCTGCAACGCCTCGGGGCCGTGCCGATGATCATGGTCGGGCTGATCGAGGAGTCCGCCAAGCTGGTCGTGCCGTTGATCATCCTGCTCTTCGCCCGGCGCCGGGACCCGGCCGCCGGCGTGATCATCGGCGTCGCCTCGGGGATGGGGTTCGCCACGCTGGAGACGATGGGCTACGGGTTCTCCGCCCTGCTGCAGAGTCGGTCGCTGGCCGATCTGGACCAGACCCTGCTGCTCCGCGGTCTGCTCTCGCCGGCCGGTCACGTCGCCTGGACCGGGGTGGCCACCGCCGCGCTGTGGCGGATCCCCAGCGCGGCACGCAAGGCGCGGGCGGTCGGGCTGTTCGTGGCGACGTTCGCGGCCGCCGTGGCTCTGCACGCCCTCTGGGACGGTTCGGAGCTGTGGCTGGTCCGTACGGTCGTCGGCGTCGTGAGCTTCGCGGGGCTGCTGATCGTGGTGCACCGCTCGCGCCGGGCGGCCGACCGCGAGCAGGAGCCGCCGACCTGGACGTACGGTCCGTACGTCCCCCCGCCCGGTGCGGTGGATCCCGCCACCCCCTGACGCCGACGCCCGTCTCGTGGCAGGGTGATGATCATGGATCTGTCCTCAGTCAGCGCGCTCAGGCCCTCAGCGCGGACGCGTTCGATCAGTCCCGAGAACCCCACCGGAGAGCCCGGCGGGGGAGCGCGGGCGATCGCCGGCACGGGGGCCGAGGCGGCCCGTGACCTCGGGGCCGGCTGGAAGGTGTCGCCCAGTCTCGACGTCGCACCCGGGGAGACCCTCGAGCTCGCCGCCATCGAGGGCGCCGGCACGATCACCCACATCTGGGCGACCACCCACACCGACCACTGGCGGAGCCTGCTGCTGCGGGCGTACTGGGACGGGGCCGACGAACCGGCCATCGAGGTCCCGTACGGCGACTTCTTCTGCTCGGGCTGGGGCCGTTTCGCCCAGGTCAGCTCGCAGCCGATCGCGGTCAACCCGAACGGCGGCTTCAACTCGTACTGGCCGATGCCCTTCCGCACCGGGGCCCGGCTGACCCTGGAGAACGTCTCCGCGGTCCCCGTCCGGATCTACTACCAGGTCACCTACGAGCTGGACGACGCCGCCGCCGACCGCGGCTACCTGCACGCGCAGTGGCGTCGAAGCAACCCGCTCGGCGACGCCGAACCGCACGTGATCATCCCGGGGGTGCAGGGGGCTGGCCAGTACGTCGGCACGTACCTCGCGTGGGGATCGAACTCGACCGGTTGGTGGGGCGAGGGGGAGATCAAGTTCTACCTCGACGACGACGCCGACTTCCCGACCGTCTGCGGCACCGGCACGGAGGACTACGTCGGGGGAGCCTGGAACTTCGACGTCCCCGGTCAGGGCTACACGACCTACACCACGCCCTACCTCGGTCTGCCGCAGGTGATCCGGCCGGACGGGCTCTACAGCTCGCAGACCCGCTTCGGTCTGTACCGCTGGCACCTGCTCGACCCGATCCGGTTCGCCACCGGTCTGCGCGTCGACATCCAGGCCCTGGGATGGCGCAGCGGTGGCCGCTACCTGTCGCTGCGTGACGACATCGCCTCGACCGGGGTGTTCTACCTGGACGCGCCGGTCGCCGATCGGCCGACGCCGCCCACCGTCGACGAGCTGGAGATCTGCTGACGCGTACGCCGCGGCGGGGCCGACTCAGCTGTCGTTGCCGAACGAGGTGCTCGACGGCTTCTCCGGCAGATAGGGCTCGATCGCGGCGGCCAGCTTGGCCGGCGTCATCGACTGCAGCCAGATGTGGCCCGGACCCTGGACCTGGGCCAGCAGCAGCGAGTCGCCGAAGAACTTGTTCTTGATCCCCTTCACCGAGGCGAACTCCAGCGGCATCTCCGCGCGGAAGAGGGCGAGGTGGCCGGGGTGGATCAGCATCGACTGGCCCGCTGCGAGGTCGTACTCGACGATCTCCCCGGCCAGCTGCACCCAGGCGGTGCCGTCGCCCGAGAGCCGCTGGAAGATCACGCCCGCCCCGCCGAAGATGCCCGCCCCCAGCTTCTTCTGCAGCCCGACGGAGATCTCCACGTCCGGAGTGCTGCACATGTACGCGCCGGACTGGACCATGAAGTTGTCCGCTCGGTCGATGCGCAGCTCCCGGATCGACCCCGGCAGCTGGGCGGAGAAGGCGACGAAGCCGCCCTGGGGTGGGGCGGTGTAGTCGGTCAGGAACAGCTGGCCACCGCCGAGGGCCCGCTTCAGACCCGACAGGAAGCCGCCCTTGCCGCCCGACCCGAACCGGGTGGACGTCTCCATCCCGAAGCCGGGAGTCAGCCAGGACACGTCGCCGCCCTCGGCGATCAGGTGCTCGCCCGGGCTCAGGGTGACCTCGAGGATGGGCATGGTGGTGCCGGCGATGCGCGTCTGCATGGAGCCACGCTAGAGGGGCACATCACCGGTGTCGACGGTGCTCAGCCCGGTCCGGTCGAGGCCCCCGCCTCAGGCGTCGACGGCGCTCCGCGCGGCAGGGGGCGCTCCACCAGCGTCACGACCGCCACCGCCCACGGCTCGACGTTCTCGGCCCCGAGGGCGACGACCCGGGCGTGCGGCTCCGGCGACGCGGAGCGCGTCGGCACGCCTGACGACGTGCTCCCACCGGGTGGTGGTCGAGGGCGTCACCACGATCGGGTGACGTGCACCGGCGCCGATTCGCGTGCGGGGGCCCCGGCCTGTATTCTTCTGCGTCGGCGCGCTGGGGGAACCAGGGCGTGCGAGTGCCCCTATAGCTCAGTAGGTAGAGCGTCTCCATGGTAAGGAGAAGGTCTGCGGTTCGATTCCGCATGGGGGCTCGGAGTCAGGTTCCGGCGCCACCGCGCGTCGGCGGTGTGTGCGTACGGCGGGGCCGTGGTCGGCCTTGATCGAGCGGGCACACTGGGTGTGGCGGGTGCCGTCACGTCAGCAGGGTTCTGCGGCGGGATAGCTCAGGCGGTAGAGCAAGCGGCTCATAATCGCTGTGTCGCGGGTTCAAGTCCCGCTCCCGCTACCAGGAACACCCACAGAAACCGAAGGAAACGACGATGGCCAAGTCCACGGATGTGCGCCCCAAGACCACCATGGCCTGCACCGTGTGCAAGGAGCGGAACTACATCACCAAGAAGAACCGGCGGAACGATCCCGACCGGCTCGAGCTGAAGAAGTTCTGCCCGCGTTGCCACACGCACACCACCCACCGCGAAACCCGCTGACCCAGCGCGTGACCACCGTGACGAGCCGCCGAGTTCCTCGGCGGCTCGTTTCGTGCTGCCCGCAGGTGCTCCGGACGTGTGGGGCGGCCGGCCCGTGCTGATCGGTCTGGCGCACGGGAGCCGGCACCACCGGGTCGCCGAGGGGGTCGAGGCGGTGCTGGCCGAGGTCACCGCGCTCACCGGGGTGCCGAGCCGGGCCGCCTACCTGGATCTCACCGATCCCGATCTGGACGCCGTGGCGGCCGACCTGGCCGCCGCCGGCGAGTCCAGGGCGGTGGTCGTGCCGCTGCTGTTCACCGACGCCTTCCACGCGCGGATCGACGTCCCCGACGCCGTTCACCGGGCCGCCGAGAGCTCCGGGGTGACGCTCGAGCTGAGCCCGATCCTGGGCACCGACGACGACCTGGCCGACGTCGTCGCCGCCCGCCTGAGGGCCGCCGGGACGGCGCCCGACGCCCCGGTCCTCCTCTACGCGGTCGGATCCTCGCGCCCCGACGCGAACGCAGCGGTGGCCGGTCTGGCCGACCGCCTCGCAGCCCGCCGTGGCGCCCCCGTCCGTGCGGGGTTCGGCACCACCGAGCCCCGGGCCACCGACGTCCTCACCGAGCTCGTCGACGCCGGTTCACCGCCCGGGACGGTGGTCCCGCTGTTCGTCGCCCCCGGGCTGCTGCTGGACGCGATCGCCCCGACCGTCGCCGCCGCCGGCTGGCAGCTGGTCGACCCGCTCGGCACCCTGCTCGCGCCGGTCGTGGCCGACCGCTACCGCACGGCCCTGAGGTCGGCGGGTCCCCTCCACTAGCGTGAGCACCATGCCTCGTCCCCACCGTCGCGCCCCGCGCTCCGGGGCCCAGAGCTCCGCGAGTCTCGCTCGTTCGTCGCGGAAACACTCCTGCACTCCCGAGAGGCTCTGCTCATGACCCTGCTCGATGGTCGCGCTCCGCGCTCCGGGGTCCTGAGCTCCGCGAGTCTCGCTCGTTCGTCGCGTTTCCGCACGACGGAGTCCGCCGGTGGTCGAGGTGGGCGCGTCGTGCGGAAACACTCCTGCACTCCCGAGAGGCTCTGCTCATGACCATCACCGCCGACCATGCGGGTCGTCGCTATCCACCGACCCCGCCGTACGAGGTCTCGGCCGCCAAGATCGCCGAGTTCACCCGTGCCCTCGGGGAAGACAACCCGGCCTACACCGCCGAGCGACCGATCGCCCCGCCGACCTTCGTGGCGGTGATCTCCTCGTCGGCCTGGGAGTCGATGTTCGACGATCCCGAGCTCGGTCTGGCCCTGCGGCGGATCGTGCACGGGGACCAGCGCTTCACCTACCGCCGCCCGCTGCGGGCCGGCGACCGCGTCCAGGCCACGCTCACCATCGACAAGGTGCGCAACCGCGGCGCAGCCGACATCATCTCCTCCTCCGTCGAGGTCGAGACCGTCGACGGCGAGCTGATCTGCACCGCCGAGGCGACCTTCTTCCACTCCCACGAGGCGGACGCATGAGCGCACCGGATCTCTCCCACGTCACCGTCGGGACGCGGCTGCCGAGTCTCACGGTGCGGTTCACCCGCGAGACCCTGGTCCGCTACGCCGGCGCGTCGACCGACTTCAACCCGATCCACTACTCCTCCTTCTACGCCGACCAGGTCGGTCTGCCCGGGGTGATCGCGCACGGGATGCTGACCATGGGCAGCGCGCTGAGGGTGGTGACCGAGTGGGTCGGCGACCCGGCGCGAGTCCGGTCCTACTTCGTCCGGTTCACCAAGCCGGTGGTCGTGCCCGATGACGCCGAGGGCACCGAGCTCGTCTTCGGTGGGGTGGTCGAGGCCGTCGACGACGCCCTGGTGACGATCGTCATCGAGGCGGTCAGCGGCGACCTCAAGGTCCTCGGGGCGGCCCGGGCCGTCGTCGACCTCGCACCGTGACGTCGGTCGGCGGTTCGTTCCCCCGCGCTGTGGTGACCGACCTCTCGGTGGCTCCCGGCGAGTCGTGCGACATCACGTCCTTGTCGCTGGCCAGCGCGCCGCCGCCGGAGACGGCGGCGAGCGACCGGTTGGCCGACCTGACGACGCTGCGCGTCGGTGGTCCGGCCCGTCGGGTCGTCGTCGCCGACACCGAGACCGAGCTGGTCGAGACGGTGCGGGCGGCCGACGCCGCCGGTGAGCCGGTGCTGGTGCTCGGTGGCGGCTCCAACGTGCTGGTCGCCGACGACGGCTTCCCCGGCACCGTGGTGAAGATCGCCAACCGAGGGATCAGCGCCGACGTCTCCGACTGCAGCGGAGCCACGGTGACGGTCGCCGCCGGTGAGGACTGGGACGCCCTCGTGGCCGCGGCGGTCGAGCAGGAGTGGAGCGGGATCGAGGCGCTGTCCGGGATCCCCGGGCTCGTCGGCGCCACCCCGATCCAGAACGTCGGCGCGTACGGCAGCGAGGTCTCCCAGACCCTCGCCCGGGTCCGCACCCTCGACCGGTCGACGGGACGGCAGGCGAGCTTCTCCGTCGCCGACTGCGGCTTCGGCTACCGGACCTCGCGGTTCAAGGCCGAGCGTGGTCGCTTCCTGGTGCTGGAGGTGACGTTCCAGCTCGTCCTCGGCTCGCTGTCGGCCCCGATCCGGTACGCCGAGCTGGCCAGGACGCTCGGGGTGCCGGTCGGGAAGCGGGTGCCGTCGGCCGACGTGCGGCAGGCCGTGCTCGAGCTGCGGGCCGGCAAGGGCATGGTGCTGGACGACGGTGACGCCGACACCTGGAGCGCCGGGTCCTTCTTCACCA
The DNA here is from genome assembly GCF_039536605.1 of Microlunatus aurantiacus. NCBI lineage: Bacteria > Bacillati > Actinomycetota > Actinomycetes > Propionibacteriales > Propionibacteriaceae > Microlunatus > Microlunatus aurantiacus. The sequence continues at coordinate 173,798 of NZ_BAAAYX010000002.1, forward strand.
ACCCGCTTCTGGAGCCCGATGCGGCGGCGCTGCTGCCGCCCGACGCCCCGCGCTACCCCGGGCCGGAGGGCACGGTGAAGACCAGCGCGGCGTGGCTGATCCAGCATGCGGGCTTCGACAAGGGGTACGGGAACGAACGGGCAGCGTTGTCCTCCAAGCACACGCTCGCCCTGACCAATCGAGGTGACGCCTCCGCGGCCGACCTGCTGGATCTCGCTCGCGAGATCCGGGCCGGTGTCCGGCAGCGGTTCGGCATCACCCTCGTCGAAGAACCCGTCCTCGTGGAGTGCACCCTGTGAAGAACGACCCGTTCGCCCTCTGGGCCCCGACCGCCGAGCAGGTCGAGCTGCTGCTCGTCGACCCGGCCGACGGCGACGAGCGCCGCATCGCGATGGAGACCGACGGCGACGGCTTCTGGCGACCCGTCGGAGGGCTGGCGGAGCCGTCGGGCGACCGACCACTGGACTACGGCTACCGGATCGACGGCAGCGCGACGGTGCTGCCGGATCCTCGGGCGCGGCAGGCCCCGTACGGGGTGCACGGGCTGTCGAGGACCTTCGACCCGGAGGCCTACCGGTGGTCGGACCGGCTGTGGACCGGGCGCCAGCTGCCCGGGGGCATCGTCTACGAGCTGCACGTCGGCACCTTCACCCCCGAGGGCACGCTGCTCTCCGCCATCGAGCGTCTGGACCACCTGGTCGAGCTGGGGATCACCCTGGTCGAGCTGATGCCGGTCAACGCCTTCAACGGCCGGCACGGTTGGGGCTACGACGGGGTGCTGTGGGGGGCGGTCCAGGAGGAGTACGGCGGTCCGGCGGCCTACCAGGCCTTCGTCGACGCCTGCCACCAGCGCGGCCTCGGAGTCATCCAGGACGTCGTCTACAACCACCTGGGGCCCAGCGGCAACTACCTGCCGGAGTTCGGTCCCTACATTGCCGACGGACCGTCGAACACCTGGGGCGAGACGCTCAACCTGGACGGCGAGCACTCCGACGAGGTCCGGCGCTACATCATCGACAACGCGCTGATGTGGCTGCGCGAGTACCACGTCGACGGTCTCCGGCTGGATGCGGTGCACGCCCTGTCCGACACCCGGGCCACGCACCTGCTGGAGGAGCTGGCCGTGGAGGTGGCGGCGCTGTCGGCCTTCCTCAACCGGCCGCTGTCGTTGATCGCCGAGTCGGACCTGAACAACCCCCGGCTGATCACCACCCGCGACGGCGGCGGCTACGGGCTGACCGGTCAGTGGAGCGACGACTTCCACCACGCCCTCTACGTCAGCCTCACCGGGGACACGACCGGCTACTACGCCGACTTCGACTCCCTCGCCGCCCTCGGCAAGGTGTTCGAGAACGGGTTCTTCCACGACGGCACGCACTCCAGCTTCCGTGGCCGTGCCCACGGGCACAAGATCGACACCCTGCGGACGCCGACCTGGCGGCTGGTCGTCTGCTCCGACAACCACGACCAGATCGGCAACCGCGCCGACGGTCAGCGGCTCTCCGGCAAGGTGTCGGCCCAGCAGCTGGGTCTGGCCGCGTTCGTGACCCTGCTCAGCCCGTTCACCCCGATGATCTTCATGGGGGAGGAGTGGGGGGCCTCGACCCCCTGGCAGTTCTTCACCGACCATCCGGAGCCGGAGCTGGGCGAGAAGGTGGCCACCGGTCGGCGGGAGGAGTTCGCCCAGATGGACTGGGACCTCTCGCAGGTCCCGGATCCGCAGGACCTCGCGACCTTCGAGCGCTCCAAGCTGGTCTGGGACGAGCTGAGCGAGCCCGGGCACGCCGACCTGCTCGACCTGCACCGGCGCCTGATCCGGCTCCGGCGCACCTACCCGGACTTCTGCGACCCGCAGTTCGACGGCGGCACGGCCACCTCCGACGACGACGAGGGCTGGCTGCTGGTGGAGCGCGGCGCGGTCGCCCTGGTGGTGAACTTCCGCAGCGGCGAGGTGGAGGTCCCCCTGGCCGGTGGGGCCGAGGAGCTGCTGACGGTGGGGGAGTCAGCCCTCCGACCGGAGTCGGTCTGGCTGGCCCCGCACAGTGCGGTCGCGGTGCTCCGAGGCTAGGCCGGCGCCGCCGATCGTGGTCATGGCTGATCCCGGTCGACGGAGACGAGCCAGCCCCGCAATCTCGGCGGCACCCGATCCGTGCGGCGTCGGATCGTGCCCGGACGGCTGCCCGATCGTCCCTGGCGCTGACCAGTGCTGCGGGGGAGCATCAGGAGTCGGTCTACCTCGGGGGGAAAGATGGCGCGTGTCCTGGGTGTCCATGAGATCGAGCTGAAGCCGGGGGTGGACCCAGATCGGTTCGAGAAGGCGGCGTCGGAGGTTGTCACGTCGGCCCAGCCGGAGGGATGGCGAACCCTCGTGCTGAAGGGCGAGCGCGGTCCGCGCTCTGGCAACTACCTGATCATCTTCGAGATCGACGGTCCGGAGGCACGTGATCGCCTCTATCCGGCGGAAGGACAGGCTTCCGCCGAGGAAAGCGATCGGTTCGACAGGGAGCATCCCGAGACCGCCGCGGCCTGGGAACGGCTGAGCGAGCTGATCGTCCACTTCGAGGTCGCCACCGACTACATGGTGCTCGCCGAGTAGGCGCCCCTGCGGCTCAGCCGCCGGCGCGAGCGACCGAGGAGGTCCCGATGAGTGGACTGGCTCTGTCGTCCGATCGGATGAGCCCGCTGAACGGTCAGTCCATCAGGTGCGACGCTAGGCGTCGATCGTGATCTCGCGCTTCAGGATCTTGCCGGTGGGACCCTTCGGCACGGGTCCGAACCGCACGATCCGTGGGTACTTGTAGGCCGCGATCTTGTCGGCGACGAAGTCGCGGATCTCGTCCTCGGTGGCCTCGGCGCCCTCGCGGAGGGCGACCAGGCAGGCGATCTCCTCGCCGTGCAGGGCGTCCGGGACGCCGAACACGGCGGCCTCCGCCACCGCCGGGTGGGTGTAGAGGACCTCCTCGACCTCGCGCGGATAGACGTTCAACCCGTTGCGGATGATCATGTCCTTGGCGCGGTCGACGATGAAGTAGAAGCCGTCGGCGTCACGCGTGGCCAGGTCGCCGCTGTGGAACCAGCCACCGCGCATCGCCTCGGCGGTGGCTGCTGGGTTGTTCCAGTACCCCTTCATCACGTTCGCGCCGCGGATGACGATCTCGCCGATCTCGCCCTCGGCCACCTCGGTGTCGTCCGGTTCCCAGAGCTGGAACTCCACCCCGTCGATCGGCACACCCACCGATCCCGGCTTGATCGGGCGGTCGGGGTGGTTGAAGGAGGCGATCGGAGAGGTCTCGGACAGGCCGTACCCCTCCAGCAGCTGGAACCCGAACCGGCGCTGCACCTCGTAGAGGACCTCGACCGGGAGCGACGCCCCACCCGAGGCGGCCACCTTCAGCCGGCTGGTGTCGAACCGACCGGGGTCGGGCACCGCGAGCAGCGCCATGTACATGGTCGGGACGCCCAGGAACACGGTGACCCGGTCCTCGGCCACGATCCGCAGCGCCTCCTCGCCGTCGAACTTGGGCAGCAGGGTCAGGCAGGCGCCGCCGGCGATGGCCGCGTTCAGACCGCAGGTCTGCCCGAAGGAGTGGAACAGGGGCAGACCACCGAACACGACGTCGCCGGGCGCCAGCGGCATCAGCGTGGCCAGGTCGGTGCGGACGTTGCTGCCCAGGTTGTCGTGGGTGAGCTCGGCGCCCTTCGGGGAGCCGGTGGTGCCGGAGGTGTAGAGGATGACCGCGGTGTCGTCGCCGGTGCGCACGGCCGGTCCACCCTCCAGCGGCGGGGTCTCGGCCAGGGTCTGCTCGAACTCGCCGGGCGTCACCACCACGACGTCGGTGCCGGTCACCTCCGCCGCCTTGGCCGCCTCGGCCGCGAACAGGGCGAACACCACAGCGACCTGCGCGCCGGCGTCCTTCCAGGCGTACGAGATCTCGCCCGCCTTGAGCAGCGGGTTCATCGGCACGACCACGGCCCCGAGTCGCAGGATCGCGTAGTAGACGACCGGGAAGTAGGCGACGTTGGGCATGATCAGCGCGACCCGGTCCCCGGCCGTCACCCCGCGGCCCGCCAGCACCGCGGCGCAGCGCGCGGCGGCGTGCTCCAGGGCGGCGTACGTGAGGATGTGCTCGCCCTGCTTGATGGCGGGCAGGGACGGGTCCGCGGCGGCGTGGTCGCTCAGCCAACAGGCGATGTTGGAGTTCGAGGTCATGACCAGACGGTAGTGGCGCACACCACATTCCGCAGCCGCTTCACACCCGATCCGACCTCGGAGAAGGGTGTTGCGCAGACACCCGGAGTAGGTTAGGCTGGCCTTACTCGTTCATCGAAGTGGTCGGATCCTGGTTCGCCGGGTCGGACACGGTGACTTGATCCTCCCGGGTCTGGGGAGGTGTCGCGTTCAGCGAGTGGGGCGCGGCCGGAGTGCGGGGGGTCGCGCTCGGCCGCGCCATCGCTGTGGTGTCGTCACTCGCTGCTCCGCGACGGGATCACTCGCCTCCGCACCTCGCAGACAGTCCGGACGCGGACGGCCCGGGCCCCGGCGGACTCGGGCCCCTAGACTCCGAGACGGCCAGATCCGGCCCACCCACCGATCGAGGAACCCGCCATGAGCCTGTCCGACCTCAGTCCCGACGCCCTCGCCGCCCTGCACAGCGAGCAGACGACCGCGTACGCCGCGCTGGTGGACCGGGGACTGAAGCTGGACCTCACCCGCGGGAAGCCGGCGCCCGCGCAGCTCGACCTGTCCAACGCCTTGCTGACCCTGCCCGGCGCGGGGGAGTACACGGCGGCGGACGGCACCGACTGCCGCAACTACGGCGGCGGTCAGGGGCTGCCGGAGATCCGCGAGATCTTCGCCGAGCTGCTCAACGTGCCGGTCGCGCAGCTGGTCGCCGGTGACAACGCCAGCCTCGGTGTCATGCACGACACCCTGGTGTTCTCCCTGCTCAAGGGCACCGTCGACTCCGCCGGTCCCTGGGTGAAGGAGCCCATCACCTTCCTCTGCCCGGTCCCGGGTTACGACCGCCACTTCGCCCTGTGCGAGCAGTTCGGCATCACCATGGAGCCGGTCGCCCTCGGCCCCGACGGTCCCGATCTCGAGGCGATCAGGAGCCGGGTGGCCGACGACCCCAGCGTCCGGGGGATCTGGATCGTCCCGACGTACGCCAACCCGACCGGTTCGGTCTACACCGAGGAGGTGACGCGGGAGCTGGTCTCGATGCCGACCGCCGCCCCGGACTTCCGGATCTTCTGGGACAACGCGTACGCCGTCCACCACCTCACCGACGCCGAGCACCCTGCGCTCGACGTGCTCGGTCTGGCGGCCGAGGCCGGCAACCCGAACCGGGTGTTCGTGTTCGCGTCCACGTCGAAGATCACCTTCGCCGGTGCCGGGGTGTCGTTCTTCGCCGGTTCGCCGGCGAACGTGTCCTGGTACCTGCAGCACCTCGGCAAGCGGACGATCGGCCCGGACAAGGTCAACCACCTGCGGCACGCCCGCTACCTGGGCAGCGCGGACGGTGTCCGGGAGCTGATGCGGAAGCACCGGGCCATCATCGAGCCGAAGTTCGCGCAGGTGGAGACGATTCTCCAGTCCCGGCTCGGCGACCACGAGGTGGCGACCTGGACTCGGCCCGAGGGTGGCTACTTCATCAGCCTCGACGTCCCGGATGGTTGTGCGACCCGGGTGGTGGCCCTGGCCAAGGAGGCCGGGATCGCGATGACGGCAGCCGGCGCCGCCTTCCCGTACGGCAGCGACCCCCGCGACCGGAACATCCGGATCGCCCCGACGTTCCCGTCGCCGGACGACGTCGCCGCCGCGATCGAGGGTCTGTGCACGTGCGTGCTGCTCGCCTCCGCGGAACAGCAGCAGGCCGCCGGCTGACCCTGACGGTGGCCGCCACGGGCGGCGGGTGTCGACCGCGTCGGTTCGACGCTCGCCCCGGTGCCGACTACACTCTGGGGCTTGGTGCTGGTCACCTCGACTCTGGTGCGCCCGCACCCGACCGCTAGGTTGGACGGGCTGCCGGCGGACAGGGCTCGGCACCGAAGGGCAATAGCTCAACTGGCAGAGCATCGGTCTCCAAAACCGAAGGTTGGGGGTTCAAGTCCCTCTTGCCCTGCAGATCCGCCCGTCCGGGGCGTCCTCGACGCCCCGGAGGGCGGGCGAAGACGAATGACCGGAGAAGGGCGACGACGTGGCAGACAGTGACAAGGTGGACCCGGCCGACGAGCCGGACACCTCTGCCACCCCCGGCGAGCCCGTGGACCCCACGGCCGACGACCGCGAGATGCTGGACGACGGCGCTGGGGATGACGGCGACGGGGATGACGGCGACGGGGAGCAGGGCGGGGAGCGCGAGCTCGTCCCGGCTGGTCGTTCCTCGCGGTCGGCCCGCGGGAGCGAGACCGCTGCCGCCGGCGAACCTGCCCGAGCGAAGAAGGACAAGGCCACCCCGAAGCAGAAGCGGGACGCCGTCGAGCACCAGCGCACCGGGCCGATCACGCTCGTCAAGCAGTCGGTGGCGGAGCTGCGCAAGGTGGTCTACCCGACCGGACCGCAGCTGGCCAACTACTTCGTGGTCGTGCTGATCTTCGTCCTGTTCATCATCGCGTACGTCAGCCTGCTCGACCTGGGCATCGGTGCGGCGATCTTCCGGATCTTCGCCTGACCACCTGACTCACCACCCCTAGCAAGTACTGGAGATATACACGTGTCTGAGACCTATTCGACCGAACCGCCGCGGTCCGCGGCTGATGAGTCGGAGGGCTCTGCCACCCCGGCGGAGGAGAGCTCGACCGACGTGGGCGCCGACGCGGGCACCAGCGACGACTTCGACATCGACCTCGGGTCCGACTTCACCGCTGACCGCACCGAGGACGACGTCGACATCAACCTCGACTTCGGCGGCTCCACGGCCGAGGAGGAGACCACCGAGGACGACTTCGACATCGATCTCGGCGCCCCCGAGCCCGAGGAAGAGGTCGAGGACGAGGACGAGGGTGACGCCAGCGACGAGGCCGATCCGGCCGAGGAGGCGCTGGCCAAGTTCCACGAGGAGCTGCACGGCAAGTTCGGCGACTGGTACGTGGTGCACACCTACTCCGGGATGGAGAACCGGGTGCTGCAGAACCTGGAGAACCGGGTCACCTCCCTCAACATGGAGGACTACATCTTCGAGATCGTCGTCCCCACCGAGGAGGTCACCGAGATCCGCAACGGTCAGCGCAAGCAGATCAAGCGGACCGTGCTGCCGGGTTACGTGCTGGTGCGGATGGATCTGACCGACGAGTCCTGGTCGACGGTCCGGCACACGCCGTCGGTGACCGGCTTCGTGGGGCACTCCAACCAGCCTGTGCCGCTCAGCCTGGACGAGGTCGAGAAGATGCTCGCCCCGTCGATCGCGGCGGCAGCCATCGCCGGCTCCGACGCCCCGGCTCGGCGCAAGAAGAAGGTCGAGGTCGCCGACTTCGAGGCCGGAGACTCCGTCATGGTCGTGGACGGTCCGTTCGCGGGCGTGCACGCCACCATCACCGAGATCAACGCCAACGCCCAGCGGCTCAAGGCGCTGGTCGAGATCCTCGGTCGGGAGACCCCGGTCGACCTGACCTTCGCCCAGATCCAGAAGGTCTGAGCCCAGATCTCGAACGGTCGAAACAGGGCCGGAACGAGCACTGGTCGGTTTCACGTACCATTGACCGGTTGGGCAGCCCAGTCCGACCGCCGCACCTCCGCCGGATGACCGGCGCGAACCACACAGAAGGACCCACACCGCAATGCCTCCCAAGAAGAAGGTCGCAGCCCTCGTCAAGGTGGCGCTGAACGCCGGCGCCGCCACCCCGGCCCCTCCGGTCGGTACGGCGCTCGGCCCGCACGGCGTGAACATCATGGAGTTCTGCAAGGCCTACAACGCGGCCACCGAGCCCATGCGTGGCAACGTCATCCCCGTCGAGATCACCATCTACGAGGACCGTTCGTTCACCTTCATCACCAAGACCCCGCCGGCCGCGGAGCTCATCAAGAAGGCCGCCGGGATCCAGAAGGGCTCCGGCGTGCCGCAGACCAACAAGGTCGGCAAGATCACCCGGGACCAGGTGCGCGAGATCGCGACCACCAAGCTGCCCGACCTGAACGCGAACGACGTCGACGCCGCCATGAAGATCGTCGAAGGCACCGCCCGCTCCATGGGCGTCACCGTCTCCAACTAGTAGTTGTCTTTTCCCCGATTTCTGCGCCGATGACGTGCAGGAGGGCCGGATGAAACACGCTTTTCGTTTCAGCCGGAGCGACGAACGAGTCGGGACAAGCAGAAATCGCTAGCGAGCGCTAGCGAGCAATCAACACTGGGAGGGCCGCGCGCGGCCCGTAGAACCAGAACTGGTGAAAGGAACCAGCAGCATGAAGCGCAGCAAGAACTACCGGTCCGCGGCCGACAGCATCGACGAGGAGAACCTGTACTCCCCGGTCGAGGCCCTGACGCTGGCCAAGAGCGGCACCAAGGTCAAGTTCGACGAGACCGTCGACGTGTCCTTCCGACTCGGTGTGGACCCGCGCAAGGCGGACCAGATGGTCCGCGGCACGGTCAACCTGCCCAACGGTACCGGCAAGACCGCCAAGGTCGTCGTGTTCGCCACCGGTGACCGGGCGGCGGCCGCGGAAGCGGCCGGGGCCGACGAGGTGGGTTCGGACGACCTGATCGAGAAGGTGCTCGGCGGCTACCTGGACTTCGACGCCGTCGTGGCCACCCCCGACCTGATGGGCAAGGTCGGACGTCTCGGACGCGTCCTCGGCCCGCGTGGCCTGATGCCGAACCCGAAGACCGGCACCGTGACCGTCGACGTGGCCAAGGCCGTGACCGACATCAAGGGCGGCAAGATCGAGTTCCGCGTCGACCGGCACGCCAACCTCCACTTCATCGTGGGCAAGGCGTCCTTCACCACCGAGCAGCTGTCGCAGAACTACTTCGCGGCGCTGGACGAGGTGATGCGGCTCAAGCCGAGCGCGTCCAAGGGTCGGTACCTGAAGAAGGCCACCATCTCCACCACGATGGGCCCGGGCATCCCGGTCGACCCGAACAAGGTCAAGCCCGAGTCCGAGTGATCTCTCTGCGGTGACCCCGCTTCGTTCGACCACCACCCCGTAAGCCAGGCTCGACCCCGTGCTCCTGATCAGCTGGATCGCGGCGGTCATCGCGTGCCTGGCGTACGGGGTGGCGACCGTTCTGCAGGCGGTCGGTGCCCGCCGCGCGGCGGCGGCCGCCGGGGTGGGTGGTGTCGTCGGCATCGTGACCCAGCTCCCGTACCTGGTGGGTCTGGCCCTCGACGGTTTCGGGTTCCTCGGCAACGTGGTCGCCCTGCGCGAGCTGCCCCTGTTCCTGGTCGAGTCCATCGTGGCGGCCAGCGTCGGGGTGACGGCGATCATCGCCGCTCTGCGCGGTGAGAAGCTCGGCGGCCGCGACTGGGGCGCCCTCGGGGTCCTCGGACTCGGCCTGGTGCTGCTCAGTCTCAGCGCCGCCGCCGAGGCGGCGACCGTCACGGGGGGCGCCGTGACCGTCGCGATCCTGGTGGGGGCGGTGGTGCCCCTGTCGGTGGGTCTGGTGGGCTACCGCCGGGCGGGCCGTTCGTCGGTCATCCTCTGCGCGGTCGCCGCCGGACTGGGGTTCAGCGGTGTCGCCGTCGCCGCCCGGGCGATGGGCGCCGACGCCATCGACCTGCGACTCCTGGTCAACCCCCTGCTGTGGGCGGTCGCGGCGTACGGAGCGATCGCGGTCGGCTTCTTCGGGGTGGCGCTGCAGCGGGGGAAGGTCACCGTGGTGGCCGCCGTCACCTTCGTCATCGAGGTCATCGTCCCGTCCGCCCTCGGGTTGCTGGTCTTCGGCGACAGCATGCTGCCCGGTCGCGAAGTCCTCGCGGCGGCCGGGTTCGTGCTGGCCATCGGCGGCACCATCGCGCTCAGCCGGTTCGCGGAGTAGGCGAGCCCGGGCGCCGTCAGCCGGTGCTGCGGGCTGCGGTGGCGAGCAGCGCGTCGCCGCTGAGCCGGAAGCCGGTCCACTCGTCCAGGGCCACCGCTCCCAGGCGCCGGTAGAACTCGATCGACGGGGTGTTCCAGTCCAGCACCGACCACTCGACCCGGGCGTAACCGCGGGCCACGGCGATCGCCGCGAGCGACGCCAGCAGAGCCGCACCCACGCCGGTGCCGCGCCGGGTCGGGCTCACGTACAGGTCCTCGAGGTGGATGCCGTGCACGCCCTCCCAGGTCGAGAAGCTGAGGAAGTAGAGGGCGAACCCCACGACCTCGCCCTCGTTCTCAGCGACCAGGGCGAAGACCCCCGGGGAGGGAGCGAAGAGCGCGGCTCGCAGCTGGTCGGGAGTCGCGCGGACCTGGTCCAGCGCGCGCTCGTAGTCGGCCAGCTCGCGGATCAGCCCGAGGACGGCCGGCACGTCGTCGGGGGTCGCGGCGCGGATGCCGGCAGGCAGCTGGGGATCGGTCACGACGACCGAGCCTAGTGATCGCGGGTGCGGCCGCGGGCCCGGACCTTCCGGCGCCGGGAGAAAGAAGCGAGCGCCGCCTCGACCAAGATGGGGGGCCGGTCGAGACGACGCTCGCGCTCGGGGTGAGCGGCATTCAGGGGGGCGCCGCCCCCGAGTTCAGGGGGTCAGGCCGGCCGGCGGGCGCCCGCGTACGGCATGTACTTCATCTTGATGTAGGACACCGGCTTGCCCGGTCGCGAGGCGTGGATGACCTTGCCGTTGCCGGCGTAGATCCCGACGTGGCTCCGGCCCGAGTAGAAGAAGACGAGATCGCCCTTGCGGAGCTTGGACTTCGCCACCTTCTTGCCGTGGCGGGACTGCCCCTGCGAGGTGCGCGGGATCTTCTTCCCCGCGTGCTTCCAGGCGCCGCGGGTCAGTCCGGAGCAGTCCCAGGCGTTCGGGCCGGTGCCCCCGTAGCGGTAGCGGTCGCCGAGCTGTCGTTTCGCGAAGGCGAGCGCCTTGGCCCCCTTCGACTTCTTCTTCTTCTTGACGACCTGCTGCATCGAGCCCAGCGAGACGGTGGCCGTGGTCAGGGTGTCGACGGTTCGGACGACACCGCCCTGGGGGAGAGCCGAGAGCGGGGCCGCGGGCCGGGCGTCGGCTGTCGCCGGGAGCTCCGTGCCCGCGACGGTCGCGAAAGCGAGCGCCAGGGTGGCGGCACCGGCGGCGAGACGCTGGATGGTGGTGGGCATGTGTTCCCCTCGAGGTCGTGCGGACCGGCTTCTGACGGCACGGTCCCCGACCGGCTGCCGCACGTTATCAAGTCGAGATCTTCTGTGCCAACACTCAGGAAACGTACGATCCTCAGTGATATCAGCGTGACCTCGCGGGCCGAGAGCACCCCGAATGTCTCGGCACGGGTGTCAACAGATCCCGGACCACCCCCGGTCGGCGGCGCCCGCGGGCGATTTGGGCGCAGCGGCGTGCGTCGCGTAAGGTGACGCGTACCGAAGACCGCTGGTCGACCGAGCCTGGCTCGGTCCGAAGACCTCCCGAACGGGATGGCCCGCGCAGGTGAACATGATCGTCCTCGACGAGTCCGGGCTCCGGCCCTGGAATTCGTCGGAGCCGCCCCGTGTGCCCTGCGCACCGGGGCATTTCTGTTTCCCGGGGTCCGACCACACCAGCCAGACGCGGAAGCGCTACGCCCGTAGCGCGTCAGAAGTCGGAACGTTGTGGAGGACACGTATGGCGAGGCCGGACAAGGCAGCCGCGGTCACCGAGCTGGCGGAGAAGTTCTCCAGCTCGCAGGGCGCTGTGCTGACCGAGTACCGCGGACTCACCGTGAAAGCGCTGAAGGAACTGCGGCGCTCTCTCGGTGACGATGCCACCTACGCCGTGTCGAAGAACACGCTGACCACGATCGCGGCCCGTGAGGCCGGAGTCGAGGGCGTCGAGGAACACCTCGTCGGCCCGACGGCGATCGCCTTCATCGAGGGTGACCCGGTCACCGTCGCGAAGGGTCTGCGTGACTTCGCCCGGCAGAACCCGCTTCTGGTCATCAAGGGTGGCGTACTGGACGGCAAGTCCCTGTCCGCCGACGAAGTGAAGAAGCTGGCCGACCTGGAGTCCCGTGAGGTCCTCCTCGCCAAGGTCGCCGGTGGCATGCAGGGAGTCCTGCAGCAGGCCATCTCGCTCGTCGCTGCTCCGCTGTCCCAGGCCGCGCGTGTGTTCGCGGCCCTGGAGAAGGCAGCTGAGGAGAACCCGTCGCTCATCGCCGGTGCTGGTGCAGCACCGGAGGCCGAGCAGACCCAGGAGCCCACCAACGACGAGATCGCCGCCGAGGCGAACGAGTCAGCAGCACCCGCTGCAGAGCCCACCGCCGAAGCGGCCGACGCCGCCTCGGACCAGTAGTCCGCAGCACTGCTGCAGAACAGAACGAAAGGAACGCCAAATCATGGCGAAGCTCAGCACTGACGAGCTCCTGGACGCCTTCAAGGAGCTGACGCTGATCGAGCTCAGCGAGTTCGTGAAGCAGTTCGAGGAGACCTTCAACGTCACCGCGGCCGCTCCGGTCGCCGTGGCCGCCGCTGCCACCGGTGGTGGCGGCGAGGCCGCTCCGGTCGAGGAGGAGAGCGACGAGGTCGACGTCATCCTCGAGGCTGCCGGCGAGAAGAAGATCCAGGTCATCAAGGAGGTGCGTACCCTCACCAGCCTCGGTCTCAAGGAGGCCAAGGAGCTGGTCGAGGCCGCCCCCAAGGCCGTCCTGGAGAAGGTGACCAAGGAGGCCGCCGCCAAGGCCAAGGAGGCCCTCGAGGGCGCCGGCGCCAAGGTGACCGTCAAGTAGGTCCGACTGCTCGGCACCTGCCGAACATCCGCGAAGGGCGCGGGATCCGATCAGGGTCCCGCGCCCTTGGCGTCTCCGCGCCCTCCGACGTGCCTCGCTCGGGATGATGCCTCCTGCTCGGCTTCCGACCGGCGCGAGAAGCAGGAACGCGAGCGGGACCTGTCGCTTGGGTCACCTCAGGCGAGGTGGAAGACCTCCTCGGTGGAGGCCCACCAACCCCCGGCCTGCGAACCCTCGGTGGCCGGCATCGAGGACAGCGGCTGCTGCATCGGGTCGGTCACGGTCCACCAGCGCCGGGTCTCCGGATCCGCCGCGATCGCCGCCTGGTCGGCGGCCAGGTCGTCACCGGTGTACTCGTAGTAGGCGACGAGCAGGTTCTCGGGCTCGCGCAGGAAGATCGAGTAGTTGGTCATGTGCGAGGCCTCGAGGCGGGCCAGCACCGCCGGCCACACCTCGGCGTGGACCCGCTTGTACTCGGCGATGGCCGCGGGGTGGACGTGGATGATCTCGCAGATCCGTTGCATCGATGACCTATCTGTCGACGAGATGGTCCGGCGCACTCGTGACGCCGGGTGTGCGGTTCCTCACCGTAGCGAGCGGTCGACCTCGTCACTCGCCAGCGACGCGCCTGGGCCCATCCCTCCTTGTCAACGGCCCTATGGCGAGTATGCTTCCATCCCGAGCAGCAAGTAATTTGTCTGTTCCGCGCCGCCGTGCGCTTGAGCCTTGACCTCGCGCGCCAATCCGAGTACTGTAGGGGTTTGCCCTAGCCATTTCGACGACCCGTTTCTATTTGACACGGGCCGTTTGTCATGCGCAGAGCCACAACCAGATACTGCGAGTCTCGGAAGGACCCACTGTTGGCCGCCTCGCGCACTGCCCTCGATAGTCCCGCTGTTTCACCCACCGGTCGCATCTCCTTCGCCAAGATCGCGGAGCCCATGGAGGTCCCGGACCTCCTGGATCTGCAGATCGATTCCTTCGACTGGCTCGTCGGGAACGCCGCGTGGCGTGACCGGGTCGAGCTGGCCCTGGCGGACGGTCGGACGGATGTGAACACCAAGTCCGGTCTGGAGGAGATCTTCGAGGAGATCTCGCCGATCGAGGACTTCTCCGGAACGATGTCGCTGTCCTTCCGGGACCACCGCTTCGAGCCGCCGAAGAACTCCGTCGACGAGTGCAAGGACCGCGACGTCACCTACGCCGCGCCGCTGTTCGTCACCGCCGAGTTCATGAACAACGAGACCGGCGAGATCAAGAGCCAGACGGTCTTCATGGGCGACTTCCCGCTGATGACCGACAAGGGCACGTTCGTCATCAACGGCACCGAGCGGGTCGTGGTGTCCCAGCTCGTCCGTTCCCCGGGTGTCTACTTCGAGCAGACCACCGACAAGACCTCCGACAAGGACATCTTCACCTGCAAGATGATCCCGTCCCGCGGTGCGTGGCTGGAGTTCGAGATCGACAAGCGCGACATGGTCGGCGTCCGCCTCGACCGCAAGCGCAAGCAGAACGTCACCGTGCTGCTCAAGGCCCTGGGCTGGACCGACGCCCAGATCCTGGAGGAGTTCGGCGAGTACGAGTCGATGCGGCTCACCCTGGAGAAGGACCACACCTCGACCCAGGACGAGGCGCTCCTCGACATCTACCGCAAGCTGCGCCCGGGAGAACCGCCCACCCGCGAGGCCGCGCAGGCGCTGCTGGAGAACTACTTCTTCAACCCCAAGCGCTACGACCTGGCCAAGGTCGGTCGGTACAAGATCAACAAGAAGCTGGGCCTGGACGAGCCCTTCGACAAGCAGGTCCTGACGATCGAGGACATCGTCGCGGCCATCCGCTTCGTGGTGGCGCTGCACGAGGGTCGCGAGACCCTCGAGGCCCCGCGCGGCGAGCTGATCGTCGAAGAGGACGACATCGACCACTTCGGCAACCGCCGGCTGCGGACCGTGGGCGAGCTGATCCAGAACCAGCTGCGCACCGGTCTCGGCCGGATGGAGCGCGTCGTGCGCGACCGGATGACGACCCAGGACGTCGAGGCGATCACGCCGCAGACCCTGATCAACATCCGGCCCGTGGTCGCGGCGCTGAAGGAGTTCTTCGGCACCAGCCAGCTCAGCCAGTTCATGGACCAGACCAACCCGGTCGCGGGCCTGACGCACAAGCGGCGTCTCTCCGCCCTCGGCCCGGGCGGTCTGTCCCGTGACCGCGCCGGCATGGAGGTGCGCGACGTGCACACCTCCCACTACGGCCGGATGTGCCCGATCGAGACGCCGGAAGGCCCGAACATCGGTCTGATCGGCTCGCTCGCCTCCTTCGCCCGGGTGAACGCGTTCGGCTTCGTCGAGACGCCGTACCGCCGGGTGGCCGAGGGTCGGGTGACCGACGACGTCGACTACCTGACCGCCGACGAGGAGGACCGCTACGTCATCGCGCAGGCCAACGCCAAGCTGACCGAGGACGGCACCTTCGCCACCGAGCGGGTGCTGGTCCGCAAGCGGCACGGCGAGACCGACGAGGTCCCGGCCTCCGAGGTGGCCTACATGGACGTGTCGCCGCGCCAGATGGTGTCGGTGGCCACGGCCATGATCCCGTTCCTCGAGCACGACGACGCGTCTCGCGCCCTGATGGGCTCGAACATGCAGCGTCAGGCTGTCCCGCTGCTCCGGTCGGACTCCCCGTTCGTGGGCACCGGCATGGAGTACCGCGGCGCTGTCGACGCCGGCGACGTGACCACCGCGACCGAGCCCGGTGTGGTGACCTCGGTCAGCGCCGACCTGATCGACGTGGCCCAGGACGACGCCACGTACAAGACGTACCGGCTGGCCAAGTTCCGTCGCTCCAACCAGGGCACCTGCATCAACCAGCGTCCGCTGGTCTCGGTCGGACAGCGGGTCGAGAAGGGCACGCCGCTCGCCGACGGTCCCTGCACCGACGGTGCGGAGATGGCCCTCGGCCGCAACCTGCTGGTCGCGTTCATGCCGTGGGAGGGTCACAACTACGAGGACGCGATCATCCTGTCGCAGCGCCTCGTCCAGGACGACGTCCTCACCTCGATCCACATCGAGGAGCACGAGGTCGACGCCCGGGACACCAAGCTGGGCGCCGAGGAGATCACCCGGGACATCCCGAACGTCTCCGAGGAGATGCTGGCCGATCTCGACGAGCGCGGCATCATCCGGATCGGCGCCGAGGTCTCGACCGGCGACATCCTGGTCGGCAAGGTCACGCCCAAGGGTGAGACCGAGCTGACCCCGGAGGAGCGGCTGCTCCGCGCGATCTTCGGTGAGAAGGCGCGCGAGGTCCGCGACACCTCGTTGAAGGTGCCGCACGGCGAGTCGGGCACCGTCATCGGTGTCCGGGTCTTCGACCGCGACTCCGACGACGAGCTCGCGCCCGGGGTCAACCAGCTGGTCCGCGTCTACGTGGCCCAGAAGCGGAAGATCTCCAACGGTGACAAGCTCGCCGG
The DNA here is from genome assembly GCF_039536605.1 of Microlunatus aurantiacus. Classification (NCBI taxonomy): domain Bacteria; kingdom Bacillati; phylum Actinomycetota; class Actinomycetes; order Propionibacteriales; family Propionibacteriaceae; genus Microlunatus; species Microlunatus aurantiacus. The sequence continues at coordinate 190,081 of NZ_BAAAYX010000002.1, forward strand.
CCGCCACGGCAACAAGGGCGTCATCTCCAAGATCCTGCCGATCGAGGACATGCCGTTCCTGGAGGACGGGACCCCGGTCGACATCGTGCTCAACCCGCTCGGTGTGCCGAGCCGGATGAACGTCGGTCAGGTGCTGGAGACCCACCTCGGGTGGGTGGCGAAGACCGGTTGGGACCTCGACGGTGTCGAGGGCGAGTGGGCCGAGCGGCTGCGCGGGATCAACCTCGGCCACGTCGAGGGCGACCAGCGTCTGGCCACCCCGGTGTTCGACGGCGCGACCGAGGCCGAGATCACCGGCCTGCTCGGCAACACGCTGCCGAACCGGGACGGTGTCCAGCTGGTCGACGGCGACGGCAAGGCGCGGCTGTTCGACGGCCGCTCCGGTGAGCCGTTCCCGAAGCCGGTCGGTGTCGGCTACATCTACATGCTGAAGCTGCACCACCTGGTGGACGACAAGATCCACGCCCGCTCCACCGGTCCGTACTCGATGATCACGCAGCAGCCCCTGGGTGGTAAGGCCCAGTTCGGTGGCCAGCGGTTCGGTGAGATGGAGGTGTGGGCACTGGAGGCGTACGGCGCCGCCTGGGCCCTGCAGGAGCTGCTCACCATCAAGTCCGACGACATCCACGGCCGCGTGAAGGTCTACGAGGCCATCGTCAAGGGCGAGAACATCCCCGAGCCCGGCATCCCCGAGTCGTTCAAGGTGCTGGTCAAGGAGATGAAGTCGCTCTGCCTGAACGTGGAGGTGCTGTCCAGCGACGGCACCGAGGTCGAGCTGCGGGACTCCGACGACGACAACTACCGCGCCAGCGAGGAGTTCGGCATCGATCTCTCCCGCCGGCCGGGCGAGTCGTTGGGCGTCGAAGAAGTCTGAACACGCACGGGGGGCCTTGCCCCCCGTGTACCCCCCGCTGGGGGCTCCGCCACCAGACCCCCGATCGGGTCCGGCGGAGTCCAGCGGGAGTTCAGTCCACAGCATCACAGGCAACAAACGAGTTACTAAAGAGAAGAGACAACAAGTGCTCGACGTGAACTTCTTCGACGAGATCCGCATCGGCCTGGCGACGGCAGATGAGATCCGTCAGTGGTCACACGGTGAGGTCAAGAAGCCGGAGACCATCAACTACCGCACGCTCAAGCCCGAGCGCGACGGTCTGTTCTGCGAGAAGATCTTCGGTCCCACCCGGGACTGGGAGTGCTACTGCGGCAAGTACAAGCGCGTGCGCTTCAAGGGCATCATCTGCGAGCGCTGTGGCGTCGAGGTCACCCGCTCCAAGGTCCGCCGCGAGCGGATGGGGCACATCGAGCTGGCCGCCCCGGTCACCCACATCTGGTACTTCAAGGGTGTCCCGAGCCGGCTCGGCTACCTGCTGGACATCGCGCCGAAGGACCTCGAGAAGGTCATCTACTTCGCGGCGTACATGATCACCTCCGTGGACGACGAGTCGCGTCACCGCGACCTGTCCTCGCTCGAGGCCAAGATCGACGTCGAGCGCAAGCAGCTCGAGGGTCGTCGGGACTCCGACATCGAGACCCGGATGAAGAAGCTGGAAGAGGACACCGCGGCCCTGGAGGCCGAGGGTGCCAAGGCCGACGCCAAGCGCAAGGTCCGCGAGGGTGCCGAGCGCGAGGCGAAGCAGCTGCGCGACCGCGCCCAGCGGGAGCTCGACCGGCTCGACGCGGTCTGGAACCGCTTCAAGAACCTCAAGGTCCAGGACCTCGAGGGCGACGAGGTGCTCTACCGGGAGATGAAGAACCGGTTCGGCAAGTACTTCGCCGGCTCGATGGGCGCCGACGCGATCAAGAAGCGGCTGGAGTCCTTCGACCTGGAGGCCGAGGCCATCTCGCTGAAGGAGACCATCCAGACCGGCAAGGGCCAGCGCAAGACCCGCGCCCTGAAGCGGCTCAAGGTCGTCTCCGCCTTCCTGACCACGAAGAACAGCCCGTCCGGCATGGTGCTGGAGTGCGTCCCGGTGATCCCGCCGGACCTGCGCCCGATGGTGCAGCTCGACGGTGGCCGGTTCGCGACGTCGGACCTGAACGACCTCTACCGTCGCGTGATCAACCGGAACAACCGGCTGAAGCGGCTGCTCGACCTCGGCGCGCCCGAGATCATCGTGAACAACGAGAAGCGGATGCTGCAGGAGGCCGTCGACTCGCTGTTCGACAACGGCCGTCGCGGCCGACCGGTCACCGGTCCGGGCAACCGTCCGCTGAAGTCGATCTCGGACATGTTGAAGGGCAAGCAGGGCCGCTTCCGGCAGAACCTGCTGGGCAAGCGCGTCGACTACTCCGGCCGTTCCGTCATCGTGGTCGGCCCGCAGCTCAAGCTGCACCAGTGCGGTCTGCCCAAGGCGATGGCGCTGGAGCTGTTCAAGCCGTTCGTGATGAAGCGGCTGGACGACCTCAACCACGCGCAGAACATCAAGTCCGCCAAGCGGATGGTCGAGCGCCAGCGCCCGGTCGTCTGGGACGTGCTCGAAGAGGTCATCGCCGAGCACCCGGTGCTGCTGAACCGCGCACCGACCCTGCACCGGTTGGGCATCCAGGCGTTCGAGCCGCAGCTCATCGAGGGCAAGGCCATCCAGATCCACCCGCTCGTCTGCACCGCGTTCAACGCGGACTTCGACGGTGACCAGATGGCCGTGCACCTGCCGCTGAGCGCGGAGGCGCAGGCCGAGGCCCGGATCCTGATGCTGTCGACGAACAACATCCTCAAGCCGGCCGACGGCCGGCCGGTGACCATGCCCACCCAGGACATGATCATCGGGATGTACTACCTGACGATGCAGAACGACGACACCGCAGGTGAGGGTCGGCTGTTCGGCTCGGTGGCGGAGGCCCTGATGGCCTTCGACCGCGGCGAGCTGAGCCCGCAGGCCAGGATCAAGCTGCGGCTGACCGACATCGTGCCGCCGGCCGGTTTCGAGCTGAACCCGAACGGGACCATCCTGCTCGAGACCACGCTGGGTCGCGCCCTGTTCAACGAGGCGCTGCCGGCCGACTACCCGTACGCCGACTACGAGGTGGGCAAGAAGCAGCTGGGTCAGATCGTCAACGACCTGGCCGAGCGCTACCCCAAGGTCGACGTGGCCCACACCCTGGACGCCCTGAAGGACCTGGGCTTCCACTGGGCCACCCGCTCCGGCGTGACCGTCTCCATCGGCGACGTCAGCACGCCGGCGAACAAGGCGGAGATCCTCAGCGTCTACGAGGACCGGGCCGCCAAGATCGACAAGCAGTACGAGCGGGGTCTGATCACCGAGGACGAGCGTCGCCAGGAGCTCATCGAGATCTGGACCGACGCGACCAGCCGGCTCGGGGCGGCGATGGAGGCCAACTTCTCCAAGAACAACCCGATCTACATGATGGTCCACTCCGGTGCCCGCGGGAACATGGTGCAGATGCGCCAGATCGCCGCCATGCGAGGCCTGGTGGTGAACCCGAAGGGCGAGATCATCGCGCGGCCGATCAAGTCGAACTTCCGCGAGGGTCTGTCGGTGCTGGAGTACTTCATCTCCACCCACGGTGGTCGTAAGGGCCAGGCCGACACCGCGCTGCGGACCGCCGACTCGGGCTACCTGACCCGTCGACTCGTCGACGTGGCCCAGGACGTGATCATCCGCGAGGAGGACTGCGGCACCGAGCGTGGCCTGACCAAGATCATCGCCGAGGGTGAGGACGGCGGTCTGACCCTGCACGACTGGGTCGAGACCGCCGTCTACGCCCGCACGCTGGCCACCGACGTCGTCGGGGCCGACGGTGAGGTCCTGCTCGCCGCCGGGGTCGATCTCGGTGACGTCAACATCGGCGTGCTGGCCGCGGCCGGCGTCCGTCAGGTGAAGGTGCGCAGCGTGCTCACCTGCGAGGCGGTGACCGGCACCTGCGCCATGTGCTACGGCCGTTCGCTGGCCACCGGCAAGCTGGTCGACGTCGGCGAGGCCGTCGGCATCGTCGCAGCCCAGTCGATCGGTGAGCCCGGCACCCAGCTGACGATGCGGACCTTCCACACCGGTGGTGTGGCCGGTGACGACATCACGCAGGGTCTGCCGCGTGTGCAGGAGCTGTTCGAGGCGCGTCAGCCCAAGGGCAAGGCGCCGATCTCGGAGGCCGCGGGTCGGGTCGCGCTCGAGGACTCGGACCGGCTGAAGAAGATCATCGTCACGCCGGACGACGGCTCGGAGCCGGCGGAGTTCACCGTCAGCCGCCGCGCGCGTCTGCTGGTCGAGGACGGCGATCGCGTCGTGGCCGGTCAGCAGCTCACGGCCGGCACCCCGGATCCGCAGGACGTCCTGCGGGTGCTCGGTGTCCGTCGGGTGCAGGAGCACCTGGTGGAAGAGGTGCAGGCGGTCTACCGGACCCAGGGTGCGCCGATCCACGACAAGCACATCGAGATCATCATCCGGCAGATGCTGCGTCGGGTGACGGTGATCGAGTCGGGCGACTCCAACCTGCTCGCCGGTGACCTGGTCGACCGGCTGTCGTACGAGGCAGCCAACCGCCAGGTCGTCGCCGAGGGCGGCACCCCCGCCTCGGGTCGTCCGGTGCTGATGGGCATCACCAAGGCGTCGCTGGCCACCGAGTCGTGGCTGTCCGCGGCGTCGTTCCAGGAGACCACCAAGGTGCTGACGGACGCGGCCATCCACGGCAAGTCCGACAGCCTGCGGGGTCTGAAGGAGAACGTCATCCTGGGCAAGCTGATCCCAGCCGGCACCGGTCTGGAGCGGTACCGCAACATCCGGGTCGAGCCGACCGCGGAAGCGCGGGCGCAGGCGTACTCGATGGTCGGTTACGACCAGTTCGACTACGACTTCGGCAGCGGCTCCGGTGCGGCCGTGCCGCTGGAGGAGTTCGACCTCGGCGACTACCGCTGAGCTCGCACTGAGCGCAGTCTGATCGCGTGATCGCCGGAGCGGTCGGGACCTTCGGGTCCCGGCCGCTCCGTCGTTCCCAGGCCCCTCAATCCTCCGACTTTTGCACCGCTATCCACGTGGAGTGTGGATTTCGGTGCAAAAGATCCTTCGGCGGCTGGGCGGGCTAGCGTGGAGGCCGTGGGAGTCCTCGAGGTGTTCGCGCCGCTGTTCGGCCACTGGCAGGGGCTGGAGGAGCTGTCCGCCTCGCCCTGGAGTGGGGCCGGGACCGCGCGGGCGGCGTTGACCTTCCGGGCCGAGATCGGCGGCGCGGCGGTGGTCAACGACTACCGGCAGGTGCGCGACGACGGGTCGGAGTTCCTGGCCCACGGCGTCTTCCTGGTCGATCCTGCCGCGGGGGTGTCCTGGTGGCTGTTCGACAGCTACGCGTTACCTCCCGAGCCGGCCACCGGTGGCTGGTGCGACGGCGAGCTGGTGCTGAGCAAGACGACCCCGCGCGGGCGGGCCGAGCACCGCTTCGGTCTGGACGGCGACGTGCTGACCTACGCCATCGACGTCACCCTGGGCGACTCGGGCCCGCAGCCGTTCCTCCGCGGCCGCTACGGGGCCCTCAGCGGTCACTGAGACCACTCCGACGGCTCGGGGGCAGGACGGTCAGACCCGGGCGCGGTCCAGGTGGGCCAGGATGTCGTCCACTGTCTCGTCGGGGGTCTGGGCCGAGGAGTCCAGCCAGTAGCCGATCTGCGCGGTCTCGCGACGCAGCACCTCGTCGAGCGCTCCGGGGGAGAAGTGCCGGTAGCCGGTCTTGTCCCGCTGCCGCTCCCGCCACTCGAGGGCGCTGACACTGGGGGACAGCACGACCAGGTGCCGCTCCGGGGTCGCGATGAGGTCCACGAAACCGGCCAGCTCCGGGCCGATGATGACGTCCTGCAGGATCGCGTCGAAGCCTGCCTGGGCGTACGCGTCGGCGGTGCGGGCGGCCAGGGCGTAGCGCAGGTGCAGCTGGGCCATGGCCTCCGGGGCGGCGTCGGGAGTCATCTCCACCCGCCCGTTCACCACCATCCGGCGGAAGACGTCGCCGCGGATGTGCACCGACCGCTCCAGCCGGTGCGCCAGCAGCTCGGCCACCGTCGACTTGCCGGCGGCCATCGCCCCGGTGATCACGATCACCCGTCCCCGTTGCGGCACGCTCCCGATCCTGCCGTACGCGGGCCGGTGGGGCCGCTGCTTTTCCGCTCGCGGCGGCGGATCCCACCCACTAGGCTCACGCGGTGCCCCTGCTCCTGTCGGTGAACGTCGGCCGTCCGCAACCCAACCCGTACAAGGAGACCAAGGCCACCGGCATCGGGAAGCTGCCGCAGAACGGGCCGGTGGAGGTCCGGGCCCCCGGCCCCAAACGTGGCGGTCTCGGTAGTGGACTCGTCGGCGACTTCATCGGTGACGTCAAACACCACGGTGGAGACGGCCAGGCGGTCTACGCCTTCCAGCGGGAGGATCTGGACCGGTGGGCGGCCCGGCTCGGCCGCGAGCTGGGGAACGGGTTCTTCGGTGAGAACCTGACCACTGTGGGCCTGGACGTCAACGAGGCCCGGATCGGCGAACGCTGGCAGGTCGGCGCCGGGGTGGTGCTCCAGGTGACCTCGGCCCGGATCCCGTGCTCCACCTTCCGTGGGTGGGTGGGGGAGCGGGGGTGGCTGAAGACGTTCACCGCCGATGCCCGGCCGGGCGCCTACCTGTCGGTGGTCACGCCGGGCACCATCCGCAGCGGCGACGACATCCGGGTCCTGCACCGTCCCGACCACGAGGTGACGGTCAGCCTGATGTTCCGGGCGTTCACCACCGAGCGGGACCTGCTGGGGAGTCTGCTGGCGGCGGGTGACGACCTCGATCCCGAGACCCAGGCCGAGATCGCGGTGGCCCGCCGCTGAGTCAGCTCAGCAGCTCGATGATCTTGGTGTAGCCGCGGGCTCTGGCCACGTCCAGAGCCGTGTCCCCGTTCGGATCCTTGGTGGTCTGGTCGACTCCGCCGGCCACCAGGGCCGCGACCGTCCGCTGGTGCGACGGCCCGCCGTCGCCCAAGATCACGGCCTCGTGCAGGGCGGTGTACCCGATCCGGTTGACGTGGTCGACGGCGACGTCGGTCCCCAGCAGCACGCCGACGATCCGGTCGTGGCCGCGGTCGGCGGCCCGGATGAGTCCGGTGCCCTTCCAGCTGTCCAGGCTGTGGACGTCGGCCCCGTGACGCAGGGTCAGCCGGAGCAGACGCGGGTCGTCGCCGACCTCACTGGTGGCGATCAGGTAGGCGCTCTGGACCGTCTCGTCCTTGGCGTTCGGGTCGGCGCCGGCCTTCAGCAGCAGCTCCGCGACCTCCAGGTGGTTCCCGTACGCCGCCGCGACCAGAGCGGTCGCCTTCGTGTCGTCACGCGCGGCGATCGACGCGCGCTGGTCGAGCAGCTTCTCGACCCGGTCGGCGTCGCCGGCTCGGGCGGCGGTGATCATGCGCTGACCGCGGTCCCGGATCTCGTCCGCGTCGTCGATCAGGTCGACGATCTCGTCGTAGCCCTTGGCGGCGGCCAGTGATCGCGGTGTGCGGCCGTTCTGGTCGCGGATCGAGGTGTCCGCCCCCGCCCCGATCAGCTGCCGCACCACGTCCACCTGGTCGGCCGAACCGTCGTTGAGCACGATCGCCTCCAGCATCGCGGTCCAGCCGAGCTCGTTCACGTGGTCCACCGGCACGCCGGCGTTGATCAAGATCCGTACGGTCTCGGTGTGGCCGTGCTCGCTGGCCGGGATCAGGGCGGTGCCGCCGAAACGGTTCGTGCTCGTCACGTCCGCCCCGTGGCGCAGGGTGGCCCGCAGGATCTCGTCGTAGCCCTCGGCTCCGGCGTAGAGGAAGGCCGAGTCCTGCAGGTCGTCCTTGGTGTCGGGATCGGCACCGGCGTCCAAGAGCAGCACCGCCACCTCGGTCCGCTGCGCCTTGGTGGCGACGACCAGGGGCGTCCGACCCTGTTCGTCGCGGGCTCTCAGGTCAGCCCGGTTGCGCAGTGCCTCGCGGGCGGCCGAGGCGTCACCGTCGGCGGCCGCCGCGAAGAGGGCGCGGGTCGCGTCGGACCGGCTCATCGTCGTCCTCGGGGTCGTGGAACGGGCGGTCGCCCTCGGCGCCGGGGTGGCCGACAGCGGCGGGGTGGGGACGTGCGCGGCGGACGGTGCGGTGGCCGGTGTCGGCTCGACCGCGCCGGGCGCCGGTCCGACCCGACCGCAGGCCGTGGCGGCCAGTGCCACCGCGGTCACGGCAGCGACGAGCACGAAACGGGAACGGCGCACGCGAAGATTGTATACGATTTGCCCGGCGGCGGGTCATCGTCGCCGTCGACCTTGGAGAACCAGGGCAGCGGTGGACCGGAATAGCCGCCCCGGAGGCCCGGTTGTCGCCGTCATGACATCAACGACTCCGGTTCAGCAGAGCGGCACGTTCGAAATCCGTGACCTCGGTCCTGTCCACCGCCTCGGGTTCGGCGCCATGCGCCTCACCGGCCCAGGCATCTGGGGAGAGCCGGCCGACCGGACCCTGGCCGTGCGGGTCGCCCGACGTGCCGTCGAGCTCGGGGTGGACCTCATCGACACCGCCGACTCCTATGGTCCCAACGTCTCCGAGGAGATCCTCGCCGAGGCGCTCCACCCGTACGCGCCTGGTCTGCGGATCGCCACGAAGGTGGGGCTCGTCCGTCCGGGACCCGGCATCTGGCGGCCGGTCGGCCGCCCGGAGTACCTGCGTCAGCAGGCCGAGCTGGCGCTGCGCAAGCTGCGGACCGAGCGGCTGGACCTGCTCCAGCTGCACCGGCTCGACCCGCAGGTGCCGGCCGCCGAGTCGTACGGAGTGCTGGCCGAGCTGCAGACCGAAGGGAAGGTGGCAGCGCTGGGGCTGTCGAACGTGACCGTGGCCGACATCGAGGAAGCCGGGCGGCACTTCACCGTGGCCACCGTGCAGAACCGCTACAACCTGACCGACGGCTCGTCGGAGGACGTGCTGGACCACTGCACCCAGAACGGGATCGGGTTCATCCCCTGGGCGCCGATCGCCGCCGGCGAGCTGGCCGCCCCCGGCGGTCCAGTGCACGAGGCCGCCACCCGACTGGGTGCGACCCCGGGCCAGGTGGCGCTGGCCTGGCTGCTGCGCCGCTCGCCGGCCATGCTCCCGATCCCGGGCACCGGCTCGATCGCGCACCTGGAGGAGAACCTGGCCGCGGCCGAGCTCGAGCTGGACGACGCGACGTACGCCGAGATCACCAGCGCGCGGTAACTCGTCCAGCCCCGGGAACCCGGCTTGCTCGGGTTTGTCGGCTCTGCTCGATCTCTAGACCGAGCGAAGCCGACAAACCCGAGCAGCTCTGTGTCTGAGGCTCACACCAGTTCCTTGGCGAGCAGGCGCAGCGTCTCCTCGCGGGCCGGGCTGGCGTCAGCGGGGGTGCCCCGGTAGGCGCCGGCGATGGGGGAGACCATCACCTCGTCGGTGCCGAACTCGGCGGCCAGGGCGGTGACCCCGGCGGCCACCGACTCGGGCGTGCCCACGAACCAGCTACGGGCGAAGTCGTCGGCCGCCTGCTGAGCCGCCGCGGGCAGCGGATCCGCCTCGGCCTCCTCGACCAGCTCCTGCGGGGCCAGGGTCTGGCCGCTGCGGAGGCGCCACATCGAGCGCCGTTGGCCCAGGGTGAGGCGGTCGGCCTCCTCCTGGGTGGCCGCGACCGCCGCGTTGACCACGGCGATGGTGGTCGGCTCGGGTGTCTCGGGCGACGGCTGGAACTGCGACTGGTAGCGCTGCAGGGCGGCCAGGGTCTGCTCACCGCCGAAGTGGTGGGCGAACACGTACGGCAGGCCCTGAGCGGCGGCCAGGTCGGCGGAGTACATCGACGAGCCGAGCAGCCAGACCCGGGGGGCGGTGCGCGCGGCCGGCGTGGCGGCGAGCGGATAGGACCGCCCACCGAGCGAGAGCTGGACGCCCTCGGGCCGCATCATCAGCGAGAGGGCGGTCAGGTCGTCGGCGAACGTGTCGACCTGGTCCTGGCGACCGGCGCGGAGCAGGTGGCTGGTCACCGGGTCCGAACCGGGAGCCCGGCCGACGCCGAGGTCGATCCGGTCCGGGTAGGCCGCCTCGAGCAGAGCGAACTGCTCAGCGATCACCAACGGAGCGTGGTTGGGCAGCATCACCCCGCCGGAGCCGAGGCGGATCCGCGCGGTGGCGGCCGCCAGCACCGCGACCAGGACGGGCGGGTTGGTGGCCGCCACGGCCGGCATGTTGTGGTGCTCGGCCACCCAGTAGCGGGTGAAGCCGAGGTCGTCGGCGGTCCGGGCCAGCGCGACCGAGGCGGCGATGGCGTCGGCCGTGGTCTGGTCGGTGCGGACGGGGACGAGGTCCAGGACGGAGAGTCGGGTCACCTCCACTCAACCCGGACGGCGCCCGCCCCATTCCGCACCCCGAGGGTCGTCCTGGTCGGTGGTGAGCCCCGCTCGGGGAGCCCGCGAACCCGACCACCCTTGGCCGAACGGGTAGGCTCATTCACTGTGCGCGGGACATCTCGCCGCTTTTGACCCTATGCGTCCGACGAGATAACCTAGGCGCTTGTGTCCGGGCTTGCCCGGCTCTGGTGCGTGCCCCCATGTCGACCCGTTCACTCGGGCTCTGCGGTGGTGTCGCACTGTGGACCTGCGGTAGCACGCCGGTTCACGACCCCATCCACGCAGCAGAAAGAGACAGTAAGCGGTGCCCACGATTCAGCAGCTGGTCCGCAAGGGCCGCACCGACAAGGTGAGCAAGAACAAGACGCCCGCGCTCAAGGGTTCGCCCCAGCGCCGCGGCGTGTGCACCCGGGTGTACACGACGACGCCGAAGAAGCCCAACTCGGCGTTGCGCAAGGTCGCCCGTGTTCGCCTGTCGTCCTCCGTCGAGGTCACTGCGTACATCCCCGGCGTCGGCCACAACCTGCAGGAGCACTCGATGGTGCTCGTCCGCGGCGGCCGCGTGAAGGACCTGCCGGGTGTTCGTTACAAGATCATCCGCGGCTCGCTCGACACCCAGGGTGTCAAGAACCGCAAGCAGGCCCGTAGCCGCTACGGCGCCAAGAAGGAGAAGTAATGCCTCGCAAGGGCCCCGCGCCGAAGCGCCCGGTGATGGTCGACCCCGTCTACGGGTCGCCGCTGGTCAGCCAGCTCGTGAGCAAGATCCTGCTCGACGGCAAGAAGACCATCGCCCAGGGCATCGTCTACACCGCCATGGAGGGCACCCGCACCAAGACCGGTATCGATCCGGTGCAGACCCTCAAGCGGGCACTCGACAACGTCAAGCCCGCCCTGGAGGTGAAGAGCCGCCGCGTGGGTGGTGCCACCTACCAGGTGCCGATCGAGGTGAAGCCGGCTCGCGCCACCACCTTGTCGATGCGTTGGTTGGTCCACTTCGCGCGGCTGCGGCGTGAGAAGACCATGTCCGAGCGCCTGATGAACGAGATCCTCGACGCGTCGAACGGCCTGGGGGCCGCGGTGAAGCGTCGCGAGGACACCCACAAGATGGCCGAAGCCAACAAGGCCTTCGCCCACTACCGCTGGTAACGACATCCGGACGCCGGGTGGCTGCACCAGCTCACCCGGCTCGGATCCATCCGGCATCGAGCCACCGCTCAGATCCAAGGAGAGGTTGAAGCCGCACCATGGCTGTCGACATCAAGACCGACCTGACCCACGTCCGCAACATCGGGATCATGGCCCACATCGACGCGGGCAAGACCACCACCACCGAGCGCATCCTCTTCTACACCGGTATCAACTACAAGATCGGTGAAGTCCACGAGGGTGCGGCCACGATGGACTGGATGGAGCAGGAGCAGGAGCGCGGCATCACGATCACGTCCGCCGCGACGACCTGTCACTGGAAAGACCACCAGATCAACATCATCGACACCCCCGGTCACGTCGACTTCACCGTCGAGGTGGAGCGCTCGCTCCGCGTCCTCGACGGCGCGGTCGCGGTGTTCGACGGTGTGGCCGGTGTCGAGCCCCAGTCCCAGACGGTGTGGCGTCAGGCCGACCGGTACAAGGTGCCGCGGATCTGCTTCGTCAACAAGCTGGACCGGACCGGCGCGAGCTTCGACTTCTGCGTGTCGACGATCAAGAACCGGCTGAACGCGGTGCCGGCGGTGCTGCAGCTGCCGATCGGTTCCGAGGGCGGCTTCATCGGTGTCGTGGACCTGGTCAACATGCGTGCGCTGACCTGGCGCGGTGAGACCACGATCGGCGACGACTACGCCGTCGAGGAGATCCCCGCCGACATGCTCGAGCAGGCCCAGGCGGCCCACCACGAGCTGGTCGAGCTGGTCGCCGACTACGACGACGAGCTGATGGAGACCTACCTCACCGACGAGGACTCCGTGAAGCCCGACCAGCTGGTCGCGGCCATCCGCCAGGCCGTCCTGTCGAGCAAGATCACCGCCGTGCTCTGTGGCAGCGCCTTCAAGAACAAGGGTGTGCAGCCGCTGCTGGACGCGGTCATCGCCTACCTGCCGTCCCCGGTCGACGTGCCCGCCATCGACGGCTTCAAGCCCGGTGACGAGTCCGTCAAGGTCGAGCGTCACCCGGACTCCAGCGACCCGTTCTCCGCGCTGGCCTTCAAGATCGCCGCCGATCCCCACCTGGGTCGGTTGACCTACATCCGGCTCTACTCGGGCAAGCTCGAGGCCGGCTCCACGGTGCTGAACAGCACCAAGGGCCGCAAGGAGCGGATCGGGAAGATCTACCAGATGCACGCCAACAAGCGTGAGGAGATCGCCAGCGTCGGTGCCGGTCAGATCGTCGCCGTGATGGGTCTGAAGGACACCACCACCGGGGAGACCCTGTCCGACCAGGCCAACCCGGTCGTGCTGGAGTCGATGGACTTCCCGGCCCCGGTCATCGAGCAGGCCATCGAGCCGAAGACGAAGTCCGACCAGGAGAAGCTGGGTGTCGCCATCCAGCGCCTCGCCGAGGAGGACCCCACGTTCCGGGTCCACACCGACGAGGAGACCGGCCAGACGATCATCGCCGGCATGGGCGAGCTCCACCTGGAGGTCCTGATCGACCGGATGAAGCGCGAGTTCCGGGTCGAGGCCAACATCGGCAAGCCGCAGGTGGCGTACCGCGAGACCCTCCGCAAGCCCGTGGAGAAGGTCGAGTACACCCACAAGAAGCAGTCCGGTGGCTCGGGTCAGTACGCCCGCGTGATCATCAAGCTGGAGCCGCAGGAGGCGGGCACCGGCTACGAGTTCGTCAACGGCGTCACCGGTGGCCGCATCCCCAAGGAGTACATCCCCGCGGTGGACGAGGGCATCCAGGACGCCATGCAGTTCGGCGTGCTGGCCGGTTACCCGGTCGAGGACATCAAGGTGACCCTGGTGGACGGCGCGTACCACGACGTCGACTCCTCCGAGCTGGCCTTCCGGATCGCCGGCTCGATGGTCTTCAAGGAGGCCGCCCGTCGTGCCGACCCCGCTCTGCTGGAGCCGGTGATGGCGGTCGAGGTGACCACCCCGGAGGACTACATGGGCACGGTCATCGGCGACCTGAACGGTCGTCGGGGACACATCCAGGCGATGAACGACCTGCACGGCAACAAGGTGATCGACGCCCTGGTGCCGCTGTCGGAGATGTTCGGCTACGTCGGCGACCTGCGCTCCAAGACGTCGGGTCAGGCGAACTACTCGATGGAGTTCGACTCCTACGCCGAGACGCCGAAGAGCATCGCCGAAGAGATCATCCAGAAGGCCCGCGGCGAGTGATCGCGGGTCCGTGAGGACCTCGATGAACCGTTTGACCTAGAACGGTTCGTCGGAAACACTTAGGCCGGACCAAATCCGGCCGACACCGTACACAACCCAAGAAGCGCCCCGCACAACAGCGTGGCGAACAAGCTAGAAGGAGCCTCAGTGGCCAAGGCCAAGTTCCAGCGGACTAAGCCGCACGTCAACATCGGCACCATCGGGCACATCGACCACGGCAAGACCACGCTGACCGCGGCGATCACCAAGGTGCTGCACGACAAGTACCCGGACCTGAACGAGGCCTCGGCCTTCGATCAGATCGACAAGGCGCCCGAGGAGCGGCAGCGAGGTATCACCATCTCGATCGCGCACGTCGAGTACCAGACCGAGGAGCGCCACTACGCGCACGTCGACTGCCCCGGTCACGCCGACTACATCAAGAACATGATCACCGGTGCGGCCCAGATGGACGGTGCGATCCTCGTGGTCGCCGCCACCGACGGTCCGATGCCGCAGACCCGTGAGCACGTGCTGCTGGCCCGTCAGGTCGGTGTGCCGGCGATCGTCGTCGCGCTGAACAAGTGCGACATGGTCGACGACGAGGAGATCCTGGAGCTCGTCGAGCTCGAGGTCCGTGAGCTGCTCAGCGAGTACGAGTACGACGGCGACGACATCCCCGTCGTGCAGGTCGCTGCGTTCCCGGCCCTCAACGGCGACGCGAAGTGGGGCGAGTCGATCATCGAGCTGATGAACGCCGTCGACAGCCACATCCCGCAGCCGGTGCGCGAGATCGACAAGCCGTTCTTGATGCCGGTGGAGGACGTCTTCACCATCACCGGACGCGGCACCGTCATCACGGGCCGGATCGAGCGTGGCGTGGTCAAGGTCAACGAGACCGTCGACATCATCGGCATCCGCGAGGCCAAGCAGACCACCACGGTCACCGGCGTCGAGATGTTCCGCAAGCTCCTCGACGAGGGCCAGGCGGGCGAGAACGTCGGCCTGCTGCTCCGTGGCACCAAGCGCGAGGACGTGGAGCGCGGCATGGTCGTGATCAAGCCGGGCACGACTACCCCGCACACCGAGTTCGAGGCTCGCGTCTACATCCTCTCCAAGGAGGAGGGCGGCCGTCACACGCCGTTCTTCAACAACTACCGCCCGCAGTTCTACTTCCGGACCACGGACGTGACGGGCGTGGTGAACCTCCCCGAGGGCACCGACATGGTGATGCCGGGCGACAACACGGACATGTCCGTGTCGCTGATCCAGCCCATCGCCATGGAGGAGGAGCTGAAGTTCGCCATCCGCGAGGGTGGTCGCACCGTCGGCGCCGGCCGGGTCACCAAGATCCTGAAGTGATCTGACCAGGCACCCAGCCTGAAGCACGTTCGACAGGGCCCCGCACCACCGGTGCGGGGCCTTGTCGCGTCCCCGCCCGCCTGCTCCTGGGTCAGTCGGGTCCGACGGCGACCGGAGTCGAGCGCTGGCGGGGCGGGAGCGGTCGGCGGCCTCGGACGCGTGGGGCACCTACGATCGGGTGGTGGACCCGAACACCGAGGCGATCATCCGGTTGGCCTGGGCGAGGATCCTGGGCCTGCCCGATGACGCCCTCGACACCCCCGCGACCGACGTGCTCACCCGGACGGACGACTCGGTGATCAGCTACGTCCGGCTGTGGGACCACCGGGTGCTGATCGGACCCCTGTGGGCGCACAGCCTCGCTCCGGCCCTCGCTCAGGACGACGCCGGGGTGGCGACGACGCTGCTGACCGCGGCCGCCGATCACGGCGGTCGTCTGCTGGGCCGGGCACACCTGGCGTTCACCGACACCTACGTCCCCGGGCCCCACCTGGAGACGGCTGTCGTCACCGACGACCCGGCGGCGGTGGTCGACCTCGAGGCGTCCTGCCCCCCGGATGACGTGACGGAGGTCGGTCTGGCCGGGATGGCCCGGGCGCTGGTCACCCTGGACGAGCTGGATCGCCCGACTGCCGGCGCCGGCTACGAGGAGTGGCAGGGCATCGTCGCCCACCTGGGCGTCCTCACCCCGCCTCCGTTCCGGCGGCAGGGCCACGGACTGACCGCCGCCGGCATCGCCACGAACGACGCGCTCGACGCCGGCCTCGTACCGCAGTGGCGGGTGCGGACCGAGAACCGGGCGTCCCGGCGCGTGGCCGCCCGGCTGGGCTTCCGCGAGGTCGGCACCCAGACGACGGTGCTGCTGACCGCCTAGCTCAGGCGCCCGCGCCTTGGATCAACGGACCAGGAGAAGGATCAACGGACCAGGAGAGCAACCGGCAGGCTGGCGAGCAGGTCGGCGAGCCGGACCGGACCGTCGTACGCGTGACCGCTGAGCACATCGGTCCAGCCGCCCTCGAGCCCGAGCACCGTGTCCCCCCACCCACCGGCGCGAGCCAGACCGACCGGCAGCCGGGTGGCCACCGTCAGGGCACCACCCCGGTCGTACGCGATCGCGTGCTGCGCGCCCGAGCCGGTCACCGGCACCGGTGCGTACGAGCCGAACAGCTCGGGGCGGTCGCGACGCAACCGCAGCGCGGTGGTCGTGACCCAGAGCTTCGCGGCCCCGGAGCCGTCGACCCGGGGCGTGCCGGTCAGGGACGCGAGCAGCCGGCGGCGCTCGGCGAAGTCGACAGGCCGCCGGTTGTCGGGGTCGACCAGCGAGTCCTCCCACAGCTCGGTGCCCTGGTAGACGTCGGGGACCCCCGGCATGGTGAGCTGCACCAGCTTCTGACCGAGCGCGTTGGACCAACCGGGCTCCTCGACCAGCGCCAGCAGCCGATCCCAGCCGTCCCGGAGGGCCGCGTCGTCGTACGCGAGGTCGATCAGGGCCTGGACGCCTCGCTCGTACTCCTCGTCGACAGCGGTCCACCGGGTCTCCTGGCTGGCCTCCCGCATCGCCTTCTCCGCGTACGCGTGCAGTCGGTCGCGGTCCTCGACCGCTCCGACCCCCACCAGGGTCTGCGCCAGGAAGTAGGCGAACGCCGCGTTCGAGCCCTCCGCCCGTGCGACGACCGCGGCGGCGAACCGCTCCCACTCCTCCCCGAGCTCGGCGAGCACCGCCAGCCGGGCCCGGACGTCCTCGCCGCGCTTGGTGTCGTGGGTGGACAGCGAGGTCATCGACAGTGGTTGTCTCTGCTGGCGGACCTGCTGGAGCGTGTGGAAGTCGTCGAGGCCGATCCCGAACTCGCCTGCGTTGGCGCCGACCTCGTTCAGGGCGATGAACCGCGCGTAGCGGTAGAAGGCGGTGTCCTCGGTGCCCTTGGCCATCGTCGCCCCGCTGAGCTGCTGGAACCGGCGGGCCAGCTCGTCGGCCGGGTCGTGCAACCGGGGTGACAGCGTGGCGAGGGCCGCCGCCAGCTCGGGCCGGCGCTGCTCGGCCAGCACCAGCGCCTTGTCCAGGTCCGCCACACCGTCCGGCAGGTAGGACCGGTAGACGCCGAACGCGATCGCCACCTCGGCGATCGCCGCGTCCGCGTCCGCCACGTCCGGGGCCAACCCGGCGATCCGGCGGACCTCGGCGACCAGCAGCCGGTCGAGGATCATCCGCTTGCCCTGCTCCACGTGCTCGGTGCTGGTCAGCCCGTCACCGGTCAGCCGCCGGTAGCGCTCCGTCGCGGCCGCCTCACCGGCCAGGTCGACGAAGACGCCGTTGACCTCCCGCATGGCGTCGTAGCCGGTGGTCCCGGCCACCGGCCAGTCGGGCAGCCGCTCACCCGGCTCCAGGATCTTCTCGACGGTGATCCAGGCGTCCGGAGCGAGCCGGGCCAGCCGTTCCTGGTACTCACCCGGGTCGACCAACCCGTCGGGGTGATCCACCCTCAGGCCGGCCACCCCCTCGGCGATCATGGACGCGACCCGACGATGGGTGGCCTCGAAGACAGCCGGGTCCTCCTGCCGGACCCCGGCCAGGGTCGTGACGGTGAAGAACCGGCGGTAGCTCAGCTCCGCGTCGCCCTGCGAGTAGTGCACCAGGCGGTAGTGCTGCCGCTCGTGCACGGCGTCGGGGTCGTCGCCGGCAGCCCAGCTCCCGGGGGCCAGGGGGAAGCGGTGCTCGTAGTAGGCGAGCTCGCCGTCCGCCACGCTCAGCACCGCGTCGTCGCCCAGCACCGGCACGGTGATCGGACGGCTCCAGTCGATGTCGAACCAGGCGGCGTACGCGGACTCGCGGCCGTGGGTGAGCACGTCCCACCAGTACGGGTTCTCCCGCGCCGCGCTGATCCCGAGGTGGTTGGGGACGATGTCCACGACGACCTGGAGACCGGCGTCGGTCGCCGCCGCCAGCAGGGCCGACCACCCGGTCTCACCGCCCCGGTCGGTGTCGATGCGGAGCGGGTCGGTGGTGTCGTAGCCGTGGTCGGAGCCGGTCGTGGACTGCAGGATCGGCGACAGGTAGACAGCACCCACACCCAGCTCGCGCAGGTAGCCGACGACGGCGGCAGCGTCGTCCAAGGTGAAGCTCTTGCGGATCTGGAGGCGGTACGTGGAGGGGGGCGGTGTCACCACCGAAGGCTAGCCGCCGGCGCCCGTCTGCCGGGGTGGCGGGGCGTCCGGCAGGTCGGCGGCCAGATGGAGCTCGACCTGACCCGAGCGCCGGGGATCGGCACCGCCGCCGAGCCAGCTGAGGGCGGACACCCCGCCGAAGTAGGGGTCCAGGGTCTCGGCCACACCCACCTCGTCCCCGTCGGCGGCCAGCGCCCGTTGCACCTCGGTGGAGAAGCCGGGCTCCAGCCGTACGGCTCCCGGCACCGCGTTGAGGCGCGGCGCGTCGATGGCGGCCTGGGGTGGGGTGTGCTCGAGCATCCGCAGCATGCACTGCACCAGCGCCGACCGGATCCGACTGCCGCCGGCCGCGCCGGCCGCGACCACGGGCCGACCGCCCGGGTCGATGGCCAGCATCGGCGACATCATCGACCCCATCCGCATCCCGGGAGCGACGCCGTCGCGGACCAGCTCACCCTCCCCGAGCATGGAGTTCAGGTGGACACCGAAGCCCGGCACCCAGACGCCGGACCCGAGTCCCAGGCTGGTGGTCACGGCACACACGTTGCCGTCGACGTCGGCGGCGACCAGGTTGGTGGTCTCGGCCCGCCGGTCCGGGGCCCGGAGAGCCTGCACCAGGGCTCGGGCCGCGTCCGGCGAGGTGGTCGGGTCGCCCGTCATGTCGGCGGCCGCGGCCTGCATGGTGCCCAGGACGTCGTCCAGGTCGTTGCCGCGGGCCAGCACGCCGAACCCGTGCACGCCGACCCGGCGCGGTCGGCTCTCGATCACCTCGTACGACTCCAGGTCGCGCGCCTCCATGGCCGAGGAGTCGCCCAGGACCTCCAGCACCGCCCGGGAGTAGTCGCCGCGGTAGAAGGCCTCGGGCTCGGCGGCCAGCAGGTCGTAGGCGTGCGGGTGGGCCGGGTGGGCGACCAGGTCGCCCCCTTGCAGGACGCTCCCGTCGGGCCGGCTGTAGACCTCGATCCCGTCGGACACGTGGAAGGCGGGGGACACCTTGGGCAGCAGGTCGGCGTGGGTGCTGGGAAAGACCGAACCGAGCGAGGCCTGGCGGCCCGGGGCCACCACCTCGCCCCAGGGCAGTCGACCCCAGCGGCGCCACAGGTGCAGGACACCGGCCGGGATCCCGGGCACCGCGACGGTGGGTGGGCCGATCTCGTAGGGGATGGCCTGACCGACGAACACGACCTCGATCGGCTGACCCCGACCGGGTGCCCGGCCGCCCAGCCCGGGAACGGCCACGAAGAAGTCCAGGCAGCGGACCTGACCGGTGGCTGCCTCGTAGTGGATGGCGAACCCGCCGCCGCCCAGCCCGGTGAACAGCGTCTCGGCCGCGCAGCTGGTGAGCACCATGGCCGCCGCCGCGTCGGCCGCCGAGCCGCCCGCCGCCAGGATGTCGCCGCCGGCCTGCGCCGTCGCCTGGTGGCCCGCCGCCACGCCCGCGGTGATCGTCACGTGATCACCCTAGGCCCGTGAGGGTGGTGGCGGTGACTGCGCGTCGCCGTCGCGAGCGGGCCCCAGGTCCGGGAGCGGGAAGGCGGCGCGCCCGGCGTGCGGAGGAGCGATGAAGGGAGGTGTGCTTTCTGCCTTCGTGAAGAGTGACGACGGAGCCGGTGACTGCGGGCCGCCGTCGCGAGCGGGCCCATCAGAACGCATGACGACTGTCATGGTGAGGAGGTGACGCTCGGCCGAGGTCGAGCGGCGAGCGCCGGACCAGACTTCAGGGCATGGCTCCTTCACCCACGATCGGCCGCAGCACGGCACCGCCGACCGACCAGCCGCCGACCACCTCCCCTGCCATCCTGCTCGAGGGCCTGCACAAGGCGTACGGGTCGGTCCGGGCCGTCGACGGTCTCGATCTGGCCATCGCCGCCGGGGAGATCGTCGCGGTCCTCGGGCCCAACGGCGCCGGCAAGTCCACCACCACCGAGATGATCACCGGTCTGACCGACCCGGACCGCGGTCGGGCCGAGGTGTTCGGCCGGCCGCCGCGCACGGCGGTGCGGGACGGACTGGTCGGCGTCATGCTGCAGGGCGGTGCTCTGCTGCACGAGGCGACCGTCAAGGACGTCCTCGCCCTGATGCACGGCTTGCACGCCCATCCGCTGACCCTGGACGAGGTGATCGAACGCGCCGACCTCAGCACGTTCCTGAAGACCAAGACCGAGAAGCTGTCCGGCGGTCAGGCCCAGCGGCTGCGGTACGCGCTGGCGATCATGGCCGATCCGCAGCTGCTCATCCTGGACGAACCGACTGTCGGCATGGACGTCGAGATCCGCCGGGCCTTCTGGGCCTCGATGCGGGAGTTCATCTCCGGGGGCCGCACGGTCCTGTTCGCCACCCACTACCTCGACGAGGCCGACGCGGAAGCGGACCGGATCGTGGTCCTGGCCCGCGGTCGGCTGATCGCCGACGGCACCCCTTCCACGATCAAGAGCCGGGTCGCCGACCGCACCGTCACCATGGCCGCCCACGGCGTCGATCTCACCGAGCTCCGCCGGCTGCCGGCGGTGATCGCCGCTGAGTCGACCGGCGGCCGGGTGATGCTGCGGACCACCGACTCCGACAGCACGCTGCGGGCGCTGGTCGCCGAGCACCCCGGAGCCACCGACATCGAGATCGTGTCGGCCAGCCTCGAGGACGCCTTCCTCACCCTGACCCACGACCAGCCCGAGGACCTCACATGATCACGACCGACGCCACCCTCGCCACCGAGACGCCCCGCCGGCCGGTCGGCTGGCCCCCGCCGGTGCACTACGCCCTGCACAGCACCTGGCTGACGATGAAGAACTTCGCCTTCGTGGTGTTCGCCGTCGGGTTGCCGCTGGTGCTCTACGTCGTGTTCAGCCAGACCTTCACCGCCGGAGCGGGGCCGGACGCCGGGCTGGTCTCGGCGATGATCATGGTCTCGATGGCGGCGTACGGAGCCCTGGGCGCTGCCATGAGCGGGGGAGCCCAGCTGGCCACCGAGCGTCGCTCCGGCTGGTTCCGGCAGCTCAGCATCACCACGCTGGCGCCGCGGGAGTTCCTGCTGGCCAAGGCGGCCGTGATCATGGTGCTGGTGCTGCCCTCGCTCGTGCTCGTCTTCGCCGCCGGGTTCCTCCTCGGTGGCGTACGCCTGCCGGTCGGCGTCTGGCTCGCCTCGCTGGGTCTGATGTGGGCGGCCCTGATCCCGCTGGCCATCCTCGGCATCGTCATCGGGCTGTGGGTCAAGGCGGAGGCAGTCGGTGGCGTGACCACCCTGGTGCTGCTGGTGCTGGCCATGCTCGGCGGGCTGTGGTTGCCGATGGAGATGATGCCGCCGGCCGCGCAGGCCCTGGCCCACGCGCTGCCGTCGTACTGGCTCGCCGAGCTCGGCCGGTGGCCGATGCTGCCGGACACGTCGTTCCCGTGGACCGGTGTGCTGGTGTTGCTCGCGTGGGTCGTCGGACTTACGGTGCTCGGAGCCCTGGGTTTCCGACGCGCCACGGCCAGCAGCAAGCGGTGAGGTCGGGCCGCGGTCGAGGAAGGAGTGGTCCGGTGCCGGTGCGCGAGTCGGGGACGACGGAGCGGAAGTCGATCTGGTCGATCTTCCGTCCCGGCTACGACGGCGCCTGCGACGACCCGACCGCGGCTCCGGCCCGGTATCACGGGCCGGACGAGGCGGCACCGTTCACGTTCCGCCGGGCGGCGCAGAACAGGGTCTGGATCTACGCCTTCGGGCTGGTCTTCCTGCTCTTCGCGCTCGCCGTCGTCACCGAGGACGAGCCGTCCCCGACCGAGCTGATCCTGCGGATCGCGCTCGTGCTCCTGATCGCCGTCGGCTACCTGGCCACGGCCTGGGTGGCCGACTGCTCGCTGCGGGTCCGCTGGCTCTACCTCGCCGGCTACACCGGGGTGCTGATCGCCAGCTACCCGACCTGGGGCTGGTCGTTGGTCGGGTACGGGGCGTACGTGTCGATCATGATGGCGATGCTGTTGCCGTGGCGCCAGTCCCGCATCGCCGTCGTGGTGCTGGGGCTGCTGATCGCGCTCACCATCCCCTTCGGCGGTGGGGAGACGGCCATCTACATCAGCGTGGTCGCGGCCGGCACGGGTCTCGCCGCGGGAGCCGGGATGGAGGCCGGCGCGGCCCAGGGCCGCCTGCACCGAGCCGAGCAGCGGGTCAGCACCCTCAGCGTCGCCGCGGAGCGGGAGCGGATCGGCCGGGACCTGCACGACATCCTCGGTCACTCGTTGACCGCCATCTCCATCAAGGCCGGGCTGGCGGCTCGGCTGGTCGACATCGACCCGACAGCGGCGAAGGCCCAGATCGCCGAGATCGAGCAGGTGTCACGCCAGGCCCTGGCCGACGTGCGCACCACGGCGTCGGGGATGCACGAGGTGCGGTTGGCCACCGAGATCGCCAGTGCCCGCTCGGTGCTGCTGGCGGCCGGGATCGAGTCGCGGATGCCGTCGGCCCTGCCCGCGCTGGGCGATCGGGTGAGCGAGCTGCTGGGCTACGTGGTCCGCGAGGCGGTCACCAACGTGGTCCGGCACAGCCGGGCCGGGATCTGCACCGTGGTGGTCGAACCCGCGGCCGTCGAGATCCGCGACGACGGTCGCGGACTGGGCGCGGGCGGCCGACCGGGTTCCGGGCTCGCCGGACTGCAGAGCCGGGTGGAGGCGGCCGGCGGCACTCTGCACGTGGGGTCCGGCGGGACCGGCGGGACGGTGGTCCGGGCCGACCTCCGTCCGGTGGAGACCGACCGGGAGAACGGTCCCCGGGACCGGGCGGTGTCCGCCCCGTGACCGGTGCCGACCCCACCATCACCGTATTGCTCGCCGACGACCAGGCGATGATCCGGCAGGCCCTCTCCGCGCTGCTCCAGCTGGAGCCCGACATCGCGGTCGTCGGTCAGGCCGGCGACGTGGCCGAGACCGTGCGCCGGGTCCGGGAGATCCGCCCTGAGGTCGTCCTGCTCGACGTCCAGATGCCGTCGCCCGACGTGGCCGGCGCCGACGGCATCGACGCCTGTGCAGCGATCATGGCCGAGGTGCCGAGCACCAGGGTGATCATCCTGACCACCTTCGGCCGGCCCGGCTACCTGCGGCGGGCGATGGAGGCGGGGGCCGTCGGCTACATGGTCAAGGACGCCCCCGCCGAGCAGCTGGTGGAGGGCATCCGTCGGGTCCACCAGGGCCTGCGCGTGGTCGACCCGACCCTGGCGGCGGCGAGTCTGTCGATCGGCGCCTCACCCTTGACCTCGCGCGAGCTGGAGGTCCTGGTCGCCGCCTCGTCGGGGGCGTCGACCAGCGCCATCGCCGGCGGCCTGTTCCTGTCCGAGGGGACGGTCCGCAACCACCTGTCGTCGGCGATGGGCAAGCTCGGGGCCGGCACCCGCGCCGAGGCCGTCCGGATCGCCACCGACAACGGCTGGCTGGGCTGACGCCACCGGTGGGTATCGCGGCGCCTGCCTAGGATCGGGGCGTGAAGCTCGCCGGGCCGCGACCGTGGCAACCCCTGGCCACGGGTGCCGTGGTCGAGGGAGCCGGTCTGGTCGCGGCCGGGGGAGTCGGGCTGTTGATGCCCCTGCCCGCCTTCGGCGCCGGACTGGGTTACGTCGGCGGTGCTGCCGTGATCCTGGCCTACTGGACCCGGCGCCGGTTCGGGGCCGCCAACTTGGTGACGCTGGCCCGCGTGGTGGGCACCTGCTGGGCGATCGGCCTGACCCTGCAGGCCGTCCTCGGCCAGCTCAGCCCCGCCGGTCTCGGGCTGATGGTCGTCGTCGGGGCCACCTGCTGGGTCCTGGACGGGGTCGACGGCCGGGTGGCCCGGGCCAGGGGAGAGACCTCGGCGTTCGGGGCCCGCTTCGACATGGAGACCGACTCGGTGCTGAACCTGGCTCTCAGCCTGGCTGTGGTCGTGCTCGGCGTCGCGGGGTGGTGGGTGCTGGCCATCGGAGGGCTGCGGTACGCGTACGTGGCCGCCGGCTGGATCGCCCCGCGGCGGATCCGCACGGCGCTGCGGATCCCCCTTCCCTTCCACTACTCCCGCAAGGTGGTGGCGGTGACGCAGGGCGTCGCGCTGCTGGCGGCCCTCACGCTGCAGCTGACCGGCGTGGCCGCAACCGCCCCGCTGCTGGCCCCGGTGCTGCTCGCGGTGTCCCTGGCCACGCTCTGCTGGTCCTTCGGTCGCGACGTGGTCTGGCAGCTGCGTCACGGACGGGAGGAACCGACCGCGGGGTTGGTTCCTTGAGCCGACCGACTATGGTGGGCAGCCGGACAACAGCGCTCCGGGAGTCGATCGGCCTCGATTTGCCCTGGCGCGCGTCTGGTGAAAGAATCGTCAGGTTGCTCCGACGGAGGTCGCCGGGGTGTGCCCTGTGCAGGTGACGAGATCGCTCTCGTGATGTGCGCGGTGGTCGCCGAACCGCGAGACCTTCATCGTCTGGCCAACGACCACCCGGTCGAGGGCCTCCAGGCGACAGCCCCTAGCAAGCAGGACTCGGACCTGACTGCGTCCGGTCGGCGCGACACGCCCGACCACGGGGGTCGGACATACCGGTAGTTACGAGAGAAGGACTAACTGTGGCGGGACAAAAGATCCGCATCAGGCTCAAGGCCTATGACCACGAGGTCATCGACTCCTCGGCGCGCAAGATCGTCGACACGGTGACCCGCACGGGAGCCCGCGTGGCCGGTCCGGTACCGCTGCCGACGGAGAAGAACGTCTACTGCGTCATCCGCTCTCCGCACAAGTACAAGGACAGCCGGGAGCACTTCGAGATGCGGACGCACAAGCGTCTGATCGACATCATCGACCCCACCCCGAAGACCGTCGACTCGCTGATGCGGCTGGATCTGCCCGCCGGCGTCGACATCGAGATCAAGCTCTGAGGTTTGAAGAGACAATGAGCAACGACAAGAAGGTGAAGGGTCTGCTGGGCACCAAGCTCGGCATGACCCAGCTCTGGGACGACAACAACCGCGTGATCCCGGTGACGGTGATCCAGGCCGGTCCGTGCGTCGTGACCCAGGTCCGCACCCCCGAGGCGAACGGCTACTCCGCCGTGCAGCTGGGCTTCGGTGCGGTCAAGGCCAAGCAGGTGACCAAGCCGGATGCCGGGCACTTCGCCAAGGCGGACGTGACCCCGCGCAAGCACCTGGTCGAGCTGCGGACCAACGACGCCAGTGAGTACGCCCTGGGCCAGGAGCTCACCGCCGAGGTGTTCGAGGCGGCCGAGGTCGTCGACGTCACCGGCGTGAGCAAGGGCAAGGGCACCGCCGGCGTCATGAAGCGCCACGGCTTCCACGGTCTGCGGGCCAGCCACGGTGTGCACCGCAAGCACCGCTCGCCGGGTTCCATCGGTGGCTGCGCGACCCCCGGTCGCGTGTTCAAGGGCCTGAAGATGGCCGGCCGGATGGGCCACGACCGCGTCACCGTGCAGAACCTGGTGGTGCACAGCATCGACGCCGAGCGCGGCCTGATCCTGGTCAAGGGCGCTGTGCCCGGCAACAAGGGTGGCCTGATCGTGCTGCGCAGCGCCGCCAAGAAGGGAGAGGTGGCATGAGCGAGTCCGTCACCGAGAACGGCGCTCCGCGCCAGATCGACGTCATCGACGCCGAAGGCGGCACCAGCGGCTCGGTCGAGCTGCCGGCCGCGCTCTTCGACGTCACCGCGAACATCCCGCTGATCCACCAGGTCGTGGTGGCGCAGCTGGCCGCGGCCCGGCAGGGCACCCACTCCGTGAAGACCCGTTCCGAGGTCCGCGGCGGTGGCGCCAAGCCGTACCGGCAGAAGGGCACCGGTCGCGCCCGGCAGGGCTCGATCCGCGCGCCGCAGTACACCGGTGGTGGCGTCGTCCACGGCCCGCAGCCGCGGGGCTACGCCCAGCGCACGCCCAAGAAGATGATCGCCGCCGCCCTGCGCGGGGCGCTCTCGGACCGGGCGCGTGACGGCCGGGTGCACGTGGTCGCCGACCTGACGATCGGGGACGTGCCGTCCACCAAGACCGCGCTGTCGCTGGTGGCCAAGGCGCTCGGTGGGGACAAGATCCTTACCAAGACCCTGGTCGTGCTGCACCGGGACGAGGATCTCGCGTGGATCAGCCTCCGCAACGCGGCGGCCCTCCACGTGATCACCGTCGACCAGCTGAACGCCTACGACGTGCTGGTCAACGACGACGTGGTGTTCACCTCGTCGGCCCTGACCGCGTACATCGCGGGCCCGACGAAGGGCAAGGCCGCCAAGGCCGTCGCCACCGAGTCCGAGGCCACCGATGGGGAGGAACTGCGATGAGCAACGCGCTGAAGATCCGTGACCACCGCGATGTCCTGCTCGCCCCCGTGGTGAGTGAGAAGAGCTACTCGCTGCTGGACGAGAACAAGTACACGTTCCTGGTCGCCACGGACGCGAACAAGACCGAGATCAAGATCGCCGTCGAGTCGATCTTCAAGGTCAAGGTCACGGGTGTGAACACCATCAACCGGCAGGGCAAGAAGCGGCGGACCCGGGCGGGTTGGGGCAAGCGCCCCGACACCAAGCGGGCCATCGTGAGCGTGGCCGACGGTGAGCGCATCGACATCTTCTCCGGACCGGTCGGCTGACCGGGATCCGAACGCAGTAAAGGAATCTGACCTCATGGGTATCCGTAAGTACAAGCCGACAACGCCGGGCCGTCGCGGCAGCAGCGTTGCCGACTTCGTCGAGCTGACCCGGTCCACTCCGGAGAAGTCGCTGCTCGTCCCGAGTCCGAAGACCGGTGGCCGGAACAACTCCGGCAAGATCACCAACCGGCATGTCGGCGGCGGTCACAAGCAGGCCTACCGGCTGGTGGACTTCAAGCGCTACGACAAGGACGGCGTGCCGGCCAAGGTCGCGCACATCGAGTACGACCCGAACCGCACGGCTCGGATCGCGCTGCTGCACTACGCCGACGGCGAGAAGCGCTACATCATCGCGCCGCAGGGTCTGCGCCAGGGCGCAGCCGTGGAGGCCGGTGAAGGTGCCGACATCAAGGCGGGCAACAACCTGCCGCTGCGCAACATCCCGGTCGGCACCACGGTGCACGCCGTGGAGCTGCGTCCCGGTGGCGGTGCGAAGCTCGCCCGTTCGGCCGGCGCCTCCATCCAGCTGGTGGCCCGCGAGGGCACGCACGCCACGCTGCGGATGCCGTCCGGCGAGATGCGGCTGGTCGACGTGCGCTGTCGCGCCACCGTCGGCGAGGTCGGCAACGCCGAGCAGTCCAACATCAACTGGGGCAAGGCCGGCCGCAACCGCTGGAAGGGCAAGCGCCCGACCGTCCGTGGTGTGGCCATGAACCCGATCGACCACCCGCACGGTGGTGGTGAGGGCAAGACCTCTGGTGGTCGTCACCCGGTGTCGCCGTGGGGTCAGCCCGAGGGCCGGACCCGTGACAAGAACAAGGCGAGCAGTCGCCTGATCATCCGTCGCCGCAAGTCCGGCAAGAAGCGCTGAGCAGGAGCACAGAAGAGATGCCACGGAGCCTGAAGAAGGGGCCCTTCGTCGACGACCACCTCGCCAAGAAGGTGGACGTGCAGAACGCCAAGGGAACCAAGAACGTGATCAAGACCTGGTCGCGCCGCTCGATGATCGTGCCCGACATGATCGGCCACACCATCGCGGTGCACGACGGTCGCAAGCACGTCCCGGTGTTCGTCACCGACTCGATGGTCGGTCACAAGCTCGGCGAGTTCGCCCCGACTCGGACCTTCCGGGGCCACGAGAAGGACGACCGGAAGTCCCGCCGCCGCTGACGCGGGGGCAGCCGCAGAGAAGGAATCAGAAACAGATGAGCAAGGACTCACGTCCCAGCCGCCGCCAGGCGTTGCTCGGCGACCGTCCCGGTTCGTACGCGATCGCGCGTCAGGTCCGGGTCTCACCGACCAAGGCCCGCCGCGTGGTCGACCTGGTCCGTGGGCTGCCGGTGGACGACGCGTTGTCCACCTTGCAGTTCGCGCCCCAGGCCGCGAGCGAGCCGGTGTACAAGGTGCTGGCCAGTGCCGTCGCCAACGCCGAGCACACCGACAACCTGAAGCGGACCGACCTGTACGTGTCGCAGGCATACGTCGACGAGGGCATGACCATGCGCCGGATCCGTCCGCGCGCCAAGGGCTCCGCCAGCCGGATCCTCAAGCGGTCCAGCCACATCACCGTCGTGGTCGAGCCGAACTCGAACAAGGAGGCCTGAGCATGGGTCAGAAGATCAACCCGAACGGCTTCCGGCTCGGCATCACCACCGACCACCGCAGCCGTTGGTACGCCGACAAGCTGTACAGCGCCTACGTGGGCGAGGACGTCAAGATCCGTCGGATGCTGACCAAGAACCTCGAGCGCGCCGGCATCTCCAGCGTCGAGATCGAGCGGACCCGGGACCGGGTCCGGGTCGACATCTACACCGCGCGTCCGGGCATCGTCATCGGCCGCAACGGCGCCGAGGCCGAGCGCGTCCGCGGCGAGCTGGAGAAGCTCACCGGCAAGCAGGTGCAGCTGAACATCCTCGAGGTCAAGAACCCCGAGATCGACTCCCAGCTGGTCGCCCAGGGTGTTGCCGAGCAGCTCGCCTCGCGCGTGCAGTTCCGGCGGGCCATGCGCAAGGCCCAGCAGAGCGCGATGCGCGCCGGTGCCCAGGGCATCCGGATCCAGTGCTCGGGTCGTCTGGGTGGCGCCGAGATGAGCCGGTCGGAGTTCTACCGCGAGGGTCGGGTGCCGCTGCACACGCTGCGCGCGGACATCGACTACGGCTTCTTCGAGGCGCGGACGACCTTCGGCCGGATCGGTGTGAAGGTCTGGATCTACAAGGGTGACGTCGCCGGCACCCGCGCCGAGCGTGCGGCCCAGAAGGCCGCTCGCAGCGCCGCCGGTGGCCGCAACCGTCCGGGTCGTCCCGGCCGGGGCGACCGCCCGACCCGTGGTGACCGGCCCGAGCGCGGCGGTCGTCGTCGCGCCGAGGGTGCGGCCGAGACCGCGGCTCCGGCCGCGGAGCCGACGGCCACCGCCGAGACCGCAGGACAGGAGGCCTGAGCCATGTTGGTTCCCCGCAGGGTGAAGTTCCGCAAGCAGCACCACCCGAAGCGGACCGGTGCGGCCAAGGGCGGCACCAAACTCGCTTTCGGTGAGTTCGGGATCCAGGCGATCGAGGCCTCGTACCTGACGAACCGTCAGATCGAGTCGGCCCGTATCGCCATGACCCGGCACATGAAGCGTGGCGGCAAGGTGTGGATCAACGTCTACCCCGACCGCCCGCTCACCAAGAAGCCGGCCGAGACCCGGATGGGTTCCGGCAAGGGTTCTCCGGAGTGGTGGATCGCGAACATCAAGCCGGGCCGGGTGCTCTTCGAGCTCTCCGGCGTGAGCGAGGAGATCGCGCGCGAGGCCATGCGCCTCGCGATCCACAAGCTGCCGATGAAGGCACGGTTCATCAAGCGTGAAGCAGGAGACTACTGATGGCGAAGAGCGCCACCGCAGCTGAGCTGCGCGGCCTCAGCCGGGCCGAGCTCAACGGCAAGGTGACCGAGCTGAAGGAGGAGCTGTTCACGCTCCGCTTCCAGTCGGCCACCGGCCAGCTGGAGTCGCACGGGCGGCTCCGTGAGGTACGTAAGGACATCGCCCGGATCTACACGGTCATCCAGGAGCGCGCGCTCGGGATCGTGGACGACCCGGACGCCGCCGAGGGCACCGAGGCGGAGAAGGTAGAGGCCTGAGATGAGTGAGAGCGTGAACGAGACCGTCGAGGTCAACGACCCGGCCCGTGGTCGCCGCAAGGTCCGCGAGGGCTACGTGGTCAGCGACAAGATGGACAAGACCATCGTCGTGGCCGTCGAGGACCGGGTGAAGCACCGCCTGTACGGCAAGGTGCTGCGCCAGACCAGCCGGATGAAGGCTCACGACGAGAGCAACAGCGCCGGGGTCGGTGACCGGGTCCGCATCATGGAGACCCGACCGCTGTCCGCGACCAAGCGCTGGCGCCTCATCGAGATCCTCGAGAAGGCCAAGTAATCAGTTCCGCAAGGCCCGGGGAACCGGGAACCGGTGAGACAACCAGGAGATAACAGATGATCCAGCAGGAGTCGCGGCTCAAGGTCGCCGACAACACCGGAGCGAAGGAGATCCTTTGCATCCGGGTGCTCGGCGGCTCCGGTCGCCGCTACGCCGGCATCGGTGACGTCATCGTCGCCACCGTCAAGGACGCGATCCCCGGCGGGAACGTGAAGAAGGGCGATGTGGTCAAGGCCGTCATCGTCCGTACCGTCAAGGAGCGTCGGCGTGCCGACGGTTCGTACATCAAGTTCGACGAGAACGCCGCGGTGATCTTGAAGACCGACGGCGAGCCCCGCGGGACCCGCATCTTCGGTCCGGTCGGCCGCGAGCTGCGCGAGAAGCGCTTCATGCGCATCATCTCGCTCGCCCCGGAGGTGATCTGAATGACCAAGAACAAGCTGCACGTCGTCAAGGGTGACCGGGTGAAGGTCATCGCCGGCAAGGACAAGGGCCTCGTCGGTGAGATCCTCGCCGTGCACCCTGAGTCCCACCGGGTGACCGTGTCCGGTGTGAACATCGTCAAGCGCCACCTCAAGGACACCTCGGCCCAGCCGCAGGGACGTCAGACCAAGGGCGGGATCGTCTCCTCGGAGGCCCCCATCCACGCGTCGAACGTCCAGCTGCTCGTCAAGAACGACAGCGGCGACGACGTGGTGACCCGGGTCGGCTACAACCGTGTCGAGGTGACCAAGCGTCGCCCCGACGGCTCGGAGTACAAGGGCCAACGCAGCATCCGGATCGCTCGCGCGACCGGAGAGGAGATCTGATGACCGCCACGACCTCCGAGACCCGTACGGTGCCGCGGCTCAAGCAGCGCTACCGCGACGAGATCGCCCCGGCCCTGAACACCGAGTTCGGTTTCGCCAACGTCATGCAGATCCCCGGTCTGACCAAGATCGTGGTGAACATGGGCGTGGGCGAGGCGGCCCGGGACTCCAAGCTGATCGACGGCGCCGTCAAGGACCTGACGACGATCACCGGTCAGAAGCCGCAGGTCACCCGGTCCCGCAAGTCCATCGCGCAGTTCAAGCTGCGGGAGGGCATGCCGATCGGTGCGCACGTCACCCTGCGCGGCGACCGCATGTGGGAGTTCCTGGACCGGCTGCTGGCCCTGGCCCTGCCCCGCATCCGTGACTTCCGCGGGCTGAACAGCCACCAGTTCGACGGTCTGGGCAACTACACCTTCGGGCTGAACGAGCAGGTCATGTTCCACGAGATCGATCAGGACAAGATCGACCGCAGCCGGGGCATGGACATCACCGTGGTCACCACGGCGACCAACGACGACGAGGGTCGGGCGCTGCTGAAGCACCTGGGCTTCCCGTTCAACGACAACCCGAAGCCGGCCAAGGCGAAGGCCAAGGGCCCCGCCTGGGCCGCGCGCAAGAACTGATTCGGGAGAAGTGAGATAGATGGCGAAGACAGCCCTCAAGGTCAAGCAGGCCCGTAAGCCGAAGTTCGGCGTCCGTGCCTACACCCGGTGCCAGAAGTGCGGCCGGCCCAAGGCGGTGTACCGCAAGTTCGGTCTCTGCCGGATCTGCCTCCGCGACATGGCGCACAAGGGCGAGCTGCCGGGCATCACCAAGTCGTCCTGGTGACCCTCTCGTCTGCGGGTCGTCGCCGGTCCTCCCAGCCCTGCTCGGGACAACCGGTCGGCCTCCGCAGGCTCCGGCCGACGGCCAGTCCCATCCACGTCCCTTCGCAGGGCGGGGAGGACCGGCGCCGACAGGCCGGGTGGTCACCCGAACGCCGTGGTGCCGTCCTCAGCTCGAAGCCCTACAAGACTCAAACCGGTGCAGGTCCGTGGGAATGAAACCCCAGGGAAACCGCTCGAGAAAGAAGTAATCAAGCAATGACGATGACCGATCCGATCGCGGACATGCTGACGCGGGTGCGGAACGCCTCCCAGGCGTACCACGACACCGCGGTGATGCCGCACAGCAAGATCAAGGTGGGGATCGCCGAGATCCTGACGTCCGAGGGCTACATCGCCGGCTGGGACGTCAAGGACCCGGCCGAGGGTGAGGTCGGCAAGACGCTGTCCATCACGCTCAAGTACGGGCAGAACCGCGAGCGCTCGCTCGCCGGCATCCGGCGCATCTCCAAGCCCGGTCTGCGGGTGTACGCGAAGTCGACCAACCTGCCCAAGGTGCTCGGTGGTCTCGGTATCGCGATCATCTCCACGTCGACCGGTCTGATGACCGACAAGCAGGCCCACGGCCAGAAGGTGGGCGGGGAAGTCCTCGCCTACGTCTGGTGAGGCACTAGACACCAGAGAGGAAAGAACATGTCACGCATTGGCAAGATGCCGATCGCCGTTCCGTCCGGTGTCGAGGTCACCCTCGAGGGCCAGCAGGTGTCGGTGAAGGGCCCCAAGGGCACCCTGTCGCACCGCGTCGCCGAGCCGATCACCGTGGAGCGCGCCGAGAGCGGCGAGCTCCAGGTGAACCGTCCGGACGACGAGCGGGAGAGCAAGTCGCTGCACGGGCTGACCCGGACGCTGGTCTCCAACATGGTCACCGGCGTCACCGCCGGCTACGAGAAGAAGCTGGAGATCGTCGGCGTCGGTTACCGCGTCATCTCCAAGGGCCCGACCGAGCTCGAGTTCGCGCTGGGCTTCTCGCACCCGGTCAAGGTGAACGCCCCCGAGGGCATCACCTTCGCCGTGGAGGCACCCACCCGGTTCTCGGTCCAGGGGATCGACAAGCAGCAGGTCGGCGAGGTTGCGGCCAACATCCGCAAGCTGCGCAAGCCCGAGCCCTACAAGGGCAAGGGCGTGAGGTACGCGGGCGAGCACGTCCGCCGCAAGGTCGGAAAGGCTGGTAAGTGACGATGGGCGTTTCACTGTCCAAGTCGAAGCACACGGCAACCAAGACGGCCTCACGGCTGCGTCGGCAGGTCCGGGTTCGCAAGAAGGTCTCCGGTTCGCCGGAGCGGCCGCGGTTGGTGGTCTCCAAGTCGGCGAAGCACATCTTCGCCCAGGTGATCGACGACGTGGCGGGCCGCACGCTCGCCTCGGCGTCGACCATGGAGGCAGATCTCCGCGCCGCCGAGGGCGACAAGAGCGCCAAGGCCAAGCAGGTCGGTGTCGAGCTGGCGAACCGGGCGAAAGCTGCCGGGGTCGAGCAGGTCGTCTTCGACCGAGCGGGTCACAAGTACCACGGTCGGATCGCGGCGCTGGCAGACGGCGCTCGCGAAGGCGGCCTCGGATTCTGACGAGAGATAGGTAGAGCGATATGAGTGGAAGCCAGCGCCGCGGTGGCGGTGCAGGTGGCGACCGTCGCGGCCAGGGCGATCGTCGTGGCCAGGGCGGCGGAGACAAGAGCCAGTACATCGAGCGGGTGGTCGCCATCAACCGGGTGGCCAAGGTCGTGAAGGGTGGTCGTCGGTTCAGCTTCACCGCGTTGGTCGTGGTGGGCGACGGCGACGGCACCGTGGGTGTCGGCTACGGCAAGGCCAAGGAGGTGCCCGCGGCGATCGCCAAGGGTGTCGAGGAGGCCAAGAAGAACTTCTTCGTCGTGCCGCGGATCCAGGGAACGATCCCGCATCCGGTGCAGGGCGAGAAGGCGGCCGGTGTGGTCATGCTGCGGCCGGCGTCGCCGGGTACCGGTGTCATCGCCGGTGGTTCGGCGCGCGCGGTGCTGGAGTGCGCCGGTGTGCACGACGTGCTGGCCAAGTCGTTGGGCTCGGCGAACGCGATCAACGTGGTGCACGCCACGGTGGTGGCGCTGCAGTCCCTCGAGACGCCGGAGCAGGTCGCCGGACGCCGTGGCAAGTCCGTCGAGGACGTCACCCCGGCCGCCCTGCTGCGGGCTCGCAAGGAGGCGGTGCACTGATGGCGCGCTTGAAGGTCAGCCAGGTCAAGTCCGGCATCGGCACCAAGCAGAACCAGCGCGACACGCTCCGTACCCTCGGTCTGAAGAGGATCGGCGACGTGGCCGCGCACGAAGACCGCCCCGAGATCCGGGGCATGATTTCCACGGTGTCCCATCTGGTCGCCGTCGAGGAGGTGGAGTGACATGGCGCTGAAGGTTCATCACCTCCGTCCGGCTCCGGGCGCCAAGACCGCCAAGACCCGGGTGGGTCGCGGTGAGGGCTCCAAGGGCAAGACCGCTGGTCGTGGCACCAAGGGCTCCAAGGCCCGTAACAACATCGGTGAGAACTTCGAGGGCGGGCAGATGCCCCTGCACATGCGGGTGCCCAAGCTGCGCGGCTTCAAGAACCCGTTCCGGGTCGAGTTCCAGATCGTGAACCTGGACAAGATCTCGGCGCTGTTCCCCGAGGGTGGCGCCGTCGGCGTCGCCGATCTGGTCGAGAAGGGCGCGGTCCGCAGCGGCCAGCCCGTCAAGGTGCTGGGCAACGGTGAGATCACCGTGGCCGTGCAGGTGAGCGCGAACGCGTTCTCCGCCAGCGCCAAGGAGAAGATCGCCGCCGCCGGTGGGTCCACCACCGAGCTGTGATCGTCTGAAGCAGCACGTTTGAGCGTCCGAGAGGGCCGTCCGGGAGACCGGGCGGCCCTCTCGCCCTCTCGGGGGATGCCGGATTCCGTCACATCCCTTGATAGAGTCAGGCGGTCTTGCGCGTGAGCCGCACGAGGCGGTCAGTCGCCGCCGAGCGGCCCAGGTCAGGTCACCAGCTGAAGGAAAGGGAGGGCAGGAGTGCTCGCCGCGTTCGCCAATGCATTCCGGTCTCCGGACCTGCGGAAGAAGATCTTCTTCACCCTGGCCATCCTGGCCGTGTTCCGGTTGGGGTCGATCATCCCCACCCCGAACGTCAACGTGCAGCAGGTCAACTTCTGTCTGACCCAGGCCGCGTCAGGTGACCAGCAGGGTCTGTACTCCCTGATCAACCTGTTCTCCGGTGGGGCGCTGCTCCAGCTCGCCATCTTCGCGCTGGGCATCATGCCCTACATCACCGCGAGCATCATCCTGCAGCTGCTGACGGTGGTGATCCCCCGGCTCGAGGCCCTGAAGAAGGAGGGCCAGTCCGGTCAGACGAAGATCACCCAGTACACGCGCTACCTGACCCTGGTGCTGGCCCTGCTCAACTCCACGGCCTTCGTCACCCTGGCGGTCAACGACCAGCTGTTCGTCGGGTGTCCCGGCCTGGTGCACGACACAAGCATCTTCCCGATCATCGTGATGATCCTGACCATGACCGCCGGCACGAGCGTCATCATGTGGCTCGGTGAGCTGATCACCGAGCGCGGCGTCGGCAACGGCATGTCGGTGCTGATCTTCACCCAGATCGCCGCCACCTTCCCGAGCGCCCTGTGGGGTCTGCGGGTGGCCCGCCCGGGCGCCAACGGCTGGATCGTGTTCCTGCTGGTGATCGCCCTGGGTCTGGTCGTGATGGCCGGTGTCATCTTCGTCGAGCAGTCGCAGCGGCGGATCCCGGTGCAGTACGCCAAGCGGATGGTCGGCCAGCGGGTGTTCGGCGGCTCGACGACGTACATCCCCATCAAGGTCAACCAGGCCGGCGTCATCCCGGTCATCTTCGCCAGCTCGCTGCTCTACATCCCGGCCCTGTACGCGCAGTTCCGGCCCGAGTCGCAGGTGGCCACCTGGATCCAGACCTACTTCGTCCGCGGTGACCACCCGCTCTACATGATCACGTTCTTCCTGCTGATCGTCTTCTTCTGCTACTTCTACGTGGCGATCACGTTCAACCCGCAGGAAGTCGCGGACAACATGAAGAAGTACGGCGGGTTCATCCCCGGTATTCGGGCCGGGAAGCCGACCGAGGACTACCTCGGGTACGTGCTGTCGCGGTTGACGTTCCCCGGTTCGCTCTACCTGGGTCTGATCGCGCTGCTACCGTCGGTGGCCTTCATCTTCCTCAACGCCAACCAGAACTTCCCGTTCGGCGGAACCTCTATCCTCATCATCGTCGGTGTGGGTCTGGACACGGTCAAGCAGATCGAGAGCCAGCTGCAGCAACGTAACTACGAAGGGTTTCTCCGCTGATGCGCCTCCTCATCATGGGACCGCCCGGGGCCGGCAAGGGCACCCAGGCGAAGCTGATCGCCGAGCACTACGGGATCCCCGCCATCTCCACCGGCGACATCTTCCGGGCGATGAAGACCGCCGACACCCCGCTCGCCCAGCAGGTGCGCGACATCATGAACTCCGGCGGCTACGTCAGCGACGAGATCACCAACCAGATCGTGGCCGAGCGGCTTGCGGAGGCCGACTGCGAGAACGGCTTCCTGCTCGACGGCTACCCGCGGACCCCTGACCAGGTCGACACCCTCGACGCCGCGCTGGCCGACCGCGGGACTCCGTTGGACGTCGTGCTGTCGTTGCGGGCCGATGAGGACGCGGTCGTGGCGCGGCTGCTCAAGCGGGCCGAGACCGAGGGCCGCGCCGACGACAACGAGGACACCATCCGGGTCCGGCAGCAGGTCTACGCCGAGCAGACCGCACCGTTGCTCGACGTGTACTCCGCCCGCGGCCTCCTGGTCGAGGTGGACGGACTGGGTGAGATCGCCGAGGTCTCGGGCCGGGTCTTCGCCGCGCTGGATGACGCCCGAGGTGGCGCCGGAAGCGCGGAGCTGATCGGGGCCCCCTCCTGAACCTCCTGCGGCGGCGCAGCGGGATCGAGCTCAAGACGCCGGACCAGCTGATCGGCATGCGCCGAGCCGGGCTGGTGGTGGCGGCAGCCCTGCAGGCCACCGCCGGCTCGGTCCGCGCCGGGGTCACCACCGCCGACCTGGACGCGGTGGCCGCCGAGGTCATCCGCACCTCCGGGGCCACGCCCTCCTTCCTGGACTACCACGGCTTCCCGGCCGTCACCTGCATCTCCGTGAACTCCGAGATCGTGCACGGCATCCCGGGTCCACGCGTCCTG
Organism: Microlunatus aurantiacus; assembly: GCF_039536605.1. NCBI lineage: Bacteria > Bacillati > Actinomycetota > Actinomycetes > Propionibacteriales > Propionibacteriaceae > Microlunatus > Microlunatus aurantiacus. The sequence continues at coordinate 227,121 of NZ_BAAAYX010000002.1, forward strand.
GCCGAGGGCGACTCGGTCTCCATCGACTGCGGGGCCATCGTGGACGGCTGGCACGGCGATTCCGCCGTGACCGTGCAGGTCGGCAACGGCAGCGAGCAGGCGCGGGAGCTCAGTGAGGCGACCCGGCTGGCCATGTGGCACGGGATCGCCGCGGCCCGCCTCGGGGGCACGGTCGGCGACGTCTCGGCCGCCGTCGAGGGCTTCGTCCGGTCGTGGCCGACGCCGTACGGGATCGTGCGCGAGTACACCGGTCACGGGATCGGTTCGGCCATGCACCAGCCCCCCGACGTGCCGAACCTCGGTCGCGCCGGCAAGGGCCCCAAGATCGTCCCCGGGCTGGCCCTGGCCATCGAGCCGATGCTGACAGTGGGGGATCCGGCCAACTCGGTGCTGGACGACGACTGGACCGTCGTCACCGACGACGGGTCGCTGGCCTGCCACTGGGAGCACACCATGACGGTCACCGAGGGTGGCATCTGGGTGCTCACCTCACCTGACGGGGGAGAGGCGATGCTGGCCGAGCTCGGCGCCCCCTTCGGGTCGCTCGCGGACTGATCGGTCCCGCGGCGAGCAGGTTCGGACGCAGCCGGCTCCCCGCCCTTCTGTTCCCGCACTTTCCTGTACCCGGGTCCTGCCGGTACCGACCGGGCCTGACCCGGTCCCGGACCGGCACGGAGCCGTTCCGGGACCACGTCAGGTGGTCTGCCGCTCAGACGGTCAGCTGCGCCGCCTCACCGAGTTGGCCAGGCGCACCGAGTTGGCCAGGCGCACCGAGTTGGCCAGGCGCACCGAGTTGGCCAGGCGCACCGAGTTGGCCAGGCGCAGGACCAGCCCGCTCATCAGCAGGGCCAGCAGCCCGGCCAGCAGCGCGCCGGTCAGACCGGCGGCGGCTCCGGTCATCGCCAGCTGGCGATCCGAGAGCACCCGATCAGCCACGGTCGGCTGGGCTGTGCCGCCCATCGGGGTGGTGAAGCTCGCCGCCGTCACAATCGGTCGGACATCGGTGATGCTGTCGTCCGGATCGCTCGCGCCCGGACCGGCCGGGTCGGTGGGATCCGTCGGATCGGTCGGACCGGTGGGACCGGTGGGATCGGTGGGATCCGTCGGATCGGTGGGGTCTCCACCGCCGCTCCCCCCGCCGCAGCTGCCCCCGTTCACCCGGACGCAGACGACGGCATCCACGACGTCAGTCACGACCGCCGTCACGTCAGTGCCGATGACCGGCAGTGCCGGGTTCCCGGGCTGCGTCGAACCTCCGGTACCGTCCCCGCAGCCCGTGGTGTTGAGCTGGAGGCAGGCGAGGACGGGGATGTCGAGCACGGTGGCGTCGGTGACGCTGTCCACGGTGACGGGCAGGGCCGGGGTGACCGGTCCGTCAGCGCCGCCGCCGTTGCCGGACCCGTCGGTGTCCGAACCGACGCAACCAACGGTGTTGAGCTGGAGGCAGGCGAGGACGGGGATGTCGAGCACGCTGGCGTCGGTGACGCTGTCCACGGTGACGGGCAGGGCCGAGGTGACCGGTCCGTCGATGGCCCCGCCGTTGCCGGTCCCGCCGTCCCCGGACCCGGACCCGGTGGAGTCCGAGCCCCTGTCGCAACCAGTGGTGTTGACCTGGATGCAGGCGAGGACGGGGATGTCGAGGACATGGGCGTCGGTGACGCTGTCCACGACGAGCGGCAGGGCCGGTTTGGACGGCGCTACAGAACCCGAACCGTTCTGACCACCCGAGCCGGCTCCGGTACCGCCGGCGCTCCCGGAGGGAACGGTCGGCGACTGGTCGGCGCAGGCGCCGGCGATCAGCCGCACGCAGACGTCGATCGGGACGTCCAGCACCCGAGCCTCCACGTCGGCCCTCACCGACGCCAGCAACGCGGTGCGCGGCGCCGCCGGCGACCGCTGGGCTGTCTCCGCCGTCGCGGTGGACGTCATCGTGGCCGTACGGGCCGCGGCCCGCCGCTCGGCCTTCTCGCTGGCCCGCCGGGCGGCCTCACGCTCGGCGCGTCGCTCCGCCTTCTGCTCGGCACGTCGCTCGGCACTCTGCTCGGCGCGTCGTTCGGCCCGCTGGTCAGCCTTCCGCTCGGTCGGACGGTCTACCGAGGGGCGACGGTCGTTTCCTCCGGACCGGTGCTGCGCGGCCTTCGGTCCCACCGCGGCCCGGACGGTGACCCGCGGGCGTACGGACTCGTGCTTCTTCGCGCTGCTGCGCGAGGACCCCAGACCGACCTTCACCTTCACGGCGGCGCGCGGTGCGGCCGTCGACCGGTGCTGGCGCTGGCCGCCGAGGTCGACCTTGATCTCGGCCTTGGCGGCGGCCCGGGGGGTGTGCTTCTTCGACTTCGCCGACGTGCCGGGAGACAGGTGCTTGGTGACTACCTTCACGGTGTTCTCCAGCCCGTCCAACGGGCCCTTCTGGGCGTCGGCATGGGCCATGCCGGCTCCCAGGCTGAGTGCTCCGAGGGTGCAGGCGGCTCCGCCCAGCACTCTCACCAACCATGCGTTCATGTGCGTGTTCTCTCTCGTCGAGGGATCTCTCCTGGATCGGGTCGAGGCGCCACCCCACGCGCGAGGAGTGGGTGGCCGGCCGACCCGCGACCGGTCCGACGCACCGCGATGCGGTGGTCGGTCGAGGTGAGAGAGAACCTCAGTCGGGAGAGAAGCCGGGCCGATGAGCCCGGCGGAACGGCCCCTGCGGCAGGGGTCCGAGGACGCGCAGCGAGCGAGCGCCGGCGCCGAACGCGCCGGCCGACGAGGCCAGCGCGAGAAGAAGGAGCGTGAGGGCGGTGGCCGTGGCCGATCCGGAGGGACCGACACCGACGGAGGTGTCACCGAAGCCGCCGAGCAGGTCATCAGCGAGCGTGGCCACGGTCGCCGCGACAGCGACGACGGACGCTGCACCAGCCGAGGCCTCAGCGGCATCCGCGCCCCCCAGCCAGGGAGCCATCGTGTCGGACAGCTGCGTCGTGGTGGCGCTCTCGTCGGAGGTGCGGACGGCGCGTCGATCGTGGACTGCCGCTGTGCCGGTCAGTCCGGGAGCGGTGAGCGCCGGAGGGGCCTCGAACGACGTGGTGGGTGGCACCGGCACGACGGGCGACATCGGGACCGCCGGCACTCCAGGGACTCCGGGGACTCCGGGGAGGGAGTTCTCGACCTCGTCCAGGACGGGGAGCAGGGGAGTGGTGACCTGGTCGACGACCGAGGGCACGGTGACGACGAGGGTGCTGTCGAGGAGTCCGAGAGTGGTGTCGTGCACCGCGGCCACGGGCTGGAGGACGCCGTCGGTCACCGCTCGCAGCGAGCTCGGGAGCTGGTGCGTCACACCGGTCACCAGAGGCGTCGTGGTCGCGGTCAGCGTGCCATCGGTGGCGACGACCCCCGTCGCGACGTCGGCGGTCAGGGCGCCCACCAAGGCTGTCCCGGTCTTCACCGTGGAGGACAGCGCGGGGGCCGTCGTCGGCGACTGACCGGTGGCGGTCGGCTCCGGCTCGGCCGCCCGGTGGGGGCGGACGGTGTGGCGGACGCCCTTGGTGACCTTCTGGACGCCCTTGGTGACCTTCTGGGCCGGCTTGGTGACCTTCTGGGCCGGCTTGGTGACCTTCTGGACCAGCTTGGTGACCTTCTGGACCGGCTTGGTGACCTTGTGCACCGGCTTGGTGTGCTCGACACGCTTGTTGATCCGCTGCACCGGCTTGGTGGCCCGCTGCACCGGCTTGATCGCGCGCTGCACCGGCTTGGTGGCACGGTGCACGGGCTTCGTGACCCGCTGAACGGTCTTGGTCACCGTCCGCACTGGCTTTGTCGCCCGCTTCACGACCGTACGGACCTTCGAGGTCGGCTTCTTGGTCACCGACGAGGTCGTCTTGTGGACCGACGAGACGACCTTGTCGGCCGCCTTGCCGAGATCGAGCGGGGAGTCGGCTCGGGCCGTGCCGGTGCCGAGCACGAGTCCCAGAGCCACGCCGGCGGTGATGATCACGACTCGAGCCATCCAGGCGCGGCCGACGGAGGCGGCCACGGGTGTCTTCACCGTCGGCCGCTTCTCATCTCCCCCGAGCCGGGAAGCGTCGATGCCAGAAGGTTAGTCACGAGAACTTGTTCTGTGCTGGACCCGAAATAAAGACTCAGTAATTTCTCAGGCAGGAGGGCGCCAGGCCGGGTCTCTTCCGATGAAGCCCATCAGCCGGTCGGTGACGGGTTCGTCCGCCGGCACCGGCACCTGCGGTCCGTACTGTCCGGACGAGCGCAGCATGGCGTCGATCGGCTGCATCCCGGCCAGCAGCTCCCCGGCCAGCGTCGGATCGAGGGTGTCGTCCTGGCCACTGGCTCGCGCCAGGTCCCAGGTGTGCAGGAAGACGTCGGTGCTGTAGAACTGGTCGATCGCCGCGGCGAGCCGGTGGCCGCCGACCATCGGGTGGTCGAAGGGTCGGTCGGCGTCGGGGCCCTCGAGCAGACCCTGCACCGCGGCGGCGTGGGCGCGCCAGGCGGCGGCGGGGTCGTCGGATACGGGCGGACCGTCACTGGTCAGGGTGATCCCGCCGCCGGACAGGAAGCCGGGCAGCCAGTCGACCAGGTGCGCAACCACGTCGCGCGCGGTCCAGCCGGGCACCGGGGCCGGCACCTCCCAGTCCGAGACACCATCGACGCGCTCGGTGAAGGTCCCGGCCAGCCAGGCGTGCCGCTCGGCCGGGGTCATGCGCCGGCCAGGTCGGACACGACGTCGTCGAGCTTGGCGTAGCCCTGGTTCACCCCGACCTCCATCCCGCTGCGCAGCCAGGCGTCGCGGTCCTCGAACGAGTCGCACAGCGACTGGGCGTGCAGGCGGGTGCGACCGTCGTCCAGCAGCTCGAACCGGAGCGTCTCGAGCGAGACCTCCTCCGGCATCCCCTCCCAGGTGAAGGTCTGGACGATGGTGTCCTCCCCGATCCGGTGGAAGCAGCCACGGAAGCCGAACTCCTCTCCGTCGCGGGCCGCGACGTAGCGCCAGCTGCCGCCGTCGCGGACGTCCCAGACGTCGACGGTGGTGTCCATCCCGTCCGGGCCGACCCAGCGGGCGAACAGCTCGGGATCGAGATGGGCGCGCATCAGCTTCGCGGGGGTGGCGTCGAAGTCCCGGGTGATCCGGATGATCGGCAGCTTCTCGTCGGCGGTGATGGTGGCCTCGGGGGCCGTGGTCGTACGAGTCATGCTCGTGGTCCTTCCGTGGGTGGTGGTGTGCGGGGAGGGGTCTGGTCGGCGATCTCGGCCAGCACCGCGTCGAGGCGGCGGTAGCGCTGCTCGGCCCGTCGGCGGTAGCGCTCGATCCAGGCGGTCATCAGGTCGAACACCTCCGCTTCCAGGTGGACGGGGCGGGTCTGGGCCACGCGGCCCTTGGTCACCAGTCCGGCGTCCTCGAGCACCTTCAGGTGCTTCGAGATCGCCTGCACGCTGACCTCGTACGGCTCGGCGAGCTCGTTGACGGTGGCGTCGGCGACGGTCAACCGGGCCACCAGATCGCGCCGGGTGGGATCGGCCAGCGCGGCGAAGACCCGGGAGAGCTGATCGGCCATGGACCCTTCCTCAACTGTCTGGTTGATAACAACTGTAGAGTCAGGTCATCGGCCTGTCAACCGTTTGGTTGAATAAGCTTGTCAGCCTCGCGAGCTGCGAGGGGTTCGGCCACGGACCACGCCGACGAAAGCCTGGGTGAGCTCGTCGTCGCGGTCCACCCGCCAGACCAGGGCGACGGTGGTCGGCTCCAGATCGCGGACCGGCCGGGCGACCACGTCCTTGCGGTGGTGCAGCCGTGCCACCGACATGGGCAGCACCACGACGCCGGTGCCGGCGGCGGCCACCTCGACCGCGTCCTGGTCCGACATGACCGGGAAGTCGAGCTGGTCGACAGTGGGCACGAGGTCGCCGGGCGGTCCTGTGACGAGCTGCTCGGCGGCCAGGTCGGCCAGCGCGATGTCGTCGTACGCGGCGATCGGGTGCTCCCGGGAGACGACGACCACCGGCACCTCGTCGTAGAGCCGAACCAGGTGCAGGTCGGTGGGCTCGACCGGCAGCCGGACCAGGGCCATGTCGACCTCCCCGGACCGGACCGCCGCCTCGGCCTCGGCCGCGTCCAGGGCGACCAGCTGGAGCCTGATCCGGCCGGGCCGCTCGCGCCAGGAGCGGGCCCACTTGTCCGGCGTGACGCCGGGGACGAAGGCGACCCGGAGCCCGGGTCCGTCGTACCGAGGCTGGCTCGCCGGGGTGCGGGTCATGCCGAGGCCTGCAGGTGGTGGCGGGGGCTGGCGCCGAAGTGCCGTTTGTAGGCGGCGCTGAAGGTGAACGGGCTCGGGTAGCCCACCTGGGCGGCGACGGAGGTGACGGTGCGGCCGGGTTCGTGCAGCAGGTCGGCGGCCACCGCCATCCGCCAGTCGGTGAGGTAGGCGATCGGTGCCCGACCGACTGCCTCGGTGAAGCGACGGGCGAACGCCGCCCGGGAGAGGCCGACGGTGCGGGCCAGGGAGGCGACAGTCCACGGCTGCCCGTAGTCGTCCTGGATCAGCCGCAGGGCCTCGGCGACGCAGGGGTCGGCGCCACCGGTCAACCAGCCCGGCGAGGCCTCGTCCCGCGCCCAGGTGCGGACCAGGTCGATGACCAGCAGGTCGACCAGCCGGTCCAGCGCCGCCCCTCGACCCTGGTGCTCGGCGGTCAGCTCGGCGGCCAGCAGCCCAACCAGGGGGGTGGCCGACTCGGCGGCCGGCCGCACCAGCGTGCGGGGGAGGGCATCGACCAGACGTCGGCCGACCTCGCCGTCGGAGGCGTAGGTGCCGACCAGCATCGTGGTCTCCCCGTCGGGGCTGCCCCAGGTGCTCAGTCCGGTGCTCATGGTCTGGGCCAGGTGCTGACCGTCGGGGCCGACGCAGACCTGGCCGGGCAGGATCGTGATGCCGGGGACGGTGTCGGGAGAGTCGGCCACCACGTAGGGCTCCGGCCCGCACAGCAGGGCCACGTCCCCGGGCAGCAGGCGGGACGGAGCCGAGTCGGCCACCCGCAGCCAGGCCTCGCCGGTGGTCACCGCCAGGACGGTGAGGGGCGCCTCGTCCCGGACGGCGAGTCCCCAGGGGGCCGACATCACCACCTTGAGCGTGAAGGCTCCGCGAGCGCGAGGGCCGTCGAGCAGTGCCGCCAGTTCATCCACACCGAGACGATAACGCAGGAACCTGAGCGTTCAGCCCATGGATCGTCCCGGCTCGACCCGGTTGACTCATCGACATGACTCAGGTGCAGCGATGACGGACCCCGTCGGATCGACCGGCGAGGCCCTGGTCGGCTGGTTGACGCTGCTGGCCGGGTTGGGGGCCGGTCTGACGGCCGGCGTGTTCCTCGCCTTCTCCAGCTTCGTGATGACCGGACTCGGGCGCGCCCCGGCGGCGGTCGGGGTGCGGGCCATGCAGGAGATCAACCGGGCTGCCCCGAACCCGGTGTTCATGGTCACGCTCTTCGGGACGGCGCTGCTGGCCGTCGTGCTCGGGGCGGTGGCCCTGGCGGCGGGCAGCCCGGGCCGGTGGCTGGTGGTGGTCGGCGCGCTGGCGTACCTGGTCTGCATCGGGCTGACAGTGGCGTACCACGTGCCCCGCAACGACGCGCTGGCCGTGCTCGATCCGGCGGCCCCCGGCACGGTCGAGGCGTGGCGCACGTACCTGACCGACTGGACCCGCCTCAACCACGTCCGGACCGCCTCGGCCGCGCTCGGCTGCCTGCTGCTCCTGCTCGGTCGGGGAGCGAGCTGAGCGGTGCGGAAAAGTAAGCCCGACTGGTGGCGCCATCGGCGTGTCGCGGCCGATCCGGCCCGGTCGGGGTGAGGTTCACGCAAGAACCACGGTGCCGGCCGCCCCGTCCACGGTCACCCACTGACCGGTGCTGATCCGGCTGGTCGCGTCGGGGACCCCGACCACCGCCGGCAGCCCGTACTCCCGGGCCACCACCGCGCCGTGCGACATCGACCCGCCCATCTCCATCACCAGACCGGCGGCGGTCAGGAACAGCGGTGTCCAGCCGGGGTCGGTGGACGGGGCGACCAGGATCTCGCCCGGCTCCAGGTAGGCCCCCGCCGGATCCAGCACGACCCGGGCGCGGCCGCTGACCACTCCGACGGAGGCGGGGCTGCCCAGCAGGGCTCCGTCCGGGGCGTCGGTGTGGATCATCGTCTCCGGCTCGGTGCCGTCGGACAGCAGCACGCGGGGGATGTGGCGACGGCGGAGCTCGACCGCGTACGCCTCCCGGTTCGCCCGCACGGCGGCGCGCAGGTCGATCCCGCGCAGCGACTGCCGGGCCTGCTCGAGGTCCAGGAAGAAGATGTCGTCGGGGTCCGCGAGGGCGCCCGCCGTGACGGCCGCCTCGCCGACCCGCTGCAGCTCGGCGCGCGCGGCCGCGAGGGCGTAGACCCACAGGGCCTTGGGCCGTTCCCGCAGCCCGATCAGGACGCGGGCGCGGTGCAGGGCCAGGCCGACGACGACGGCGCGCAGTGCTCCGGTGGGGCCGCTGCGCCGGGTGGCGCGCACGATCCGCTCCACGGCGTCCTCGGCGATCACGGCTCCGGCGGCGAACTGCCGCTCCGGTGCGAGGTCGGGATCGTCCAGCTGCAGGTAGTTGGCTAGCACGCCCAGGAGGTGCGTCGGATCGTCCCGCCAGCGCGGCATCCCCAGGTCGATCTCGGCCACCGCCCGGTGCCCGTACGTCTGGAGGAAACCGGCCAGACCCTGCTGGACCACCGGGGGCAACGTGCCGCGCGCGTACGCCTGCGCCGCCTCGTCCACCGGGAGCGCGGTGAGGGCTGCGGCCCCCTCGGGGTCGGCGCCGATCTGCCCGGCCAGTCGCCACAGATCCAGATCCATCTCGGTGGTTACGTTGTGCGGCAGCCCGCGGCGGACCTGGGCGAACACGACCGGGTCGAGATCGGCCGGCGCCAGTCGCTGGGCCACGGCGATGGAGAGCAGACCGGCGGCCGCATACGGGAAGACACCCGGCATGACCAGGAACGTGTCCCGACCGAGGCGCTCCTCGACCGCGTCCAGCCGCTCCTGCGGGGTGGCCTCCGCCGGGATCCGCCAGCGCGCGTGCACATCCCGCTCGATCGCGTCGACCCGGAGCAGCGCCGAGGTCGGGCTCAGCAGCCCGTGCAGCAACCGCAGCGGCGCCCGAGTGCGGGCCAGCACGGTCAGCACCAGCGGCCAGGCCGGGCCGGTCGCCTCCTCCGGTGCGAAGCGCGGGTCGTCCTCGAGGTGCTCCAGCACCGCCTTTGTACGCGCCTCCATCACCCCGGCGACCCGGACGACCACCCGGCGTACCCGGGCGTGCCGGAGCAGCGGGGTGATGTCCACGAACACCCGCTGGCCGGCGGCGACGAACCCGGACGGCCCGCGGTGACGGTCGGCCGGGGGGTGGCCGGCGAGGGTGGCGACCGAGGTCGCGATCAGGCGGAAGGCGGCGAGGCCCATCGGGGTGATCGGTCGGGTCAGGCCCTGGGCCAGGCTGGCGCACAGGTAGGCGCGCGCGGCATCCGGGCCGTGTCGGGGGACACCGGCCGCCCGAACGTCGGAGGACGGCACCGGGAAGAGGGTGGTGATGGCCCGGGACTGGGTGAGCCAGGCGGTGCCTGCGGTGTCGATCGCCCACTCGGTGTCCTGGGGGCTGTCGTAGACCCTGGCCACGGCGACGGCCAACCTGCGGAGCGAACCCAGCTGGTCGGGGGTCAGACAGGGGTCGGTCGGGCCGGTGGTCGACTCGGTGCGGGTCCCGCCACCGGCGACCGACCGGACGGCCGTGCGCTTGTCGCCCACGGTGACCTCGACGACGGCTCCCGAGGCGGCGTCGACGACGAAGCGGTCGGGGTTGACCGCGCCCGAGACCACCGACTCGCCCAGACCCGGGCTGGCGTCGATGACCAGCTGACCGCGGTTCCCCGACACGGGGTCGGCGGTGAACATCACCCCGGCCACCTCGGCATCCACCAGCCGCTGCACGACGACCGCCAGACTCACCTCGGCGTGGTCGATGCCCTGGCTGGCGCGGTAGCTCACCGCTCGGTCGGTCCACAGCGAGGCCCAGCAGCGCCGCACCGCGTCCAGCACGGCGTCCACACTGACGACGTTCAAGAAGGTGTCCTGCTGTCCGGCGAAGCTGGCTCCGGGCAGGTCCTCCGCGGTGGCCGAGGACCGGACGGCCACCGGCACGTCCGCCCCGAGGGAGCGGTAGCGCGCCGCGATGGCGCCGGTCAGCTCGGGGGGAACCGGAGCGGCCAGGACGATGTCTCGGGCCCGTCCGGCCAGCTGCACCCGCTCGGCGGGACCGGCGGTCGCCAGGCCCGGCAGCACGTCGGTCAGCCGGTCGCCCAGGACCGACCGGTAGGCCGGCGTGAGGACGCAGAAGCCGGGCGGCACGGGCAGGCCGGCGGCCAGCATCCGCCCGAGGTTGAGCGCCTTGCCCCCGACCGCGGTCAGGTCGTCCGGTCCGATCGTGGAGAGATCGACCACCGGCGTCTTATTCACCATGTGATGAATTATGCCCGCGTGGTGGCGGGGGTCAAGGGGGAGTGACGGAAACGCGCGACTCGCGGCGGCGACACGCCGTGTTTGGGGTCCGCAGCCGCCATGAGCAGCCGATTTCCGTCACCAGCCGCCGCCTCAGTCGAAGAGGTAGCCCTGCACCGTGGCCCCGACCCGGACCACGAGCACGTCGGTGGGAGCGGCCACCAGATCGGGCAACCGGAGGACGTAGCGGGCGATGATCAACCCGGCGATCTGCGAAGCGGCGAGGTCGGCCCGCAACCCGGCGTCCTCCGCCTCCAGACCGGCGGCCACCTTGTCCAGCAGCTCGCGACGCAGGAACCCCGCCAGCAGCGGGGTCGCTCGCCGGCTGCCCAGGCTGGTCCGGAGCATCACCAGTGCCCGCGGCCCGACCGTCGGCGAGTCCCACATCCCCAGCACGTACGCGACCAGCCGCTCCCCGGTGCGCTCCCGGGGACCGGTCAAGATCTCGGGTACGGCCAGGTCGGGTCGTAGCGGAGCACCGATGGAGGCTGCGAAGAGGTCGGCCTTGGTGCCGAAGTGGTGGTGCAGCAGGGCTGGGTCCACCCCGGCCCGGCCGGCGATGGCCCGGGTCGTCGACGCGTCGTAGCCGTGCTCACCGAACTCGTCGGTGGCCGCCGCGAGGATGCGGTCGCGGGCGTCCGACTCGCCCTTGCGGGGCCGACCCCGGCGCCGCCGGACCGGCTCGTCCGCTGCGGGCGTCGCCGGGTCACTCACCCGGTCAGCCTAGTGATCGAGGTCGCGCTGCTGACCGGTGCGTCCTGCCGGTCGCGGCCCGACCGCACGCCGGTGCTCCGGCGTCCCGGCTGGGTAGCGTGGTGATCATGGACTACCCGCACACCCGGCGCGACGACCTGGTCGAGACCCTGCACGGGCACGAGATCGCCGACCCTTATCGCTGGTTGGAGGATCCCGACGCCGCGGACACCGTCGACTGGGTGCGCCGGCAGAACGAGGTCAGCGAGGCCTATCTGGCCGCCCTGCCCGAACGGCCCTGGTTCAGCCGGACCCTGCAGGCCGTGCTGCACCGACCGCGGGCCGGGACGCCGTTCCGGCGCAGGGGCCGGTACGTGGTGTCCCGCAACGACGGTCACACCGACCAGGACATCTGGTACGTGGCCGACTCGCTCGCCGAGCTGCGGGCCGGTGGTCGGGTGCTGGTCGACCCGAACACGCTGTCCGCCGACGGCCGCGCGTCGCTGCAGAGCCTGACCGTCTCCGACTCCGGTCGGTACGCCGCTATCGGGATCAGCGAGGCGGGCAGCGACTGGGAGACCTTCCGGCTGCAGGACCTGACCACCGGGGAACCGGTGCCCGACACGGTGATCACCACGAAGTTCAGCGCGGCCGAGTGGCTGCCGGACGACCGCTCGTACCTCTACCTGGACTTCGGTCATGCCGGTGACGACGGCACCGGCACCGGCGCGCTCCCCGGCGGGCGGCTGCGGCAGCACCGGGTGGGCGAGCCGGCCGAGGACGATCCGGTGATCGCGGAGTTCCCCGACGACGACCAGCTCTTCCTGCACCCGACGGTGACCGCCGACGGACGCTTCGTGGTCGTGTCGATCACCCGCGGCACCGAGAACCGCAACCGCCTCTGGCTGTACCCGCTGACCACCGAGGACGGGGTCAGCACCCTGGGCGACCCGATCCCGATCATCGACGAGGCCGTCGCCGAGATGGCGTACGTGGAGCTGGTGGGGGACCGGCTCTACCTCCAGACCGATCTCGACGCACCGCGGGGCCGGCTGGTGGCGGTGGACGTCACCGCGCCGACGACCCCGGGACTGCCCGCGCTGACCGAGGTGTACCGGCCGGAGACGGACACGCTGCTGATGGCGACGCCCGCGGCCGGCGGGGTCGCGGTGGCCACGCTGGCCGACGTCCAGCCGCTGGTGCAGGTGCTGGAGTGGGACGGTGCCTTGCGGCACCGGCTCGACCTGGCCGGCGGCTCGCTCGTCGGGCTCGACGGGCGGCACGACGACGACGCGCTGTTCGTCGGGCTGTCGTCGGTGACCTCGCCCACGACCGCCTACGTGGTCGACGCGCGCTCCGGACAGGTCGAGGCGCTACCGGACCTGGTGCCGTTGGCGACCGCGCCGGTTCCGGAGCCGGTGACCACCGTCGAGCGGCGGCGCGCCACCAGCGCCGACGGCACCGAGGTGCCGTACTTCTTGATCACCCCGGAGGGCTGGTCGGGCTCGGGACCCGTGCTGCTGTGGGGTTACGGCGGTTTCAAGATCCCGATCTTCGCCGACTACCGGCCCGGTTGGTCGGGCTGGTTGGCCGCCGGCGGCGCGCTGGTGATCACCAACCTCCGCGGTGGCGGAGAGTTCGGCACCGACTGGTACGACGACGGGCGGCTGGCCGGCAAGCAGCACGTCTTCGACGACGCGATCGCCGTGGCCGAGCACCTGATCGCCACCCGGGTCACCACCGCGGCGCAGCTGGCCGCGTACGGCCGCAGCAACGGTGGGCTGCTGGTGGGGGCGCTGCTGACCCAGCGACCGGACCTCTTCGCCGCGATGGTGCCCGGCGTCGGCGTGCTGGACCTGCTGCGCTTCCACCTGTTCACCGTCGGCGCGGCGTGGAAGTCCGACTACGGCGACCCCGACGACCCCGGGGACTTCGCCACCGCCCTGGCCTACTCGCCGCTGCACGCGATCCGCCCGGGCACCCGCTACCCGGCGACCCTGGTGCTCACCGGTGATCACGACGACCGCGTCGTCCCGCTGCACAGCCACAAGTTCCTGGCCACGCTGCAGTGGGCCCAGGCGGGCGAGGCACCGGTGCTCACCCGGATCGAGACCGCCACCGGGCACGGCGCCGGCAAGCCGACAACGCTGGTCGCCGCGGAGTGGGCGGACCTGCTGGCCTTCTGCGCGCACCACACCGGGCTGGTGCCGCCCGGCTGACCGTCACAGCGGCCTGTCCATGGACAGGACCTCCCAGACGTGACCGTCCGGGTCGGCGAAGCTGTGCCCGTACATCGGACCGTCGGACATGGTGTCCAGCCACGGCTTGCCCCCGTGGGCGAGGGCGCGGACCACCAGATCGTCGACCTCCTGCCGGCTCTCGGCCGTCAGGCAGGCGATCGCCGACGTGCCGGCCTGCGGGTCGGCCACCGGTCCGGCGGTGAAGTCGGCGAACCGGTCACGGGTCAGCAGCATCACGAAGATCGCGTCGGAGACGACGATGCAGCTGCAGTCGAGGGAGGAGAAGTCGCGGTTCAGGCCGAAGCCCAGGCCGGTGTAGAAGGTGGTCGCGACGGCCAGGTCGGCGACCGGCAGGTTGAGGAAGAGCAGGCGAGGCACAGGGGCTCCTGACGTCGTGGATCCGTCAGTCGTGGGACTGGTCCCGGGCGCGGAACTCATCGGCCGCGACCGCCTGACAGTGTCGGTGCCCGCGAGTAGGTTGCTGCCCATGAGTCTGGCAACCTCGGTCGACGAGACGTTCATGGAGCTGGTCGAGCCGTTGCGGGGAGAGCTGACCGCGCACTGCTACCGGATGGTCGGGTCGGTGCACGACGCCGAGGACCTGGTGCAGGAGACGTATCTGCGGGCGTGGAAGGCCTACCACAACTTCGAGAACCGCTCCTCGGTGCGGACCTGGATGTATCAGATCGCCACCAACGCCTGCCTGAGCGCCTTGGGCAGCAAGCACCGACGGACCCTGCCGACCGGGGTCGGGCAGCCGAGCGGGCCGCCGACCGGGGAGCTCGCGATCCGCCAGGAGGTGGCGTGGCTGGAGCCGCTGCCGGACTCCGTGGTCTGGCAGCGGGCGGCGCAGGACCCGGGGGAGGAGATCGTCTCCCGGGAGAGCGTGCGCCTGGCCTTCATCGCCGCCCTACAGCACCTGACCCCACCCCAGCGGGCGGTGCTGATCCTCCGCGACGTGCTGGCCTGGCAGGCCAGCGAGGTGGCCGCCGCGCTCGACCTCAGCGTGGCCGCGGTGAACAGCAGCCTGCAGCGCGCCCGGGCGCACCTGGCCAAGCTCGACCCGGAGGCCGAGCAGCCGGCGGAGTCGCTGGACGACCCGCACACCCGGCAGCTGCTGGAGGACTACGTCGCCGCCTTCGAGGCCTACGACGTGGACAAGATCATCGCCACGTTGAAGAGCGACGCCGTCTGGGAGATGCCGCCGTTCACCGCCTGGTACCAGGGCCGGCAGGCCATCCACCAGCTGATCTCGAACTACTGCCCCGCCTCCGGTCCGGGGGACCAGCGGATGGTGCCCGTCCGGGCCAACGGCCAACCCGCGTTCGCCCTCTACATGCGGGGCGACGACGGCGTGCACCGGGCGTTCCAGCTGCAGCAGCTGGAGCTCCGGGACGGCCGGGTCGCCCACGTGGTGGCCTACTTCGACACGACCCTGTTCGCCCGCTTCGGGCTGCCCGAGGTGCTCCCGGCCGGCTGAACGGCCGACCGGGCTCCCGGCCGGCAGGACCGACCGGGAGCCTGGCGTGCCGGCGTCGGGCGGGCCCGGCTCAGCGGGAGAACCGCAGGGTGACCAGCTGGAAGGGTCGCAGGCTCAGGGTCGCCACGCCGTCGGCCAGCTCGCCGCAGTCCCGGACGCCGTACGTGCCGGTGCGCTCGAGCAGGTCGGTCGCCACCACCGCTGACGCGCCGTCGGTCAGCTCCACCCGGGCCCGGGCCCGGGCGCCACGGGACTCGTAGAGCCGCACGATGACGTCGCCCGACCGGTCGTGGGCCAGCTTGACCGACTCGACCACCACCGCCGGGTTGTCGACGGTGACGAGCGGGGCGAAGCCGGATCCCCCCGACACCACCCGGGCCGGGAGGTTGGTCCGGTAGCCCTCCTCGACCGCGTCCGCGATCAGCGCGCCGGGCCGGATGGACACCGTCAGGGTGTGCTCGCCCTGGTCGGCGTACGGGTCGGGGTAGCGCGGTGCGCGGATCAGGGACAGGTTCACCGTGGTGGTGGTGCCGCGGTCGTCCCGGGTGTGCCGGGCCGCGTCGAAGCCGTACGTCGAGTCGTTGGTGACCGCCACGCCGTAGCCCGGTTCGCCGACCCAGACGAAGCGGTGGGCGCAGGTCTCGAACCTGGCGTCCTCCCACGACGTGTTGGTGTGCGTCGGGCGGAACAGGTGGCCGAACTGGGTCTCGGCGGCCACCGCGTCGGCGTGCACGTCGAGACCGAACCCCAGCTTGAGCAGCTTCTGCTCCTCGTGCCAGTCGATGTCGTGTCCGATCTCGACCGCCGAGGCACCCGGCGCCAGGGTGAGCCGCTGGGTGATCATGGAGCCGGCCGGCGTCCGCCGGACAGTGGTCACCACGCCGCGACCGTCGGTGTCGGAGGTGCTGAGCGAGTCGACCTCGTCCAGCTCGATCACGGTGCGCCGGTAGTACTCGTCGATGTCCCAGGCGTCCCAGTTCGCCGGCTCGTCGCGGTGCAGCCGGAGCGCGTTCGACGGGGTGTCGGTGGCCAGTGCCTCCCGGCCGGTGGCGTGGTCGACCAGCGACACCAGGTGCCCGTGGG
Organism: Microlunatus aurantiacus; assembly: GCF_039536605.1. NCBI lineage: Bacteria > Bacillati > Actinomycetota > Actinomycetes > Propionibacteriales > Propionibacteriaceae > Microlunatus > Microlunatus aurantiacus. The sequence continues at coordinate 243,173 of NZ_BAAAYX010000002.1, forward strand.
TGTCGACGACGGCGCGGACGATCCCGTTGTCCAGCACGACGTCCTCGCCCTCGGTGGTCACCGAGGTCGGGGTGGCGGCGGTCAGGTCGCTGCCGACCACCGCACCCAGCGCGGGCACCTCGGCCCGGCGGTGCGGGGTGGCGTTGACCACGACGTCGGCGGAGCCCGGACCGGTGATGGCGGCCAGCGCCTCGGCGATGACGGCCTCGGCGCCGGCGGTGATGGCGGCGTGGTTCCGTTCGGCGTCCTGGTGCACCCAGGCGATCGAGGAGCCCGGCAGGATGTCGTGGAACTGGTGCAGCAGCAGCAGCTCCCAGAGCTCGGCCAGCCGCTCGTACGGGTACGCGTACGAGGTCCGGTCGGCGGCGGTGGCGGCGTAGAGCTCGGCCTCACGGAGCAGGTGCTCGTTGCGCCGGTTGCCCTGCTTGGTCTTCAGCTGGCTGGTGAGGGTGCCGCGGTGCAGCTCGAGGTACATCTCGCCCCGCCAGACCGGCGCGTTCGGGTACTCCTCCTCGGCGCGCTCGAAGAAGCGCCGAGGGGTGGACAGCTCCACCCGGGCCGACCCGTCCAGGTCGGCCGTGCGGTGGGCCGCGGCGATCATCTCGCGGGTGGGGCCGCCACCGCCGTCACCGTGCCCGTACGGCAGCAGCGACAGGTTGGCTGCGCCCTTCTCGGCGTACTGACGGGACGCCCGGGCGAGCTCGGTCCCGGAGATCACCGAGTTGTAGGTGTCGGCGGGCGGGAAGTGGGTGAAGACCCGCGACCCGTCGATGCCCTCCCACCAGAAGGTGTGGTGGGGCATCTTGTTGACCTGGTTCCAGGAGATCTTCTGGGTCAGGAACCAGCGCGACGCGGAGGCCGCGACGATCTGCGGCAGCGCCGCGGAGTAGCCGAAGGAGTCCGGCAGCCAGACCTCCTCGGTCTCCACGTCGAACTCGTCCAGGAAGAACTGCTTGCCGGCCACGAACTGGCGGGCCATCGCCTCGCCGCCCGGCATGTTGGTGTCGGACTCGACCCACATGCCGCCGACCGGTGCGAACTGCCCGCGCGCGACCAGGCCGCGGATCCGCTCGAAGAGCGCCGGGTAGTACTGCTTGATCCAGGCGTACTGCTGCGCCGACGAGCAGGCGAAGACGAACTCGGGGTCGCGGTCGGCGAGGTCGGCGACGTTGCTCCAGGTGCGGGCGACCTTGCGGACCGTCTCCCGCAGCGGCCACAACCAGGCCGAGTCGATGTGGGCGTGCCCGACGGCCACCATCCGGTGGGCCGAGGCGGCCGCCGGAGCGGCCAGCACGGGCGCCAGCTGCTCGCGGCCGGCGCTGACGGTGCCCGCGACGTCGGTGGGGTCGACCACGTCGACCATCCGGCTCAGGGCCAGCAGGATCTCGTACCGGCGGGCGTCGTCGACGGCCAGCTCGCCCATCAGACCGCGCAGCGTCCAGATGTCCCGGAGCAGCTCCCAGACCTCGGTGTCGAGCAGCACCACGTCCAGGGCCCGCAGCTCGTACAGCGGGGCGTCGCCGGCGGTGGCCTTGTCGCCCAGCATCGTGGGCACGAAGGTCCCGCCGGACATCGCGGCGCCGACGTCGGGGTTGGCCGCGGCCTCCAGGTAGAAGTCGATGGTGTCGGACTCCACCGGGAGCCAGCGGTTGTCCGGCGAGATGGCCTTGATGGTGCTGCCGTCGGGCCGCCAGGCCAGGCCCTCGGCGTTGAAGCCCGGGCCGCCCGTGAAGCCGAGGTCGATGTCCAGCTCGACCCGGGTGCCGGGCACGTCCCGCCACTCCGCCGGCACGCTGCCCTGCACCCGCAGCCACAGCGTCGACCAGGCGCGTCCCCAGCGGGTGCCCGCCTCGATCGGCTCGTACGTCTGCCCCACGGCCTCCGCGAAGGGCACCGGCTCGTCGGGCACCGGCCAGGCGGCCAGGGTGAGGGGGGTGCGCTCGCGGTGGAGGCGCGGGACGAGGTGGTCGCGGACGAAGCGGTCGAGGCGCTGGGTCAGGATGTCGGAGTGGGAATGCACGACCCGAGATTAACGCAAGCCGATTGATTTAACTAGGGTGCGACGCCGCTCCGGGGTCCAGGAACCGGTGCAGGACCAGGGCGGCGGCGCCGTAGGCGGACCCGTGGTCGGCCAGCCGGCTGCCCTCGACCAGCGCGCCGGAGCGGGTCGCCAACCGTGGGGCGACCTGGTCGGGCAGCACCCGCAGCCAGTGCCGCGCCACCGGCGGCCAGGACGGTCCGCCGAGCACCACGTGCCCGACGTCGAGCACGTTGACCAGGGTGGCGATGCCGCGGGCCAGCTGGTCCGCCGCCTCCGTCAGCAGGGCCGCGGCACGCGGGTCCTCGTCGGCCCGCCGGCACAGCTGGTCGAAGGCGGGACGGACCGCTGTGTACGACGGGGGTGCCGCCGGTCCGAGTCCGGCGGCGGCGGCCGCGGCGACCATGTTGTGGGGGATGGGTGCGTGGCTGAACAGCCCGCCGATCTCGCCGGCGTTGTTGGTGGTGCCCCGGTGCACCCGTCCGCCCAGGCAGGCGCCGACGGCGAGACCGGAGCCGAGGTAGACGTACAGGAAGTCGTCCCGGGGTCCGTCCGGCGCCCACCGTTCGCCGGTGACCGCCGCGATCACGTCCTTGTCCAGCAGCACCGGCCGGCCCAGCGCCCGGTGCAGCGTGTCCAGCAGCGGGACGTCCGCCCAGCCGTGCAGCTGCGGGGGCTGCCGGAGCCGGCCGGCGACGACGTCGATCGGACCGGGAGCGGCGACGCCGACGCCGAGCACGGTGTCGACCTCGGTGCCGGGCCAGTCGCGGAGCACCTCGCCGGTCAGGTCGCGGACCAGGTCGGCCACGGTGTCCGGGCTGACGTCGGGCGGGGTGGGGGTGCTGGCCACCCGGTGCACCCCGCCGGCCAGGTCCATGCTCAACGCCGAGACCAGGGCCGGGTCGATGTGGATGCCGACGGCCACGTGTCGGGTCGGCTCGACGTGCAGCAGGGTCGGCGGTTTGCCCCGTGGTGTCCGCACGCGTTCGCCCGCCGTGACCAGTCCGGCCTCGCCCAGCCGGCGGACGATGTTGGAGACCGTCTGCGGCGTGAGCCCGGTCGCCGCGCCCACCGCCACGCGGCCGATCCCCTCGGGATGGCGGCGGATGGCGTCCAGCACCAGCCGCTGGTTGCGGTCACCCAGGACCGGCAGGTCGGCCCCTTGCAGCACGCCACCACCTCCGGCGGTGAGCGTACAAGAGGTCCACCCGACCCGACCCGCGCGCTGCGGCACGCGGGTGGGGGCTCGTGCTGGAGCAGGCGCGGGCGTAGGGGCTGTTGCACCGCGCCGGCAGACCCGGCCGGGTCAGCCCTCCCGGCGGGCGTCCAGCTCGAAGACCGTCCAGGACAGGGCCGGCAGCGTCGCCGTCAGCAGGCCCTCGGTGACCGCGTGGTCGTCGAAGCGGACCGGGGTCACGGCGTCGTGCCGCTCGAGGTTGGTGGTGTGCCGGTCCTGGCCGTCGCGGGCGTGCAGGGTGGACGCCGCTCGCACCGCGGTGCCCCCGATGCCACGCAGGTCGACCTCCAGGGATGCGGACTCGGTCAGGCTGCGGTTGGCCACGAAGACGGCCGCCCGGCCGGTCTCGGCGTCGTACGTCGCGGTGGCGTCGACCACCGGGACGTCGGTGTAGGAGTCGGAGTCGAACAGGTCCGAGGTGGCGACCACCTGCAGGATCTGACCGCGCGCGAGCCGCACCATCTGCTCGAACGGGTACGCGATCGTCTGCTTCCAGGCCTCGCCGCCCGGCTCGGAGCGGAGCAGCCCGATGACGTTCACCAGCTGGGCCTGGCAGGCCACCGTCACCCGGTCCCCGTGGCGCAGCAGCGAGTTCAGGAAGGTGCCGACCACCACCGCGTCGGTGATCGTGTACTCGTCCTCGATCAGCCGCGGCTGTGGCTTCCACTCCACGCTGGAGGACTTGGGGCCGTCGCCACCGAACCGGCGCATGTACCAGACGTTCCACTCGTCGAACGAGAGGTTGATCTTCTTGCTGTGCCGACCCCGGGCCCGGACGGCATCGGCGGTGGCGACCACGGACTCGATGAAGCGGTCCATGTTCACCGCACTGGCCAGGAACGACAGCGCGTCGTCGTCGTACTCCTCGTAGTAGGCGTGCAGCGAGATGTAGTCGACGGTGTCGTAGCAGTGCTCCAGCACCGTCGACTCCCACGATCCGAACGTCGGCATCGAGGAGTTCGACGACCCGCAGGCCACCAGCTCGATCTCCCCGTCGATCAGACGCATCGCCTTGCCGGTCTCGTTGGCCAGCCGACCGTACTCGGCCGCGGTCTTGTGGCCGACCTGCCAGGGTCCGTCCATCTCGTTGCCCAGGCACCACAGCTTGACGTCGAACGGGTCGGCGGCCCCGTTGGCGATCCGGCGGTCCGACCAGTAGGTGCCGCCCGCGTGGTTGGTGTACTCGAGCAGGTCGCAGGCCTCCTGCAGCCCCCGGGTCCCGAGGTTCACCGCCATCATCGGCTCGGTGCCGACCCGGTCGGCCCAGGTCATGAAGTCGTGCAGCCCGAACTGGTTGGTCTCGACCGAGTGCCAGGCCAGATCGAGCCGGGTGGGCCGCTCCTCCCGCGGTCCGACCCCGTCCTCCCAGCGGTAGTTGGACACGAAGTTGCCACCGGGGTAGCGGACCACCGTCGGCCCGATCTCCCGGGTCAGCTCCAGCACGTCGGTGCGCAGACCGTCCTCGTCGGCCGCCGGGTGGTCCGGCTCGAAGATGCCGGTGTAGACGCACCGCCCCATGTGCTCCACGAAGGAGCCGAACAGGCGTCGGGGGACCGGAGCCAGGGCGAAGGCGGAGTCGAGGACGAGACGGGCAGTGGGCACGGGCGCTCCTGGGGTCAAAGCGGTGGACGACGGATCGAGGCTACAACGATGTAACCCCGCCCGACAACCACCCCGCCGCCGCGTTTCTCAGGTGCTGGCGCGGACCACGAGCGTGTACGGCAGCGTGACCGTCTCCGGCGGGCGCTCCGGCTCGGCTATCCGCGCCGCCAGCAGGTCGATGGCCCGCCGGGCGAGCTCGGCCTTGTCGAACCCGATGGTGGTGAGGGCCGGCACGAAGTAGGCGGACTCCCAGACGTCGTCGTAGCCGGTCACCGCGATGTCGTCCGGCACCCGCCGGTCGGTGGCGGCCAGGGCGTGCAGCGCCCCCATCGCCAGGGCGTCGGTGAAACAGCACAGGGCGTCGACCTCGGGCACCCGCGCGATCAGGTCGGCGACGGTGTCCCGGGCCCCGTCGGGTCCCCAGCCGTCGGTCCGCACCTCCAGGCGCGGGTCGTGGGGGAGACCCGCCGCGGCCAGACCCTCGCGGTAGCCGCGGGTCCGCAACCGGGCGCTCTCGGAGTCCATCAGGCCGACGGCCGCGATCCGGCGCCGACCGGTCGCGGCCAGGTGGGCGACCACGGCCGCCGTCGCGGCGACGTTGTCGATCCAGACGTGGTCGGCGATCGGCTGGTCGACCTCACCGATCACCACCACCGGCGGCAGGGCGACCCCCGGTTGGATGGCCGACGTCTCCAGCGAGACCGGGTTCAGGATCAGTCCGTCGACCAGGTGCGCCCGGGCCTTGAGCAGCAGCTCGTGCTCGGGGGCCGTCCCCCCCTGGGTCTCCTCGATCTGGATCGCCCAGCCTCTGGCCCGGGCCGCGTGCACGAAGTGGTGCGCCATCTCCGCCGAGTACGCGGTGTTCAGCTCGGGGAGGGCCAGCGCGATCATCCCGGTCCGCCCGTTGCGCAGGCCGCGAGCGGAGAAGTTGGGCACGTAGTCGAGCTCGTGCATGGCCCGCTCCACCCGCTCCCGGGTGGCGGGGGCGACCGGGAAGGTCGCGTTCATCACGTTGGAGACCGTCTTGGGGGAGACCCCGGCGCGTGCGGCGACGTCCTTGACGGTGGCCCGGCCCACGTCGGCTCCCTCCTGTGTCCTGCAGGAGATGATAGGAGTTCCAGCGACGTCGCGTCTGCGCGCGCACCGAGCAGCAGGAGAGAGCCGTGGAGATCGGGATCGACAGCTTCGTCTCGGAGGTGACCGACCCGCGTACGGGGACGTCGTACTCGTCCGTGGAGCGGATGCGCCAGTTCCTGGCCGAGGTGGTCGCCGCCGACCGGGCCGGCGTCGACACGTTCGGCGTGGGAGAGCACCACCGCGCGAACTACCTGGACTCCGCGCCGGTGGTCATCCTGGCCGCGGCGGCGGCGCAGACCGAGCGGATCCGGCTGCGCAGTGCGGTGACGGTGCTGAGTGCCGCCGATCCGGTGCGGGTGTTCGAGGAGTTCGCCACGCTCGACCTGATCTCCGGCGGCCGGGCCGAGCTGGTGCTCGGCCGCGGCTCCTTCACCGAGGCGTTCCCCCTCTTCGGACTGGACCTCGCAGACTACGACTCGCTGTTCGAGGAGAAGCTGGAGCTGATGCTCCAGCTGCGGGATGACGCCTACCCGCACTGGTCCGGTCGCCACCGGCCCGCCCTCACCGGCCAGGGCGTCTTCCCCCGCCCGGTCCAGGAGCGGCTGCCGATGTGGCTGGGGGTCGGCGGCACCCCGGCCTCGTTCGTCCGGGCGGGTCTGCTCGGCATGCCGTTGATGGTGGCCATCATCGGCGGCGAGCCGCGCCGGTTCGGGCCGCTGATCGACCTCTACCGCCGCGCCGGCGCGCAGGCGGGTCACGCTCCCGAGTCGCTGCGCGTGGGCGTCCACTGCTTCGGGTTCGTGGGGGAGACCGACCAGGAGGCGGCCGACCTCTTCTGGCCCGGCTACGAGCAGGCCTTCACGTCCATGGGCCGCGAGCGCGGGTTCCCGCCGCCGACCCGGTTCGGCTACGACGCCTCGCTCGGCGAGCACGGCCCCTACTTCATCGGCAGCCCCGCCACGGTGGCCGCCAAGATGGCCGCCCTCTCGCCGGCCCTCGGCGGGCTCAGCCGGTTCACCGTCCAGATGACCAACGCGATCATGGCGCCGGAGACCATGCTGCGCAGCATCGAGCTCCTCGGCACGGAGGTGATGCCGAGGGTGGCGAGTACCCTGGCCCGATGAGCGAGCTGCCGATCTCCTCGCCGTACCGGAGCACTCCCGACGCCCCGGTGCCGGACCAGCTGCGCGACCAGCTAAGCACCCAGCTCAACGCCGCGTTCACCGACGGCCGGATCGACGGCGACGACTTCCGGCTGCGGCTCGACCAGCTGTTCGCCGCCCACCGGATGGGGGAGCTGCTGCCGGTGGTGCAGGGGCTGCCGCCGTTGCAGACGTACGCCGACCCGGCGATCGTGGCCAGCGCCGGTGGACAGCCCGGCGAGCTGACCCAGCCCCGGGACGCCAGCCGACTGGCGCTGGTCGCCGGCGGGGTGGTGGTCGGCGCCGTCCTGCTGATCGTCATCCTGTTGCTCATGCTGCTGTAGTCGTCCTCGGTCCGCTGCCGAGGTTAGGACGACCTAACTTGTTGTGGCCGGAAGCACACCCGGGAGGGCGGTGCCCGGCGCCGGACGTCGATAGCATTGTGGTGTGCCGAGGCAACCCATCACTCAGCGAAAGATCGCTGAACACGTCCAGCGGCTCGGCGAGCTCTACCCGCCGATCACCTTGGACTCGGTGGACCGCACCATCAAGAACCCGACGGTGGTCGCCGCCTCGTACGGGCACGTCATCGACTACCTGGCCCGGGTCGAGCTCGAGGTCGACCGCAACGTGCTGGAGCTGCTGTGCCTGCTCCCCGACGTCGACGACACCAACAAGACGTTCTACGCCGACGTGTGGCAGCCGCAGGAGATCCAGCACGGGCTGATCCTGGACCGGCTGCAGCAGGACCTGGGTCGGACCGCGGCGGAACCGCACCTGGAGGTGTCGTTCAAGATCAAGATCCTGGGTGCGCTGGCCAACCTGTCGCCCATCCAGGACGTGGCCAAGCTGCTCTACTTCCTCACCGGGGCGAGCACCGAGCGGCAGGCCGTGCTGGCCTACAACCAGATCAACGGCGGCATGGTCGAGCTGGGTGAGTCGGCCATCGCCGAGACGATCATCACCCCGATCAAGCAGCAGGAGCCCGGTCACTTCGCCTTCTACCAGATGTCGGCGACCGCGATGATCCAGGACGGGGTGCTCAAGCCCTGGCAGCTCTACCTCGCTCGGGTGCTGCGGGAGAAGTCGTACAACCTGGTCGGCACCAACGCCATGGACCGCTACAAGGCGGACATGGGTCGCGTCGTCGCCGATCTGGGTCTCGACGCCGACCTGGAGGGCTACGCCCGCGAGATCGGTCGGCTGGAGGCCAGGCTGCTGTGGGCCAACCGGAACGGCATGGACTTCCCGCCCTACATCCTCAAGGCCCTCCGCGAGAGCGTCGACCTCTACACCGAGCGCACCCTCCGCGAAGCCGCGTAACCCGAGCGAGCGGTAGCGAGCGCTCGCTCGGGTCTCCAGATTTGGGTGGGCCCACGGTTTGAACTACTATTACCCGTCGGCCACCTTCTCGGTGGTCCGTTTCCGCATGTTGTCGATAGATAGTGAGTTCATGGCGAAGAAAGAAGGAGCACTCGAGCTCGAGGGGACCGTCGTGGAGGCTCTGCCGAACGCGATGTTCCGGGTCGAGCTGGCCAACGGGCACAAGGTTCTTGCCACCATCAGTGGCAAGATGCGGCAGCACTACATCCGCATCCTCCCGTCGGACCGAGTGGTTGTCGAGCTCTCCGCCTATGACCTCACCCGGGGTCGCATCGTCTACCGGCACAAGTAACACCGAAGGCCCCGTGTCCACCCTCACTCGAGCTCGCTCCGGCGGGCTCGGCGCCGACAGAAAGTAGCTCGATGAAGGTCCAGCCGAGCGTGAAGAAGATCTGCGACAAGTGCAAGGTCATTCGCCGGCACGGTCGCGTGATGGTGATCTGCGAGAACCCGCGGCACAAGCAGCGTCAGGGCTGAGGCTCTGAGCTCGCCGGGGTTCTGATCAGGTCACCGGCAACCAAGCCACAACTGAACAACACCAACGTGATAGCACCCCCGGGTCTCCCCGTCAGCGGAGAGATCCGGGTTCACCCCCGGTCGGAGGCCGGGGCCCCGCCACCCGAACCACACCGGGTGGGCAACGTACGGGGACGCATCACGCAGACACCTCCGCGTCGGATCCTCGGCAGTCCCGAGCCCGTACGTCATTCGAAAGGCAGTACCGCCTGATGGCACGTCTCATCGGGGTCGACCTCCCGCGCGACAAGCGGCTCGAGGTCGCTCTCACCTACATCTTCGGCATCGGCCACACCCGTGCCCTGGAGACTCTCGCCGCCACCGAGATCAGTGGCGACACCCGCGTCCACCAGCTCGACGACGACCAGCTGGTCGCTCTGCGTGACTGGATCGAGGCCAACTACCAGACCGAGGGCGACCTCCGCCGCGAGGTAGCCGCCGACATCCGTCGCAAGGTCGAGATCGGCTCGTACCAGGGCCGTCGTCACCGCAGCGGCCTGCCCGTCCGCGGTCAGCGGACGCGGACCAACGCCCGCGGTCGCAAGGGCGCGCGGAAGCCCGTCGCCGGCAAGAAGAAAGCCCGCTGAGCGGGCTTGTGCGAGTAGAGACCCAGGAGAGTTAGGCACACATGGCTACAGCAGGCCGCAACACCGGCGCCAAGAAGGTCCGGCGCAAGGAGAAGAAGAACGTCGTCGCCGGTCAGGCGCACATCAAGAGCACGTTCAACAACACCGTCATCTCGATCACCGACCCCACGGGTGCGGTGATCGCGTGGGCCTCGGCCGGCACCGTCGGCTTCAAGGGCTCCCGCAAGTCCACCCCGTTCGCCGCGCAGATGGCCGCCGAGGCCGCGGGACGTCGGGCCATGGAGCACGGCATGAAGCGGGTCGACGTGTTCGTCAAGGGTCCGGGTTCGGGCCGCGAGACCGCCATCCGCTCACTCGGGGCCGTGGGCCTCGAGGTCGGTGCGATCTCCGACGTGACCCCCATCCCGCACAACGGCTGCCGCCCGCCCAAGCGCCGCCGCGTCTGACCCGAAAACGAACAGGACTAACGAAACATGGCTCGCTATATCGGTCCCATGACCAAGAAGTCGCGTCGGCTGGGTGTTGACCTGGTCGGTGGCGACACGGCGTTCGAGCGCCGTCCCTACCCGCCCGGCGTGCACGGTCGGGGTCGCACCAAGGAGTCGGAGTACTCGCTCCAGCTCCGTGAGAAGCAGAAGGCCCGGTTCGCGTACGGCGTGCTGGAGAAGCAGTTCCGGCGCTACTACGTCGAGGCCAACAAGAGCCAGGGCAAGACGGGTGACAGCCTGCTGCAGATCCTGGAGTCGCGGCTCGACAACGTGGTCTACCGGGCCGGCTTCGCCCGGACCCGTCGGCAGGCCCGTCAGCTCGTGGTCCACGGCCACTTCGTGGTCAACGGCCAGAAGGTCAACATCCCGTCGTACCGGGTGAGCACCCACGACGTCATCGACGTCAAGGAGAAGTCGCTCAACCTGACCCCGCTGGTGGTCGCCCGCGAGACGCACGGCGAGCGCGACGTCCCGGCGTGGATGACGGCGCTGCCGAACCGGATGCGGATCCTGATCCACTCGCTGCCGATCCGCGAGCAGATCGTGATCGACGTCCAGGAGCAGCTGATCGTCGAGCTCTACTCGAAGTAAGCACTCCACCCTCTCCGAGCTGTCAGTCGCTGTGGTCGCCCACGCCACCACAGCGTCTGACAGCTCAGAGACGCATCACACCCGGGTCCCGGATGGACCCAGGTTCTGTGAGATCAAATAGAGGTTCTCGCAGGGGAAGAGGAACACCATGCTGATCGCTCAGCGCCCGTCGCTGTCCGAGGAGGTCCTGTCGGACTTCCGCTCCCGTTTCGTGATCGAGCCGCTGGAGCCCGGTTTCGGCTACACGCTCGGTAACTCGCTGCGTCGCACGCTGCTGTCGTCCATCCCGGGCGCGGCCGTGACCAGTATCAAGATCGACGGCAACCTGCACGAGTTCTCGACGATCGAGGGCGTCGTCGAGGACGTCACCGAGGTCATCTTGAACCTCAAGGGCCTGGTCGTCTCCTCCGAGGAGGACGAGCCGGTCACGATGTACCTGCGCAAGGCCGGTGCCGGTGCCGTGACCGCGGCCGACATCGCCCCGCCCGCCGGCGTCGAGGTGCACAACCCCGACCTGCACATCGCCACCCTGAACGAGAACGGCAAGCTCGAGATGGAGCTCGTCGTGGAGCGTGGCCGTGGCTACGTCTCCGCCGTCCAGAACAAGACCATCGACGCCGAGATCGGCCGGATCCCGGTCGACTCGATCTACTCGCCGGTGCTCAAGGTCACGTACAAGGTCGAGGCCACCCGCGTCGAGCAGCGCACCGACTTCGACAAGCTCATCCTGGACGTCGAGTCCAAGCCCGCCATCCGTCCGCGCGACGCGGTCGCGTCCGCCGGTCGCACGCTGGTCGAGCTGTTCGGTCTGGCCCGTGAGCTGAACGTCGAGGCCGAGGGCATCGAGATCGGCCCGTCGCCGATCGACGAGCAGCTGGCCGCCGATCTGGCGCTGCCCGTCGAGGACCTGAACCTGACGGTGCGGTCCTACAACTGCCTCAAGCGCGAGGGCATCCACACGGTGTCCGAGCTGGTCTCCCGCAGTGAGCAGGACCTGCTCGACATCCGCAACTTCGGCTCCAAGTCCATCGACGAGGTCAAGCTGAAGCTGCACGAGATGGGGCTGTCGTTGAAGGACAGCGCACCTGGCTTCGATCCGCTGAGCGCGATCGGACGCTACGACGACCTCGACGAAGAAGAGGAAGCCGACTTCACCGAGACCGAGCAGTACTGACAGTGCTCGCCGCACGGGCTGGTGCTCACTCCGCTCGCGCGATCTTTGACGAGCTGACGAGTTGATCATGAAGAAGAAGACGGAGAACTGAGATGCCAACACCAGCCAAGGGCGCGCGCCTGGGCGGCAGCCCCGCTCACGAGCGGATCATCCTGGCGAACCTGGCCAGCCAGCTGTTCGAGCACGGGCGGATCCTGACCACCGAGACCAAGGCCAAGCGGCTGCGGCCGGTGGCGGAGAAGCTGATCACCAAGGCGAAGCGCGGCGACATCCACGCTCGCCGTGAGGTGCTCAAGACCGTGCGGGACAAGGGTGTGGTGCACGTTCTGTTCACCGAGATCGCCCCGACCTTCACCGACCGTCCGGGTGGCTACACCCGGATCACCAAGGTGAGCCCGCGGAAGGGCGACAACGCCCCGATGGCGCTGATCGAGCTCGTCACCGAGCCCGTCACGGCCAGGACGTCGACCCCGGCCGCCGCCGGCGCGACGGCCGCGGCCCCGGCGGCACCGGTCAGCCCGGTCTCGTCCGACAGTCCCGACAGCCCGGACAGCGCCGACAGCCCGGCGTCGCCGGGCAGCGCTGACGAGTCCCCGGCCGGCGACCTGGTCGAGGGCACCGAGGAGCGTGACGAAGCGGTCTCCGACCAGGAGAAGCCGAGTGACGACACCTCCGCCGAAGAGGCGCAGGCCACCGACAAGGCCTGAGCCAGCCCGCGTACGCGATCGAGACGGCGTCCTCCCCTCGGGGAGGGCGCCGTCTCGTCGTCCACGGGCGGTCTGGCCGTCCACGAGGTGTCCTGCGCGCTCGGGCCGAGGTCGCACAGGTCCCCCACAGGGGCATCCGTCGGAGGTCACAGCCGACCCGCGCAGGATGCGTGAGCGGGTCGCCGGACGGCGGCCCGCCACCAGTGCGGGAAGAGGCGACACGATGGCCGGATCGGATCGGGACCGCTGCCCGTCGTCGGGGCCCCCGGCGGCCCCGAGCGAGGGCGGCGTGCGCTCCCGGCCGTGGTGCTGGCTCTGGTCGTGCTGGCTGCCCCGGGGATGCGGTGGCTGTTCGTCGACGTGCAACTGCTCGACGACCTGCTCGCCTCTGCACGCCGACGGTCCACCGCCTTCGCCGACGCGGACGTGGACCTCGCCGGCCTCGCCGAAGCGGTGGTCGGCGAGCACGCCGCCGTCGCGGCCGGCAGGTCGCTGTGGATCGAGCTGCGAGCCGCGGTGGGCCCGGTCGTCTTCGCCGACCGGGCCGCGTTGGAGCGGGCGCTCGCCAACCTGCTGGGCAACGCGATCCGGCTGGCTCCCACGCACAGCACGATCACCGTCGCCATCGGAAGCCGGCTCGGCTGGGCCTGGGTCGCGGTCACCGACCAGGGTCCCGGCATCGCGGAGGAGGACCGTTCGCGCGTGTTCGACCGGTTCCACCGCGGTGCCGAGTCACCTGGCTCCGGGCTGGGACTGGCCATCGCGCGGCAGATCGTCGAGAGCCACGACGGTCGCCTCGTCCTCGCCGCTGTCCGGGGCAGGGGCAGCACCTTCGTCATCTGGCTCCCCGAACGGGCTGTCGCAGGAGCTCCGGAACGGCGGACCGAGCCGCCGGCCGGCGACCCCTCGGCCTGAGCCCGGTCCACGGGTCGGGAGCGTCCGCCCGGACGGGAACCGCGGGATCGTCCCGCGACGGTCCGGGGACGTCGACGCCACCGGCGCCCCCGAGGGGAAGGGTGCCCTGTCAGTACCCCCTTCGACCGACCCGATCCGACGTCGCCGACCTACGATGGGAGGCTGCCAGCTCGTCACAGAGGAGACCCTTTGCTCACCGTCAACGCCTACGCCGCACCGTCGGCCACCGACCCTCTCGTCCCGACGACCATCGACCGGCGCGACGTCGGGACCAAGGACGTCCTGATCGCGATCCGCTACGCCGGGATCTGCCACTCCGACATCCACACCGTGCGCGGTGAGTGGGGCGAGGTCGCCTATCCGCTCACCGTCGGTCACGAGATCGTGGGTGAGGTGACCGAGGTCGGCTCCGGGGTGACCCGGCACGCGGTCGGGGACCGGGTCGGGGTGGGCTGCATGGTCAACTCCTGCCGGGAGTGCGAGAACTGCCGGGCGGGGGAGGAGCAGTACTGCCTGAACGGGAACGTGGGCACCTACGCGGCCGTCGACCGCGACGGCACGATCACCCAGGGGGGCTACTCCACCCACGTCGTGGTGGACGAGGACTTCGTCCTGCGGGTGCCCGAGACCATCCCGTACGAGGCGGCGGCCCCGCTGCTCTGCGCCGGCATCACCACCTACTCGCCGCTGTCGCACTGGAAGGTCGGACCGGGCTCCCGGGTGGCCGTGGTCGGCCTGGGTGGGCTGGGCCACATGGCGGTCAAGATCGCCCACGCCATGGGCGCCGAGGTGACGGTGCTCTCGCAGTCGCTGCGCAAGCAGGAGGACGGTCTACGGCTCGGAGCCAAGCACTACTACGCCACAAGTGACCCCGCGACCTTCGAGGACCTGAAGAACGGCTTCGACCTCATCGTCAACACCGTCAGCGCCCCCATCGACATCGACGCGTTCCTCGGGCTGCTGGCCCTCAACGGCACGATGGTCAACGTCGGCGCCCCGCCGGAGGCGCTGCCGCTGCACGTGTTCTCGCTCTTCGGCAACCGCCGCTCGTTCGCCGGCTCCGGCATCGGCGGCATCCGCGAGACGCAGGAGATGCTGGACTTCTGCGCGGAGCACGAGCTCGCAGCCGACGTCGAGGTGATCGCCGCCGACCGGATCAACGAGGCGTACGAGCGGGTGCTCACCTCCGACGTGCGCTACCGGTTCGTGATCGACATCTCGACCCTGGCCTGACCCCGGCCGGCACGTCACGCCGAGAGACGCAGCGGCCCCGCCACTCGAGGAGTGGCGGGGCCGCTGCGGTACTGACGGAGGTCAGGCCAGGTCGACGGCCGCGGCCTCGTGATCGCCGATGTTGAGCTCGATCTCCTGGTGCAGCTTGGGCACGTCGGCCACCAGCTTCTTGGTGTAGTCGTGCTCGGGGTTGAAGATCACCTTGTCGACGGTGCCCTGCTCGACCATGACGCCGTGCTCCATCACCAGCACCTGGTCGGCGACGTAGCACGCCTGGCCGATGTCGTGGGTGATGAACAGCACCGTCATGTCCAGCTCGTCGCGCAGGTCGGTGAGCACGTTCAGGATGTTCACCCGCAGCGACGCGTCGAGCATCGAGGTGGCCTCGTCCGCCACCAGCAGCGTCGGCCGGAGCATCAGCGCCCGGGCGATCATCACCCGCTGGCGCTGGCCACCGGACAGCTGGTGAGGGTAGCGGTCGAGCACCGACAGGTCCATCCCGACGTGCCCGAGGGCCTCCTCGAGACGATCCTGGCCGACGCTCTCGTTCAGCAGCCGCATCGACCGGTGGAGCAGCGTCTTGACCGTGAAGAACTGGTTGAAGGCCGAGAAGGGGTCCTGGAAGACCGCCTGCACGTCCTGCCAGTACCTCGCCCGGTCCTTGCCCTTGGGGTTGGTGACGTCCTTGCCCTGGAAGGTCAAGGTGCCCGAGGTGATCGGCAGCAGACCGAGCACCATCCGCGCGATGGTCGACTTCCCCGAGCCGCTCTCACCGACGATCGTGGTGATCTGCCCCTTCTTCAGGGCGAAGGAGACGTCGTTGACGGCGGTGACCGCCCCCGTCCCGCTGCCGAACGTCTTGGTCAGGTTCTGGGCCGTGAAGATCCCGTCCATCAGTGCTTCACCTCCGGAGCCTTGAACGACTCCCGGTCGAAGGCGCGCATGCCCTCGATCCTGATCTTGGCGTACTTGGGCTCGGGCGTGAGGACCGAGCTCAGCAGCGCCCGCGTGTACGGATGCTCCGGGTCGTCCACCATCACGTTGGTGGGTCCGGACTCGACGACCTTGCCCTGGTACATGACCGCGATCCGGTTCGCGACGGTCCGCAGCACTGGCAGGTCGTGCGTGACGAAGATGACGCCGGACATGATCTCCTTCTCCAGCATCTCCAGGAGCATCTCGATCAGCGCCTTCTGCGAGGACACGTCGAGGGCCGAGGTCGGCTCGTCGGCCACCAGCAGCCGCGGGTTGAGCAGCGTGCTGATGATGGTGACGACACGCTGCTTCATGCCACCCGACAGCTGGTGGGGGTAGGCATCCAGCGCCCGGGTGGGCAGACCGAGCGTGACCAGGCGGTCCCGGGCCCGGTCCAGGGCCTCGTCCTTCTTGATCTTGCCGTCGTGGGCCTTCATCACGTCGAACACGAGGTCACGGACCCGCATGGTCGGGCTCACCGAGTTCATGGCGCCCTGCGGCAGCATGGAGACCACCGCACCGCGCCAGGTCCGGGGGATGCCGGCCATGTCGGACAGGTCCTGGGCCTTGCCGTCGATCGCCAGGGTGCCGTGCTCGACCACCAGCGGCGGTCGGGCGGTCAGCGAGATGATCGAGCCGAGGGTGGACTTGCCACTGCCCGACTCACCGGCCAGCCCCAGCACATCGCCCTCGGCCATCTGGATCGAGACGTCGTCGACGCCCACCACCTCCTGACCGGTCGGGGTGTAGTAGACGCCACGGATGTTCTGCGCGTTCAGCAGCTCCGCCATCAGACCCGACCTCCCTGGTTGTCGTCGATCGGTGCCGGACCTTCGACCACGCCCGCAGCGGTGAGCTGGGGAGCGGGGCCCTCGGCAGCCGGGATCTGGTACTTCGTCGCGGCCGCCTTCTTCTTGATCTTGCCGCGCCGGAGGCGCGGGTTGAACAGCTCGTCCAGGCTGGACTGCAGCAGCAGCAGCGAGAAGGAGATGATCGTCAGCATCACCGTCGGCGGCACGAAGGCCCACCAGGCGCCGGTGCGCACCGAACCCCAGGCGATCGCCCAGTAGAGCATCACGCCGAGGCTCACCGCGCCGCTCGGACCGAGGCCGAGCATGCTCAGCGTCGACTCGAACAGGATCGCGCCGGACACCTGGAGCACGAAGGCCATCACCACGTACGAGAGCAGGTAGGGCAGGACGTCGCGGATCAGGATGGACCAGAAGTTCGCTCCGGACATCATCGCGACGTCGATGTGCTCCCGGGTGCGCACGCTGGTGGTCTGGGCCCGGACGGCTCGCGCCAACCAGGGCCAGGAGCCGATGCCGATCACGAAGGCCAGCGTGAAGATGCTCCGGTTGTCCAGAGCCACGCTGAGCAGGATGACCACGATGATCACGGGGATGACCAGGAAGATGTTGGTCAGGCTGGAGAGCAGGTTGTCGACCAGGCCGCCCTTGAAGCCGGCGACCAGGCCGATGGCCAGCCCCAGCACGGTGGCGATGGTGCCGGCCAGCAGACCGACGATCAGCGAGGTCCTGGTCCCGTAGACCAGGTTGGCGATCACGCTCTGGCCCTCGTTGTCGGTGCCCAGCAGGAGCGGGCCCCAGCCGGCCGGCTCGTCGTAGAGCCCACCGATCGTGGCGTTGGGGTCGGTCCGCACGAGCAGAGGTCCGAAGATCGCGATCAGCACGACCAGGACGATGATCGCCGCGGCGACGTAGAAACGGGGGGTGAAGCTGACCGACTTCATCAGCGGTCTCCACTCTGTGCGGCCCGGATTCGGGGATCGATGATGCCGTACAGGAGGTCGACGAAGAAGTTCGCCACCAGCATGGCCAGCGTCAGGATGAGCAGGATGGCCTGGATCACCGGGTAGTCGTTCTGCCCGATCGCGCTGAACAGGAGCGTGCCCAGCCCGGGGTAGGAGAAGACGAGCTCGATGATCAGCGCGCCGGCGATCATGCCGGCGATGGACAGGGCGAGACCGGTGATCTGCGGGAGCATCGCGTTCCGGAAGATGTAGCGGACGGTGGTGCTGTCGCGCAGACCCAGACCGCGACCGTAGTTGACGTAGTCCGCGCCGTTCTCGTAGATCGCCATCGACCGCATGCCGACCGCCTGGCCACCGATGAAGACCAGCACGATGGACCAGAACGGCAGCCAGAAGTAGGTGATGGCGTCACCGAAGAAGGCCAGCGAGAACTCCGGCGACAGACCGAAGGAGTAGGCGCCGCCGACCGGGAAGAAGCCGAGCTGCACAGCGGCCACGAACAGCAGGATGATCGCGAGGCAGTACGGGGGGATGGAGGAGAGGAAGAGCGACGAGAGGAAGATCCCCCGGTCGAACCACCCTCCCTTGAAGGCGGCGATGGCACCCACGATGTTCCCGACGATCCAGCCGACGATGATGGCCGGCAGCTGGATTGCGACGCTCCAGGGGAGCGCCTGGCCGATCAGCGTGTTGACCGAAGCCGGGTACTGCGCGAACGACGTACCGAGGTTGCCCTGCAGCACGTTGCCCACGTAGGTGAGGAACTGCTTCCACATCGGTTGGTCGAGTCCGAACTCCCGCATGTAGTTCTCGTAGATGGCCTTGACCGCATCTCCGCTCGCACCGCCACCGCGGGTCATCGAGGCGACGAGCGCATCGACGGGGTTCCCGGGTATCAGTCGAGGGAGGATGAAGTTGATGACCAGGGCTGCGAAGAATACGAGCAGGTACCAGCCGATCTTGCGTATGAAGTAGCGCGCCAGGTTCATGTGGGTGCCTCCGCCTCTAGGGGATCAGTCGCTCAGCTGCCGACGCGCTTGATCTTGAACAACCAACCGATGCCGGCGCCCTGCCACATGGGCGGAGCGTACGGGTTCTCCTCGGTCGGGAAGTTCTCCCAGTTGTTCTGGTTGAACTCGTAGAACTCCAGCGGGCGGTACATCAACGGGACGCAGGGGATCTCCTCGCGGTAGATCTTGTCCAGCGCCGACAGGGCGGTCTTGGCCTCGTCGTCGGAGGCGGCGCCCGCGGCCGTGTCGAGCAGAGCCGGCACGTCGGCGTTCTTGAAGCGGCCGTAGTTCCAGTCCGCCCGCTTGCCCACGTCGGCGACGCCACGGTCGTCGAGCGCGTCCCGGAACCGGATCCACGGGCTCGCCGGCGAGACACCGGAGTAGCCGTTCATGACGATGTCGAAGTCACCGTTCTGCATCTTCTGGGTCCAGGTCGGCGCCTGCGGGAACTCGGTGGTGATGCCGATGCCGACCGCCTGGGCGGACTTGGCGACGATCTCCAGCGCGGTGTTCCAGTCGGTCCACCCGGTCGGGCAGATGACCTTCCAGCCGCCGAGCTTGGTGCCGTCGGGCAGCACGTAGATGCCGTCGGACCCCTTCTTGGCCTTGAGCTCGCCCTCGAGGATCTCGACGGCCTTGTCCTTGTCGTACTTCCAGCCCTCGGACTCGACGGCGGCGGAGTCGTAGAACTTCGACTCGTAGCCGGTCGGGATGATGAGGGAGGCGTTGGCCGGGTCGGAGTAGTCCGACATGGCCGTGCTGGCGATGTTGGCGTAGTCGATCGAGTGGGCGATCGCCTTGCGCACCAGCGGGTTGTCCAGACCCTTGACGGTCAGGTTGAAGATGATCAGCGGGATGTTGCCCGGCACGTAGTACGGCTTGTCCTTCAGCCAGGTGCCGACCGGGGCCTTCTTGTCCTCCCACATCTTCCAGATCTGGGCCGTGAACTGCTGCGAGACGTCGATCTCGCCGCTCTCCAGCTTGAGGTCGCCGTCGTTGTTGCTCTTGAAGATGGGGTGGTTGACGGTGGTCATCGCCGGGGTGCCGAAGACGTCCTTGCCCCAGTAGGCGTCGTCCCGCTTCAGGTTGATCTGGGTCTGGTCGCCCTTGTCGAGCTTGAACGGACCGGAGCCGATCGGCTGCAGGTTCGTGTCGGCCGTGATCTTGTCCGCGGCGACCTTGCTCCAGTAGGACTTGGGCACGATCAAGGTGCCGGCCAGCACGTTCTTCACGAAGCCGGGGTTGTTCGGCTTGGCCTTGATCTTGATGGTGACCGTGCGTGCGTCCGTGGCCTCGATGCTGTCGACGTAGTTCCAGATGGTGGAGAACGACAGCGAGGTCTGCTTGGCCAGGTCGAACGTGAAGGCCACGTCCTCCGCGGTCAGCTCGGAGCCGTCGGACCACTTGGTGCCGTCCTGCAGCGGGAGCACGAAGGTGTTCGCGTCGGGCTCCTGGATCTCCTTGGCCAGGCCGCCGGTGAGCGAGCCGTCCAGCAGGTTGAACCGGACCAGCGACTCGTAGATCAGCTGGCTCTGGCCACCTGCCGTGGGCCACGCCGGCGAGGGCGCGAACGGGTTGTAGTTGGTGGGCGGGCCCCACTGGAACCCGGCCACGAACAGGGTCTCGCCGGCAGCGCCGGCCCGACCCTTGGCGTCGGTGCCGCTCCCGGTGCTGTTCCCGGTCTGGGCGGTGCCGCAGCCGGCCGCCGTGGTGCCGATGACGGCACCGCCGACGGCGAGGCCGGCGACGGACAGGAACCGGCGACGGTTCGGGGACCAGCCGGCCACCGCGGACTTGAGGTCCTCACCGGTGAAGTCGTGATCTTGCTGATCGTTCATTGCTTCCTTCCTTGGAAACGCGTGATGCAACTGTCGTCACGGCCGACGGCCGATCCGTGGGTGTCTCGGCCGAAGGCCGAACCTGAGGTGCTCCGGCCGAAGGCCGAACCTGAGGTGCTCCGGCCGAAGGCCGAACCTGAGGTGCTCCGGCCGAAGGCCGAACCTGAGGTGCTCCGGCCGAAGGCCGAACCTGTCGTGCTCCGGCCGACGGCCGAACTGGTGGTTGCCCTCGCGGACAGGACGATCGATCCGGACGGGGCCGCCACGGGTGGGGCGGTCGCCGGACGATCGGGGATGCGGGTTCCCCCGGCACGGGGGTGAGCCGTCGGGTGCTGCGCGGCCTGACGCCGCGCAGGTGAACGGTGAGCCGGGACGAGACCGGGGCGAGAGACGGCAGGGAAACAGGCACGGCGGAGTACCCCCGTGGTCTGCGTCATCGCGTCCCCCACTCTCAACGAACGTTCAGGTGACAACACACCACTTAACCGGTTCGGTGTCAATGCCTAACGCTCATTTAGTAACCGCATCGTTGTGGAGCGTCGTTGTGAGAGCGCTCCTACACCGGAGGGTATACCACTTCCCCACGAGGAACGGTCTTCCGCCGACAGAGATCTCCGTCAGCCCCCGAAGCTACCGAATCGTGACCTGGATCTCGCCCTCCCGGAGTCGCGCCGCTGAGGTTCGCGGCCCAGTCGCTCCGGCCTGCTGACGTGGTCCGTCGGCCCGCCTTCGTGTCCCACGGTCGCAGAACATTCCGTCACCCGACGGAGAACCACGCAGCGTACGGCGTCCGTGGGGGAGGAAACCGTCGAGTGACGGAATGTTCGAGCCGAGGGGCTCCGTGGGGCGGAGGAAGCCGTCGAGTGACGGAATGTTCGAGTCCAGGGGCTCCGTGGGGCGGAGGAAGCCGTCGAGTGACGGAATGTTCGAGCCGGGAAGCCGCAGGGTGTCGGTGGTCCGGGCGAGGATGGGGCGGTGCTGCTCGATCGACTCGCCGAGACCTGGACCGCCCTGAGCGCGACCCGCTCCCGCAACGCGAAGCGGGACCTGCTGGCGGAGGTGCTGGCCGAGGCGGGACCGGGTGACCTGGAGATCGCGGTCAGCTACCTCGGCGGAGCGTTGCGGCAGCGGCGTACGGGGCTGGGCTGGCGGGGCCTGACCGCCCCACCTCCGCCCGCGGACCGGCCCAGCCTGACCCTGGTCGAGGTGGACACCGCGTTCGCCGGCATGGCCGGCCTCTCGGGGGCCGGGTCGGCCGGCCGCCGCAGCGCGCTGGCGGCGGAGCTGTTCGCCCGGGCCACCGAGCGGGAGCAGGGCTTCCTCCGGGGACTGGTGCTCGGCGACCTGCGACAGGGGGCGATGGACGCCCTGGTCCAGGAGGGGATGGCGAAGGCGTACGGGGTGGAGCCCGCCGTCCTCCGGCGCGCGGCGATGCTGCTGTCCTCGACCACCGAGGCCGCCCGGTTGCTGGCCTCCGGGGGCGCCGCGGCGCTGGCGGCCGTCGGTCTGACGGTCGGCACCCCGGTGCAGCCGATGCTGGCGGCGAGTGCACCGGATCCGGAAGCGGCGCTGGCCAAGACCGGCGGACCGGTCGTCGTCGACGTGAAGCTCGACGGCATCCGGGTGCAGGTCCACCGCCGCGGCGACGAGGTGTCGGTGTTCACCCGGTCGCTGGACGAGATCACCGAGCGGCTGCCCGAGGTGGTGGCGGCGGTCCGCACCCTCGCGGCCGAGGAGCTGGTGCTGGACGGGGAGGTGCTCGCCCTGCGGCCGGACGGGCGTCCCGAGGCCTTCCAGCTGGTGGCGTCCCGCACCGCCACCCGCGGGGATGACGGTGCGCACGGCCTGGCGCTGCGGGTGTTCTTCTTCGACCTGTTGCACGTCGACGGTCGTACGCTGCTGGACGCTCCCTTGGTGCAGCGCGCGGCCGAGCTCGACCGGCTGCTGCCCGCGGAGCTGCGGGTGGAGCGGACCACCGTGACCACGGTCGCGGAGCTCACCGAGGTCTTCGACTCCGCTGTCACCCGCGGCTTCGAGGGCGTGGTGGTGAAGCAGCCGGAAGCGGGCTACGCCGCGGGCCGCCGACAGGCCTCCTGGATCAAGGTGAAGCCGCGCCACACCTTCGACCTGCTGGTCACCGCGGTCGAGTGGGGATACGGACGGCGCGACGGCTGGCTCTCCAACATCCACCTCGCCGCCCGGGACGGGGTCACCGGCGAGCCGGTGATGCTGGGCAAGACGTTCAAGGGCATGACCGACGAGCTGCTGCGCTGGCAGACGGAGCACTTCACCCAGATCGCCACGCGACGCGACCGGCACGTCGTCCACGTCGCCCCCACCACGGTGGTGGAGATCGCCTGCGACGGTCTGCAGACCTCCACCCGCTACCCCGGTGGGGTGGCCCTCCGCTTCGCCCGGGTGCTGCGCTACCGGCCCGACAAGTCGCCTGCGGAGGCCGACACCCTGGACGAGGTCAAGCGGCTGCTGGGTCCGCCGGTGGCGGTTGACGACGAAGCCGACTGAGGTCGTCCAGCACCGCCGGCCGGGCCAGCCGGGCGGTCGGCGACGGTCGCGCGCCCGCCAGCAGCAGGGCCGGGTGCAGCAGGGAGGACGGGGGAGCCATCAGGTTGTTGACCGCGAGCAGGGCGGCGGTGGCCCGGGGGTGCCCGGTGGCCGCCAGTCGGGACAGGCGTGCCACCCAGCCCGCGCTGACCCGCTCCGCCGGTCCCGGCTCGCTCGTGCAGGTCGGCTGCCGCCGGTCACCGGTGGTGGCGATCGCCCACGGGGTGGCGGTGAGGTCCACCAGCCGGCGCTGCAGGCGGCGGTCCACCGGGCGCCCCCGGCGGACGGCCTCGCCGAGAGCGCACGCCTGCTGCGCAGCCACGGTGATGCCCTGGCCGTAGACGGGGTCGAGCGAGCACAGAGCGTCGCCGACCACCAGCAGGCCCTCCGGCCAGTCGGCCACGCGGTCCCAGCGTCGGCGCCGGTTGGCGGTCTGGCGGTGGATGCTGACCTCCCCGGCGGGCTCCAGCAGAGCGACCAGATCGGCCAGCGCCGGGTCCCGTAGGCCCGACAGGAACCGGACGAAGCCGGCGGTGTCACGGGGCGGTCGTCGTTCGCCGAACCCGGCCGCGGCGACCAGCCACCGACCGTGCTCGACCGGCAGCGCGAGCCCGGCGGTGCCGGAGCCGGCGTCGGCGAGGATCATCACGCCCGTCCGGACAGGGAGCTGGCGATGCGCGCGGTAGAGACGACTGGCGTACCCCACGCGGGCGTCCACCTCCTCCACGGCGGGGGGCTCGGCCACCACGCCCCAGCGGTCCAGCCGGGAGGACCGGCCGGAGGCGTCGACCACCAGGTCGGCGGCCACCACCTCGTCGCCGTCGGCCATCGTGTCGGCCGCGGACATCGTCTCGGCAGCGGCCTCGGGCCCGTCGGTCCCGTTCCCGATCCGGACCCGCCAGCCCGGGGACGCCGGAGTCAGACCGGTGACCGTCACGCCGTCGCGCAGCCGGACGCCGGTGAGGGCGACCACCCGTCGCCGGGTCACCGCCTCCATCAGCGGGCGGGTGGCCGAGACGACCTCGTAGCCGTCCAGGTCGGTGTCCAGCCAGCCGTACTCGCCCAGCCACGGCATCCGTCCCGAGTCGTACGCCACCGCCCCGGCCGCCAGCAGCTCCGCGCGGAACCCCGGGAGCAGCTGCTCCAGCACCGTGATGCCGCGGTAGAGCAGGACGTGGGCCTGGGTGTCCTGCGGGACGCCCCGCCGGTGCCCCGGCTCGGTGGACAACCGGTCCCGCTCCAGCACCGTGACGGTGAGGCCCTGCTGCGCCAGCGCCGCCGCTGCGCAGAGCCCGGCCATGCTCGCGCCGATGATCACGGCGTGGCTCGGGTTCGCCGACGTGGTGGCGCCCGGGTCGCCCCCGGGGGCCATCAGCCCACCCGCTCTCGGGCGGCTACGCTCCGGGATCCATGAGCGTGCACCTGGTGGGGGGCGGTCGGGATCTCGGGGCCGCCGTGATCGTCTACGGCGAGTTCGTGGCCGAGTGCGTCGGGCGGGCCACCGCGGCCGGACGGTCCTCGCCCCGGGTCGCCGTGGTGGTCGTGACCGAGGCCGACGGTCACGCCGAGGGCGTGGACTGGTTCCGGCAGGCGCTCCGGCGGTGCGCACCGGTCGACGTGGTCGGTGTCTCCGCGAGCCCCGGTGCGCCGCTCGCTCTCGGCGACGGCGCCGCGCCCACCGAGCCCTGGTGGTCGGGCCTGGACGGGCTGCTCGTCGGTGGCGGCGTCACCCCGGACTACCACCGGGCGCTCCTGCCGTACGCCGGCGTGATCCGGACCGCTGTGGCCGACGGGTTGCCGTACGCCGGGTTCTCCGCCGGGGCGATGATCGCGGCGGCCCGCGCCCTGCTGGGCGGCTGGCAGGTCGGGACCACGGCGGTGACGCACGAGGACAACGCCGAGGACCTCGACCAGGTCACCGTGGTCGACGGTCTCGGTCTGGTCGCGGCCACCATCGAGGTGCACACGGCCCAGTGGGGCACGCTGTCGCGCCTGGTCGCGGCGGTGGACACCGGTGCGGCGGCGGCGGGGATCGCTGTCGACGAGAACACGGTGGTCATCCTCGACCCAACCGCCGACGAAGCCGCGGGGCCGGGGACTGCCGCGGTCGCCGGCGCCGGGCAGGCGTGGTTCGTGACGGGCGACGGCGACGGGGTGCGGGTCCTGCGGCGTTCGGCGGCACGGTCTCGGTCACACCCATCTGGACTCCGGGCGCGCTCCGGCTGATACGTGCGACGAGCCCGCACCGATCGAGCCCCGGCTGGTGCACCGCGCTGCGCTCACGCTCTCCGGTGCGTGCACGACCACGAGGGGGTGGTCGCCGCTCCCGTGGATCCAGAGCCCGAGGTCGCTCACGGCACCAGTCTGCGCCTGGTCCGGCCGCCGTACGATGTGGGGCGCGCCGGGACGAGGGGTGAAACGACGACGCGGCGCCCACCCCGGGGGTGGACGCCGCGCTCACTGCCGATGGTCGTCGATCAGGGCGTGATCAGCCCCGGGGTCTGCGCCACGGCGGCGGCGAACCGGGTCTGGGCGTCCGCCCAGTTGACCACGTTCCACCAGGCCTTGACGTAGTCGGCCTTGACGTTCTTGTACTGCAGGTAGAACGCGTGCTCCCACATGTCGAGCAGCACGATCGGGACCTGGCCGAGCGGCACGTTGGCCTGCTGGTCGTACAGCTGGACGATGTTCAGCCGCTGCCCGAGGGCGTCCCAGACCAGGATCGACCAGCCCGAGCCCTGGATGGCGTTGGCGTTCGCCTCGAAGTGGGCGCGGAACTTGTCGAAGCTCCCGAAGTACTCGTCGATGGCCGCGCCCAGGGCGCCGTCGGGCTTGTCGCCCCCGTCCGGGGACAGGTTCGGCCAGAAGACCGAGTGGTTGATGTGTCCACCGAGGTGGAAGGCGAGGGTCTTCTCGAGACCGACCAGGCTGCCGAACGAGTCGCTGTCGCGCGCCTCGGCCAGCTGCTCGAGCGCGGTGTTGACGCCCTTGACGTAGGCGGCGTGGTGCTTGTCATGGTGGAGCTCCATGATCTCGCCGGAGATGTGCGGAGCCAGTGCCCCGTAGTCGTAGGGCAGATCGGGCAGGACGTAGTCAGCCATTGCTCTCCTCGTGATGGACGCAGGTGAAATCGCTCTCGATCCTAGTCCGTGGCCCGGGACCGCGGCCGACCGCTCCGTGGTGGTCGGTCGGTCCGCGAGGACCGTGAGGGCCACCACCTCGGCCCGGTCGCTGTCTGCGGCGACGTGCGGGACGACGCCGACGCCCTCCCAGCTGCTCCCGGTCCGTGGATCGACCGGTGCCCCCGTGGACACGAAGACCGCGGCTCGCGCACCGGTGTCGAACCAGTCCCCGGGGTTGGCGGCACCCGCCGAGGTCTCGCCGACGACGACGGCCCGTCCCGTGCTCCGCAGCAGATAGGCCATGCTCTCGGCCGCCGACGCCGTGGCCCGGTCGATCAGGACGGCGACCGGCATCTCCGCCAGCGCGACAAGCTCCGGCCGGGGCTCCGTGAAGGACGTCTCCGAGGCCGTACGTGAGACGAAGTCGACGACGTGGACGGGGAGGGGTCCGAGCAGGGGGCCGGCGAGCACGGACACCATCGAGGGCCAGCCGCCTGGATTGGCCCGCAGGTCGATGATCGCCGCATCGAACGAGCTCAGCCAGCGGAGTGCGGCACCGGCCTCATCCCGCCGCCCGGGTGCGTCCGGGTCGACGAACTCCTTGACCCGCAGGATCCCTACGCGGTCGCGAGCCTCGGTCCGCAGGAAGCGCGCAACATCGCGGACGGACTCGGCGCCCGGCGCGGGCGCGGGCGCCGGCACCGAGGACCGGACGCGGAAGTGCCGGTCGAAGCCCCGGAGGACGCGAGTCCACTCCTCGAAGGGGACCTCGTCGGTCGGGGGCGTCCAGGACCGGACCACTGTGGCGATCTCACGGGCCTGCTCCGCGAAGACGTAGTGACGCTCGATGGTGGTGGCGAGTGACTCGACCAGCCGGGGGTCCACCGCCACGCTCCGATCACCTCGCTCGTTCGCCTCTGGCTGGTCGTCCGACCTGTCGCCGCCACCCCGCCCGACACGGTACTGGTCCCGCTCGCAACGGCCGGTCGTGGACGGACCACGGCACCCACCGGAACTGTCCGGTGGGTGCCGTGGTCGTCGTCAGCCCTTCGGGTGGGCTCGAGCTGTGGTGACCCGACGTCAGGGTCACCGCAGTATCCGGGTCACCGCAGCGGCAGGTCCAGCCGGGAGAGCGATCCGACGCCGAGGGTGGTCGGCTGGTTGCCGATCGCGTTCCACACCTCGACCTTGATGGTGCCGCCGGTCAGCCCGCCCATGGTCCCGGTGGCGCCGAGCAGCTGCCGGTCCTGGGTGTAGTGCTCGTAGCCGGGCACCGGGTCGGTGGCGAAGTACCGGTAGGTCTCCACCCGGTCGAACGACCCGTTGCCGGTCAGGTCGTAGGAGATCCGGACCTGGCTGGCGTTGCCCACCGAGCTGCCCGCATCGATCGCGAGGTCGAAGGCAGCGGCGGCACCGGTCCAGGTCCCGTTCACGCCGGTGGCGGTGAACACCTTGGCCTTCTCCGGCGCCCCGTCGCACTGGCAGTTCGCCCCGACCAGGGTCACCGTGCCAGGAGCAGGGGCGCTCGTGGCCAGCTTCTGGTCAGCGGTCAGGAAGTACCGTCCCGCCTGGCCCGGCGCCGTGGGCGTCGGGGTCGGGGTGGTCGGGTCCGGCGTCGGGGTGGTCGGCGTCGGGGTCGGGGTGGTCGGGTCCGGCGTCGGGGTGGTCGGATCCGGCGTCGGGGTGGTCGGGTCCGGCGTCGGCGTGGGGTCGGTGCCCGGAGTCGCGGACGCGTTCCCGCCGCTCCAGGTGATCGCCCCCGTGACCACGGTCTTGCCGGCCGGAGCCGTCACCTTGGTCCCGTTGGAGAACGTGACGGTCAGCGCGGCCGAGGAGATGTTCGCGACCACGTAGCTGCGCTGCCCGTTCTTGGTGAAGACCGCGGCCAGCGGGTTGTCCGCCGTGATCCCGGAGTCCACGTTGCCCAGAGCGGCCAGGTTGCGGATCCAGTGGAACGTGTGGGCCTTGGACTCACCCTCCTCGGAGAGGAAGTTCGGGTTCGCCGTGAACTTGCTGAGCGCCAGGTCGGGGTCACCGAGAGCCAGGAACTCCCACAGGATGTCCTGCCAGGCAGTGGGTTCGCCCCCGCGGTTGCGGACCACCTCGTCGTAGTTGATCTTGTTGTACGCCGGGTGCAGACCCAGGTAGAGGTGGCTGCCGGTGATCGGCAGCTGGTTGATGCCCTGGATCTTCTCCGGATCGGCGGTGAACCAGGTGGCGTACGCGCCGCCGTCACCCCAGACCATGCCGACCGTGCTGTGCTGGAACGACGCCGGGAAGATGTCGTTGTCGACGTCGAACCAGTAGTCGGCGATGGCCGCGGCCTGGGTCGTGTAGATGTAGATCCCGGCGTCCCGGACGGCGGTGTTGCCGGTGGCCTGACCCCACTGGATCAGGGCCCCCGCGAAGTTCATCCCCTCCGAGCTGGACTCCTGGTTGTTGCCGGAGGCGAACGCCCCGTGGCCCGACGCCCAGTCGTGACCGGCGTAGATGTCGAAGTCACGCAGGTACGGGAAGCGGTTGTCGTCCCGGTCGTAGTTGTTGGCGTCGCGGATGAGCAGGTCGATCATGCCGCCGTACTGGCTGGACTTCGCCCAGCTCGGGTCGAACTTGGCCACCGTGGCCGCCGCGGCGATGAAGTAGCCGTAGTGGAAGTGGTGGTCGTTGAGCTCCTGGTCGGACCCGTAGCTGGCCTCGTAGCCGATCAGGGTGCCCCAGTTCTTGTCGTAGTAGAACAGGTGGTCGTTCTCACCGGCCGACGCCGTCAGCCAGTTCTCCAGGGTCCGCTTCATCGCCGTCAGCGCCTTGTCCCGGATGGCCGTCTCTCCCACCAGGTCGGCGATCTCGGCGATCCGGGCCGAGCGGCCCAGACCCTTGCCGGCCCAGTAGGTGTCCGGCTTCTGCTCCCCGGCCGGGTCGTTGGCGACCTGGTTCAGGTAGTTGACGAGGGTGGCCTTGTCGGCCCCCGCGGAGGTGGCCACCGCCGGCAGCTCCGGCAGGATCCCGTGGTACGTCATCGACGTCGCGAAGCTGGAGACGCCGACCAGGTTCTTCATCAGCCCACGTGGGGAGACGTAGGTCTGGCTGATCGGCGACCCGCCGGCCAGGTCCTTCCACTGGTGCGGGTAGAGCGACACGACGGTCTTGCTCTCGCTGCCCTCCTTGGCCTCGGTGGTGAAGGCGTAGGTGCTGTTCACCTTGCCGGTGCTCGGGGAGTACTGGTAGCTGATCTTGGTGCCGGTGACGTGGGCCTGGGCGTACCGGCCGTACGAGGTGGCCAGGGTCGTCCGGGTGCTGTCGCTGTCGGCGGCCTTGGTCGGGAGCACCGCGACGCTGAAGTAGTCCTTGCCACCCAGCGTCGAGGTGATCGACGAACCGTTGACCACCCAGCTCGCGCCGCTCGGGGCGTACGCGACGTAGTCGTGGTCGCGGATGCTGAAGCCGATCATGGAACCGCTGGTCGCCCACACCTTCGGCGGTCCGTCGGTGCTGATCTGCGCACTGCCGCCGCCGTCGACGTCGAAGTAGGAGAACGGCAGGCCGTGACCGATGGTCGCCTTGAGGGACCGGGTGCCGTCGGTCCACGCCGGGGTGACGGTCCAGTCCGACCAGTCGTCGACCTGGACGCGCCCGGCCGTCAGACCCGCGACGCCGACCAGCAGGTCACGGGTGTAGCTGAACTTGTACTCCCCGACGCCGGTCGCCGTGCCGGTGATCGTCGGTTTGTCGGTGTACGAGATGCCCAGACCGCCGGGATACGTGTCGTACGCGGCCGGGTGGGCGTAGAGCGGCTCGCCGAACGCGCAGTCGGTCTTCTTGAACAGGATCGAGGACCACCAGTCGTTGGTGGGCACCGGTCCCTTCGGGGCGTTGGCGGTCAGGGCGCCACGGGGGTTGGTCGAGATGTCACCGCAGCCGGTCGGCAGGGACTTCCCGGCGGGCAGGGTCGTGGTGTACGACCCCGCTCCGACGCTGGTGACGGCGGCTTCGGCCGGTCGGGTGACCACACCGGCTACGAGCGTGCCGGCGGCGAGGCTGAGGGCCACCAACGAGGCGGCCAACCGGGAGCGCCGGCGTCGAGGGTGGGAGGGTCCCGGCCCGGCTGGCGCGGGGGTGGCGAGGGGGTGGGGGGAGGTCGAGGACCCGTGTTCGGGGTCGCTCGAGAAGGGGGGCGGCAGCGTTGCCATGGGGGAGTCTCCTCGGGGGATGAAGACTGGCTGAGCGGGTGGGTGGGGGAGAGAAACCGAGACCGTGGGAGCGCTCTCAGTGTTAAATCAAGGTAACGAGAAAATGTGAGCCACGTCAATGACGAACCTCACAAGGTCTCATTCCGGAAAGGAGTTACCGGGGCGGCCGTGTTCACTGGAGGCATGAGCGAGCTTCCCCGATCCCGGCCGCCGGCCCTCGCCCTGACCGGCCTGGTCAAGCGGTTCGGCACCAAGGTCGCCGTCGACGGACTGCAGCTGACCGTGCCCTCTGGCTGCCTCTTCGGACTGGTCGGGCCGAACGGTGCCGGCAAGACCACGACCTTGTCGATGGCCACCGGGCTGCTGCGGCCCGACGCCGGCCGAGCGGAGATCCTGGGCCGGGACGTGTGGAGCGATCCGGCCGGAGCCAAGGGCCTGATCGGCATGTTGCCCGACGGGATGCGGCTGTTCGACCGACTCACGGGTCAGGAGCTGCTGCGCTACGTCGGGCTGCTGCGCCGGGTGCCCGAGACCGACATCGTCTCCCGTTCCGCGGAGCTGCTGGCCGCCCTCGGCCTGGCCGACGACGCGAACACCCTGGTGGTCGAGTACTCGGCCGGCATGACCAAGAAGATCGGGCTGGCCTGTGCCCTCATCCACGCACCCCGGCTGGTGATCCTGGACGAGCCGTTCGAGTCGGTCGACCCCGTCTCCGGTGAGCACATCCGCACCATCCTGCGGGGCTACGTCGCCGGCGGCGGCACGGTGGTGCTGTCGAGCCACGTGATGGAGCTGGTCGAGAGCCTGTGCGACCAGCTGGCCGTCGTCGCCCAGGGTCGGGTGCTGGCCGCCGGGACGCTCGACCAGGTGCGGGGATCCTCCAGCCTCCAGCAGCGCTTCCTGGAGCTGGTCGGCTACACGGCGGCCGGAGAGGAGGCCCTGTCGTGGTTGCGATCCTCGTCCGGCTCAAGCTGAGCCTGCTGCGCAACGCGCTCCGGCGCAGTGTCTGGCGGACCGTCGGCCTGATCCTCGGGCTGGTCTACGCGCTCGGCCTCGTGGTGGTGGCGCTGGTGGGTCTGGTCGCCCTGCGCTGGACGTCGGTGGCGGTGACCGCGGACGCGACGGTGGTGGCCTTCGCGGCGCTCACCGCCGGCTGGCTGGTGCTGTCGCTGCTGGTGTTCGGCGTCGACGAGACCCTGGACCCGGCCCGGTTCGCCCTGCTGCCCGTACGGGCCCGGCAGATCATGCCGGGGCTGCTGGTGTCCGGGCTGGTCGGCAGCACCGGGGTGGCCACCGTGCTGGTGTCGCTCGGCCTGCTGGTGAGCTGGTGGCGGGGTCCGGCTCCGGTGCTGGCCACGGTCGTGGCGATCCCGATCGGCGTGGTCACCTGCTTCCTGTTCTCCCGCGCCGGCACGACGACCTTCGCCGCGGTGCTCAGCTCCCGGCGCTTCCGCGACTTCGCGTTCGTCGGGCTGGCCGGTCTGGGCCTGCTGCTCGGGGTGGGGGCCAACCTGCTCGGTGGGCTGGCCGGGGTGGGTCTCGACCGGTGGCTGGCAGTGCTGGGGGACGCCGCCACCGTGGCGGGCTGGACACCGTTCGGCTGGGTCTGGGCCGTTCCGGCCGACGTCGCCGAGGGTCGTTGGCTGCTCGCCGGGGTCCGCCTGCTGCTGGCCCTGGGACTGGTGGCGGCCCTGTGGCTGACCTGGCAGCACCATCTCGACAAGCGGCTGACCGAGCCGCTGGAGGCGCTGCGGGGGGCCGGCCGGATGCGTGCCGGTCACCTGGTCGACCGTCTCTACCCGGCCACCCCGGCCGGAGCCGTGGCGGCGCGGACGCTGCGCTACTGGCGGCGCGATCCCCGTTACGTGGCAGGGATCGCCGGTTTCCTGATCGGCCCGGTGATCGTGATGGTGGCGCAGCTGGCGAACCCGGACGGTGAGCCGCTGGTGGCGGCCTTCGCCCCGACGCTGCTGTGCTGGCTGATCGGCGCCAGCATGGCCCAGGACCTCAGCTACGACGGCAGCGCGCTCTGGCTGCACGCCACCACCGGGGTCCGCGGCGCGGCGGACCGGCTGGGCCGGGTCCTGTCCACGGTGACCGTGTTCGGCCCGGTGCTGGTCGTGCTGACCGTTCTCGGTCTGCTGCTGTCGGGTGCGTGGTGGGTCTGGCCGGCGGTGCTGGCGGTCAGCGTCACCCTGACCCTGGTGAGTCTCGGCGTCGGCTCCTTCGTCGGCACGCTGTGGCAGTGGCCGGCCCCACCCCCGGGCGCCAGCCCCTTCCAGAAGGGCAGCAGCGGTGGTCTGCCGTCGCTCGCCGCGTTCGGGGTGACCAGCGGCGTCAGCCTGCTGCTGGCCGTGCCCACCATCGCCCTGGTGATCGGGTCGTCCTGGGTGCCGGGGCTGGACTGGCTCGGCCTCGGCCTCGGCCTGGTGATCGGGGGCGTCGTGCTGTGGCAGGGCGTGGTGCGCGGTGGCGCGGTGCTGGACCGACGCTGGCCCGAGGTGCTCTCGAGCGTCTCGGAGCACTGAGCCGGTCAGCGGCGCGGCTGCACCGCCAGCACCCGGAACCCCTTGGCGGTGCCGGTCCGGGTGCAGGGGAAACCCTCGGTGGTCAGCCACGTCGCGAGGGTGTCCGCGCCGAGGTTCTTGCCGACCACCAGGTGGGCGACCCCGGTCGGCTCCAGCCGGGGCAACCAGCGGAGCAGCAGGTCGTGCAGGGCTGCCTTGCCGATCCGGATCGGCGGGTTGGACCAGATCTGGTCGTACCTGGTCCCCTCGCCCACCTCGTCGGGCCGGACCGCCCGGACCCGGCCGGCGACCCGCAGCCGGCCGGCGTTGTCGCGGCACAGGGTCAGCGCACGCTCGTTCACGTCGACGGCGTCGACGGTGGCGCCCGGACAGGCGAGCGCCAGACCGAGGGCGATGGGTCCCCAGCCGCACCCCAGGTCGAGGATCCGGGGGCTCCCGGTCGGCGGCGGCACGTGGCGCAGCAGGACGGCCGTGCCCCGGTCGAGTCCTTCGCCGGCGAAGATCCCGTTGGCCGTCGCCACCGTCACGGTCCGGCCGAACAGCTCGACGGTGACGTCCCGGCGGTGCTCCGGACCGGTCGGCGTGCCGCTGAAGTAGTGCTCGGTCACGATGTCTCCAGGGGGGGTCGGGGGCAGGATGCGCAGACTCCGGGACGCGGCGGCCCGCTCGGCCAACCCGGCGTCGCCGGGATAGCCCACCTCCTCCAGCGTCAGGCCCTGGGCCGGCAGCACCGGGACCTCGCTGTTGCGCACCGCGGCGGCCGTGATCCCCGTCAGCCACGCGACCGTCCGCCGTCCGGAGCCGACCTCGACCAGGGCGCCGACCAGGCACCGCACCATCGAGTGGCAGAACGCGTCGGCGCGCACCGTCACCTCGATCAGGGTGTCCGGTCCTCGTCGGGCGGACAGCTCGAGGAGCGTACGCACGGTGGTGGCCCCCTCGCGGCGCTTGCAGAAGGCGCCGAAGTCGCGCAGCCCGAGCAGGGTCTGCGCGGCCTGGTCCAGCCGGGCCGCGTCCACCGGGCGCGGGATGGCGGTCGTGTCGCGACGGCGGAGCGGGTCCGGCACCGACTCGGAGTCGCTGATCCGGTAGCAGTAACGGCGCCAGAGCGCCGCGAAGCGCGCGTCGAAACCCTCGGGGGCAGGTCGCACCGAGGTCACCGCGAGGTCCGCGGGCAGGGCACGACGCAGTCGCCGGAGCACGGACGCCGGGTCGGGCAGCGCGGACGGGGGGAGATCGACGTGCACCACCTGGCCGCGGGCGTGCACCCCGGCGTCGGTCCGGCCGGCACACACCAATCGCGGCGGTTCGGGCAGGCCCAGCACCCGACCCAGCCAGAGCTCGAGCTCGCCCTGGACGGTGCGCCGGTCGCGCTGAGCGGCCCAGCCGGAGAACTCGGTGCCGTCGTAGCGGACGTCCAGCCGCCACCGCCGGAGGGGAAGGGCCTCGAGGGCGCTCATCGACGCCGGTAGTGCAGGTCGCGGACCGTGCGGCCCGCGTCGAGGCCGCGCTGCTCGAAGCGGGTCAGCGGGCGGTCGGGGTGACGGTCGGCCCAGCCGTCGACCGAGGAGGCGGCGGAGACCAGGTCGGGGTGGGCGTCCAGCACCGTGCGCATCTGCTCGGCGTAGTCGGCCCAGTCGGTGGCCAGCCGCCAGTGCCCGCCCGGGCGCAGCCGTTCGGCCACGAGGTCGGCGAACGCGCGGTCCACCAGGCGCCGCTTGTGGTGCTTCACTTTGGGCCAGGGATCGGGGAAGAACGTCCAGAGCTCGGTCACGCTGGCCGGCCCGAGCAGGTGGGTCAGACCGTCGACCGCGTCGGTCTGCAGCAGGCGCACGTTGCCCACTCCCGTCTCGTGCAGCCGGTGGACGGCGCGGGCCACGCCGGGCAGGTAGACCTCGAAGGCGAGCACGTCGACCTCGGGGCGGCCGGCGGCCATGGCCACCAGCGACTCACCGGTCCCCGGGCCGATCTCCACCACCAGCGGGGCCTCCCGGCCGAAGACGGCCGCCAGGTCCAGGGCGTGGCCAGGAGCGACCGAGGTGCTGGTCGCGCGCTGCGGCACCTCGACCACGTACGCGTGCCGGAGACGCTCCCAGGCGCGCTGGTGGACCGGCCGCATCCGGGTGCTGCGCCGGACGAAGGAGGTGACCTCCCGGTGCACCCGGGGGGCGCGCGCAGGCAGCTGGGTCGGCTCGGTCACGGCCAGACCCTACCCAGTGCCCGCCCGGCTCGCGCGCGCTCGGTCGGGCCCTGAACGCGCCACCGGCCCGCCGCGACGAGCGCGACGGACCGGTGACGGGGGACGGGAGACCGGCTGTGGTCAGGCCGCCTTGTCGCTGGGCACGTAGGTGCCGGCCAGCTTCATCTTGTTCTTCGCCGCCGACCGCATCGTCAACCGCTGGGCCCGCGGGGGCACGCCATTGATCTCCTGGGTCGAGTAGGCGTAGAGGCCGACCGACCAGGCCATCGCGTCCAGGTTGCGGTCCAGCGCCTCCCGGTTGATGTTGCCCAGGTTGTCGCACTCCTGGTGGTAGCACGGGTCGTAGGCGATCCCGGCCGTGCCGTCCCACTTGGCCGCCTGCGCCGCGGTCATGATGCCCTCGGCGCCACTGAACAGACCGCCGGCGGGGATGCCGTTGGCGATGAACTCGCCGTAGTCGGAACGCCCGGAGAAGTCGGTCCCCTCGGTCTCGATCCCGAGCCGGTCGCTGAAGAAGTCGGTGAACGTCTTCTCGATCTGCGCCGAGCCGTACGGTCCGGAGCCGGCGCCCACGGCGTCGGAGTTGTCGCCGTCGTAGACGAAGTAGGCCGCGTTGGGCGAGGCCACCATGTCGAAGTTCAGGTAGAGCGCGATGTCGAGCTGCTGCTCGAACGTCAGGCTCTTGACGTACTCCGACGACCCGATCAGACCGAGCTCCTCGGCGCCCCACCAGGCGAACCGGACCCGGTTGCCCACGTTGGGCGAGCCGCCGAGCTTGAGCGCCACGTCCAGCAGGGCCGCCGAGCCGGAGCCGTTGTCGTTGATGCCCGCGTAGACGGCGTCCAGGTGGGCACCGGCCATGACGACGTTGTTGCGCTTGCCGGTCCGGGTCTCGGCGATCACGTTCTGGCTGGTCCGGGTCTGCTCCTCGTAGCGCATCTCCACAGTGGCCGCCGCGCCGGCCTGGGCCGCCAGCGTGGTGCCGTCAGCCTGGCTGATCCCACCCACCGGGATGGGACCGGTGTTGGTGATGGTCACGTTGCTCAGCGGACCGGCCGTGTTGTTGGAGATGACCGCTGCCACCGCACCGGCCGCCGCCGCGTTCAGCGACTTCTGCTCGAAGGTGCAGCCGCCGCGCCGGATCAGCGCCACGGAGCCGGTGAAGACCTGCCCGGCGAAGTCGGTCGCCTCACAGCCGGTGGTGGCGTCCTCGGGCACGACCCGGATCGGGCCGGTGATCCCGCCGGCCGGGGTGTCGATGCTCTCGTTCATCTTGTCGATCCGGTACGCGGTGCCGCCGACCGTGATCGACGCGGCCAGCTCGACCTCGACCGGATAGGTGAAGTCCTGGACGTCGACGAGGTAGCCCGCGCGGCGCAGCTGACCGGACACGTACTCCACGCTGGCCTCGTAGCCCGGCGCCGCCGCGCTCTCGCCGTCGGGCGCGGCCCGGTTGCCGCCGTTGCGGTCGGAGATCCGCTGCAGGGCGATCAGGTGGCGGTTGGCATCGCCGCCGTTGGTCTGGCGGACCAGGCGCTCGGCCAGTCGGGTGGCCGGGTCAGCGGCTGCTTCGGCCGGGGCGGCCAGGAAGCCGACGGACAGGGCGCCGGCGCTCAGCACGGCGACCGCCGCGGTGGCGACGCGTCGGGTGGGGGAGGGTCTCATGGTGCCTCTCGGGGGGAGGTAGGTGAGGAAGCGCCGGCTGTGGCCGCGCTGTGTGACCCTGCTCACCTAAGCGACAGATTCTGTCGGGGTCAAGATTTCGGCGGTGAACAATTGCCGTTCGAGTTCCGGTGGTCGGCGAAAGAAACCGAGGAATCAGCTCGTGACGTCCTTGGTGGTGAACCGAGCCCAGGCGAGCAGCCAGAACACCACCGCATAGGCGGCGAAGGTCAACAGACCGCGTTCCAGCTCCGCCGTGGCCATCGGGTCGCGGAGCAGCCCGCCGAACGCCGTCCACCAGTGCGTGAGCAGCCACGGGTGCAGCCAGGACAGCTGCTCGATGGTGTCGCAGATGATCATCATCAGGTTGATCAGCACGACCGCCACCGTGGCGCCGATCGGCTGCTCAGTGAGGGTGGACACGAACAGCCCGATCGCGCCCAGGGCGGCCAGACCACACCCCACGTACGCGACGGTGAGCAGCAGCCGGCCCACCGCTCCCGCGAACGAGGTCGTGGTGCCCGACAGCAGGACCATCTCCCCACCGCCGAACAGCGCCAGCCCGATGACGCTGCCGACCAGCGCGACCAGCAGCGCGGCGGCGAAGGCGAAGACGGTGATCGCGGCGTACTTGACGACCAGCAGCCGGGTGCGCCCCGCGGGCACCGTCAGCAGGTAGCGCAGGGTGCCGATGTTGGCCTCGCCGGCGACGGAGTCGCCGGCGATGGTGGCCACCGCCAGCGGCAGGAAGAGCGGCAGCTCCAGGGTGAGGGCCGCGAACGCCACGAACAGCCCGTTGCCCAGGATCGCGTCGATGAAGTCGGGACCACCGCCGCCGCCACCGGCGGTCTTCACCGCGACGGCCAGGATGATGGGCACGACCGCCAGCACGGCCAGCCCGGCCAGGTTGCGCCGGCGGCGGAAGATCAGCTCGAGCTCGGAGACCAGGAAGCGGGTCGGCAGCCAGCGGGCCGCGGCGGCCGGGGCGCGGGACCCGGCCTGCTCTCCGCCGAGCACCTCGGGCTCAGCCACTGACCTCGAACCCTTCTCCGGTGAGGGACACGAACACGTCCTCCAGACTGGCCGCGACCACCTCGAAGCCGAGCACCGGGACCCGGGCGGCGACCAGCGCGGGCACGATCCGGTCCAGCTCGACGCCGCCGAGCGCGGCGGTGACCGTGGCCAGGTCGCCCGGAGCGGCCTGGCGCTCCGCGGCGGTCAGGCCGAGAGCGGTCAGCGTGGCCAGCGTCGGATCGGCCCCACCGGCGGTGGTCCGCACCCGGACCCGGGCGGCGGTTCCGGCGTGCAGCTCGGCCAGGGGTTGCTGGGCGACCAGTCGACCGGCGTCCATCACGCCCACGTGGTCGCACATCTGCTCGACCTCGCTCAGCAGGTGGCTGGACACGAGGACTGTGGTGCCGTCCGCCGCGAGGTCGGAGACCAGGTGACGGACCTCCCGGGTGCCCTGGGGGTCGAGGCCGTTGGTCGGCTCGTCCAGCACCAGCAGGTCCCGCGGCACCAGCAGCGCGCTGGCGATGGCCAACCGCTGCCGCATCCCCAGCGAGTACGCCCGATAGCGCTTCCGGGCCGCGACCAGCAGGCCGACCCGGTCCAGCGCCGCGTCCACCCGGGCGCTGCTGGTGCGGGCGTCGGCGTACGGGTCGGCAGCCTCGAGGCGCCGGAGGTTGGCCCGACCGGACAGGTACGGGTGGAAGGCCGGCCCCTCGACCAGGGCGCCGACCCGGCGGAGCACGGCCACCTCGCTGCGGCCGGCGCCGGCCATCGGGGCGCCCAGCAGGTCGACGGTGCCCGAGGTCGGGCTGATCAGCCCGAGCAGCATCCGGATGGTGGTCGTCTTGCCCGAGCCGTTCGGGCCGAGGAACCCGTAGACCGCGCCGGCCGGCACCACCAGGTCCACGTCGTCCACCGCGATCTGGTGACCGAACCGCTTCGTCAGGCCCCGGGTCCGCACGGGTGCCGAGTGGTCAGCCTCGGTGGCGGTCCGTGCCACCACGGACGCTGACACGTCGGAGGGCGGACTCACCCGAGGGCGTCGTACAAGAGCTCGGGTCCCACCGCGCCGGCGGCGACCCGACCGTCGTCGGTGATCACCGCAGAGAACGCGGTGCCGGCCAGCAGCCGACCCGATCCCCAGCTCCCGGACACCCTGGGCAGCTGAGCCAGGTAGGTCTGCAGATCCGGGCCCTCGCCGTTCTCGGCGCCCGACGGCACCTCACCCTTCGGCAGCGTGCCGACCACCACTGTCGTCCAGCCCTCACCCACGACCTTCGGCTTCGCGGCCTCGGCGGTGTCGGGCGTGCTCCGGTCGGCGTGGTCGTCCGGGGTGACCTCGGTGACCTTCGCCCCCTTCGGTGGGGTGAAGGCGAACTCGGCGGCCGCCGGGGTGGCGAAGTCGACCTCGGTGAAGCCGATCGCCGCGACGGGCTGGGGGCGGTCGCCGGCGAACACCTGCACCCGCAGGGCCACGTGCTCGGTCCCGTCGACGGCGATCCGGACGCTGCTGAGCAGCGACCCGGTCTGCTTCGGCGTCAGCACCAGCTCGTACGCCGGCCGGCCCGCCACGGTGGTGTCGGTGGCGACACCCACCTGCGTGGTGGGTCCGACCGCGGCCAGGAAGCGCGTCGCGGCCTCCTGCGGGGTCTTGGGCGCATCGGCCGGGAGCTCACGGTCCGTGCTCGGGCGGTCGGCCGCGTCGATCGTGGCGTGGGTGACCGCGTTGTCGCTGCTGGACCAGGTCCACACGTCCGAGCCGTTGCGGATCACCGAGGTCTCCGAGAGATCGCCCAGCAGGGCCACCTTCGACCGGTCGTTCCCGGCGTACGCGACCCGCAGCGTGTGGCTGCCCGAGATCAGCGAGGAGAAGTCGTCGCCCTGGTCGCCCATGCCCGGCAGGGCCGGGATGCCGAGGTCGGCGGACTGCTGGACGGTGCCGGAGAAGCCGTCCACCCGCGCCTGCTGCAGGTCGACCAGGAGCTGCTCGGCGCTGCGGGGCGGCAGCTTCTCGTCGGCGGACGCGTTCCCGGCGACCAGGGTGGTGGCGACGATGGCGAGGACGGCGGCGAGCGGGACGAGCCAACGCAGCCACTGACGAGTGAGCATGCAGCCATTGTGACGCGGAATCGCCGTAATCGGAGGGGTCGGCCGGATCGACCCCGCGATCGTCCTCGACCGGGGCCGTGACCGGCCTGACATCGGGTGTTTCAGTCTCGTCACGGTATCGACAGCCGCGGTCGCGCCCTCTTGTGCTGCAGCCGTCCGATGTGGAGCATGAGGAGCCCGGCCCCAGCCGGGACCTGCTGGGGGATGAGTGGGGAGGCATCATGGATGGTTTCCGGTCATCGATCGAGGTGGCGCCGCTGCAGTCGAAGGGCGCCCTCTACGGTTTCCTGCTGATCGGGCGCTGGCCCCAGGACACGGTCGAGTGGGCGAAGTTCCTCGTCCTCGCCGTCCGGATGGCGGCCGTGCCCGGGATGCTGCCGATGAGCACGGTCTTCCGGGTCCGCGAGGAGCTGCCGGACCATCCTCAGGCGGGCGCCGTCGGTCTGGTCGTGGCCGAGGGCTCGCTGATGGGGGAGCACCCGCTCAGCCCCGGCCAGTTCGCCCACCCGCAGCCTCCGGGTCTGGTGGTGCTGCACCCGCCGTCGAGCACCTTCTCCAGCGTTCCCGACTACGACGTGGCCTCGGGCTGCGTGTTCCTGCCGGGACTGCCGCACCTGGGTCTGGAGCACCGGGCGGCCTGGGTGGAGGCCGACGTCGACGGCAACGTCACGCAGCTGGTCAACCGGGTGGGAGTCGACCCGCAGGGCAACGCCGACACCGCCGCGCTCGCCCTCCTGATGGCGGCCTGAGCCGCCGGTCCCGGCGCGCCGCCCCGACCCGGGCGCGGCCCGCCCGGGCGGCCCGCGCCGTGACGCTCTCCGCCGTACGCTCACGCACGTGCAGCAGCTGCCGCGTCGGTGCACCACGGCGTGCGTCAGCGACCGGGGAGGGGGGACCGACCGGCAAAAGCCGGTGAGCCGGACGGCCCGGGCGGGCTAGAGTCCCGGGCCATGGGGCACGTGGATCTGAGTGGCGTGTCCTACGCGCTCCCGGACGGCCGGATGCTGCTGGACGACATCTCCTTCCGGGTCGGGGACGGGGCCGTGGTCGCCCTGGTGGGTCCGAACGGGGCCGGCAAGACGACGCTGCTGAAGATCGTCGCCGGCGACCTGGTGCCGAACGAGGGGACCATCTCCCGCAGTGGCGGGTTGGGCGTGATGCGCCAGTTCATCGGCAGCATCCGGGACACCACCACGGTGCGGGACCTGCTCTTCTCCCTCAGCCCGCCCCGGCTCCGGGAGGCGGTGGCCACCGTCGACCGGCTCGAGCTGGAGCTGATGAGCGACGACACCGAGCCCGTCCAGCTCGCGTACGCGCAGGCGCTGGCCGACTACGCCGACGCGGGCGGCTACTCGGCCGAGGTGACCTTCGACACCTGCTGCGTGGCCGCGCTCGGGGTCGGCTTCGAGCGGGTGAAGTGGCGGGAGCTGTCGACGCTGTCCGGCGGCGAGCAGAAGCGTCTCGCGCTGGAGGCGCTGCTGCGCGGACCCGATGAGGTGCTGCTCCTCGACGAGCCGGACAACTACCTGGACGTGCCGGGCAAGCGGTGGCTGGAGGATCAGCTGCGGAGCACCCCGAAGACGGTGCTGCTGGTCAGCCACGACCGCGAGCTGCTGGCCGAGGCGGCGACGGCGATCGCGTCCCTGGAGCTTGGGGCGGTGGGCAACTCGCTCTGGGTGCACGGCGGCGGGTTCACCACCTTCGCCGCCGCGCGAGAAGACCGGTTCGCCCGCTTCGCCGAGCTGCGTCGGCGCTGGGACGAGAAGCACGTCCAGCTGAAGACCCTGGTGCAGACCCTCAAGATCAAGGCCGCGTACAACGACGGGATGGCCGGCCGCTACCAGGCGGCCTGCACCCGGCTGGCGAAGTTCGAGGAGGTCGGACCGCCGCAGGAGGTGCCACCCGAGCAGCAGGTGTCGATGCGGCTGCGCGGCGGACGGACCGGCAAGCGGGCGATCGTGGTCAGCGACCTGGAGCTGACCGGTCTGATGAAGCCGTTCGACGCGGAGATCTGGTTCGGCGACCGGGTGGCGGTGCTCGGCTCCAACGGGTCCGGCAAGTCCCACTTCCTGCGGTTGCTGGCCCGGGGCGGGTCCAATCCCGACGTCGAGCACCGGCCGGTCGAGTCGCTGGACGTCGCCCCGGTCGCGCACACCGGGTCGGCCCGGCTGGGCGCCCGCGTCCGGCCGGGGTGGTTCGCCCAGACCCACCACCACCCGGAGCTGACGGGTCGCACGCTGCTGGAGATCCTGCACCGCGGCGACGAGCACCGGGACGGGATGGGGCAGGAGCAGGCCGCCCGGCGACTCGACCGCTACGAGCTGGCGCACGCCGCCGAGCAGCGGTTCGAACAGCTGTCCGGTGGCCAGCAGGCGCGGATGCAGATCCTGCTGCTGGAGCTGTCCGGAGCCACCCTGCTGCTGCTGGACGAGCCGACCGACAACCTCGACATCTCCTCCGCCGAGGCGCTGGAGCACGGGCTCTCGCTGTTCGAGGGGACCGTGGTCGCGGTCACGCACGACCGCTGGTTCGCCCGCTCGTTCGACCGGTTCCTGGTCTTCGGGTCCGACGGAGGCGTCTACGAGGCCGACGAGCCGGTGTGGGACGAGGGCCGGGTGCAGCGCGCCCGCTGACCGGCCTGCTCGCCGTGACCTGCCGATCTCCGTGGGAAGGAGCAGACACACCCCGGAAGGGCGTCGGATCGTGTATCTGCTCCTTCTCGACGTCGGGTGGCGACCTGTGGACCAGGGGTCAGGTGAGGCGGAGGGCGCTGCGCAGGCTGTCGGTCACGACCTTCGTGCCGAGCAGCGGCAGCAGTGCGCCGATCAGCTTGCCCTTGAGGTTCTTGCCGTGACGTTCGAGCCGGACGCCGACCAGGGTGCCGTTCTCGACCGGGGTCAGCCGGTAGTCCCAGCGACTGCCCTCGGCCCAGACGTTGGAGTCGGTGGTGCGGGCGGTGACGGTGCCCGTCGCCTCGTCCCAGTCGTACGTCACCCGCTCCCAGGTGGTGTCGTTGCCTTCGGTCACGTCCGCGTGCCCGTCGCCGGCCTGGTGCACGACGAGCCGGGACAGGTCGACCCCCGGCCACGCCTCGGCCCGGCTGGGGCCGAAGTCGGTGATCACGCGCAGCGCCTCGGCGGGGGAGAGCGGCGAGCTCACTTCGACGCTGACCACAGGCATGGTGGGACCTCTCGGATGGTGGGTCGCGTGTCCAGGACCCCGTTGGTACGGCCTGGGTCGTACGGCCTGCTGGCGCTCTCCACGAGCGAGTGCGCTGTCGCGAAGCCTA
The DNA here is from genome assembly GCF_039536605.1 of Microlunatus aurantiacus. Lineage (NCBI taxonomy): Bacteria > Bacillati > Actinomycetota > Actinomycetes > Propionibacteriales > Propionibacteriaceae > Microlunatus > Microlunatus aurantiacus. The sequence goes on from NZ_BAAAYX010000002.1 coordinate 286,130, forward strand.
GGACCGCGGGGCGGGGAGCGCGGCGGCAGGGTCACCTACCGCCGGAGACCCCACAGCCGCCCGCCCCCGAGGGGACGAGCGGCTGCGTGGGACGAGCTGGGTGAGCCGGGCTCAGCGGCGGTGCATGGGCACGAAGTCGCGGTTGCGGGCTCCGGTGTAGATCTGCTTCGGCCGGGCGATCTTCTGGTCCTTGTCCTGGACCAGCTCCGACCACTGCGCCAGCCACCCCGGGGTGCGGCCGATGGCGAACAGCACGGTGAACATCTCCGGCGGGAACTGCAGGGCCTCGTAGATCAGACCGGAGTAGAAGTCGACGTTGGGGTAGAGCTTGCGCTTGATGAAGTACTCGTCCTCGAGCGCGATCTTCTCCAGCTCCTTGGCGATGGCCAGCAGGGGGTTGACCCCGGTCACCTCGAACACGTCGTCGCAGGCCTTCTTGATGATGGTGGCCCGCGGGTCGAAGTTCTTGTAGACCCGGTGGCCGAAGCCCATCAGCTTCTCCTTGCCCTCCTTCACCCCCTCGATGAAGCCGGGGATGTTGTCGACGGTGCCGATCCGCCGCAGCATCTTCAGCACCGCCTCGTTGGCGCCACCGTGCAGCGGTCCGTAGAGCGCGCCGACACCGGCGGCGACCGCTGAGTAGGGATCGACCTGGGAGGAGCCGACCGAGCGGACCGCGTTCGTCGAGCAGTTCTGCTCGTGGTCGGCGTGCAGGATGAACAGCACCTCGAGCGCCTTCACCAGCCGGGGGTCGGCCTGGTAGGTCGGCTCGCTCATCTTGAACAGCATGGCCAAGAAGTTGGCGGAGTAGGACAGCCGGTTGTCGGGGTAGACGTACGGCTTGCCCTGCTGGTGCCGGTAGACGAACGCGCCCAGGGTCGGCATCTTGGCGATCAGCCGGGTGATCTGCGCCTGCCGCACGTCCGGGTCGGCGATGGTGCCGGCGTCGGGGTAGAAGGTGGACAGCGCGCTGACCGAGGCCATCAGCATGCCCATCGGGTGGGCGTCGTAGCGGAAGCCCTCGATGAACTGCTTGCAGTTCTCGTGCAGGAAGGTGTGGTAGGTGACGTCGTGCGTCCACTGGTCAAGCTGCGGCTGGGTGGGGAGCTCCCCGTGCAGCAGCAGGTAGGCCACCTCGAGGAAGGTGGAGTGCTCGGCCAGCTGGTCGATCGGGTAGCCCCGGTACTCGAGGATGCCCTTGTCGCCATCGATGTAGGTGATGGCGCTGCGACACGATGCCGTGTTCACGAAGCCGGGGTCGTAGGTGGCGATGCCGGGATCTTCCTCGCCGGCGGTGATCTGCTTCAGATCGGCGGCGCGAATGGTTCCGTCGGTGATCGCGAGCTCGTAGTCGCGGCCGGTCCGGTTATCGCGGATGCTGAGCGTATCCGTCATAGCCGTAACCTACGCGGGCCCAAGTTGCCGCTGCCAGTCGGGAGCGGGTGACCCCGCACACACGTCGACCCCTGTTCTGCCCTCGGGCCGCGGGTGTCGTGTCCCGGTTCAGGACGCCGTCTCGTCCACGGTCCCGAGCCGGAAGCCCCGTCGCGCTGGCTCACGCGAGGACGTTTTGACCCAGCCTGGGCCGGCGAGTAATCTTGGTCGCTGTTGTGCCTACGCATGCCCGCGGCAGTTGCCGTACGGGTCCGGGCGCGCATCAGATTTCGCACATCTCATGGAAGCTGGTCAACGACCGTGTCTACGTACAGCCCCAAGCCGGGTGACCTCACTCGTGACTGGATCGTCATCGACGCCGACGACATCGTCCTCGGTCGACTGGCGGTCACCGCGGCGACGCTGCTGCGTGGCAAGCACAAGCCGACCTACGCGCCGCACATGGACGGCGGCGACTTCGTCGTCATCGTCAACGCCTCGAAGATCGCCCTGACAGGCAACAAGCGCAACGACAAGCTGGCCTACCGCCACTCCGGTCGCCCGGGTGGCCTGAAGTCGATCAGCTACGGCGAGCTGCTGGACAACGACCCGCGCAAGGCCGTCGAGCTCGCGGTCTGGGGCATGCTCCCGAAGAACAAGCTGAGCCGGAAGCTCATCAAGAAGCTGAAGGTGTACTCGGGTCCGGAGCACCCGCACAGTGCTCAGCAGCCGAAGCCGTACGCCATCACCCAGATCGCCCAGTAGCCCGATCGACCAGCGGCCCGGTCGTCGTGATCGGGCTCTTGGAACCAGTGACCACAGCAAGGAATCGCATCAGTGTCTGACACCGTTACCGAGATCGCCGAGGACGAGGTCGTCCCCTTCACCGAGGGCGACCGCGAGATCGCCTACCGGTCCGAGGCCGCCGCCCAGGTGGGCCCCGGCGCCACGGGCCGCCCGGCCGTCGTCGCGCCCGCCGGCGCCACCGGCCGTCGCAAGGAGGCTGTCGCCCGGGTCCGGATCGCTCCCGGTAGCGGCCAGTGGACCATCAACGGTCGCACCCTGGAGGACTACTTCCCGAACAAGGTGCACCAGCAGATCGTCTCCGAGCCCTTCTCGACCGCTGCGGTCCCGGGCTCCTACGACGTCATCGCGCGGATCCACGGCGGCGGGGTGACCGGCCAGGCCGGCGCGCTGCGGCTGGGCATCGCCCGGGCGCTGAACTCCGTCGACGCCGAGGCCAGCCGCCCCGCCCTGAAGAAGGCCGGCATGCTGACCCGCGACGCACGCATCAAGGAGCGCAAGAAGGCTGGTCTGAAGAAGGCCCGCAAGGCTCCTCAGTACAGCAAGCGCTGATCGCAGGCGAGCCCTCACGATGGGTCGACTGTTCGGCACCGACGGTGTCCGGGGGGTCGCGAACGAGGCGTTGACGCCGGAGCTGGCTCTCGATCTCGCGCTGGCTGCCGCCCGCGTGCTCTCGGAGGCCGGCGAGTTCAGCGGTCACCGTCCGTTCGCGGTCGTCGGTCGCGACCCGCGGGCCTCGGGGGAGTTCCTCGAGGCGGCGGTGGTCGCGGGGCTGGCCAGCGCCGGGGTGGACGTGGTGCGGTTGGGCGTGCTGCCCACTCCCGGGGTCGCGTTCCTGACCGCGTCGACGGGCGCCGACTTCGGCGTGATGCTGTCGGCCAGTCACAACCCGATGCCGGACAACGGCATCAAGTTCTTCGCCCGTGGCGGCACCAAGCTCGACGACGCCCTCGAGGATGCGATCGAGGGTCGACTGGGCGAGCGCTGGTCCCGACCGACCGGTGCCGCCGTCGGCCGTGTCCGTGAGGACCTGGCCCTGACCGAGTCCTACATCGCCCACCTGGTGGGGAGCCTGGAGCACCCGGTCAGCCTCGAAGGCATCACCGTGGTGGTCGACTGCGCGAACGGGGCCGCTTACCAGACCGGGCCGGCGGCTTTCGAGTCGCAGGGAGCCACGGTGATCCGGATCCACGCGGAGCCCGACGGCACCAACATCAACGAGGACGCGGGCTCCACCCACATGGACGCCCTGCGCTCCGCGGTGATCGAGCACCACGCCGATCTCGGGATCGCCCTGGACGGGGACGCCGATCGCTGTCTCGCGGTGGACGCGACCGGTCGAACGGTGGACGGCGACCAGGTGCTGGCCGTCCTGGCCGGGGCCCTCAAGGAGTCCGGCCAGCTGGCCCAGGACACCGTGGTGGCCACCGTGATGAGCAACCTCGGTTTCCTCCGGGCCATGGAGGCGGAGGGGATCGCCGTCGAGCAGACGAAGGTCGGCGACCGCTACGTGCTGGAGAGCATGCACGCCCGCGGCTACTCCCTCGGTGGTGAGCAGTCGGGTCACGTGGTGCTGTTGAAGTGGGCGACCACCGGCGACGGCGTGCTGACCGGTCTGCACCTGATGAGCCGGATGGCCTCGACCGGCCGTTCGCTGGCCGACCTCGCCTCGGTGATGGTGCGGCTGCCGCAGGTGCTGGTCAACGTCCCCGGGGTGGACAAGGCTCGCGCCGACACCGACCCGGTGCTCGCCGCGGCCGTCGAGTCGGCGTCGAACGAGCTCGGTCGCACGGGGCGGGTGCTGCTGCGTCCGTCGGGCACCGAGTCCCTGGTCCGGGTGATGGTCGAGGCGGAGACCCTGGACCGGGCCGACGAGGTCGCTCGGCACCTGGCGGACGTCGTCCGCGAGCGGCTCGCCCTCTAGCTCGTCAGCACCGGGGTCCGGCCCGACGGCGCTCATTTCGACCCCCGGGCCACCACGTCGACCACCGGTCACGTATCGACCGAGCACGGACCGTTGAACCGATGACGTGCGTCGGGACCGATCACCCGGGAAGGTGATCGGTCCCGTACGTGCGCTGCGGTGTTCCACCGAGTCCCCCGACTCGCTCGGCCACCGAGATCTCCCTGCCACGTCTCCCACAGCGCCGGTGGGATGGCGGCCAGCCCCCGGCTGGGGCCGCCCCGACCACTGCGGATCGTGCGTTGCGCGGGTCCGTCCCGCATCGGTGGGTCGGCTGCGCAACCTGTCGCCGGCCCCGGGTGAACGGACTCGATGGTCTGGAGACAGCTCCGATCGGGCTGATACCGCCGACCGGAGGAGATCTCGCCGCCCCGCTCCGCCCGGCCGGCCGACCGCCTCAGACCCCGGTCAACCGGTCGACGGCCCGCTTCGTCGCCAGCACCGGCAGGTAGGTGGTGATCCGAGCCTGCCGCTCGAGCTCCCGGCGGGCGTCCTGCACCACTCGGGCGACCGTGGTCGGCTCGTGCAGCCCGTCGAACCTGAGGGTGAGGGCGTCCACCACCCGCTCGAACTGCCGCTCGAGGTCGGGGCTGTCGCCACCGGGATCGGTCTGGAGCACGTTTCGTCCTCGTCAGGGTGGGGATCACTGGTCCTGACAACGGTGTCGGCGCTGCCGACGCTACCCCGCACCCGGCCTCGAACGCCAATCTGGTGGGGCTCGAAGGAACTGACAGCGTGCTCACAGACGCTCGGGCGATCGGGTCGGTTCGGGTCGGCGAACCCGGCGGCGCCGCCCTCAGCGGTCCAGCAGACCGAGCAGGCTGGTGCCGAAGAGCAGCGCCAGGAGCAGCCCGAGCGCCCCCGCCACGACGGTGAGCGCGAGACTGAAGACGGCGGCGCCGAGAGCGGCGAAGAAGCCGAGCTTGATGGCCGCCCCGGCGGTGATGTCGAAGGGCCTGGATCCGTGACGGGGAGTGCTCATGGCCGCGAGAGTAGGGCCCGCGCATGTCCGGGCGTGACCGGTCCCGTCCCGGCAGCAGACCAGCGGGGTCGGTCCGGCCGCCGTCAGCGAGCGTCGGAGGGATGCGGCCCAACCCCCATCGGTGGGCCGCATCCGACCGTCGTGAATCCTGGCGTTGCGCGGGTCCGTCCCGCATCGCTCGGTCGGCTGCGCAACCTCTGGCCGGCCCCGGGTGAACGGACTCGATGGACAGGAGACCGGAGCCGGTGCCCTGATACGTCGGTGCCCGAGATCTCTGCTCGATCTTCCCGCCCAGCCGCCCACCCCAGCACCCGGCTCGGGGGGTGGTGCTGCGGCCTGGGTCAGACCTTGCGGATGCGGACCCACTCGACCCGGTGGTCGGGGCCCTTGCGCAGGATCGTGGTGGCCCGGCCGCGGGTGGGCAGGATGTTGGTGGCCAGGTTGGGGCCGTTGATGGTGTCCCACAGCGACTCCGCCCGGGCGACGGCCTCGTCGGGCGTGAGGTCGGCGAACCGGGAGAAGTACGAGCGCGGATCACGGAACGCCGTGTCCCGCAGGGAGAGGAACCGGGACACGTACCACCGGCGGACGTCGGACGGGTCGGCGTCGACGTAGACGGAGAAGTCGAAGAAGTCGCTGACCGCCAGCCCGGTGGTGCCGTCCGCGCGCACCCGGGCCGGTTGGAGCACGTTCAGACCCTCGACGATGAGGATGTCGGGACGCTGCACCTGCACCCGCGCGTCGGGCACGATGTCGTACACGAGGTGGCTGTAGACGGGGGCGCTGACCGCCTCCGCGCCTGACTTGACGTCCATCACGAAGCGGAGCAGGGCGCGGCGGTCGTAGGACTCCGGGAAACCCTTGCGGTGCATCAGGCCGCGACGCTCCAGCTCGGCGTTGGGGAACAGGAAGCCGTCAGTGGTGACCAGCTCGACCCGCGGGTGCTCGGGCCAGGCGGCCAGCAGCTCGCGGAGCAGGCGGGCGGTGGTCGACTTGCCGACGGCGACCGAGCCGGCGACCCCGATCACGAACGGGGTCCGGGCCGAGGAGAGCTGGAGGAAGCCGTTGGTGGCGGCGTGCAGCTCGCCGGTGTAGCGGACGTAGCGACTGAGCAACCCGGTCAGCGGCAGGTAGACCTCGCGGACGTCGGTCAGGCTCGTCGGGTCGCTCAGCCCCCGCAGCCGCAGCAGGGTGGCGGAGTCGAGGGTCATCGGGGCGGACGCCGCGAGCTCGGCCCAGTCGGCGCGACGCCGCTCGAGGTACGGCCCAGCGACGTGCCCGGTGTGGCCTGCTGTCACACCCGGAACCCTAGCGGTTCACCTGCCCGCCGCCTGCTGGTCGATCACGGCTGAGTGCGGGTTGCTCGCCTCGTCTCGACAGGCGGTCCCGGAGGCACGGTGAGGGGCTCGTCGAACAGCCCGATCAGGCGTCGGCGACGCCGTAGAGTGTCCGCCATGTGTGGAATCGTCGGATATGCGGGCCCCAAGTCGGCGGTGGACGTGGTGGTCGACGGGCTCCGACGACTGGAGTACCGGGGGTACGACTCGGCAGGGGTCTGCGTCGTCGCCGGTGGCCGACTGGCGCTGACCAAGCGGGCCGGCAAGCTGGCCAACCTGGAGAAGGCCTTGTCCGACGCCCCGCTGCCGGTCAGCGGCCTGGCCATCGGCCACACCCGGTGGGCCACGCACGGTGGTCCGACGGACACCAACGCCCACCCGCACGCGTCGGCCAACGGCCGGGTCGCGCTGGTGCACAACGGCATCATCGAGAACTTCGCGCAGCTGCGGGCCGAGCTCGCGGCCGACGGCATCGTCCCGGTGTCCCAGACCGACACCGAGATCGCCGCCCACCTGCTCGGGCAGGCGGTGACCACCGGAGTCGGGTTGACCGAGGCGCTGCGGATCGTCTGCAACCGGCTCGAGGGCGCGTTCACCTTGGTGGCGGTGGACGTCGACCAGCCGGACACCGTGGTGGCGGCTCGTCGCAACTCCCCCCTGGTGGTCGGCGTCGGGGAGGGGGAGAACTTCCTGGCCTCCGACGTGGCCGCGTTCATCGAGCACACGCGGGAGGCCATCGAGCTGGGCCAGGACCAGGTCGTGACGATCACGCCGACCTCGGTCGAGGTCATCACCTTCGACGGCGAGCCGGCCACCGTCCACCCCTACCACGTGTCCTGGGACCTCTCGGCCGCCGAGAAGGGTGGCTTCGACTGGTTCATGCGCAAGGAGATCTACGACCAGCCCAAGGCGGTGGCCGACACCCTGCTCGGCCGGCACGACGCCTCGGGGGCCCTGCGACTGGACGAGATCAGGATCGCGCCGGAGGAGCTGCGGGCCGTCGACAAGATCATCGTGATCGCCTGCGGCACGTCCTTCTACGCCGGCATGGTGGCCAAGTACGCGATCGAGCACTGGACCCGCATCCCGTGCGAGGTCGAGCTGGCCAGCGAGTTCCGCTACCGCGATCCGATCGTCGGACCGACCACCCTGGTGGTCAGCATCTCCCAGTCCGGGGAGACCGCCGACACGCTGATGGCCATCCGGCACGCACGGGAGCAGAAGGCGAAGGTGCTGGCCATCTGCAACACCAACGGCTCCACCATCCCGCGGGAGTCGGACGCGGTGATCTACACCCACGCCGGTCCTGAGATCGGGGTGGCCTCGACCAAGGGCTTCCTGACCCAGCTGGTGGCCTGCTACCTGCTCGGGCTCTACCTGGCGCAGGTGCGCGGCACCAAGTTCTCCGACGAGATCGCGCTGCTGATCGACGAGCTGGACAAGATCCCCGCAGCGATCGAGCGGCAGCTCGGCGACCTGGACGGGGTGCTGCAGCTGGCCGCCGACTTCGCGGACGCGCCCTCGGTGCTGTTCCTGGGTCGGCACGTGGGCTACCCGGTGGCGCTGGAGGGAGCACTGAAGCTCAAGGAGCTCGCCTACATCCACGCCGAGGGCTTCGCGGCCGGCGAGCTCAAGCACGGGCCGATCGCCCTGATCGAGGACCAGCTGCCCGTCTTCGTGGTCATGCCGCCCCCGGGTCGCGATCTCGTGCACGACAAGGTGATCTCCAACATCCAGGAGATCCGGGCCCGCGGGGCGCGGACGATCGTGCTGGCCGAGGAGGGCGATGAGGTCGCGGCTCCGTACGCGGACGTGATGATCACGCTGCCGAAGGTGCCGACCCTGCTGCAGCCCCTGGTGGCCATCGTGCCGCTGCAGGTGTTCGCCTGCGAGCTGGCCACCCGCAAGGGCCACGACGTCGACCAACCGCGCAACCTGGCCAAGTCCGTCACGGTCGAGTGAGTGCTGCGGCCGCGCCGCCGGTCGGTCCGGGTGCTGATCGTGCTCACCTCCCTCCCGTGACCAGCCCCGCGTCATGATCATCGGGATCGGCGTCGACGTCTGCGACGTCCGGCGCTTCGCCGAGGCGGTCGAGCGCCGGCCGCGGATGGTGGAGCGGCTGTTCACCCCGCTCGAGGCGGCGCACTCGATGGCGTCGCTCGCCGCCCGGTTCGCGGCCAAGGAGGCGCTGGCCAAGGCGCTCGGCGCACCGCCGGGGATGTCGTGGCACGATGCTGAGGTGCAGACCGACAGCGGCGGACGACCCTTTTTCGTGATCACCGGCACCGTCCAGGACCGGGCCCGGGCACTGGGCGTGCGCACCGTCCACCTGTCCTTGTCCCACGACGCCGGCATCGCGTCGGCGATGGTCGTCTGCGAGGGATAGTCCGTGCGGTACGCGTACACGGTGGCCCAGACACGGGCGCTGGAGAACGCCACGATGGCGACGGTCGGTGAGGCGACGCTGATGCAGCGCGCGGCGCACGGGCTGGCCGGGCGAGCCGCCGATCTCCTGGCCCGCACCCGGGGCACGGTCTACGGCTCCCGGGTGATGATCGTGGTCGGCCCCGGCAACAACGGCGGCGACGCCCTGTACGCCGGCCAGCGACTGGCACGCCGGGGGTGCTCGGTGACCGCCGTCCGGGCCCTGGGTCGCCCCCACCCCGACGGCCTGGCGGCCCTGCTGGCGGCCGGGGGACGACTGGTCGACGGCGGTGGGTTGAGCGTGGACGACCTGGCCGGGGTCGACCTGGTCGTGGACGGGCTGCTCGGGATCGGCGGCCGTCCGGGGCTACCTGCCGACGTGCTCGCCCTGACCGCCGCCGCCACCGTCCGCGGCCTCCCCGTGCTGGCCGTCGACCTGCCCTCGGGGGTGGTGTCCGACACGGGACAGGCCCCGTCCGGGTCCGTGCACGCCACCCGGACGGTCACCTTCGGCTGCTACAAACCGGGGCACCTGATCGAGCCCGCCGCGAGCCGGTGCGGCCGGATCGAGCTGGTCGACATCGGTCTCGACCTCGGCGGCACCGTCCCCGCCCTGGCCGCCTGGGACCCCGACGACGTCGCCACCCACTGGCCGTTCCCGGGACCGACCAGCGACAAGTACGCCCGCGGGGTCGTCGGCCTCGACACCGGCTCCGACGCCTACCCCGGGGCCGGGGTGCTCTCCACGCACGGCGCCGTCTACGGCGGGGCCGGGATGGTCCGCTTCCTCGGGGCGCAGCGGTCGGCGGAGATCATCGCCCGGGACCTGCCCAACGTGGTCTTCGGCGACGGCCGGGTGCAGTGCTGGTTGGTCGGCTCCGGTTGGGGCGAGCGCGCTGACGGCGACCGTGCGGTAGCCGACCGGGTGGCCTCGGGACTGCCGCTGGTCATCGACGCCGACGGGCTGCGCCACCTACCGGACCGCCTGCCCGGCACCGTCCTGCTCACGCCGCACGCCGGCGAGCTGGCCCGCCTGCTCCAGTGTGAGCGCGGCGACGTGACCGCCGACCCGGTGGCCGCCGTGCGCTCCGCCGCCGATCGCACCGGCGCGACGGTCCTGCTGAAGGGGGCCACCCAGCTGGTGGCGACAGCCGGGACCGAGACGGTCGAGGTGGCCGTCCCCGGCCCCGCCTGGACCGGGCAGGCCGGTTCCGGCGACGTGCTCGGCGGTCTGTGCGCCGCGGTGCTGGCCGCGGGGGTCGGCGCCCGGACGGCTGCAGTGCTGGCGGCCTCGGTGCAGGCGATGACCGCTGCCCGGTTCGTCGGGCCGCTGCCACCGCAGGAGCTCGCCCGGCACTGCGCCACGGTGATCGGTGAGCTGGGCCGGGGACCGGGTGGGCGCCGCGGGGAGCACCGGTGAGCCCGTACCTGGACCCGCGGACCGCGTCGGCGGTGATCGACCTCGACGCCTTCGCGACGAACATCGAGACCCTGCGCACCCACGTCGCGCCCACGGCGGTGATGGTGGTCGTGAAGGCCGACGCCTACGGGCACGGGATGGTCGAGTGCGCCCGGGTGGCCCGCGAGGCGGGAGCCGAGTGGCTCGGGGTGGCCACCCCCGAGGAGGCGCTGGCCCTGCGGGGAGCGGGGGACCGCGGGCGGCTGCTGGCCTGGCTCTACGGCCCCGACACCGACCTCGGGCCGCTGGTCGCCGCCGACGTCGACCTCTCGGCCCAGTCGCCCGAACAGATCACCCGGGTCGCCGGCAGCGCCGCGTCGCTGGATCGCCGCGCGCGGGTCCATCTCAAGATCGACACGGGGTTGTCCCGCAACGGAGCCACCGCGGCGGACTGGCCGCAGGTCTGTGCGGCGGCCCGGCACGCCGAGCAGCTGGGCCGGCTGGAGGTGGTCGGCATCTGGTCGCACCTGGCCGCCGCCGACGAACCCGGCGCGGCGTCTGTGGCGGCGCAGCAACAGGCGTTCGAGGCCGCGTACGAGATCGCGCGGGAAGCCGGGTTGACCCCGAGCCTGCGGCACCTGAGCAACTCGGCCGGCGCGTTGCTGCTGCCCCAGCAGGACTTCGACCTGGTCCGGGTCGGCATCGCCGCGTACGGGATCGATCCCGACGTCGGCGTGGCCGCGCTCGCAGGGGTCCGGCTCCGCCCGGTGATGCGGCTGCGGGCGCAGCTGGCCCAGGTCAAGGTGGTCGAGCCCGGCGTGGGGGTCTCCTACGGCCACACCTGGCACACGGAGCGGTCGACATTGCTCGGTCTCGTCCCGTTGGGGTACGGGGACGGGATCCCCCGACACGCGGGGAACACCGGCGAGGTCGGCCGGCGCGGTGGACGGGCACCCATCCGCGGCCGGATCTGCATGGACCAGTTCGTGATCGAGCTCGGCGACCCGAGCACCCCGGCCGAGGTCGGCGACGAGATCACCGTGTTCGGGCCGGGTGATCATGGTGAGCCGACCGCCGCCGACTGGGCCGCCTGGTGCGGGACCATCGGCTACGAGATCGTCACCCGGATCGGCGGTCGGGTGCCTCGCATCTACCACCGCGGAGAGGAACGTGATCATGGTTGACGGTGAGCGGGCCGCCGCCAGGAGCAGGCGGGCCAGGGACGCGGCGCGCGCCGACCGGTCGAGCGCCGCCGGCGCACCGAAGGCGCCGGCCTCGAGGACTGCCGCGCCGAAGGTGCCGGCCTCGAGGACCGCCGCACCGAAGGTGCCGGCGCCGAGGGCCGGTGTGGCCACGTCGGCCGTGGCCGCCTCCGCCCTGTCCGGGCTGAGCTCGTCGAGCTCCTCCGGTCCGGCACGCAAGCGGGCCGGGGTCCTCGGTCTGGCCGCCAGCGTGCTGGCGCTGGCAGGCGGTGGGGTCGCCCTCGGCCTGGAGCTCGAGCGCCGGATCGTCTCCAAGCGGCTGCACGCCGAGCGCGACGAGGTCGACGACGAGCCGTTCTTCTCCCTGCGGTCCAGTGGCCCGGACGTGGTGACCCCGGACGGTGTCCGGCTGCACACCGAGGTCGACGAGCTGCCCGGCGACGGCGGCGACTCACCGGCGGGCGCCGAGGACCCGCTCACCCTGGTGCTGGTCCACGGTTACGCGCTGAGCCTGGACTGCTGGCACTTCCAGCGGAAGCACTACCGGAACACGATCAGGATCGTGCTGTACGACCAGCGTTCGCACGGCCGGTCGGGGCGCTCGGACAGCGAGCTCTGCCGGGTGCCGCAGCTGGCGGAGGACCTGCTCCAGGTGCTCGACGAGGTGGTCGGCGACGGACCCGTGGTGCTCGTCGGGCACTCGATGGGCGGGATGACGATCATGCACCTGGCCCTGACCCGTCCCGAGCTGTTCGGGACCCGGGTCCAGGGGGTGGCCCTGTTCTCCACCGCGGCCGGCGAGATGGCCGACTACTCCCCGATCCGTGGCCTGCCGGGTCGAGCCTTCGGGCGGATCGTGCAGCCCACGATGGCGGCCCTGAACAGGATCCCGGAGGTGGTCGAGCGGGGCCGGACGGCCGGCTCCGACCTCAGCTTCGTGTTCACCAAGAAGGGCTCGTACGGCTCCGACGTGCCACCCAGCTACGTCGAGTTCATGAACCAGATGCTCGGGCAGACCCCGATGTCGGTGATCAGCGACTTCTACCCGGCCTTCGCGGAGCTGGACGAGTACGACGCCTTCAACGTGCTGGCCACCGTGGAGACGGCGGTGATCGGGGGAGAGGACGACGCCATCACCCCGATCAAGCACACCGACAAGATCATCGAGCTGCTGCCCGGGGCCGACGTCCGCCGACTGCCCGACTGCGGGCACATGGGCATCATCGAGCACCACGAGATCTTCAACGAGGTGCTGGCGGACCTGATCACCAGGGCCCGCCGCCACCTCGACTAGCGAGCGCTCACGGGCGCGACGGCGCGCCTATTGTGTGAGCACTACCACAGGGCTCCCCGCGGTGGGGCCGACTTCCGGAATCCTGATACGATGGCATCTCCCGGATCGGTGATCTGCCGCTTCGGGCCGCAAGTGTGCCGACGACGGCACCGAAGGTTCGTCTCCCGCCCAGCTGGTTGTGAAGTCCATGGCCGTTGACGTGCCTACCAACCAGCCCGCTCCAGGGCCAGAAGTGAGACCGAGATGTCCAGCAAGACCTCGGGTGCGTCCGCGCGCGCCCACAACCCCAAGTCGACCTCCAGCAAGGGCAAGAAGGCCAAGAGCGTGAAGGCCGACGGCACCCCGAAGCAGCGCTGGTCGGCGGCCGAGCGCCGTGAGTCCAACCGCCCGCCGCGCCGCAGTTCGGGTCGTCAGTACGAGGACCCCCGCTCCGACTCGCCCCGCTCGCAGGGTCGCAGCTTCGACAACCGGAGCAGCGACAACCGAGGCTCCGAAGGTCGGGGCTTCGACCGTCGCGACGGCCAGCGCTCCGACACCCGGAGCTCGGGTCCCCGGCAGTACGACCGCAGCGACCGCCCGCGCTACGAGCGCGACGACCGCGACGACCGTCCTCGCTACGAGCGCAGCGACCGGCCGTCCACCGGCTACCGCTCTGACCGCCCCACCAACGACCGCCCCACCAACGGCTACCGCGGCGACCGGAGCCGGGACGATCGGGGCCGCGACGACCGTTCGCGCTCCTTCGACCGCAACGGCGCCGACCGTCCGCGTCGTGACGACCGGTCGGGCAGTGATCGTCCGTCGTTCGACCGTTCCCGTTCGGATCGTCCGTCGTACGACCGGTCGGGCAGTGATCGTCCGTCGTTCGACCGTTCCCGTTCGGATCGTCCGTCCTATGACCGGTCGGGCAGTGATCGTCCGTCGTTCGACCGTTCCCGTTCGGATCGTCCGTCCTATGACCGGTCGGGTAGTGATCGTCCGTCGTTCGACCGTTCCCGTTCGGATCGTCCGTCGTACGACCGGTCGGGCAGTGATCGTCCGTCGTTCGACCGTTCCCGTTCGGATCGTCCGTCCTATGACCGGTCGGGCAGCGACCGTCCGTCGTTCGACCGCTCGCGGCAGCAGGACCGCCGGTCCGACGACCGTCCTCGCTACGAGCGCTCCGACCGTCCGGATCGCGGCCGCGCCGAGTCCAGCGCACCCGAGTCCGACCAGATGAGCTGGGAGGCGCCGTCGCAGGACGTGTCGACCGCTGCCGAGTCGACCACCGCGCTGCCGACCTCCGGTGGCTTCGCGGAGCTCGGTCTGCCGAAGGCCCTGGTGTCGGCCCTGCACGCCGGCGGCATCACCCAGCCGTTCCCGATCCAGACCGCCACCATCCCCGATGCCCTGGCCGGCCGGGACGTCCTGGGCCGCGGTCAGACCGGCTCGGGCAAGACGCTCGGCTTCGGTCTGCCGATGATCACCACCTTGTCCGGGTCCAACGCCCCCTCGGGTTGCGCCCGGGCCCTGGTGCTGGTCCCGACCCGCGAGCTCGCCCTCCAGGTGGCCGACGTGCTGGCCCCGCTGGCCCGCATCCAGGGCCTCAGCCTCACGCTGGTCGCCGGCGGCATGCCGTACGGCCCGCAGCTCAAGGCGTTCGAGCGGGGCGTCGACATCGTCGTCGCCACGCCGGGCCGTCTCATCGACCTGATGGACCAGGGTGCCGCGGACCTGACGCGCGTCGAGGTCGTCGTGCTGGACGAGGCCGACCACATGGCCGACCTCGGCTTCATGCCCGCCGTGACCCAGATCCTCGACACCGTGCCGGCCGGGGGACAGCGGCTGCTGTTCTCGGCCACGCTCGACGGGGCCGTCAGCCGGCTGGTCAAGCGCTACCTGGCCGACCCGGTCACCCACGAGGTCGACTCGGCCCAGGCCAGCGTCGGCTCGATGGAGCACCACGTGCTCCTCGTCCGGCCCTCCGACAAGGCCACCGTCACCGCCGAGATCGCGGGTCGGGACGGCCGTACGGTGATCTTCGTCCGCACCCAGCTCGGGGCCAACCGGGTCGCCGAGCAGCTGCGCGAGGCGGGCGTGCTCGCCGGTGCGCTGCACGGTGGACTGACCCAGGGCGCACGGGCGCGGATGCTCGGCGCCTTCAAGGACGGCCGACTGCCCGTCCTGGTGGCCACCGACGTCGCGGCTCGCGGGATCCACGTCGACGAGATCGGTCTGGTCCTCCAGGTCGACCCGCCGGCCGGCCCCAAGGACTACCTGCACCGCGCCGGTCGTACGGCCCGGGCCGGCGAGACCGGGGTCGTCGTCACCCTGGCCCTGCCGCACCAGCGTCGCGAGGTCGAGCGCCTCACCCGCCAGGCCGGTGTCCAGACCGTCCCGCTGAACGCCGAGCCCGGCGACACCCTCGTGGTGGCCGCCACCGGCTCCCGGGTCCCCAGCGGCCCGGCGGTGTCCCAGCAGGAGTTCGAGAAGCTGGTCGCGCCGCCGGCTCGGGCCGCCAAGCGTCACCCCGGACAGGGCAACCGCGGTCGCGGGAACTTCCGCGGCGGCTCCGCCGGCCGTCGTCCGCGCTACTGACGGACTGACACCGACACCGACGGACACCTGTCCGGCCTGAGCGACAACCGCTGACGCCCCGTTTCACCACGTGACGCCCCCTCTGCACAGGGGGCGTCACCGAGTAAAACGGGGCGTCGGCTCGTTTCCGGGGCCCGTCGGGGTCGTGTCGGACCGTCCCACTAGCGTCCGGCCCATGGAGCAGCGACTGAGTCTGGTGACGTTGGGCGTGTCCGATCTCGAACGGGCCACCCGGTTCTACGAGGAGCTCGGCTGGCAGGCCAACCGCGATGCCGACGGCGTCACGTTCTTCCAGACCGGTGGCCTGGTGGTGGCGCTCTGGAGTCGGGCCGAGCTCGCCGCGGACTCCGCCGTGGAGGATCCCGGCGGCTGGGGTGGGGTGACTCTCGCCCAGAACGTCAGCACCCCCGCCGAGGTCGACGAGGTGCTGGCCGCCGCCGAGCGGGCCGGCGGCACCGTCGGCCGCTCGGGCGCGAGCACCTTCTGGGGCGGCTACTCCGGCATCTTCATCGACCCCGACGGCCATCCGTGGGAGATCGCGCACAACCCGTTCTGGGTGCTCACCGACGACGGTCGCACCCTGCTCGGTCCGGCCTGAGCGGGGCCGTCGTGGGGCGGGGCCGGCGCCGGCAGGACAGACGCCGGCGGCCGGAGGTGCCGTCGCGGACACTGCGCCGGATCTTCGGTCGCGACGACTAGCCTTCCGACGGTGAACATCTCCGTGGCCGACCTCGTGGTGTCGGTGGCCACCGATGCCGACGCGCCGGGGATGGTCGACGTGATCCACGCCGCGTTCGGCGCCCGGCCCCCGCTCGACCCACCCTCCACCGCGGTCCAGGAGACACCCGCCTCGATCGAGGCGCAGCTCGCCGCCGGCGGTGGGATCTACGCGACGGTGGACGGTGCTCCCGCCGGCTGCATCCTGGTGCACCCGGTCGCCGACCGGCCCGGGGTGGTGAGCTGGCACCGCGTCTCGGTGCACCCGCACTTCCAGCGGCACGGCATCGCCACGGCCATGGTCGATGCGGCCCTCGACCACGCGGCCGAGCTCGGCTTCGCCACCGCCGAGCTCTTCGCCCGGGAGGAGTTCACCGAGCTGATCGCCTTCTGGCAGCACCGGGGGTTCGACATCGATCGGCTCGCGCCCAACGGCGTCGTGCTGGCCCGGCCGCTGCCGGTGGCTCTCGAGGTGCCCACCGCCGAGCGGATGCAGGACCTGGGGGTCCGGCTCGCCGGACTGCTCCGACCGGGGGACCTGGTGATCGCCAGCGGCGACCTCGGGGCGGGGAAGACGACCCTGACCCAGGGCATCGGTCGGGGCCTGGACAGTGAGGGGGCCGTCATCTCGCCGACGTTCGTGCTCTCCCGGATCCATCCGTCCCGGTCCTCCCGACCGGCGCTGGTGCACGTGGACGCGTACCGGCTCGGCAGCGCCGAGGAGCTCGACGACCTCGATCTCGACGCCACCGCCGCCGGCGCGGTCACGGTGGTGGAGTGGGGCGCCGGCTTGGCCGAGGGCCTGGCCGACCACCGGCTGGAGATCGACATCCGTCGGTCGGCCGCCGTCGTGGCGGGCGACCACGCCGACAGCCGGTGGGTGATCCTGCGACCGGTCGGCGAGCGCTGGTCCCAGGTCGACCTGACCGCTCTGCGCACGGGGAGCCCCCGTGCCTGAGACCCCCGTGCCTGAGACCCCCGTGCCGGAGACCCCCGTGCCGGAGACCACGAGCCAGCCCGAGCACACCCCCCACCGGATCGTCCTCGGTATCGACACCGCCACCGTCGTCTGCGTCGGCCTGGCCGTCGACGGCCGGATCGTCGGACTCGGCCAGGTCGCCGACCGGATGGCCCACGTCGAGCAGCTCACCCCGCTGATCCGCCAGGTGTGTCGGGAAGCCGGGATCTCCGCCACCGAGCTGACCGATGTCGTCGTCGGTCTCGGCCCCGGGCCGTACACGGGTCTGCGGGTCGGGATCGTCACCGCCCGGGTGCTGGCCGAGATCGCCGGCGCCCGACTGCGCGGCGTCTGCACCCTGGATGTGATCGCTGCCTCGTACGCCGCCGCCGACGCCGGCGGTGAGTTCGTCGTGGTCACCGACGCCCGCCGCAAGGAGGTCTACTGGGCCCGCTACGCCGTCGACGGCACCCGGCTCGAGGGACCCTCGGTGAGCCCGGCCGACGACGTGCCGCGGCTGCCCACCGTCGGCCCCGGCACGCTGCTCTACCAGGACCGGCTGCAGGTCGCGGCGGGCCCGACCGCCCTGGACCCGGCGACCCTGGCCACCGTCGGTCCCCGGCTGTCCGACGCGGGTGTCGAACCGCTCTACCTGCGACGCCCCGACGCCGCCGAACCGGGCCGGCGCAAGTCCGTGCTGGTCCGGCGGGGACGCGGATGAGCGCCGACCGACCCGGCGTCAGCATCGCCGCCGCCCGGCGTGACGACCTGCCCGGGATCATGGGTCTGGAGGTCGCCGGCTTCACCCCGAGCGAGCAGTGGAGCGAGCGCAGCTGGCAGGGCGAGCTGCTGGGGGACGGCCGCACCACGCTGTTGGCCCGCCGCCACGTGCCGGTCGGCGTGATCGCCCTGCAGACCGTGGCGGACGTCGCCGACCTGCACCGGCTGGTCGTCTCGCCCCGACACCGACGTCAGGGGGTGGGTGCGGCCCTGGTCGTCGCCGGGCTGACAGCGGTCCGGCACGCGGGCGCCCGCTCGGTGATGCTGGAGGTGGCCTGGGACAACGACCCCGCCATCGCCTTGTACCAGTGGCTCGGCTTCGAGCAGCTGACCGCGCGCGACGACTACTACGGGCCGGGTCGGCACGCGCTGATCCTGCGGTTGTGGGACCTGCCCGCCTGGTCCCCGCCCGACCACGCCCCGCCGACGAAGGAGACTGCGTGATGAGCGGCCCGCTGATCCTGGGCATCGAGTCCTCCTGCGACGAGACCGGGGTCGGGGTGGTGCGCGGCACGACGCTGCTGGCCAACGAGGTGGCTTCCAGCGTCGCCGAGCACGTCCGGTTCGGCGGGGTCGTGCCCGAGGTGGCGAGCCGGGCCCACCTGCAGGCGCTGCTGCCGACCCTGCGCCGGGCCCAGGAGACCGCCGGCATCGACCTGTCCGAGATCGACGGCATCGCCGTCACCGCCGGGCCGGGCTTGATGGGTGCGTTGGTCGTCGGCCTGGCGGCCGCCAAGGCCCTGGCCTTCGCGCTCGACAAGCCCCTGTACGGGGTCAACCACCTGGCCGGACACGTCGCCGTCGACCTGGTCGAGCACGGCCCGTTGCCGCAACCGTGTCTGGCCCTGCTCGTGTCCGGTGGGCACACCTCTCTGCTGCAGGTCGACGACGTGGCCCGTTCCATCACCGAGCTCGGCAGCACCATCGACGACGCGGCAGGGGAGGCGTACGACAAGGTGGCCCGGCTGCTCTCGCTGCCCTATCCCGGCGGACCGCACATCGACCGGGCCGCCGCCGACGGCGACCCCACGGCGATCGCGTTCCCGCGCGGCCTGACCAGCCGGCGCGACCTGGAGCGGCACCGCTTCGACTTCTCCTTCTCCGGGCTGAAGACCTCCGTGGCCCGCTACGTGGAGACGGCCGAGGCCGAGGGGCGTCCGGTGCCGACCGCCGACGTGGCCGCCAGCTTCCAGGAGGCGGTCTGCGACGTGCTGAGCGCCAAGGCGATCGACGCCTGCGCCGCCACCGGGGCGACCGACCTGCTGATCGGCGGCGGGGTCGCCGCCAACCGACGGTTGCGCGAGCTGCTGGCCGAGCGGGCCGCCGCCGCCGGTGTCCGGCTGCGCACCCCGCCACCCGTCCTGTGCACCGACAACGGGGCGATGATCGCGGCGCTCGGGTCGGCGGTGGTGACCGCCGGTCTACCGCCCTCGCCGCTCGACCTGGGCGCGGACTCGCGGCTGCCGGTCAGCCGCATCTGCCTGTGAGGCGACCCGAGACCCACCTGCTGGCCACCCCCACCGGGGTCGAGGCCCTGGCCGCCGCGGCCGCGCAAGCCGACCCGGACAGCCTGGCCGCCGCGACCGCCCTGCGGTCACGGTTCCCGCCCGACGTGGCGGCCGCCGCGCTGACCCAGACCGGGTTCCGACGGTCGGCCCGCGCGAAGCTGGGGGAGCGGGCCGACCGGATGCTGTTCACCCGGGCGGGGCTGGAGCAGGCCAGCCGGGCGGCGGTCGCGGCGCACCACGCCGACCGGTTCGCCGCCGCGGGCGTACACCGGGTGGTCGACTTCGGCTGCGGCATCGGCGCGGACACCCTCGCGCTGCTGGACGCCGGCCTGGAGGTGGTCGCGGTCGAGGCCGATCCGGAGACGGCCTCGGTCGCGCAGGCCAATCTCGCCGACCGGGCCGAGGTGCTGGTCGGCGACGCGGTCGAGCTGGCGCCTCGGCTGCTGTCCTCGGGGGTGGCGGCCTACGCCGACCCGGCCCGCCGGACCGGGCGGGGCCGGAGCTGGCGGCTGGAGGACCTGAGCCCGGCGTGGTCGTTCGTGGAGTCGCTGCTCACCGGTGACCGGGTGGCCGGGGTGAAGCTCGGACCCGGTCTGCCGCACCGGGTCATCCCGCCCGGGGTCGAGGCAGAGTGGGTGAGCGAGCGCGGGGACACCGTCGAGGTCGGTCTGTGGTCCGGAGCCGGGGTCCGACCGGACGCCCGCGTGGCGCTGCTGCTGCCCGACGACCGACTGGTCGTGGACCCCACCACCGCGGAGCTGCCGGTGGGACCGGTCGGGACGGTGCTCTACGAGCCGGCCGGCGCCGTCACCCGCGCCGGCGGACTCGCCCAGCTGGGGGCCGAGCTCGGCGCCCGGCGCCTCCACCCCGACCTCGCGTACCTGACCGCGGAGCACGTGCGACCCACGCCGTTCGCCACCGCGTTCGAGGTGCTCGAGGTCCACCCGTACACCGAGCAGGCACTGCGGCACTGGGCGCGGGACCGGGGAGTCGGCACGCTGGAGATCAAGAAGCGGGGCCTCGACCTCGACCCGGCGGTGCTGCGGAGGCGGTTGAAGCTGCGGGGGAGCGCGTCGGCCACGGTGGTCCTCACCCGGGGTGAGGCCGGCACGCTGCTGCTGGCGGTCAGGCGCCTCCGCCAGGACTGACCGGGACCCGCCGGCGGGGTACCGCCGCGGTTCTGCGCCGGGGTTCGTCGCGATCTCTCAGTAGGCTCCCCTCCATGTCCGCCGAACCCCCGACCGAACAGGCCGAGATCCCCTGGGGCGAGGAACGCCGCCGGGAGGTCACCTGGCACGACCCGTCGGTCGGCGCGCTGGCGGGGCGGGAGCTGGCCGGACGGGACTACCTGTCCGCCATGATCGAGGGCCGGCTGCCGCCCCCGCCGATCGCCCAGACCCTGGGTTTCACCCTCACGCGGATCGCCGACGGCGAGGCCTGGTTCAGCTGCGAGCCGCACGAGTCGCAGTACAACCCGATCGGGATCATCCACGGCGGTCTGGTCTGCACCCTGTTGGACTCCGCGCTCGCGTGCGCGGTGCACACCCAGCTCCCGGCCGGGGTGGGCTACACCTCCATCGAGCTCAAGGTGAGCTACCTGCGGGCGGTCAGCGCGGCCAGTGGGACGCTGACCGCGCACGGTCACGTGACCAAGCCGGGGCGGCGGGTGGCCTTCGCCGAGGGTGAGGTGCGCACCGCCGCGGGCGCTGTCGTCGCGACCGCCAGCAGCAGCTGCCTGATCATCGGTCCGGCGTCATGACCGATGCCCTGCTGGTCGCGCTCTACGTGGCCGCCGGCATCGCGGCCGCCTGGGACGCCCGGCGGAAGGGCTACGACGACCGGCTGTTTCTGGTGCTCGGCATCATCCTCGGTCCCATCCTGCTCATCATCATGTGGCTGCTGAAGCCGAAGCCGCTCGCGGTCGGCACGGTCGTCCGCCCCGCTGCCCCGATCGCGCTCGACGACGGGAAAAAGATCCCGCCCTCGCACGTGTCGGTGATCCGGGCCACCTCCGTCATCGACGACACCCTGGTCTGCGAGATCACCGCCCCCGACTCCAGTCGCCACTGGGTCGCCCAGGAGGCCCTGACCCGCGTGCGTCACCGCAGCTGACGTCCACCGTCCGGAGCGTCAGGGTTCACAGGTCGATCCGGTGGCCCTACGGTGGGCGGACCGGCGGCACCCAAGGAGGCGTGCGCATGTCCAGTGACACCTCGATCGGCAAGGTCCTCGACGTCGACCCGGCGGAGACCGGGTTCCGACTGCGGACCAAGCACCTGGGACCACCCAAGGTCGCCGATCTGCCCGAACCACCCTCCGGCTGGCTGAAGGTCATCGGGCCCGGCATCGTCGGAGCCGGCGTCGGGCTCGCGTCCGGCGAGTTCATCCTCTGGCCCTACATCGCCAGCCAGGTCGGCCTGGTCTTCCTCTGGGGTGCCGTCGTCGGCGTGCTCACCCAGTGGTTCCTCAACATGGAGATCGAGCGCTACACCCTGGCCACCGGGGAGACCGCCCTGACCGGCTTCAACCGGCTCGGGCGGCACTGGGGACTGGTGTTCGCGATCATGGCCTACTTCGCCAACCTGTGGCCCGGCTGGGCGACCAGCTCGGCGGCCATGCTGTCGTACATCTTCGGCGGGACGCCGCGGTGGATCGCCATCGGCATCCTCGTGGTCGTCGCGCTCATCCTCACGCTCGCACCGCGCATCTACGTCGCCCTCGAGCGG
The DNA here is from genome assembly GCF_039536605.1 of Microlunatus aurantiacus. NCBI lineage: Bacteria > Bacillati > Actinomycetota > Actinomycetes > Propionibacteriales > Propionibacteriaceae > Microlunatus > Microlunatus aurantiacus. Next base: position 308,175 of record NZ_BAAAYX010000002.1, read on the forward strand.
TTGCTGACGGTCAAGGTGATCCTGATCGGCGGCTTCTTCATCCTCGCTCTCGCCCTGGTCGTCAAGGGCGACACCTGGGCGGAGCTGCCGCAGGCGGTCACCAACTTCGGCCGGTTCCCCGCCGAGCTCGGCTTCGCGCTGATGATGGGCGCGATCGCGTACGCGGGCGCCGGCGGTGGGCAGAACCTCTGCCAGAGCAACTGGATCCGGGACAAGGGGTTCGGCATGGGTGCCCACGTGCCCAGCCTGGTCTCCCCGATCACCGGCGAGAAGCACGCGGCCCGGTTCGTCGGCGCGTACGTCTTCCGGGACACGGCCGAGAACCGGGACCGCTGGAAGCGGTGGTGGAAGTTCGCCAACGTCGAGCAGCTGGCCACCTTCGTGCTGATCACGATCCTGACCATCACGGCGACGTCGTTGCTGGCGCGCGCGACCCTCTACGGCCGCGACGACGTGGAGAACAACATCGGCTTCCTGCAGGTCGAGGGTCAGGTGCTGGCCGAGGTCGTCGGTGGCTGGTTCGCCGTCCTGTTCTGGGCGATCGGGGCGTTCTCCCTGTTCGCCGCCGCCGTCGGCATCGTGGACTACACCACCCGGCTGATGGCGGACGTGCTCAAGTCGACCTACCTGCGGGACCGGGAGATCACCGAGAGCCGGCTCTACACCTACCTGGTGCTGGCCATCGTGGGTATCGGCATCGCCATCCTGCTCGCGGGTCTGGACCAGCCGCTGGTGCTGCTGGTCATCTCCGGCTGCACGGCCGGGGTGATGATGTTCATCTACTCGATCCTGCTGCTGGTGATGAACCGCACCGCCCTGCCCGACAGCATCAAGGTCCGCAGCTACCGGGTGGCGGCGCTGGTCTGGTCGACGGTGTTCTTCGGCTTCATGGCCGTGCTGGCCCTGAACGAGCAGCTCCGCAAGCTGTTCTGACCCGCCGCGGGGGCGCGGGTTCCGGGCCCTGGGTCGTACCCGTACGAGGTCTTGGCTGCTTCACAGGCTGGTGCTGGCACTCACCAAAGGGGAGTGCTAATGTCGTTTTGGCACTCTCCCCTGGAGTGTGCCAACGGTCGAGGCGGCACCCGCGACGACGCACCGACCACCGTACTCGTACACACACGCACTCCAACTGAAAGGGGTTTGAACGTGTCCACCACGATCAAGCCGCTCGAGGATCGCATCCTCGTCAAGCCGCTCGAGGCCGAGCAGACCACCAAGTCCGGCCTCGTCATCCCCGACACCGCCAAGGAGAAGCCGCAGGAGGGCAAGGTGCTCGCCACCGGTCCCGGGCGGATCGACGACAACGGCAACCGCGTCCCGCTCGACGTCTCCGTCGACGACGTCGTGATCTTCAGCAAGTACGGCGGCACCGAGGTCAAGTACGACGGCCAGGACCTCCTGCTGCTGAACGCTCGCGACATCCTCGCTGTCGTCACCAAGTAAGGAACGAAACCCATGGCAAAGATCCTTCAGTTCGACGAGGAGGCGCGCCGCTCACTCGAGCGTGGCGTCGACATCCTCGCCAACACCGTGAAGGTCACGCTCGGCCCGAAGGGCCGTTACGTGGTGCTCGACAAGAAGTGGGGAGCCCCCACGATCACGAACGACGGCGTCACCGTCGCCCGTGAGGTCGAGCTCGACGACCCGTACGAGAACCTCGGCGCCCAGCTCGCCAAGGAGGTCGCCACCAAGACCAACGACGTCGCCGGTGACGGCACCACCACCGCGACGGTGCTGGCCCAGGCGCTCGTGCACGAGGGCCTCAAGGCCGTCGCGTCCGGCGCCAACCCGATCGGTCTCAAGCGGGGCATCGACGCGGCGGTCACCGCCGTCGTCGAGCGTCTGCGCGAGATCGCCCGGGACGTGGAGACCACCGAGGACATGTCCCACGTGGCCACCATCTCCGCCCGGGACGCCGAGATCGGCACCCTGATCGCCGACGCGTTCGACAAGGTCGGCAAGGACGGCGTGATCACCGTCGACGAGTCGAACACCTTCGGCACCGAGCTCGACTTCACCGAGGGCATGCAGTTCGACAAGGGCTACCTGTCGCCCTACTTCGTCACCGACCCGGAGCGGATGGAGGCCGTCCTCGACGACCCGTACATCCTGATCAACTCCGGCAAGATCAGCTCGATGAACGAGCTGCTGCCGCTGCTGGAGAAGGTCATCGGCGCGTCCGGCACCTTGTTCATCGTGGCCGAGGACGTCGACGGCGAGGCCCTGTCCACCCTCGTGGTGAACAAGATCCGCGGCACCTTCACCTCGGTCGCGGTCAAGGCCCCGGCCTTCGGTGACCGTCGCAAGGCCATGCTCGAGGACATCGCCATCCTCACCGGTGGCACCGTCGTCGCTCCCGAGGTCGGGCTGAAGCTCGACCAGATCGGCCTGGAGTCCCTGGGTCGCGCTCGTCGGATCGTCGTCACTAAGGACAACACCACGCTGGTGGACGGCGCCGGTTCGAGCGATGAGGTCAAGGGCCGCGTGGCGCAGCTCCAGGCCGAGATCGAGCGGACCGACTCCGACTGGGATCGCGAGAAGCTGCAGGAGCGGGTCGCCAAGCTCGCCGGCGGCGTCTGCGTGATCAAGGTCGGCGCGGCCACCGAGGTCGAGCTCAAGGAGAAGAAGCACCGGATCGAGGACGCTGTGTCCGCGACCCGGGCCGCGATCGAAGAGGGCATCGTCGCCGGTGGCGGTTCCGCCATCATCCACGCGGGCGCTGCTCTCGACGGTCACCTCGGTCTGACCGGTGACGAGAAGGTCGGCGTCGGCATCGTGCGTCGCTCGCTGGCCGAGCCGCTCCGCTGGATCGCCGAGAACGGTGGCTACCAGGGCTACGTCGTCACCTCCAAGGTGGCCGAGATGACGCCGGGCAACGGCTTCAACGCGGCGACCGGCGAGTACGGCGACCTGCTCGGTGCCGGTGTGCTCGACCCGGTCAAGGTGACCCGGTCGGCGCTGGCCAACGCGGCGTCCATCGCCTCGCTGCTGCTCACCACGGAGACCCTCGTGGTGGAGAAGCCCGAGGAGGAGGAGCCGGCTGCCGCCGGTCACGGTCACTCGCACTGACCTTCCTCGCTGAACGCACGCAGGGCCCTTTCCCTTCGGGGGAAGGGCCCTGTGGTTTCTCAGGGTGGGGGCTCCGGAGGTCGAATGAGGGAGACCTCATGCAGATGAGGCCTCCCTCATCCAGGCGTCATCCGCGTCTCATCGGGAACCGGTGGAATCTTCCTCAGACGGGCACCTGGCCCGCTCTCCAAGCAGAGGAGCTCGGCATGACCATCACCACCACCGCCCGTCGCATCACCCGCTGGGCCGTCGTCCCCGCCGCCCTGGGTCTCGGCCTCGGGTTGACCGCCCTCTCCGCGCCGAGCGCCGAGGCGGCGTCCTACACCTGCAACGGCTACCGGGCCACCATCGTCGGCACCAACGGCAACAACGACATCGAGGGCACCGGCGGCCGCGACGTGATCGTCGCGCTCGGTGGCCACGACGAGATCGACGGCAACGGCGGCAACGACGTCATCTGCGCCGGCGCCGGCAACGACGAGGTCGACGGCGGGTCCGGCAACGACTGGATCGACGGAGGCTCCGGCCACGACGACCTCGAGGGCAGCTCCGGCAACGACTCGATCAAGGGTGGCTCCGGCAACGACCACGTCGAGGGCGAGAGCGGCCGCGACAAGCTGTGGGGCAGCTCCGGTCGCGACCTGGTCGAGGGCGGCACCGGCTCGGACAAGGTGAGCGGCGGCTCCGGCGCCGACGTCGTCAAGCAGAAGTACGCCAGCGATCGCCAGGAAGACCGCTGGGAGGACCAGAACCGCAGCGACGACTGATCTCGGGCGCTCCGACGACGACGGACGGCAACCCGTTCCGGGTTGCCGTCCGTCGTCGTTCTGGCCTCAGTCAGTCGGGAGGCCCCCCACGCGGGCCGCTACAGGGTCGCGGCGAAGGGGTCGAAGTCCTCGGGCAGCAGCGGGATCGGTCCGACCGTGCTGGTGACCTTGACGAACTGCTCCGTCGCGGCGGACTCCTGCGCCGACAGCATCACGTCCACGCTGTGGTTGCCCAGCTCACCGGAGGCGACGTGGGGCCGGCCGGCGGCGATGGAACGGACCATGTCCAGCACGCCCAGGCCGCGGCCGACGACCGTGCCCTGCTCTTCCACCTCGACCCACGGCTGCTCGAACGACATGCCGTCGCGGAGCACACCGAGCGGCTTGACGTACGCGGTCCGTCCGGTGAACTGGTTCGGATCGGGCAGCACGATGGAGCCCTCGGTGCCGTGGATCTCCAGGATCCCGTGCCGCTCCTGGGCGGAGTCGAAGCTGAGCAGGCTCTGTCCCTGGGCGCCGCCCTCGAACGCGGTCAGCACCTGGATCGTCGACGGCACCTCGACCGGGAAGAAGGACCCGGCGTTCGGTCCGGTCCGGATCTCCCGCTGCTCCCGGGCCTTCCGGCCGACGGCGGCGACGCGGTCGACCGGGCCCAGCAGGCTGATCAGCGCGGAGAAGTAGTACGGGCCCATGTCCAGCAGCGGACCCGCCCCCTGGGCGAAGAGGAAGCCGGGGTTCGGGTGCCACAGATCGGGTCCCTGGGTCTGGAACGCGGTCTGCGCGAACATCGGCTCGCCGATGACCCCGCTGGCGATCGCGCGCCGGGCGCTCTGGAAGCCCGGGCCGAGCAGCGTGTCGGGGGCCGCCCCGATCCGGACGCCGGCGGCGTTCGCCTGCTCGAGCAGCGCCGCGGCGCCGTCCCGGTCCAGGCCGAGCGGCTTCTCCGACCAGACGTGCTTGCCGGCGGCGATCGCCGCCGCCGTGACCTCGATGTGGGCATCGGGCGTGGTCAGATTGACGACGAGCTCGACGCCGGGGTGGGCCAGGACGTCCGGGCCGCTGCCGTGCGCGGGGATGCCGTGCTTCTCGGCCTGGGACCGGGCCCGGTCGGCGATCAGGTCGCCGACGACCAGCACCTCGACGTCGGGGAAGGAGTTCAGGTTCTCCAGGTAGGTGTCGCTGATGACCCCTACCCCGATGATGCCGACGCCGACAGCGCTCATCGGACGTAACCGCCCTCGGTCAGGAACGCGTACGACGAGGCGATGTCGTCGAAGACGTCGCCGGGGGCGTTGTCGTACTCGATGACGGCGTACTGCAGGGCGGTCGCGGCCTGCAGGGACTCCACCAGCGGCACGTCGCCGTCGCCGGCGTGGCGCTGATCGAGGCTGGTCGACGAGAAGGCCGGGGCGCCCGGCGCGAACGGGTTGCTGGCGGGGGCGACGCCGTCCTTGATGTGCAGGGCGATCAGCCGGTCACCCAGGCTGGCGGTCAGCGCCGCAGGGTCCTGGCCCCCGACGAGCGCCCAGAACAGGTCGAGCTCGATGGCGACGCGGTCCTCGGTCAGCGCGATGAACCGCTCGTACGCCGTCTGCCCGTCGAACGAGGCGAGGAACTCCTGCGCGTGGTTGTGGTAGCCGACGGTCAGCCCGAACCCGGCGGCGACCTCGGCCAGGGCGTTGATCCGGTCGGCGACGTCCTTCACACCGTCCTCGGTCAGCCAGCGATCCGTCGGGACCATGGGGTCGATCACGGTGGACATGCCGACCGTGGCGGCCGCCTCGAACACCACCTGGGGCTCCGGGGTCGGGATCGAGCCGTCCGGCGTCCAGAGCGTGTCGGACAGCAGCGGGGCGTGGCCGGTGGGGCAGGCGAGTCCGGCGGCGTCGAGCGCGGCGCGGACCTCGTCGGGGCGACGCACGAAGTCGAAGGCCTCGACGTTCTTCAAGCCGATCTCGGCGAGGCGCTCGAGCGAGCCGCTCATGTCGTTGGAGAACTGCTCGGCGAGGGTGTAGAGCTGGATGGAGGCGACGGGGAGGGCCACGGTGTCCTTCTTCCTTGACGGTGTCGGCAGGGTCACCATCGGCGGTGACGGCACCACTGTAGCAAAAACATCCGGATGGAGGTATTCGGCCTCCGATGACCTACGATCATGGACATGGCTGACCTGTCCCCGAAGACCGTCCGCCCGCGCGGCGCGTACGCCAAGGGGATCGCGCGGCGGCAGGAGATCCTCGACGCCGCCATCGGGGTCTTCGCGCAGCGGGGGGCCGACCGCACGAGTCTCCGGGCGATCGCGCAGGAGGTCGGGGTCACCCACGCCGCGCTGATCCACCACTTCGGCTCCCTCGAACGACTGCTCGTCGACGTCTACCAGGAGTCGGCGCGTCGACTCGAGCGTCAGTCCTGCAAGGCCGACGTCTCGCCGGTGGAGACGATGCGGCTGTCGGCGCAGCAGAACCGGGAGGTCCCCGGGATGGTGCAGCTGTACACGACCCTCGTGGCCGCCGCCCTCGAAGAGGGGCACCCGGCGGCGACGGCGTTCGCCTCCGAGCGGTTCGCCGCCATCCGGGCGACCCTGGCCGACCAGATCAGAGGACGTCAGGCCGACGGGCGGATCCGTCACGACGTCGACGCCGAGCAGGTGGCCGCCCTCGTCATCGCCGCCTCCGACGGGCTGCAGACCCAGTGGCTGCTGGACCCGGAGGTCGATCAGGTCGGCGCTCTCGCCCTGCTCGACCGTCTGCTCGGCGAGGTATCGGTCTGACCTCAGGGCCACCGGTGGTCCGGACTCGCTGCCCGGTCTCCCGGCCAGGGCCTCTGTCGCCGCTCGCTCCGTCCACCGCTCCGATTAGGCTCGTCCGGTGACCCATGAGTCTGCGAGCGCCGGGGTGACCGGCCCCACCGGAACCGACAACCCGTTCTTCACCGCCAGCACCCTGCCGTACGAGCTGCCACCCTTCGCCGACATCACCCTCGCGCACTTCCGCCCCGGGCTGGACGTCGGGATGGAGGACCAGCTGGCCGAGGTCCGGGCCATCGCCGACAGCGACGTCCCGGCCACCTTCGAGAACACCATCGTGGCGCTGGAGCGCTCGGGCCGGGTCCTGGACCGGACCCGTCGGGTCTTCTGGTGCCTGACCTCCGCGGACACCGACCCCGAGCTGCAGGCCATCGAGACCGAGTACGCGCCGAGGCTGTCGGCCCACGCCGACGCCATCACCCTGGACCGGGCGCTGTTCGGCCGGATCGACGACCTGCACACCCGTCGCGACCAGCTCGGGCTCGACGCCGAGTCGGCCAGGCTCCTGGACCGCTACCACCTCGACTTCGTCCGGGCCGGCGCGGCCCTGGCCGAAGCCGACCAGGACCAGCTGCGGGCGTTGAACGCCGAGCTGGCCACGCTCTCGACCGAGTTCGGGGTCCGGCTGCTCGCGGCCGCGAAGGGAGCGGCGGTGCACGTCACCGACGTGACCGAGCTGGACGGGCTGAGCGACGACGCCATCGCCGCGGCCGCGGAGGCGGCGGCCGCCCGGGGTCTCGACGGGCACCTGATCGAGCTCATCCTGCCCACCCACCAACCGGTGCTGAGCTCGCTGCGCCACCGGGGTCTGCGGCGCCGGGTGCTGGCGGCGTCGCTGGGCCGTGGCTCCGACGACGACACCGACACCAGCGAGATCGTCCGCGAGATGGTGGTCGCCCGGGCCCGCCGGGCGGTGCTGCTGGGCTACCCGACCCACAGCGACTACGTGCTCGCCGACCGTACGGTGGGGTCCAACGCTCGGCTCGACGCGACCCTGCAGCAGCTGATCCCGCCGGCGGTCGAGAACGCCCACCGGGACCAGGTCCGGTTGGCCGAGGCCCTGGTGACCGACACGGGGGAGGACGACTTCGCCGCCCACGACTGGGCCTACTACGCCGAACGGGTCGATGCCGCCGGAGACGGCGAGGTGGCGGGGCCGGATGCGGCGCTGCTGCGGCCGTACTTCGAGCTGACCCGGACGGTCGAGGACGGGGTGTTCGGAGCCGCGGGCACGGTCTACGGGCTGTCGTTCCGGCGGCGGGCCGACCTGATCGGCTACCACCCCGACGTCGTGGTCTACGAGGTGCTCGACGCGGGCGGTGAGCCTGTCGGTCTGTTCCTCGGTGACTACTACACCCGCCCCGGCAAGCAGGGCGGTGCCTGGATGGAGTCGCTGGTGGCCCAGAGCCGGCTGCTCGGACAGCTGCCCGTGGTCGTCAACAACCTGAACCTGGCCAAGCCCCCGGCCGGGCAGCCGACGCTGGTCAGCATGGACGAGGTCCGCACGCTGTTCCACGAGTTCGGGCACGCGTTGCACGGGCTGCTGTCCTCGGTCACCTACCCGCGGCTGGCCGGCACCGCGGTGTCCAAGGACTTCGTCGAGTACCCGTCCCAGGTCAACGAGATGTGGGGCACCGATCCCGAGCTGCTGACCCGCTACGCCCGGCACGTCGAGACCGGCGAGCCGCTCCCGGCCGACCAGGTGTCCGCCCTGCAGCTGGGACCCGGTTCCGATCAGGCGCGCGAGACGATCAGCTTCCTGGCCGCGACCTGGCTCGACCTGGCCTGGCACCGGCTGACCGAGGCGGAGGTCGACGACGCCGTGCGCGACATCGACGCCTTCGAGGCGCGGGTGCTCGGCGAGGTCGGGCTGGACGTGGCCACGATCCCGCCGCGCTACCGCAGCCGCTACTTCAACCACATCTTCTCCTCCGGCTACGCGGCGGGTTACTACTCCTACATCTGGAGTGAGATCCTCGACGCCGACACCGTCGAGTGGTTCGCCGAGCACCGCGACCGTCCGCGCGAGGCCGGCGACGTGTTCCGGGCCGAACTGCTCAGCCGCGGAGGCAGCGGTGACGAGATGGGCTACTTCGAGGCCTTCCGGGGCCGACCGCCGCGGATCGAACCGCTGCTGCGTCGCCGGGGGCTGCTCGCCGGCTGACCTGGGCGGCGCGGCCCGGGACGAACGAGGGGCTCACCGGGCCCAGCGGCGCGACACGCCGGGTCACGGCCCACTGTGCCGCGGATCTGTCCCGCCGCGGCCATCCCTCGATCAGGTGCGCCCGCCCGGCTCCGCCCGGATAGTCTTGGACCGGTAGCCGGGGCCGCATCAGACACCGGCGATCCGTCAGGCAAGAGAGGGAACACGTGTCGCACACCATGGGCGATCTCACCCCCGCGGGCGTGCCGCAGCCGTTCGCCACGTTGGGACTCACGTTCGACGACGTGCTGCTGCAGCCCAACCAGAGCGACATCATCCCGTCGGAGGTCGACACCAGCACCCCGGTGTCCAAGCGCATCTCGGTGAAGGTCCCGCTGATCTCCTCCCCGATGGACACCGTGACCGAGGCGCGGATGGCTGTCGCCATCGCCCGCCAGGGCGGTCTCGGGGTGATCCACCGCAACCTGTCCATCGAGGACCAGGCACACCAGGTCGACGTCGTGAAGCGGTCCGAGGCCGGGATGATCGACGAGCCGATCACGATCTCGCCCGAGGCGACCATCGGGGAGGCCGACGCCATGTGCGGTCGCTACCGGATCTCCGGTGTCCCCGTGGTCGACCGGGACCAGACCCTGGTCGGCATCGTGACCAACCGGGACATGCGGTTCGAGAGCGATCCGAACCGGCTGGTCGGCGACGTGATGACCAAGATGCCGCTGGTCACCGGTCCCGTCGGCATCGCCGCCGAGGACGCGATGGCCCTGCTGGCCCAGCACAAGATCGAGAAGCTGCCGCTGGTCGACGACCGGGGCCGGCTCAAGGGCCTCATCACGCTCAAGGACTTCGTCAAGTCCGACCAGTACCCCAGCGCCACCAAGGACGACCAGGGGCGGCTCCGGGTCGGCGCGGCCATCGGCTTCTTCGGTGACTCCTGGAAGCGGGCGATGGCGCTGGTGGAGGAGGGTGTGGACCTGCTCGTGGTCGACACCGCCCACGGACACTCCCACGGCGTGGTCGACATGGTGCGCCGGCTCAAGGCCGAGTCCGCCTGCCGCCACGTCGACGTCGTCGGCGGCAACGTGGCCACCTACGCCGGAGCGAAGGCCCTGGTCGACGCCGGGGTGGACGGGGTCAAGGTCGGCGTCGGTCCGGGCTCGATCTGCACCACCCGGGTGGTCGCCGGGGTCGGCGTCCCCCAGGTGACCGCCATCCACAACGCCTCCCGCGCCTGCCGCCCGGCGGGTGTGCCGCTGATCGGTGACGGTGGCCTGCAGTACTCCGGTGACATCGCCAAGGCCCTCGTGGCCGGCGCGGACACGGTGATGCTGGGCTCTCTGCTGGCCGGCTGCGAGGAGAGCCCCGGCGAGCTGATCTTCCTCAACGGCAAGCAGTTCAAGGCGTACCGGGGGATGGGCTCGCTCGGGGCGATGGCGTCCCGTGGCCGCAACGCCTCGTTCTCCAAGGACCGCTACTTCCAGGGCGACGTCACCAACGACTCGAACCTCATCGCCGAGGGCATCGAGGGTCAGGTACCGTTCCGAGGTCCGCTCGCCGCGGTGGCCTACCAGCTGATCGGCGGTCTGCGGCAGTCGATGTTCTACACCGGCGCCTCGACCATCCGTGAGCTCCACGAGCGCGGCAGCTTCGTGCGGATCACCTCCGCGGGTCTGCGCGAGTCGCATCCTCACGACATCCAGATGACCGTCGAAGCACCCAACTACTCCGGCTGAGGGTGGCCCCCGCCACCTCCACCGGTGTCCGTCGTCCCCGCACCACAATCGACAGAGCAGTCGTAGAAGGAATCCCCCATGTTCGAGATCGGCCGCAGCAAGCGTGCCCAGCAGGCCTTCGCCTTCGACGACATCGCGATCGTCCCCTCCCGCCGCACCCGCGGTGAGGAGCAGGTCAACCTGACGTGGCGGATCGACGCGTTCACCTTCGACTTCCCGCTGATCGCGGCGCCGATGGACTCGGTGATGTCGCCGGCGACGGCGATCGAGATGGGTCGCCTCGGTGGCCTGGGGGTGCTGAACCTCGAAGGACTCTGGACCCGGTACGAGGACCCCGAGCCGCTGCTCGAGGAGATCGCCGCCATCGACGACCCGGCGGCGGCGACCCGTCGGATGCAGGAGGTCTACGCGGAGCCGATCAAGGAGGCGCTGATCGGCCAGCGGGTGGCCGAGGTGCGGAGTGCCGGGGTGCCGGCCGCCGGCTCCCTGTCCCCCCAGAACACGCAGGCGTACGCGGGTGCCGTGGTCGCGTCCGGGGTCGACTTCTTCGTCATCCGCGGCACCACGGTCTCCGCCGAGCACGTGGCCGGCAAGTCGGAGCCGCTCAACCTCAAGCAGTTCATCTACGCCCTCGACGTCCCGGTGATCGTCGGCGGCTGCGCCACCTACCAGGCCGCCCTGCACCTGATGCGCACCGGTGCGGCGGGGGTGCTGGTCGGCTTCGGCGGCGGCGCCGCCCACACCACCCGGGACGTGCTCGGGGTGGCCGTGCCGATGGCCTCGGCCGTGTCCGACGTCGCCGCCGCCCGCCGCGACTACCTGGACGAGTCCGGCGGCCGCTACGTGCACGTGATCGCCGACGGCTCCGTCGGTCGTTCCGGTGACATCGCCAAGGCGATCGCCTGCGGTGCCGACGCGGTGATGGTCGGCTCGCCGCTGGCCAAGGCTGCGGAGGCGCCCGGCCGGGGCTATCACTGGGGTCCCGAGGCGTGGCACGCCACCCTGCCCCGCGGCGAGCGGGTCGGCTTCGACGTGGTGGGCAGCCTGGAGCAGATCCTGCGGGGCCCGTCGACGGTGCCCGACGGCACCATGAACCTGGTCGGCGCGCTGCGCAAGGCCCTGGCCACCACCGGCTACACCGAGGTCAAGGAGTTCCAGCGGGTCGAGGTCATCGTCGGCTGAGCTCTGCTCATGGTCGCGCTCCGCGCTCCGCGGTCACGAGCTCCGCGGTGTCTCGCTCGTTCGTCGCGTTTCCAGACGACGGAAGAGCGTGTCGTCCGGAAACGCTCCTGCACTCCCGAGAGGCTCCGCCCGTGACCGAAGAACTGCCGCGGGGGCCGACACCTGCCGAGCTGGCCGCCGCCGACCTCGACGTGCTGGTCGTCGGTGGCGGTGTGGTGGGAGCCGGAGCCGCTCTCGATGCGGCCACCCGGGGTCTGCGCGTCGGCCTGGTCGACGCCGGGGACTGGGGCGGGGGCCGATCCGGTCGGACCAGCACGCTGGTCCACGGTGGGCTGGTCGACCTGGCCCGCATCGGGGTGCCGGCCGTCGCCGAGCTCCGTCGCGAGCGTGACCTGCTGCTGGACCGGATCGCGCCGCACCTGGTGCGCCGGGTGCCGCTGCTGGTCCCGTTGACCGGCGGACTGCGCGAGCGCCTGGCCATCGAGGCGGGGTTGACCGTCTACGACGCCGCCGCCTTCTCCATCCGTCAACCCGGCGTCCTGCCCGGTCACCGCCAGCTGGCCCGCCGGGCCGTCCGGCGGCTCGCCCCGTCCCTCGACCTGGCCCGGATCACCGGCGCCGTCCAGCTCTACGAGGGGCAGGTCGACGACGCCCGGCTGGCCATCACCGTGGTCCGGACCGCGATCGCGTACGGCGTCCTGGCGGTGCCCCGGACGCCGGTCCGCCGGCTGCTGGTCGAACCTGGCGGCCGCGTGGTCGGCGCGGTCGTCGACGACCGGGTCGACGGTCCGGTGACTCTGCGCGCCCGCACCGTGGTGCTGGCCACGGGCAGCGAGCTCTCCCAGCTGCTGCCGGGCGGCGCCACCGGCGTCGGCGACCCGGGGGGCCGGGTCGACCTGCCCGCGGCGGCGACGCCGACCGCCCCGACGGGCACGGTGCACCTGGTGGTTCCGCGCGATCGGATCCGGACCTCCACCGGACTGGTGCTGCGGGAGGGCGACGCACGTGTCTACGTGGTGCCCTGGGGACGTCACTGGATCGTGGGCAGCACCGCCGCCTGGTCCGAGCCCGACCGGCTGCTGGACCGGCTGAACCGCCACCTGCTCCGCCCCGTCGACGCTGCGGCGGTGGAGAGCACCTACGCCGCTCCGGCCCGGGTCGGTCCCGACACGGACCGTACGCCGACCGTGCAGGTGCCGCGGCCCGGGCTGGTGCTGGTGCGGGGGAGCGGCCTGGCCGGCTATCGCCGTGACGCCGAGCGGGCGGTCGACGCGGCGGTCGGTCAGCTCGGGGGCCTGCACCCCCCGTCGACCACCACCCGGGTCCCCCTGCTCGGGGCGGACGGCTTCACCGCGCGCTGGAACCAGCGGCATCTGCTGGCCCGGCGAGCCGGCGTCCACGTGCTCGTGATGGAGCACCTGCTGCGCCGGTACGGCTCGGGGGTCGACACGCTGATCGAGGCGGTCCGACGGCGGCCGGAGCTGGGCGGGTCGCTGTCCGGCGCCGAGGACTACCTGGCCGTCGAGGTGTGGTTCGCGGTGGTCCACGAGGGGGCGACGCAGCTGCGTGACGTGCTCGTCCGTCGGACCCGGATCGCCATCGAGACCTGGGACGGCGGCGCCGAGGCGGCCGGGGCGGTCGCCCGGCTGATGGGGTCCGAGCTGGGCTGGGACGACGCAGAGACCTCGCGCCAGATCAGCCGCTACCTGCGTCGGGCCGCTGATCGACCGGGGCCCGCGGCGGGCAGCTGATCGACCGGGAGCCGCGGAAGGCAGCTGATCGGGGCGGCCGGACCCTACCGTCCGCCGGACGGCACCAGCGGCACCAACGCGTCCCACCGGGCGGTCTCGCAGGCGTTCGTCCGGGTGAGGGCGGCGAAGACCTGCTCGCCCCGCCAGGTCCCGGTGATCGTGGCCTTCTCCGGACCGCCGTAGACCTGGGCGCACATCCGGTCCTTGGGGACGGGTCTCAGGGCGGACCGGTGGCCCTCGATCGCCGCGCACGCCTCGGCGGGGTCGGGGTGGTCGCCACCGACCGGGTCGCAGGTCAGGGTCCAGGTGGAGGTGGCTCCGGTGCCGTCATCGACCACCACGGTGAGGGCAGAAGACCCTCCCGGAGCGCCACCGGGCGAGGCGGGGCTGGACCCCGGTGCGGTCGGTGGCGAGTCGGCCGGAGAGGGGGACGCCGACGAGGCGGGGCCGCCGGTGGCGGACGGGGACGCCAGCGGTGAGGAACCGCTGCTGCCACTCGCGCCACAGGCCGAGGCCGCCAGCAGCACCCCTAACACGACGATCAGACCTGGGCCAGTGCGCACGGTGTGTCCTTCGGAAGATTCATCGGGGGGCTATCGACGCCCTGAGAACCCGCTGTTACTGTCGAGCCTACTTCCGCCCTAGATGAGGGTCGGCTGACGAGAAACCTCGGCGTTTTTCAGGTTCATTCGGAGGAAATCTATGGTCACAGCGGCCAGTCCCCGCTCCTCTCGGCGTCTGCGACGTGTGTCGGCGGGTCTCGCTGTCCTCGTCTCGGGGGCCCTCGCCCTCAGCCTGACGCCGATGGCGTCGGCCGATCCCACCACCCCGCCGCCGGTCGCGCTGCCGGCGCTGGCCACCACCCCGGGCGACTACATCGTCAGCCTGGCCTCGGCCCCGGTCGCGGCCTACGACGGTGACGTCAAGGGCTTCGCGGCCACCCGGCCCGCCGACGGCCGACGGGTGAACGTCACCGGCGCCAAGGCCCAGCGCTACCGCTCCTACCTGCGCACGCAACAGGACAAGGTGGCGGCCCGCGTGGGAGCCAAGCCGCGCACCCGGTTCGAGATCGGGTTGGCCGGCTTCACCGCCAAGCTGACCCCGACCCAGGCCAAGACCCTGGCGACCACCGACGGCGTCCTCTCGGTCACCAAGAACACCCTGCGGCAGGCCACCGACGACCGGAACTCCGTCGACTACCTGAAGCTGTCCGGCAGCAACGGCGTGTGGTCGAAGCTGGGCGGCACGGCCAAGGCCGGTCGCGGCGTCGTCGTCGGCGTGCTGGACACCGGTATCTGGCCCGAGAGCGCCTCGTTCGCCGGTGACCCGCTGAAGACCTCGCCGACCGGGAAGTTCGTCCCCTACCGCTCCGGCAACAGGGTCATGATGACCAAGTCCGACGGCGGGACCTTCTCCGGCGTCTGCCAGACCGGCGTCCAGTTCACCCGCAGCGACTGCAGCACCAAGCTGGTCGGCGCCCGCTACTTCGGCGACGCCTGGCTGGCCGGGGTGCCGGCCGCCGGGCGGGCCGACAGCGAGTTCGTCTCGCCTCGTGACGGGGGCGGCCACGGCAGCCACACCGCTTCGACCGCTGCCGGCAACAACGGCGTCCAGGCCACCGTCGACGGCCGCGACTTCGGCAAGATCTCCGGGGTCGCCCCGGCCGCCAAGATCGCTGCCTACAAGGTGCTGTGGGAGGCCAAGGACCCCGACCAGTCGGGCGGCCTGACCACCGACATCCTCAAGGGCATCGAGGCCGCGATCACCGACGGCGTCGACGTGATCAACTACTCGATCAGCGGCAGCGACGACCCGACCGACCCGGTCGAGCTGATGTTCCTGTCCGCGGCCTCGGCCGGCATCTTCGTCTCGGCCTCGGCCGGCAACTCGGGTCCGGGTGCCTCCACCGTGGCCCACACCTCTCCGTGGGTGACTACGGTCGGCGCCAACACCGTCGGGCCGTACTACGGCACGGTGACCCTGGGCAACGGCCAGAAGTACGCCGGCATCTCCACCTCGGTCACCACCGCTGTGGGGCCGGCTCCGCTGGCCAACGCCGGGACGCTGGTGGCCGCCACCTCGACGGCGGCCGTGGCCACCCTCTGCGGGCCCGACAGCCTCGACCCGGCCAAGGCGGCCGGCAAGATCGTGGTCTGCGACCGCGGTACCTACGACCGGGTGGCCAAATCCGCCGAGGTCAAGCGGGCCGGTGGCATCGGCATGGTGCTGGCCAACCCGACGGAGAACTCGCTCGACGGCGACCTGCACACGGTCCCGACCGTGCACGTCAACCCGCCCGCCTCGGCCGCCATCAAGACGTACGCGGCCACGGCCGGTGCCACCGCGACACTGACCGAGGGCAACCAGAGCTCGACCAGCATCCCGTACCCGCAGATCGCCGGCTTCTCCTCCCGCGGACCGTCCGTCGGCACCGGCGGGGACACCCTGAAGCCGGACCTGACGGCCCCGGGGGTGGCGACGCTCGCGGCCGTGGCCCCGCCCAGCAACCAGGGCCGGGACTTCGACTTCTACTCCGGTACGTCGATGGCCGCTCCGCACGTGGCCGGTCTGGCGGCCCTCTGGTTCGGACAGGGCGTGAAGCCCAAGTGGTCGCCGATGAAGATCAAGTCGGCGCTGATGACCACGGCGGCGAACCTGGTCGACGAGGACGGCAACGCCGTCACCGACCCCTACGTCCAGGGCGCCGGCCGGGTTCGGCCGGACAAGATGACCAACCCCGGTCTGGTCTACCCGTCGGGCGACCGTGACTGGCTGGGCTACCTGGAGGGCGTCGGCTACGACACCGGCACCGGCGTCAAGGCCATCGACCCGAGCAACTACAACAGCCCGTCGATCGCCATCGGGTCGCTGCTCAAGACCCAGACCGTGACCCGACGGGTCACCGCGGTGAAGCCCGGGCTCTACCGGGCCCAGGCCAGCATCCCCGGCGTGAACGTGTCGGTGAGCCCCTCGATCCTCTCGTTCAACGCGGCGGGGGAGACCCGGACCTTCCGGGTCACCTTCACCAACAAGAACGCCGAGTTCGACGAGGCCGCCAGCGGCTTCCTGACCTGGAAGGGTGCGGGCACGACCGTGCGCAGCCCGATCGTGGTCACGCCGAAGGTGGTCGACGCCCCCGACACGGTGGCCGGTTCCGGTGCCTCCGGCTCGGTCCGGTTCTCGGTGACGCCCGGAGTGTCCGGGGCGTTCCCGATCACCGCCTCCGGGTTGCAGTCGGGGACGGCGCAGGGCGGTGACCTCAAGGCCGGTGACCAGGCCGTGCTCCCGGTGACCGTGCCGAGCGGCGCCAAGGTGGCCCAGTTCAGCGTGCGTTCGCCGAACGCGGCCGCCGACCTGGATCTGTACGTCTACCAGGTGGTCGGCGGGTCCGCGTCGCTGGTCGGACAGTCGACGACGGGGTCGCCGAACGAGACCGTGGTGCTGAAGGCGCCCGCCGCAGGCAGCTACCTGGCTCAGGTGGTCGGCTTCTCCAACGCGCCGGGCACCACCTCCACACCGTTCACCTTCCGCGGTGCGTCGGTGCAGTCCGGTCCCGGGCAGGGCAACTTCGCGGTCTCGCCGGCGAACCCGAGGGCCACGATCGGCCAGCCGATCGCCCTGACGGCCAGCTGGTCGGGTCTGCAGGCGGGGACGCCGTACCTGGGCTGGATCGAGTACCCCGACGGCAGCGGGACCATCGTCACCGTCAACTGAGTCACCGAGTCCGACCCACCGAGGGCCGATCGGCCGCGCCGCGAGCGCGACCGGTCGGCCCTCGGCTTTGTGCTGATGGGTGACGGGAGCGAACCTTCGCTGTTACCCTCGGGGCCACTGGGGCGCCGCCGGGGGGATGTCGGGGGGAACGGGGTCGCAGCGTCACCTCGTGAAGGAACCCACATGTCTTCAGCGACCCCAGCGCGCTGCCGGCGGAGTGCGATCGCGCTCGCCTGCTTCCTGTCCGTCGTGCTCGCCTTCGGGGTGAGCCCGGTGGCCTCGGCCGATCCGTCCGGCACGCCGGAGGTGCCGGTGCCCAGCAGCGCCAGCCGGGAGGGCGACTACATCGTCACCCTGGCCGACGCGCCCATCGCCGCCTACGACGGCGACGTGACCGGCTACGACGCCACCCAGCCCGCCGCCGGCGAGGACGTGGACCTGGACAGCGCCGACGCCCGGCGCTACCGGTCCTACCTGCGGCAGCGCCAGGACACCGTGGCCGCCCGGGTCGGCTCCACCCCCGACGAGCGGTACGAGGTCGGCCTGGCCGCTTTCACCGCCGAGATCACGGGCCAGCAAGCAGCCACCCTGGCGCGCACCCGTGGGGTGCTCTCGGTGCGCGAGAACACCCTGCGCCGGGTGCCCGACGAACGGAAGTCGGTGGACTACCTCGGGCTCTCCGGGCCGGGGGGTGTGTGGTCGGAGCTCGGGGGCGTCGACCGCGCCGGTCGTGGGGTGGTGGTCGGGGTCATCGACTCCGGCATCTGGCCCGAGAGCGCGTCGTTCGCGGGTGAGCCCCTCGCCGCACCGTCCCGCCGGTACGGGTCGAGTCGCACGTCGTCGACACCGACCCGCTCCGGCGACACCGTCACCATGAGGAAGTCCGACGGCGGGAGCTTCACCGGCACCTGCCAGGCCGGGGAGGAGTTCACCGTCGCCGACTGCAGCACCAAGCTGGTCGGCGCCCGCTACTTCGGTGACACCTGGCTGGCCCGGGTGCCCGCCGACCAACGTGCGGACTTCGTCTCGCCGCGCGACGGTGAGGGCCATGGCAGCCACACCGCCTCGATCGCGGCCGGCAACCACGGTGTGCGAGCGGTGGTGGACGACCGGGACTTCGGTCGGATCTCGGGCGTCGCCCCGGCGGCCAGGATCGCGGCGTACAAGGTCTTGTGGCAGGCGAAGGACGCGACCAGGTCCGGCGCGTACGACTCCGACATCCTGGCCGCGATCGACGCGGCGATCAGCGACGGGGTCGACGTGATCAACTTCTCGATCACCGCCGCCGACGACCCGACGTCCCCGGTCCAGCTCGCGTTCCTGGCCGCGGCCTCGGCCGGCATCTTCGTCTCCGCCTCGGCCGGCAACAACGGTCCCGGCGCGTCCACCGTGCAGAGCAGCTCGCCGTGGGTGACCACGGTCGGGGCGCACTCGCTCGCCCCCTCCTACGGCACCGTCACCCTGGGCGACGGCCAGCGCTACGCCGGCATCTCCACCTCGGTGGACGACGAGGTGGGCCCCGCGCCGCTGGTGAACGGAACCGCGGTGGTGGCCGACGGGCAGACCGGCGCCGCCGCGACCGTGTGTGCTCCGGGGAGCCTCGACCCGGCCGAGGTGGCCGGGACGATCGTGGTCTGCGCCCGGGGGGTGGTCGACCGCGTCGTGAAGTCGGCCGAGGTCGAGCGCGCGGGCGGGGTCGGCATGGTGCTGGTCAACCTGACGGCGAACACCCTGGACGCCGACCTGCACAGCGTGCCCACGGTGCACCTCGACCCGCCCGCCTCGGCGCTGGTGACGGCGTACGCGGCGACCCCGGGTGCGACCGCCACCCTGACCGAGGGCAACCAGACCGACACCGAGCTGGCGTACCCGCAGATCGCCTCGTTCTCCGCCCGCGGCCCGTCGCTCGGCACCGGTGGGGACACGCTCAAACCCGACCTGGTGGCGCCGGGCGTCTCGATCCTCGGGGCCGTGGCGCCCCCCAGCGGCGACGGGCGCGACTTCGGGTTCCTGTCCGGGACCTCGGAGGCCGCTCCGCAGGTGGCCGGGCTCGCCGCCCTCTGGCTCGGGGCCGGGCAGCGGCCCACCTGGTCCCCGATGAAGATCAAGTCGGCCCTGATGACCACGGCCGCCGACCTGGTCGACGGCTCGGGTCGGCGCAGCACCGACCCGTACGCCCAGGGCGCCGGCCGGGTGGTACCGGAGCGGATGCTCGACCCGGGCCTGGTCTACCCCGCCCGGGACACCGACTGGCTGGGCTACCTCGAGGGTCTCGGGCTGGACACGGGCACCGGCGTCGAGGCGATCGATCTGAGCGACTACAACGCCCCGTCGATCGCCATCGGTCGCCTGGTCGGGACCCAGACGGTGACCCGGCGGGTGACCGCGGTGACCCCGGGTCGCTACCGGGTCCGGGCGAACGTGCCCGGGGTGGACGTGGCTGTCACGCCCTCGGTGCTGGACTTCAGCCACGCCGGCCAGACGCGCACCTTCCGGGTCACCTTCACCACGCGCACCGCCGACGTCGGTCGGGCGGCCACGGGGTTCCTCACCTGGCGGAGCAAGCGGGGCGGTGTCCGCATCCCGCTGGCGGTGACCCCGCGGGCCCTGGAGGCGCCGGCTCGGGTGACCGGGAGCGGTCCGCAGGGTGCGGCGAGGTTCGCCGTCACCTCCGGCACCACCGGTGACTTCGTGCCGACCGCGACCGGTCTGGCCACGGGGGCCCCGCGGCCCTACACCCTGGCGGCCGGGAGCAACGTCCAGTTCGCCGTCACCGTGCCGGACGGCGCCCGGGTGGCGCAGTTCACCTCGCGGACCGCGAGCACGGGCGCGAACCTCGACCTGTACGTCTACCAGGTGGTGAACGGGTCGGCGGTCCTGGTCGGGCAGTCCGTCTCCGGCGCGGCCGACGAGACGGTGCTCCTCCGCAGGCCCGCGGCGGGGACGTACGTGGGACTGGTGGACGACGTCCGCGACGCGGCCCGTACGACCACCACCCCGCTCGTCTTCCGAGCGGGTCTCGTCGTGCCCGGCGCGGGCGTGGGGAACTTCGCCGTGACCCCGGAGCGGGTCGCCGCACGCGCGGGTCGACCCTTCGAGCTGACCGTTCAGTGGTCCGGGTTGGAGGCGAGCACGCCGTACGTGGGGTGGATCGAGTACCCGGGTGGACAGGGCACCGTCGTCACGGTCAACTGAGACCGAGCCGCCCCCGGGGTGGAAGGTGACCCGTGGGCTGTGATGAACTGGGCTCGCTGCCGAACTTATGTGTCGGTAGACCAACGCGGGTCCGGTTTCACCTGTGGCGAAACCGGACCCGCTGCCCGTTCCTGGTCGTCACTTACCGAATGCAGTGACGACCAGGTCTTGCGCGGGGGGGTGGAGACAACCCGACCGCCCCCGCAGTCTGTGGCGAGATCGCCCCTAGCTCGTGACGGTCATCAACCAGGCGAGCAGGTACGCGCGGCTGTTGCCGTCGTCGATCCACTCGTCGGCCAGTGTCCGCGCCTTGTCCAGGGCGGTCTTGCGCTGGTCGTCGCCCGCGAGGGCGGCGTACATGAGCAGGTAGTCACCGAACTTCTGGTCGAACTTCCCGCTGGTGGCCTCCTCGACGTTGGCGGTGATCCGTTCGGGATCGCCACCGAGGTACGTCGAGCCGGGGCTCATCGGGATGACCAGGATGCCCAGCATCGCGGCCGGCTCCGGGGAGAACCAGGTGGCGTAGTCCCGCTTGCCACCCCAGTTCAGGGTCACGATCTTGTGCCCGTACCCGGAGTAGATCGGCTCGTTGTTGTCGAAGTTCGTCCAGTAGTCCAAACCGGCCTGCGCCTCGGTGGACAGCATCCAGATGGCCTCGGCCTCCAGCGCGTCGTTCCCGGAGCTCTTCGCCCACTTCGCCAGCCCGGTCCAGGCCGTGATGGCCTCCGAGCTCGACTCCTGGTTGTTGCCGTCGGCGAACGGGGACGTGCCCGAGGCCCACGAGTGACCGGCGTAGACGTCGAACACGCGGCGGTCCGGGAAGGCCCCGTTGCCGGCGTTCGAGCCGATGTCGGCCGCGACCAGGTCCATCACCGGCTGCAGCTTCTTGGCCAGCTCCGGGTTGTCCTGGGTCAGGACGCCCGCGGCGTACAGGAAGTAGCCGTAGTGGAAGTGGTGGTCGTTGAACTCGTCGGAGCCGAAGGACGGCGTCAGACCGACGATGCCCATCGCCTGCTCGTCGTAGACGAAGCAGAACTCGCTGCGGGTGTCCGCACCCTTGGGCTCGGTCCACTTGGTCAGCTGCTCGGTGAGCGCGTCACCCATGGTCGTGGCCGGTTCGGTGAGCTCCAGCTGCTGGGCGAGCTGGAACAGCATCGCCGCACGGTAGAGCTTCTTGCCGCCGAAGTAGGTGTCGGCCGGCCACTCCTTGGTGGCCGCGATGTCCTTGGCCACCTGCTCGCCGAGCTCGGACTTCTCTTTCCCGCTGAGCTTGCTGACGTCCAGGGCGGACGTCGGCTCGGAGAGGGGCACCGTGTAGGTCAGCTCGTTGCCGGACGCCACCTTGAGGGTGCCGTAGATGCTCGGGAAGGTGCCGAGGTCGGTCGCGATCCCAGAGTCCAGGCCCTTGGCCTGGTGGGGCCGGATGGCGAACACCGTGCCACCCTCCGCCTCGTACGTCAGCGTGGTGGTGACCACGTCGCCGTCCAGGCTGTAGCTGACCGAGCTGCCGGTGACCGGGTTGGCGGCCAGCTCGGCGAGCTTGTCCACCGAGCCGTCCGTCGGCACGACGAACCAGACGGCCGAACCGCCCTTCTTCAGCGAGATCTTCTTGTCCGCGACCTCGCCGTCGGTGACGACGAGTCCGTACGTGGTCTCGCCGGCCAGGGTGGTCCAGAAGTCCCCGGACGCCGTGTTGGGCAGCGGAGCGGTGATCTCGGTGGCGGTCTCGGCGGTGAACCGGACGTACGGCGAGCCCTGCACGATGGTCGTCTTGCCGATGACCGCGTCGGAGGCGTCGAGGTGGTCGAGGGTGACGGTCAGGGTGTCGTACCCGCTGACCCGCGCCTTCTTGGCCCCGAAGGCCATGTCCATCTCGGGCTTGTAGCCGCCCAGGATGGCCTTCTCGCTCGTGGTCATGGTCGGCAGCCCGAAGGCGAAGCCGGCGTCGGTGAGACCGAAGCTGAGCGGGATCGGGAAGACGGGCAGCGCCTCGTCGCCGAAGGCGAGACCGGAGAACCAGCGGTTGGTCGGCGGGATGAGTCCCTCGGCCAGCCGGGTGATCGGCAGCTTCTTCGGTGTCTTCTTGACGATGTCGGCCAGCAGCGGGTCGATCTGCTGCTTGGTGAAGACCTCGCCACCGGTGCCGGTCGGACCGCTCGTGCCGGCGCCGCCGGTGCCGGACTGGCCGGCAGAGTTCAGACCGCACCCGGCCAGACCGACAGCGACCGTGGTGGCCGCCAGTCCGCCGAGCAGGGAGCGCCGGCTGAGCCGGGAGCTCAGCGGGCTGGTGGAGTGCTGGATATCGTTCGACGGACCTTTGCTTCGCCAGATGCTGGGCAACGTCACGTCCCTTCAGTAGTCAGTCGGTGCGCGGTCGAACCCGACTCGCGTCGGTGAGGAGTGGGGTTCGACCGCACCGTCAAGCTGTGCTCCCGGACAGGGCCGGGAGGGTGATCGACCGCCGGCTGGAGCCGGCGGCCGATCCGTGGGCTACTTGAGCCCGATCTGCCGCAGGAAGTCGAACACCTGGTCGTTGACCCCGGCCAGCGGGCCGTCGTCGCGGAGCTGCAGGGTGGCGATCACCGGCGTGCCGTTCTTGGTCAGGTTGTCCAGGCTGGCGTCGGTCAGCTGCTTGCTGTCGACCCGGACCTCGGTCAGGGCCTTGGCGTTCTCCGTGGCCACCTCGATGGTGGAGACGGTCCCGGTCACGATCTGGTTGTTCGGCAGCAGGATGTCCACCGTCGAACCCTCGACCACACGATCGTAGTCCCGGGGGGAGAGCAGGTACTTGGCGTCGACGTACTCGCTGCCGACCACCGAGATGGAGGCGAACGGAGCGCCGGTGCCGAGCGCGTTGCCGAGCTTGGCCTTGAGGGTGGTCACCTGGCCGGCCACGGTGGCCTTGTAGGTGAGGGTGCCGGCCTTGGCGTCGACGTCGTAGGCCTCGTTGTCGGACAGCTCCAGACCGTTGGACAGGTCCTGCTGCAGCGGCACGCTCTGGATGGTGAAGAGGTTGTCACCCTTGGCGACGACGTCGCCCTCGTTCACGAACTGCTTGATCACGGTGCCGCCGTAGGCAGCGCCCACGTCGTAGGTGTCGGTGGC
Source organism: Microlunatus aurantiacus (assembly GCF_039536605.1). Lineage (NCBI taxonomy): Bacteria > Bacillati > Actinomycetota > Actinomycetes > Propionibacteriales > Propionibacteriaceae > Microlunatus > Microlunatus aurantiacus. The sequence continues at coordinate 331,655 of NZ_BAAAYX010000002.1, forward strand.
GACCGTGGCGTCGAGGCTGGTCACCTTGGTCTGGCGCTGGTTGAAGACGAGAGTGAGGGCCGCGACGACGATCAGGACGCCGAGGATCCCTCCGAACAAACGGAGTCGGTTGATCCAGGTCATTTCGCTGCTGCCTCTTTCTGGTCGGAGTCCTGCTCGACGCCGGCGGCGTCGGTGGTGTCGCTGTCATGGGTGGGTGTGGCGGTGCGCTTGGCGGCGGTCAGCTCGGGGACACCGAGCTCGTCAGCCAGCTCCGGGGGCACGATGACCGTGGTCCGGCGGGCCACCGGCTCGTCGTCGACGAGGTACTCGACCGGGTCGGCGACCAGGTTCTTCGGCGGGTGGTTGATGTGCCAGTTCTCCTTGATCGCCACGATCATGAAGGCGCCGAGGATGAAGGTGTTGGTGATGCTCCAGGCGGTGGCCAGGCTGAGCTGGCTGTTGCCCAGGTCACGCCAGACCGAGACGATCGAGGTGGTGACCAGGAAGACGAAGACCAGCACCTGCGGGATCATGAAGTTGAACGGTGACTGGGCTTTCGCCTTGCTGCCGGTCACGTGCCACTTCTGCTCCTTCTTCACCAGGGCGTTCCAGAGAGCACTGATGTAGATCGGGAAGGACACCGCGGCCAGCATCAGCACCTCCCAGCGGAACGAGCCGAGGGTGTAGAAGGCGAGCACGATCTGCATCAGGTAGAAGCCGGCGTAGAAGAGCAACCAGGTCTGCCAGGTGATGTCCAGGTTCACCGGTCGGAGGTCGAAGAAGACCTCCAGCGCCGGGACGACCAGCAGGATGCCGGGCGCGATGCCGGTCAGGTAGTGCGTCGCGGTCACCAGGTACATCAGCCGCTGGTCCATCGTCAGCTTGCGCTTCGGGCTCAGCGGGTTGTGCGTCAGCAGGATCTCGAAGCCGCCGGTGGCCCAGCGCAGCTGCTGCTTGGTGTAGGCCTCGATGGTCTCCGGGGCGTCGCCGATGGCGAGCGTCTTGGGGATGTAGATCGTCTTCCAGCCACGCTCGTGCAGCACCAGGGAGGTCCACACGTCCTCGGACTTGGAGTCGGTGTAGATGCCACCGATGTCGTTGACCGCGGCCCGCCGGTAGATCACGTTCGTGCCGACGGAGAACGCGGCGTTGAAGTGGTTGCGACCGGGCTGGACGAACTTGTAGAAGACGGCCTGCATGTAGCCGGCGCCGCGGGACACCAGGTTGACCAGGTTGCCGTAGGTCTGCGGCGTCTGGACGAAGGCGACGTTGGAGTTCACGAAGAACGGCACGGTCTCGACCAGGAACTCGGGCTTCGGCACGAAGTCGGCGTCGAGGATGACGAAGAAGTCACCCTTGGCGATCGACAGGGCGTGGTTGATGTTGCCCGCCTTGGCGCCGTTGGAGCTGAGCCGGCGGATGTAGTAGCAGCCGATCTCGTCGGCCATCGCCTTGACGTCGTCGGAGCGACCGTCGTCCAGGATCCAGGTGCGGTGCTTGCCCCGGATCGCCAGCGCGGCCGTGGCCGTCGCCCGGATCTTCTCGATGTCCTCGCCGTACACGGTGATGAACACGTCGATGTCGGTCTTCTTGCCGTCCAGCAGGACGGGCCAGAGCTCCGGGTTGTCGGTGAGCCCCGCGGCCTTGATGGCCTTCTTGTCGAACATCAGGCGCTTGGCCTCGTGGAAGGAGAACTCCCGCGGGCTCTTGCGGCCGGACAGGATCGTCCACATCGACAGCAGGGCGTGCGTCACCAGGATCACTTCGGCGACGATCACCAGGGTGTAGGGGAGCAGGTCCCCTCGGTTGCGCGGGTTCAGCAGGAACTGCGCGTAGAACAGGATGCCCAGGGTGGCGATCAAGCTGAGCAAGATCATCACGGGCGAGTACGGGTCTGCCGTCTCCGCTCTGCGGGTGACGGGCACGTGTTTGTCGACTCGTGCGTAGTCGTGGGCCGGACGGGCCATAGTGCAACTCTCCACTATTCGGTGTTCGTGGGACGTCGAAGGAACCGGTGAACGCGCTCGACCACCAGTGGTCATCGACGCTGGGGTGGGTCCGACCTGATCCGGGCGTGATCATGGACGGTCACCGACAGCGGTGCGGTTCGGGTTTCGACTCGACGGTGCGGCAGCTCTGCCACGGCGGTGTGTCCGCGCCTCATACGTGCGGACTCAACCGGTGCTCCGGCGCTCCTTAGGTGGCGCCGGCACTCATCGAGATGAGTGTCGAAGTTGATCTTGGACGTTCCGGTGAAGGACCCTCGATCTCTTCGATGGACTCAACTGTACGGGTCTTTCGGACCGCCCGCTGAGGTTGCCGATGACCGGTGGGTGAACGGGAGGTGACCTCCGCTGACAACGTTGTCAGGTGGAATTTCGAGGCGCCTGACTGGTCTGGTCGATCGGACCAGTGAGCCGGCGTCGCGATTGACGCTCAGAGACCGGCTCCCGCGGCCCCCGGGGCGTTCCGGACCACCACTGGTGTGCTCCTCTGGTATCAGACCACCGGCTGATCTGGTCTTGGTCGCCCCCGTCACACCGGAGGCCGCCGATGTGAGCCGGTCGTGTTCGCAAGGTCACACCACCAATTCGTCCAGAGGTCGATCCTCGGCCGGTTACCACGTGGGAACGCCGGCCCGACGCCTGCCGGACACCGCGCGGGACCGCCGGAGCTGACCACTAGGCTCCACGGCCATGAGCGATGGGTCGGGGACGAACCCCGGGGGCGCCGGCGACCGGGAGATGGCCCCCGCGGTCGCCGCGGAGCTGCTGCGGTTGCGGGGCAGCATCGACAACATGGACGCCGCCCTGATCCACCTGCTGGCCGAGCGGTTCAAGATCACCCAGCAGGTCGGTCACCTCAAGGCCGCGTACGGGCTGCCGCCGGCCGACCCGGCACGGGAGGCTCGCCAGATCGAGCGCCTCCGGTCGCTGGCCACGGAGGCCAAGCTGGATCCCGAGTTCGCGGAGAAGTTCCTGACCTTCGTGGTCTCCGAGGTCGTGCGCCACCACGAGACCCTGCAGCGATCCACCGAGCTGTCACCCGCTGGGGTCACTCCGGCCACCACAGGGTCTGACAGCCCGGCCGACTAGCCCCCCAGCGACGCCGCGACGGCTCGACCGGCGGTCCGCCCGCTGAACACGCAGCCACCCAGGAACGTGCCTTCCAGCGCCCGGTGGCCGTGCATGCCACCGCCGCCGAACCCGGCCGCCTCGCCGACGGCGTAGACGCCCGGCAGCGGCGTTCCGTCCGCCTGCAGGACCCGGGCGTCGAGGTCGGTCTCCAGTCCGCCCAGCGTCTTGCGGGTCAGCACGTGCAACCGGACAGCCAGCAGCGGTCCACCCGGTCCGGCCCGCCCCTCGCCCGGGGCGTCCGGGTCGAGCAGCGGGTGCGGCCCGGCGACCCGCATCAGCCTGTCCACCAGGAAGCGGCGCGCCGCCGCCACCGCGACCACCTGGGGGTCCTTGCCCAGCCCGGAGGTCACCTGCAGGTCGTGCGCCTCGATCAGCTCGCGGAGCGCACCGGCGTCGACCAGGGGCGCACCGGCCAGTTCGTTCATCTTGGCCGTCAGCTCGGCGGTGCTGGCCGCGGTCAGGAAGTCCTCCCCACCGTCCAGGAACGCCTGCAGCTCGGGCGTGGGGCCGGGACGCAGCCGGCCGGCCAGCAGCCTCAGGTCCTTGCCGGTGAGGTCGCCGTTCTGCTCCGAGCCGGACAGGGCCAGCTCCTTGGCGGCGGTCTCGAGGTCGAGGACGAACCAGGAGTGGTCGTGGCCGCCGGCGGTGAGGTGCCGTAGCGCCCCGAGGGCGTCGAAGCCGGGGAACAGCGGTGTCGGCAGCCGCCGGCCGCGGGCGTCCAACCACAGGCTGGACGGCCCCGGGAGGATCCGGATCCCGTGCCGGCTCCACAGCGGCGTGTGGTTCACCACCCCCTCGGGGTAGTGCCACATCCGGTCCGGGTTGATCACGCGTCCGCCGGCCGCCGCGGTCACCTCCAGCATCGAGCCGTCCACGTAGTCGGGGACGCCGGCGATCATCGCCCGGGGCGGTTCCCCGTACCCCCGCGGCCAGCTCCGGCGGACCAGGTCGAGGTTGCCGCCGAGCCCGCCGCCGGCCACCACCACGGCCTGCGCCGCGAAGGAGAACTCACCCACCGCAGCTGTGGGGCTCGGCACCCCGCGGGCGGCGTCGCTGGGCTCCAGCACCACCCCGTGCACGCGGACGCCGTCGGCCCCCACGTCGATCCCGGTCACCTTGTGGCGGCTGCGGATCCGCACCCGGGCCGACGCCAGCACCGCCGCGGCGAAGGGCTGCACCAGACCGGGACCGGTGCCCCAGGTGACGTGGAAGCGGGGGACCGAGTTGCCGTGACCCGGGACCTGGTAGCCGCCGCGCTCGGCCCACTGCACCAGCGGGAACCAGCGCACGCCGAGACCGTGCAGCCAGGCCCGCTTCTCGCCCGCCGCGAAGTGCACGTACGCCTCGGCCCAGCGGCGTGGCCAGTAGTCCTCCGGGCGGTCGAAGGACGCGCTGCCGAGCCAGTCCGCCAGGGCCAGCTCGGCGGAGTCGCGGACCCGGAGCCGCCGCTGCTCGGGGGAGTCGACCAGGAACAGACCGCCGAACGACCAGTGCGCCTGCCCACCCAGCGAGGACAGCGGCTCGCCGTCCACCAGCAGCACCGAACGGCCTGCCTCGGCCAGCTCGCGGGTGGCGACGAGACCGGAGAGCCCGGCGCCGATGACGATGACGTCCGCGTCCATGGCGGCATTCTCCCCGCCTCCGTCGCCCGCGCGACGGGGCACGGGTCACTACCCTGGTCCGCATGTCGACAGTGAGCTCCGTGGCCACCGACCCCCTGCCCTGGGACGGCCGTCGGCTGGCCTCCCAGCTGGCCGCCACGGGACCGACCCGGACCTGGCGCTCGGCGTACGACGAGGACCTGGTGGTGGAGCTCCCCACCACCACCCCGGCCGATCTGGCGGGTGCGGTGGCGCGCGCCCGTTCCGCGCAGGTGGACTGGGCGGCCCGACCGCTGGCCGACCGCGAGCGGGTACTGCTGGCCCTGCACGACGCCGTCCTGGACCACCGGGAGGACCTCGCCGACCTGCTCCAGTACGAGGGGGGCAAGGCCCGGCTGACCGCGATGGAGGAGATCCTCCACCTGGCCATGACCGCGCGCTACTACGCCCGGGTCGCCCGGCAGGTGCTGCACGACCGGCGGGGGAGGGGGATGGTCCCGCTGCTCACCCGGATCGACGAGCGGCACGTGCCGCTCGGTCTGGTCGGCATCATCGCCCCCTGGAACTACCCGCTGAGTCCGACCGTCGCCGACGGCCTCGCCGCCCTGGTGGCGGGCAACGCCGTCATCCTGAAACCCGATCTGCAGACGCCCTACGTCGCCCTCGCCGCCGTCGACCTGCTCCGGCAGGCCGGCCTGCCCGCCGATCTGTGGCCGGTCGTCTACGGCCCGGGCGACCGGGTCGGGCCGGAGCTGATCGAGGCCGTGGACTACCTCTGCTTCACCGGTTCGACAGCGACCGGGCGGGTGGTGGCCCAGCAGTGCGCCGGCCGGCTGATCGGGTGCTCGCTGGAGCTGGGCGGGAAGAACCCGTTGCTCGTGCTGGACGACGCCGACGCCGAGGTGGCGGCGGCCGGCGCGGTCCGGGCCGCCTTCGGCAACGCCGGCCAGCTGTGCGTCTCGACCGAGCGGATCTTCGTGGCCGACACCCTGCACGACGCCTTCGCCGGCGCCTTCGTGGCCAAGACCCGGACCCTGCGACTGGGCCGCTCGCTGGACTACGAGCACGAGATGGGGAGCCTGGTGAGCACCGAGCAGCTGGAGCGGGTCGAGGCGCAGGTGGCCGATGCCCGGGCCAAGGGTGCCCAGGTGCTCACCGGCGGGCGGCGCCGCCCCGACCTCGGTCCGCTGTTCTACGAGCCGACGGTGCTCACCGGGGTGACCCCGGAGATGGACTGCTACGCCGGGGAGACCTTCGGGCCCGTGGTCAGCCTCTACCGGGTCGCCGACGACGCCGAGGCGATCGCCCGGGCCAACGACTCCGACTACGGGCTGAACGCGAGCGTCTGGACCGGCGACCCCGTCCGCGGCCGCCGGGTGGCCCGGCAGGTCCGCTGCGGCACGGTGAACGTCAACGAGGCCTACGGCGCCACGTTCGGCAGCATCGACGCCCCCATGGGCGGCATGAAGTCCTCGGGTCTGGGGCGTCGGCAGGGACCGGAGGGGCTGCTGCGGTTCGTGGAGTCCCAGGCGATCGGCACCCAGTCCCTGCTCCCGCTCGCTCCGGCGTTCGGGCTCTCGCCGCAGACGTTCGTCAGCGGCCTGACCGGCGCGCTCCGGGTGCTCAAGGCTCTCGGCCGAGCCTGAAGATCTTTCCGTACGGATCGAATTCTCCGCGGAAGTTTGTTCTCATGGAGGGCAGCAGTCACACTGCTCGGGTGCCCCGTCCGGTCGAGGCGCACCCGTAGATCCTCGAGGAGACCCTGCATGCCGCGTCGGTTCACCCGCTGGTTGACGGTGCTGGTGGCGTCCTCGGTGGCGGTCCTCGCCCCCGTCCCGCTGCTGACCCCAAGTGCCCAGGCAGCTGAGCCGACGGAGCTGGCGGTGCCGGCCCCGTACCTGACCCAGACGATCAGTTGGGGCGACTGCGGGGACTTCGAGTCCCGCTGCGCCACGGTCGCCGTGCCGATGGACTGGCAGAACCCGTCCAAGGGGGACATCCGGATCGCGATCGCCTACCTGAAGGCTCCGGGCACCACCTCGAAGGGCCTGCTGACCACGAACCCCGGCGGCCCCGGGGCGGCGGGTCGACTGCTGACCGAGGCGCTGTCGCTGCCCAGTGAGACCGGACAGGGCGGCAAGCGCCAGCTTCGTCAGTACGACCTGCTCGGCTTCGACCCGCGCGGCTTCGGAGCCAGCACGAACATCAACGATGACGATGAGAAGCATCGAGGTCGTTGTCTCACCACTTCGGCGAAGTTGAAGAAGCTTCCGGTGGTGGCGGACCGCCGGGTCAGGAACCGGGCCACCCACGCGATGGAGATCGCCGAGGCCAAGCTGTTCGGGGAGGCATGCGCGAGCGACCCGCTCGCTCGTTACATCAACACCCAGCAGACCGTCTGGGACGTCGACTTCCTCCGCCAGCTGATGACCGCGAACCAGGGCCGGAGCTACGACAAGCTGAACTACGTCGGCTACTCCTACGGCACGTGGCTGGGCGCCTGGTACGCCGACACCTTCCCGGACCGCGTGGGCCGCTTCATCCTGGACTCCAACATGCAGTGGACGTCCAGCATGTACGTCAACCAGACCCTCGACTCCGCCTCGTTCCAGCGTCGCCGGGACAAGATGCTGTTCCCGTACCTCGCGCGCCACCACAGCTACTACAAGCTGGGCAAGAGTGTGACGGCGGTCAAGAAGAAGTACGAGTCGACACGCAAGAAGCTGGCCACGCAGGCCAGGAAAGCGATCAAGAAGGGCAAGACCCCGGTGATGGGTCCCGAGGACCTGGACTACGTCACGGCCAGCCTGATCTACTCCGACGAGGGCTTCGCCAGCGCCGGCTATTTGATACGTGCGTCCAGCGACTTCGTCGGCAAGCCGTCGTCCGGGAAGTACCGGCGAACGCTGGAAAAGCGGATCAAGGGACCGATGGCGAAAGCGCCCTTCCTGGTCCAGCGCATCGCGTCGAAGGCCAAGGGATCTGACCTAGCGTCAGTCGATCTGGCCGGCACCATCGTCCGCTGCAACGACAGCGCCCAGCCCGGCAACCTGACCGCACTGCTCAAGCGGGCCGACAGCGACGCCAGGAAGTACCCGTTCACCGGCTACCTCAACACCGTGCCGCTGTGCGCGTACTGGAAGTTCAAGCCGCAGACCCGCACCATCGACCTCGCCGGGCTGCCGTCATCGAACAAGATGCTCATGTTCCAGTCCGAGGGTGACCCCGCGACCGCGTACGAGGGCGCCCGGGCCGCCCACCGCAAGACGGCGAGCAAGACCGTGATGGTCAGCGTGGACAACGAGGGCCAGCACGGGCTCTACGTCGACGGGCCGTCGAAGTGTCTGGAAGACCTCGGAGATGCGTTCCTGTTCAAGGGGTGGAATCCGACCGTGGACAGGCGCTGTGGGACCAGCCCGCTGCCCGACGACCGCAAGGTCTACCCGCTGAGTGGCCCGGTCTCGGGCACCTCGGCCAACGCGAAGAAGGCGGTCAAGGCCAAGAACGCGACCGTCAAGGCGGTCCGGGCGGACGTCGCCAAGCGCGGGCTGAGCTGACCCAGTGCGCTGAAACACAGCTCCGGCACCCGATCCCCTCGAGGATCAGGTGCCGGAGCTGTCTCTACGCCTGCTGGGTGAGGCGTCAGTTGCCCGGCCAGGAGCCGGTGAGGCGCTCGAACACCTTGGCTCCACCCCGGTTGACCAGCACCTGCACGATCGCGAACACCCCGGCCTGGATCAGCGCGGCGGCCAGGACCTTGCCCACCGTGTACTGCGCATCCAGCGCGTCGGGGATCTCGTCCTCGTCGGACAGCTTCTTCCAGATCAGTCCGACCACCCGGCCCGCGATGGCGGCGGAGCCGAGGCTCACCGCCAGACCGACCGGCCGGTAGGCCAACTTCGCCATGTCCGCCATGGATCTCCTTCACGTAGTAAGAGAGCCCATCCAACCATCACGGCCCAACGCTCGGCGTGCGGCTGGGCCGACGGGCTGGCCTAGACTCGGGCCCCTCATCGGGCAGGCGAAGGGACGACAGCGGTGACCGAGGCGGAGATGGAGCGTCGACACGACCTGGTGGTGGTGATCGACTTCGGCGCCCAGTACGCGCAGCTGATCGCCCGCCGGGTCCGCGAGGCCCGGGTCTACTCCGAGATCCTGCCGCACACCGCCAGCGTGGCCGAGATCGCGGCCAGGCGACCGAAGGCGATCATCCTGTCCGGCGGACCCCAGTCGGTGTACGCCGACGGCGCCCCCCAGGTGGATCCCGACCTGTTCGGGCTGGGGCTGCCGGCTTTCGGCATCTGCTACGGCTTCCAGGCCATGGCCCGCGCCCTGGGCGGTGACGTGGCCAAGACCGGCATCAGCGAGTTCGGCCGCACCCAGGCCACGGTGGCGACCGGTGGCACCCTGCTGGCCGGGCTGCCCGGCAGCCTCGACGTGTGGATGAGCCACGGCGACTCGGTGGCGGCGTCCCCGGCCGGGTTCACCGCCCTGGCCAGCACCGCCGGCGCCCCCATCGCCGCGTTCGAGAACGTCGACGCCGGCCTGGCCGGCGTCCAGTGGCACCCCGAGGTGCTGCACTCCCAGGCCGGTCAGCAGGTGCTGGAGCGGTTCCTGTACGACATCGCCGGCTGCCGCCCCGACTGGACGGCCGCGAACATCGTCGACGACTCGGTGGCGGTGATCCGCGAGCAGGTGGGCGACGCCCACGTGATCTGCGGGCTGTCCGGCGGAGTGGACTCCGCCGTGGCCGCGGCCCTGGTGCAGAAGGCCGTCGGCAGCCAGCTGACCTGTGTCTTCGTCGACCACGGGCTGCTGCGTCAGGGCGAGGCCGAGCAGGTGGAGCGCGACTTCGTGGCCACCACCGGTGTGGCACTGAAGGTGGTCGACGCCACGGAGCAGTTCCTCGGCGCCCTGGCCGGGGTGACCGACCCCGAGACCAAGCGCAAGATCATCGGTCGCGAGTTCATCCGCTCGTTCGAGCGGGCCGCCCGCGAGATCGTGGGCGAGTCCGGCGCCGTCGACTGGCTCGTCCAGGGCACGCTCTACCCCGACGTGGTGGAGTCCGGTGGCGGCGAGGGCGCGGCCAACATCAAGAGCCACCACAACGTCGGCGGGCTGCCCGACGACCTGCAGTTCGGTCTGGTCGAGCCGTTGCGGACCCTGTTCAAGGACGAGGTGCGGGCGGTCGGCGAGCAGCTGGGTCTCCCGGCCGCCATGGTCTGGCGACAGCCGTTCCCGGGTCCGGGACTGGCCATCCGGATCATCGGTGAGGTCACCCGCGACCGGTTGGAGATCCTCCGCGAGGCCGACGCGATCGCTCGCGCCGAGCTCACGGCCGCCGGTCTGGACCGGGACATCTGGCAGTTCCCGGTGGTGCTGCTGGCCGATGTGCGCTCGGTCGGGGTGCAGGGTGACGGCCGCACCTACGGGCACCCGATCGTGCTGCGTCCCGTGACCAGCGAGGACGCGATGACCGCCGACTGGGGCCGGTTGCCCTACGACCTGCTGGAGCGGATCAGCACCCGCATCACCAACCAGGTCCGGGAGGTCAACCGGGTCGTGGTCGACATCACCAGCAAGCCGCCGGGCACCATCGAGTGGGAGTGACCCGGCGGCTCAGCTGACCGCGGTCAGGCCTTCTGCTCCGGCTCCGGATCGGTCGGCTGCACCCCGCCCGGGGCGGGCGGGTTCGCGCCCGGCTCCGTGGTTCCGGGCTCGACGAGTGTCGACTCGCTCGCCGACCCCGCGGGCTCGGGGAAGGTGCGGGTCGGCTCCGGCGCGGCCGGGGCGGTGTCGTAGCCGGTCGGACGCGCGGGCTCCGGCTGCTCCCACGGCGCCCCGCCGGGACCCCAGACCTGGTCGACGGGCGGCTGGGCCGACTGCCCGTACGGCTGCTGGGCGGCGAAGCCGTGGTCCTGCGGCTGCGGGCCGTTCACGTACGGAGGCTGGGGCGGGCTGGTGCCCTCCTCCGGCATCACGAACAGCGCGATCAGGTAGAGCACGACCGGGATGCCCGTGAACAGCGTGATGGCCACGGTGAGGATCCGGACCAGGTTGACGTCCATGTTGAGGTACTTGGCCAGGCCGGCGCACACCCCCCCGATGAGCTTCTTGTTCGGGTCCCGCATCAGGCGGCGAGGTTCGGGCGGGTAGGGCGTGCTCATGGGAGAGCCTTTCTGAGTGGGTGTCGAGGGTGGGCGGGCGGACGACGTCGTCGCTGCTGGGTGATCGTCATCCGGGTGGACGGCCGGGCTCAGTCGCCCGTCCGGGAGACGGCGAGCCCGGCGATGCCGATCACGACCAGTCCGATGGGCGTGGCGAGCTTCACGAGCTCCCAGTCCAGCGCCCCGGTGAACGCGAACCAGAGCGAGCACAGCGCGACGCCGGTCAGGATCAGACCGAAGATCAAGGCGACGGTGTCGCGGCGCTTCATCGCTTCACCACCACCGCTCCCTGGTCGACCTGGATGTCCAGGGTCAGGGTGGGCCGGCCGCCCCGGGACTGACGCAGCGGCGTCGACCCGTCCAGGTCCTGCCCGCTGACCACGGCGGTCTCGTCGTCCATCACGACGCCGTTGGAGACGTCGTAGCGCAGGACCAGGTTCGTGTTCGGTGGGGGAGTGATCACCACGGCACCCGTGCCCACCTCGGCCGCGAAGGTGCTGTCCCGGGTCAGCTCGACCCGGCTGAGATCCACGTCCAGCAGTCCACGCTCGGACACGACCGGCTGGGCGGGGAGCTGGGCGGCGCTGGTGTAGCTGACGTGCTGTCGAAGGTGGCTCATCGGGACGGCGACCGAGAGCCCGACCACGGCGACCAGCAGCAGCAGCCCGACCGGCAGGATGCCGCGCGCCCGCCCGAGCCAGGTCGCGGCCACCAGGGTCAGCCCGACCACCAGCAGGGCGGCCGAGACGTAGACGAGCGGGGTGATCGGCACGCCGAGCGAGTCCGCGATCGCCAGCCCCAGCAGCACCAGCCCCAGCACCAGCACAGCGACCAGACGAAGGCGCCGGGCGGAGAGCGTGTGGGCCTGCGTACGGCGACTCGGCGCGACCGCAGCCTTCACCGGCGGGGCCTCGGTGTAGAGCCCCACCGGATCGGCGGCGGCCAGGAAGTCCGCGCGGGCGGTCGCCTCCGCCACCTCGGGGGTGATCGGGTCCTGCACGGTCGACGGCGCCGTGCTCGCCGGATAGGTCTGCCAGGCCGGAGCCGTCGGAGCACCCGGGGCCGGGGTCCCGGCGGACGGTGGTGCGGCCGGTGCCGCCCAGGTGGTCGGACCCGGCGTCGCCGGAGGGGTGGCACCCGGCCCGGCCGGGGCGGCCCCGGACGACCGCCGCATGTCCTCCACCCGCTGCCGCCAGGCTTCGGCCGCCTCGGTGAAGGGGGTGGCCGGGCCGGGGTAGCGGAACGGCTCGGCGGCGGGCGGCGGGGTCAGCGACGACGGCTGGCCCGACGACGGCGGGGTCGCGTTGCGGACCCGCGACTTGTAGTAGCCGAAGTACCAGATCAGGGCGAGGACGACCGCCGGCCCGAAGCCGATGGTGGTGGTGGAGCTGAAGACGCCGAACGTGATCAGGCAGGCGATGGCCACGATGGCGACCCACGCCTCGCGCGGCCAGCTCCGGGTCTGTCCCTTGGTCAGGTCATCCATGGTGGAGGAGGTGGCGCCGTCGGCGGGCACCAGCAGCCACGCGGCGACGTAGAGCACGATGCCCACGCCACCGCTGAGAGCGAGCAGCACCCAGCCGACCCGCACCAGGACCGGGTCCACGTTCCAGTGGCGCGCCACTCCACCGCACACGCCGGCCAGCTTCTTCTCCGTCGTGCTGCGCCTGATCGACCACACCGAGCTCATGGCCACCATCCTCCCCACTCGGCTGCCCCGATCCATCAGGGACGACCCCCACTCGTCCCGCTGCTCGGCCCGCAGGGGAACCGACCGGGCGCTCTCGACGTCGAAGCGATCCACCTTGAGGGTCCCCTCGGGGGACACCCTGCTGGTCTCCGGGCCCGTTGAGTGTGATGGTGGAGTCACCATGTCCACCACCGGCTTCGGCGCGCAACGTCCTCCCGAGACCCCGGACGTGCGTGCCCTGGGCGCCGGGACGGCGGCGGGGGCCGCCCCCGACCTCACCATCGGACCGGCGGAGGAGCCGAAGCCCCCCCGACCGCGGGCCACCAGGGTCGCCGAAGGCGCCATCCTCGGCGGCGTCTGCACCGGGTTGGCGCGGCACCTCGGCTGGCCCGTCATGGTGATCCGGATCGGGTTCGTCGGGTTGCTGCTGGTCCAGTTCCTCGGCGCGATCGCGTACGGGGCCCTGTGGCTGCTGCTCCCGCCCGAGGAGGAGGACACCGCTCCCGGTCTGGAGGCCGCCAGCCGCACGGGGATGCGGACCACGGTGAAGCCGAAGCGCCGGATCGACTGGGGCACCCTGCTGGCTCTGGCCGCGCTGGCGACCGGGCTGCTGTGGCTGGTGCAGACCAGCGGATGGGGACTCAGCCAGCACCTCTTCTGGCCGGTGGCCTTCGCCTGCACGGGTGCCGCGCTGGTCTGGCGGCAGGCCGACTCCAGCCAGCAGCGCCGTTGGCGGGCCGAGGGCGGCGGCCGGGTCTGGCTGGCGCCGTTGGTGGCGCGCGGCGGCTGGCCGGCCGTGCTGCGGGTGGTGGTCGGGCTGGCGCTGGTCGGCGCGGCCTTCGGCATCGTGGTGGCTCAGCAGAACCTGATCCAGGAGCTGCCCGAGGTGATGGCCATGACGGTCCTCGCCCTGGCCGGTCTGGCCGTCGTGCTCGCCCCCTGGCTCTACCGCTCCCGCACCGCCCTCAGCCAGGCGCGGGCCGACAAGGTCCGGGCCGATGCCCGCGCCGACATGGCCGCTCACCTGCACGACTCGGTGCTGCAGACGCTCGCGCTGATCCAGCGTCAGTCCGACGACCCCAAGGCGGTCCAGCAGCTGGCCCGTCGTCAGGAACGGGAGCTCCGCTCCTGGTTGTACGGGGAACCGAACGCCGACACCACCCTCAAGGCGGCGCTGACCACGGCGGCCGCCGAGGTGGAGGACGAGCGGGGCGTACCGATCGAGGTCGTCGCGGTCGGTGACTGCGACCTCAGCGAACCCCTGGTGGCCCTGGTGCGCGCGGCCAGGGAGGCGCTGGTCAATGCGGCCAAGCACTCCGGCGCCGACAACATCGACGTCTACGCCGAGGTGGACGAGGATCGGGTCGAGGTCTTCGTCCGCGACCGCGGCGCCGGCTTCGAGCTCGACGAGGTGGACGACGACCGGCTCGGCGTGAAGCACAGCATCATCGACAGGATGGCCCGGCACGGTGGATCGGCGACGATCCGCACCGCCCCGGGCGACGGAACCGAAGTACGACTGGAGATCAACCGATGACCGTCATCCCTGTCGCGCCCCGCGCTCCGCGGTCTTCGCGTTCCGCGAGGTCTCGCTCGTTCGTCGCGAAACCCGACGACGAAGAGCGTGTCGCCCGGTTTCGCTCCTGCACTCCCGAGAGGCTCCACTCATGACCGAACACCGTGGCCCGCAGCCGCGTCCCTCCGCCACCACCCCGGCCCCGCGCCCCGGCGCGATGCCACCGCCACCGCCGGCCATCTCCGGGCGCCACACCGACACCCCGGGACGGTCGACCGGCAACGTGCCCGGACGGCCCGGGAGCTCCCCGTCGGCGTCCGCCGACGGCGCCGAAGGGGGTGCCCAGCGCACCCGGGTGGTCGTGGTCGACGACCACGCCATGTTCCGCAGCGGGGTCCGGACCGAGATCGGCCAGCGGGTGTCCGTGGTCGGTGAGGCCGCCGACGTGGAGAGCGCGGTGGCCGTGATCGCCGAGACCCACCCGGACGTGGTGCTGCTCGACGTGCACCTGCCCGGCGGCGGCGGGGTCGAGGTGCTGCGCCGGGTGCACCTGGCCGACGCCGACCAGAAGTTCCTGGCCCTGTCGGTGTCCGACGCGGCCGAGGACGTCATCGGGGTGATCCGCGGCGGGGCCCGGGGCTACGTGACCAAGTCCATCAGCGGCGAGGAGCTGGTCGACGCGATCCGGCGGGTGTCCGAGGGTGACGCGGTGTTCTCCCCCAGGCTGGCCGGCTTCGTCCTCGACGCCTTCTCCGGCGCCATCGACCTGGCGACCATCGACGAGGACCTGGACCGGCTCTCCCAGCGGGAGCGCGAGGTGCTGCGGTTGATCGCCCGTGGGTACGCGTACAAGGAAGTGGCCCGCGAGCTGTTCATCTCCATCAAGACGGTCGAGACCCACGTGAGCAGCGTGCTGCGCAAGCTCCAGCTCTCCAACCGGCACCAGCTGACGCGCTGGGCCACCGACCGCCGCCTGGTCTGACCACCTGGCGGTCAGGGCCCCGGTGGATCAGCGCTGGGGGGAACGACCGCTGATCGCGCTCCAGACGGCCAGCACGATGACGCTGCCGACGAAGGCCAGCAGCCAGGTCCAGGGGGACCAGAAGCTGCCGATGCCGCGGTCGAAGGCGACGCTGCCGAGGAAGCCGCCGACCAACGCGCCGACGACGCCGATCAGCAGCGAGCCGACCCAGCTACCGCCCTTGCGGTTCAGGGCGGCCTTGGCCAGCGCGCCCATGATGAGTCCGATCAGGATCCAGCCGATGATGCCCATGGCACCACACCGTAGGACGGCCGGCCGGGGAATCGGTGGACCGGTCGGGCGACGTGCCGGAGAACCTGCGACCCACCCGCTCCGTCAGTCACTATCCTCACGAGCATGCACCTCGTCTACGCGTTCCTGACGCTGGTGCACCTGGTCGGGTTCGCCGCCCTGTTCGGCGGTTGCCTGGTGCAGTTCCGGGCCGTCGCGCCGGAGGTCAGTCGCACCATGCTGGTGGGTGCCTGGACGCAGCTGGCTAGCGGGCTGCTCCTCGCTGCGGTGCTGGAGCTGGACGACGACCCGGCACCGGTGGATCACGTGAAGCTCGGGGTGAAGCTGCTGGTGGCGGCCGTCGTGGTGCTGCTGGTGGCCAAGAACCGCAAGTTCGAGTCGATCCCCAAGGGCCTGTGGGGACTGATCAGCGCGCTGACGCTGGCCAACGCGGTCATCGCCGTCTTCTGGGCCTGATCTCGTGCCCGGAGACGGGTCGGGGCCGGCCGCGAGATCCTTCCGGCAGCCCGGCCGGCGCCCCCGAGCCACTACAGTCGCCTCATGAGGCTGTCCGCTCGGGTCGACTACGCACTGCGCGCCGCCGCCGAGCTGGCCGCCGCCAACGCCCCGCGGACGGTCGAACAGCTCTCCGGGGCGCAGAAGATCCCCAACAAGTACCTCGAGAGCATCCTGGGCGAGCTCCGTCGCGGTGGTCTGCTGCGGAGTCAGCGTGGCCCGGACGGGGGCTACCGGCTGGCCCGCCCCGCTTCGGAGATCAGCATCGCCGACGTGATCCGTGCCCTGGACGGGGAGCTGGCCAACGTCCGGGGGAGCCGACCGGAGCACCTGGAGTACGAGGGTGCGGCCGCGTCGTTGCAGGAGGTCTGGATCGCCCTGCGCGCCGCCGAGCGCGCGATCCTGGAGGGTGTCACCCTCGCCCACGTGGCGTCGGGCACCCTGCCGGAGAGCGTGTCGTCGCTCGTGGCCAACCCGAACGCCTGGGTCTAGGCGACCGGACGCAGCAGGATCGTCCCGGGTCGTCGGCCGGGTTCTCGCGTACGCGACGACCTGCCGTCGCGGCGTGTCGACCCACAGCGTCCAGGAGTCGGACGTTTGTCGCAACCGAGCGTACGAGTCACCTCCTGTCTCAAGTGGTGGTCAATCTGTCCGTGCAGCGAGACGAGGAGTTGAAACCGCCCGCGGAGGCGCTGTTACAGTTCCGACTAATTCCTAGATAACTACTAGGGTTATCGTCTCCCCGCAGAGAAAGACCTCGTCATGCGCAAGCTCATCGTGTTGGCCCTCGTGGGGTTCCTGGCCCAGCTGGTCGACGGCAGTCTCGGGATGGGCTACGGCGTGACGTCGAGCTCGCTGCTGATCCTGGCCGGGCTCACCCCCGCCGCCGCGTCGGCGTCGGTGCACTTCTCCGAGCTGGGCACCAACATCGCCTCCGGTCTGTCGCACTGGAAGCTGAAGAACGTGGACTGGCGGGTGGTGACCAGGATCGCCGGTCCGGGCGCGATCGGCGCCTTCGCCGGAGCGACCGTGTTGTCCAACCTCTCCACCGAGGCGGCGGCGCCGGTGATGGCCGCCATCCTGGCCCTGCTGGGGGCGTACGTGCTGGCCCGGTTCGTGATCGGCTTCGCCCCACCGAAGTTCAAGAGAGCCATCAGCCTCAAGTTCCTGGCTCCGCTCGGTCTCTTCGCCGGCTTCGTCGACGCCACCGGTGGCGGCGGCTGGGGTCCGGTGGCGACGCCGGCGCTGCTCGCCGACGGTCGGTTGCAGCCGCGCAAGGTGATCGGCTCGGTCGACACCTCGGAGTTCGCCGTGTCCGCCGCCGCCAGCCTCGGGTTCCTCTTCGGGCTCGGCGCCGCCGGCATCAACTGGGGCTTCGCGCTCGCTCTGCTGGCCGGTGGTCTGATCGCCGCACCCCTGGCCGCCGTGCTGGTCCGGTACGCCCCCACCCATCTGCTGGGTGTCGCCGTCGGTGGTCTGATCCTGCTGAGCAACTCCCGCACCCTGCTGAAGAGCTTCGGTGTGCCGGCCGACACCCGCTGGTGGGTCTACGGCGCCATCTTCCTGGTCACCCTGGCCGGCCTGTACGTGGCCGCCGCCCGGGCCAGGAAGAAGGCCGAGCTCGGGGTCGAGAGCGCCGACAGGGCCTCGGTCGACGCCTGATCTGTCGCCCCCCGGGCTGTCGCTCCCAGGCGAGCGCAACGGGCCGGTCCTCTCGGGGACCGGCCCGTCTCGTCGTCTCCGGGGTCAGCGCGGTCGCGGCTCCAGGCGGGTCAGCTGGGTGACGTGGCCCGGCTCCAGCTCGTCCAGGGAGACCACGCCGAGCAGCCGCATCGTCCGCTCGATCTCGCTGCGCAGGATGTCGATCACCCGGTCGACGCCCTCCCGGCCGCCGGCCATCAGGCCGTACAGATAGGCCCGGCCGACCAGGGTGAACCGGGCGCCGAGCGCCACGGCGGCCACGATGTCAGCCCCGGACATGATGCCGGTGTCGAGGTGCACCTCGAGGTCGTCACCGACCTCCCGGACCACCTCGGGCAGCAGGTGGAACGGGATCGGCGCCCGGTCGAGCTGGCGGCCGCCGTGGTTGGACAGGATGATGCCGTCCACGCCGAGGTCGGCGAGTCTTCGGGCGTCGGCGAGGTTCTGCACACCCTTGACCACGACCTTGCCGGGCCACTGCTCCTTGATCCAGCGCAGGTCCTCGAAGTCGACCGTGGGGTCGAACATGGTGTCCAACAGCTCGGCGACGGTGCCGCTCCAGCGGTCCAGGCTGGCGAAGGCGAGCGGCTCGGTGGTCAGGAAGTTGATCCACCAGGCGGGCCGGGGGATGGCGTTGACCACCGTCCCGGGGGTCAGTGCGGGCGGGATGGACATGCCGTTCCGCTTGTCCCGCAGCCGGGCCCCGGCCACCGGCACGTCGACGGTGACCAGCAGGGTGTCGAAGCCCGCCTTGGCTGCCCGGTCGACCAGAGCCATCGAGCGGTCCCGGTCCTTCCACATGTAGAGCTGGAACCAGTTGCGGCCGTGCGGGTTGGCCTCGCGCACGTCCTCGATAGAGGCCGTGCCCATGGTGGAGAGGGAGAACGGGATGCCGGCCGCCCCCGCCGCGGCCGCTCCGGCCCGCTCACCCTCGCTCTGCATCATCCGGGTGAAGCCGGTCGGCGCGATGCCGAACGGCAGTGCCACCGGTCCGCCGAGCACCTCGCGCGAGGTGTCCACCGACGACACGTCCCGCAGGATCGAGGGGTGGAACTCGATGTCCTCGAACGCCTGGCGGGCCCGGGCCAGCGAGATCTCGCCCTCGGCGGCACCCTCGGTGTAGTCGAAGGCGGCTTTCGGCGTACGTCTCCGGGCGATCGTCCGCAGGTCGGCGACCGTCAACGCCTTCTCCAACCGACGCTTCTTCGCGCTGAGCTCGGGCTTCTTGAACTGCATCAGCGGGGCGAGGTCACGGGGTTTGGGCAGATGGCGTTCGACCATGTCAGCTCTCCTTCGAGGGGTGGGGGACGGGGCGGGTGGGATCGGGCGAGGACGGCACGGGGGCGAAGGTCTGGGCGTAGTAGCCGGTGATGTGGTCGTGCAGGTGCCGACGAGCCCCGTCCGCGTCGTGAGCGCGGACGGCGGCGACGATCGAGCGGTGCTCGGCGCGCAGTCGGGTGGCCACCGGGGCCCAGCTGCTCAAGCGGGCGGCCCCGATCAGCACGTACCGCTCGATCGAGGTGCGCAGACCCGCCATGGTGGCCGTCACCACCTGGTTGCCGGCCGCGGCGGCGAGGGCGAGGTGGAACTGGGCGTCCAGGGCCAGGAACTCGGCGCTGGTGTGCCCGTCGTCGTCCATCGCGGCCAGCAGGGTGTCGGCCTCGGCCAGGTCGGGCCCGGCCAGCGCGGCCAGCTCGCCGACCACGGCTGTCTCCAGCAGCAGCCGGGTGCGGACGACGTCGTCGACGCCGAAACCCTGGGCGGCCACCTGGAGCCGCATCAGCACGGACATGCCGTCGCTGGGGGCGGCGGTGATGACGGCGCCGGAGCTCGGCCCCGAGCCCGTCTGGGTCCGCACCAGCCCCAGGACCTCCAGCACCCGTACGGCTTCGCGCACGCTCGACCGCCCGACCCCGAGCTCCGTCGCCAGCGCTCGCTCCGGAGCCAGGTGGTCACCGGGCTTCAGGACGCCGGCGGCCAGATCGCTCTCGATCCGTCCGAGCACGACCTGCCAGGCGCGTTGGTCGGACAACGGCCCCCCTCGACGGCTCTGTGTGGTCAGACCCTGTGGTCAGACCACAGTCTGACGTACCCCCTCGACGCCCGCAAGCCGACGGAGCCTGAAGATTCCGTCGAGTGACGGAATGTTCGAGTTCTGGGCTGGGTGGGTGCCTGAAGATTCCGTCGAGTGACGGAATGTTCGAGTTCTGGGGTCGGTGGGTGCACGGAGTGCCGTCGAGTGACGGAATGTTCATCGGCCGGCCGGCCGGCCGGCTGGCCGGGCGAGCGGGCGCGGCGGGCGCTGGGCGCAGGTCAGAGCAGGGGGCGGAGCGGGGCCAGCACCGTCTCGGAGAACTTCACCATCGCGCTGCGGCTCTTCCACTCCGTGGCGGTCAGCTCCACGGTGTTGGAAGAGTCGACCGCGAAGATCTCCTCCAGCTGCCGCGCCACGTCGGGACTGAAGACCTCGATGTTGAGCTCGTAGTTGCCGAGCAGGCTGATCCGGTCGATGTTCGCCGTGCCGATGGTCGACCACTGACCGTCGATGGTGGCGGTCTTGGCGTGCACCATCGCGCCCTGGTAGAGCAGCAGCCGGACGCCGCTGCGCAGCAGCTGGCCGTAGAAGCCGCGCGACAGCCAGTCGGCCACGATGTGGTTCGACTCGGCCGGCACGATGATCCGGACGTCGACCCCTCGCCGCGCCGCCCGCATCAGGGCGGCGAGCATGTCGGAGTCGGGGATCAGGTAGGCGTGGGTCAGGTAGATGTGCCGGGAGGCGCGGTCGATGGCGTCCAGGTACATGTTGCGGATCGGGTAGACCAGCAGCCGGGGCAGGTTGCGGTGCACCCGGATCTCGGGCTGCCAGTGGTCGCTGCCGGAGTCGGGCAGGGCCGGCCGACCGGAACCGACGAACAGGTTCCAGTAGTCGATGAAGGCGTTGCGCATGTCCCAGACGATGTCGCCGGTCAGCCGGGCGTGGGTGTCCCGCCAGTCCGTCGCGTACAGCGAGCCGATGTTGTAGCCCCCGACGAAGGCGACGTCGTGGTCGACCACCAGCAGCTTGCGATGGTCGCGGCCGGAGTTGCGGAACAGCCGGAACGGGCTGGCGATCACGGGGTGCCGGCGGACCCGGATGGAGGGCGGGAGGTCGTAGAAGGCGGGGGGCACGACCAGGTTGGCGAAGCCGTCGTACGCGACGTAGACCTGCACCCCCCGCTCGGCGGCGTCGACCAGGGCCCGCTTGAACGACTCCCCGATCCCGTCGCTCTTCCAGATGAACGTCTCGAAGAACACCTCGGTGCGGGCCTGGCGGATCGCGCCGAGCATGTCGTAGTAGAGGTCCTCGCCGTAGGTGTAGACGGTCACCTCCGACCCACCGGCGGTGACCGAGCGCGGCGGCACCCGCGGGAACACCGCGGCCGCGCGGTTCCGCTTGCGCCGCTGGTCGATCGCCATCAGGGCCAGCAGGGTCGCCCCCTGCACGGCGGCGACGGCCAGCACCACCTGCTTGACCACCGTCTTGAGCTTGATCCGCCGCCACCCCATGTCACCGATCTTAGGTGGGGGTGCCGACGTCTAGGGTGGACCCGAGATGACAGCAGCACCACAGCACGAACCCGCCCACGGTCGCCCGGCGACCTCCGACGAGCTGGCCTGGGAGGCCCTGTTGAGTCCGGACGCGGGTGGTGCTGACCCGGCGGCCGTCGATGCGGCAGCACCCGGCGGCAACCGGCCGGCTCGACGGGGGGCGCGGCCACCGAAGATCGACCTGCTGGCCGGTCTCAACCCGTCGCAGCGGGAGGCCGTGCTGCACGAGGGCGCGCCGGTCCTGGTGGTGGCCGGCGCCGGCTCGGGCAAGACCCGGGTGCTGACCCGCCGGATCGCCTACCTGGTGGGGGAGCGCAAGGTCCACCCCGGCTCGGTGCTGGCGATCACGTTCACCAACAAGGCCGCGGCCGAGATGCGGCACCGGGTGGCCGAGCTGATCGGCAACCGGGCGAAGCTGATGTGGATCTCGACCTTCCACTCCGCCTGCGTGCGGATCCTGCGGAGCGAGATCAACCGCTTCGGTCTGTCGCGGACCTTCTCCATCTACGACGACGCCGACTCCAAGCGGCTGATGCAGCTGGTGCTCACCGATCTGCAGCTGGACCCGAAGAAGTTCCCGGTTCGAGCCGTGATGACCTGGGTGTCCAACCACAAGAACGAGCTGGTCGACCACGAGACCGCGGCGACGCGGGCAGAGACCGAGATCGAGACGAGCAACGCGGCCGCGTACGCGGAGTACCAGCGTCGGCTGGCCGCGGCGAACGCGCTGGACTTCGACGACATCATCATGACCACGGTGCACCTGCTGCAGGCCTTCCCCGAGCTGCGGGAGCAGTACCGACGGCGGTTCCGGCACGTGCTGGTGGACGAGTACCAGGACACCAACCACGCCCAGTACGTGCTCATCCGCGAGCTGTGCTCGACCGACGTCGAGCCCCCGCCGGGAGAGCTGGCCACCGAGCCGCCCGAGCTGATGGTGGTCGGCGACTCCGACCAGTCGATCTATGCCTTCCGCGGAGCCACCATCCGCAACATCCTGGACTTCGAGTCCGACTTCCCCGGGGCCCGCACCATCCTGCTGGAGCAGAACTACCGGTCCACCCAGACGATCCTCAACGCCGCCAACGCGGTGATCGTGCAGAACGAGGGCCGCAAACCCAAGAGCCTGTGGTCCGACGCCGGCGACGGCCACCTGATCACCGGGTACGTCGCCGACAGCGAGCACGACGAGGCCCAGTTCGTGGCCGGCGAGATCGACAAGCTGCGCGACGACCACGGGATCCGCTACGGCGACGTGGCCGTCTTCTACCGCACCAACGCCCAGTCCCGGGCCTTCGAGGAGGTGTTCATCCGGGTCGGCATGCCCTACAAGGTGGTCGGCGGGGTGCGCTTCTACGAGCGGCGCGAGGTGCGGGACTCGATCGCGTACCTGCGGGCGATCGCCAACCGTGCCGACGACGTGTCGCTGCGCCGGATCCTCAACGTGCCCAAGCGCGGGATCGGGGACAAGGCCGAGGGCGCGGTGGCGGATCTCGCCAACCGCGAGCGGATCAGCTTCGGCGACGCGCTCCGACGGGTGGACGAGATCTCCGGCCTGGCCAGCCGCTCGGCCCGGCTGCTGACCGAGTTCGCCGACTTCATGGACGCCCACGAGGCGATGGTGGCCGCGGGCGTCCCGGCCGACCAGATCCTGCTCAGCGTGCTGGAGAAGTCCGGCTACCTGACCGAGCTGGGGAACTCCGAGGACCCGCAGGACGAGACGCGGCTGGAGAACCTGCAGGAGCTGATCGGGGTGGCGCGGGAGTTCGTCGCCGAGGCGACCCCGGTCGCGCCGGGCGACTTCGAGCTGAGTGCCGAGGACCTGGCCGGGCTGACCGTCGACGAGCTGGCCGAGCTGGCTCAGCTCACCGGCGTGGACCCACGGACCGGGGAGCTCGCCCAGCCGGCCGGGGGCGGACCCGAGGGCCAGGACGGGGCCTTCGGCCTGGCCGACGGCGCGCCGCAACCCGACCCGTCACTCGGCGCCTTCCTCGAGCGGGTCGCCCTCGTCGCGGACAGCGACCAGATCCCCGACCAGGGCGAGTCGGTCGGCGTCGTGACGCTGATGACCCTGCACACGGCCAAGGGACTCGAGTTCGACACCGTGTTCCTGACCGGGCTCGAGGATGCCGTCTTCCCGCACCAGCGCTCGTTGGCGGCCAAGGACGAGAAGGAGCTGGAGGAGGAGCGGCGGCTGGCGTACGTGGGCATCACCCGTGCGCGCCAGCGCCTCTACCTGACCCGGGCCATCGTCCGGTCGGCCTGGGGAGCACCCCAGCACAACCCGCCCAGCCGGTTCCTCGCCGAGATCCCCGACCGCCTGGTGGACTGGCGGCGGCTGGCCTCGGCGGCCACGAGCTGGCGGAACACGTCGGCCACCAACCAGACCAGCTGGCGGCGTCAGCCGGGCCGTGGAGCTGACGGCGGCTCACCCGCGTTCGGCTCGGGCAAGCGGGCGGCGAAGGCCGTGCCCGCCCTGGCGGCGGGGGACAAGGTGCTGCACACCAGCTTCGGCCTCGGCTCGGTCATCGCCACCTCCGGATCGGCCGAGGACCCGCGGGCGGACGTCGACTTCGGCTCGCACGGGGTGAAGCGGCTGGCCGTCCGGCACGCGCCGATCGAGAAGCTCTAGGCCCGGGCCGGCACTCCGGCCGGGACGACCAAGCTGCCGGCGGACGACCAGCGGGTCAGGGCCGCAGACCCAGCTTGTTCAACCAGTGCTGCGGGTCGACCGCGGTGTAGACGTCGCCCGGCTCGGTGCCGGGAGGGTAGACCTCGAAGTGCAGGTGCGGGCCGAAGGCGCGCCCGGTCTGGCCGACCTGGCCCAGGCGATCGCTGCCGCTGACCCGCTCGCCCGAGTGGACCGAGATCGACGACATGTGCGCGTACAGGGTCTGGGTGCCGTCGGCGTGCTTGATGACGACGTAGTTGCCGGCCCAGCCACCGGCGTTGCCGCCACTGCCGGCGTGCACGACGACGCCCGCGGTGGGAGCGTAGATCGGGGTGCCGATGGGGGCGGAGAAGTCGAAGCCGGTGTGGTAGCGGGCCCAGGCGCCGACATCCCCGAACCGAGCGGCGATGCTGTACGACTTGACCGGCATGGTGGCGACGCCGAGCGCCTTCTTGGCCGCCTCCGCCTTCTTCTTGGCCGCCTTCTCCGCGGCCTCCTTCTTCTTCTCGAGCTTGGTGGCGCGCTTGTCCGCTGCCTTGGACTCCTTGGCCAGCAGAGCGGCGCGGGCGGCGACGGCCCGCCGGTCGATCTCGACCGGCTCCGCGGCCTTGTCGGCCGCTTCGGTCAGGGCCTCGGGGTCGAGGGCGTCGGCCTGGGCGGTGGTGGACAGCGCGGCCCGGAAGTTCGACCGGCTGATGGTCTCGGAGTCACGCTGGAAGGCCGACGGCTGCTTCACCCCGGGGGCCACCGTGGTGACGACCGACGAGGTGGCGTTGGCGACGTGGGTGTCCTGGGCCGAGCTCGTCGACATGGCGGAGACGGCGACACCGAGGCCCAGCACCGACACGGCCAGCGTGGCCAGCCCGGCGTTCAGGGCGCCGGTCCGGAGCCGTACGGGCTGGGTGGTCCGGCGTTCCTGGGGAGCGGCTCGGCGCGCGAGGGCGCGCTGGGACTGGGTTCGGGGCACGGCTGGAACTCCTCGGTCGACGACGGGGGTCAGGTCTCACATGAGGCCGGAATCCCTGGTCGCGACAACATCGGATTCAGCCGGTGAACTTCTCCAGCAAGGACTGGATCGGTGAAGTTTCATCGACCATAACGGATTGATAACGCGTGTCCCAAGTCGAGCAGTACCAGTTGACAGGGTGGTTCCGAGCCTGAGCCGGGGTTTGTGACCAAGGTCTCCCGCACCCTGTGAGCCACGTCTCGCGGCAGGGGTTTTATCCGGAGCTCGCGGTGTGCCAACCGGTTGTGAGGTCCGCGGGGGACGTCGGGCGGGGAGGATCTCCGGCAGCGGTGACCCGGTGGTCTGCTAGGTGATCGGGCACCCATGGCGATGGGGCTCGGTCCGCCGCTGGCGGTCTCAGTTGACGTCGACGCCGATGGTCCGCAACCACGGGACCGGGTTGACGGCACGGTAGACGTCGCCGTACCGGACCCCGGCGGGGTAGAGCTCGAAGTGGAGGTGCGGCCCGAAGGACCGGCCCGTGCTGCCGACGTACCCGATGGTCTGCCCGGCCTTGACGGACTGCCCGGCGCTGACCGCCATCGAGGACATGTGGGAGGACATCGAGGTCAGCGCACCGGCGTGCCGGATGGCGATGTGGTTGCCGGCCCAGTCGCCGCTGTTGCCGGCGTAGACCACGACACCGTCGGCCACCGCCTTGATCGGGGTGCCGTAGCTGGCCCGGAAGTCCAGACCGGTGTGGTAGCGGGACCAGGAGCCGTACTGACCGAAGTGAGCGCCGATCACGGCACCCGGCACCGGTGAGGCGCTGCCGCCACCGGCCGCGACCGAGACGGACAGGTCCGTGCCGCCGGTCGTCGTGGTGACCGGGTCGGTGGTCTGGATGCCCTGGCGCTCCGTCTCCGCGGCCACCCGCTTGCGGACGGCCTCGGCCAACCGCTCCTGGGCGATCTTCACCGCCGCTTCACGGGTGGCGCGCTGGTTCGTCGCCAGCTCCTGGCTCCGGGCTGCTCCCCCCGCGTCCCGTGCGGCCTGGGTCGCCGCCTCGGCGGACTTGGCGAGCTCCTCGGACCGCTGAGCGGCCCGCTCCTTCACCACGGCCGCCTGCAGTCGGACGCTGCGGGTGGTGTCGACGACCGACAGCGGACGGGTGAAGGCGACCAGAGCCGGATCGGTCGGCAGGGTCTCGCTCGGCTGCGCGGCCGGGGTGCCCGGGACGGTGCCGCCGCCCGCTGTGCTGCCCGGGGCCGTGCCGCCGGCCAGGACGGCGCCGGCCGGGTCGGTCTGGACGGTGGTGGCGGCGGGAGCCGGCGCGGCCATCGGCTCGGCGCTGGTGGTCAGCGAGACGGACCCGGCGACCGCGAGCCCGAGAGCGGAGATGGCGAGCGCGGCGAGACCGTGGGAGAACCAACCACGGCGCTCAGCCTGCTGCGATGCCACTCGGCTCGCTCCCCTCATCGGATCCCCTGGAGACGCCTGCGGTCGGTCCCGTGGATGTGACGAAGATAACGGACTGATAACCAAAGCTCAAACCGTCGGTCCGCCCCCGAGGACCACGCAACGCGCGAGGTCCAGCGTACCCGCCGGCGGTGGCAGTCCGCAGGTCTCGGAGCAGACTCCTCGGGCGCCGACAGCGCTCCGGTCAGTCGACCAGCGAGCCGGCCACGGTGGTCTCGTGCGGGTCGAGCCCCACCCGCTCGTCGAGGTGGGCCAGGGCGGCGGCGATCTGGAAGGCGATGCCGCCGTCGTTGGTCAACGACATGTGTCCGATGCCGTGGACCGCGACGTTGCGGGCCCGCAGGTCCGGGTGGTCGATCCGGGCGTTCCGGCTCGGGAGGATGAGCTGGTCCAGGTCGCTGTGGAAGGCGATGAACCGGGTGTCGCAGTCCGGGGCCGGCTCGTCGAGCTCGGCGATCAGGTCGGAGTCGGGCCGCAGCTGCCGGATCAGGGGGAGCAGCGAGCCGGCGCGGGCCAGGGCCGTGCCCCGGTGCGGCGTGCCGAGGGTGACCACTGTGTGCACCCGCTCGTGACCGCCCATCCGCTGGACGTAGTAGCGGGTGATCAGACCGCCGAGGCTGTGCCCGATGACGTGGACCTTCTCGTAGCCGGATTCCGCGACCAGCTTCTCGATAGCCGTGGCGAGGTCCTCGGCGGTGGCGCGGACGTCGCTGGTCAAGACGCCGTAGTCGAACGAGGAGAGGTCGGTGAAGCCCCGACGCCGCAGCGCGCGCTCCAGCGAGGAGAAGATCGTGTGGTTGTCCACGATCCCGTGGACCAGGAGGATGGGCGTGGCGGCTGCGTCGACGGCATAGTGCACCAGACCGCGCTGCTGGGGGCTCAGCCCGCCGAGCGTGTGCCGATCGGCCTTCGCGCTCGGCTCGGTCAGCAACCCGAGCGGGTACGCCATCAGGTGCGCGGTCACCCAGCCGGCTTCGCGGGCCATCCCCGTGGCCATCCGGGGCACGTCGCGCGTCAGGACGCGTGAAATGCCTCCGATGGCGGGTCCGAGCACGCAAGAAGATTACCTCTCTCACCCGCCGATCCGGGGTCGATATGCTCGGGGCGTGCCTACCGACGCCGGTGCGGAACCGTCAGGACCCGATCAGGGCGCTGCCGGACGTCGAGGCGAGGACGAGACCCCGGTCGCCGTGCGGCCACTGCGGATCGTGGTGGCCAAGCCGGGTCTGGACGGCCACGATCGCGGGGCGAAGGTGGTCGCCCGTGCCCTGCGCGACGCCGGGATGGAGGTCATCTACACCGGTCTGCACCAGACGCCCGAGCAGATCGTGGCCACGGCACTCGCCGAGGACGCCGACGCGGTCGGGCTGTCCGTGCTGTCCGGGGCTCATCTCACCCTGTTCCGCCGGGTCGTCGACCAGCTGGCCGAGGCGGAGGCGTCCGACATCGTCGTCTTCGGGGGCGGCATCATCCCGGCGGCCGATCGTGCGGAGCTGGCGGAGATGGGGGTCGCGCACGTGTTCACCCCCGGGGCGACCATGGCCGACATCGTGGCCTGGGTGCGGCAGAACGTGAGCAGCGCCGACCGCTAGGGCCCAGTGGTCCGCAGGTCCGGTGCCCAGGCACGCGCCTCGCTGCGTTCTCCTCGGTCGCGATGCGACTGGGCATCCCTCCCTCGTCGGCCCGGCGATCGACGCACCTGGACACCGGACGCCCACGACGGACGTCCGGCCGCAACCACTAGGCTCAGGCCCGAACGCCAGCGACGACGCCCTCGTGCCGCGCCCTGGAACGGGTCGCACGGGGCGTACACGGACATGGAGGCCAGAGAGTGGATCTGTACGAGTACCAGGCGAGAGACGTCTTCGAGAAACACGGGGTCCCCGTGCTGCGCGGCATCACCGCCGTGACCCCGGAGGAGGCGTCGGCCGCGGCGGCGGAGATCGGCAGCCCGGTCGTGGTGGTCAAGGCACAGGTCAAGACCGGAGGTCGTGGCAAGGCCGGTGGCGTCAAGGTGGCCAGGTCGCCGGAGGAGGCGGCCGACAAGGCCCGCGAGATCCTCGGCCTCGACATCAAGGGCCACGTGGTGCAGAAGGTGATGATCGCCGAAGGGGCGAACATCGCCGAGGAGTACTACTTCTCCCTGCTGCTCGACCGTGCGAACCGCAGCTACCTCGCCATGTGCTCGAAGGAGGGCGGCATGGAGATCGAGCAGCTCGCCGTCGAGCGGCCCGAGGCGCTGGCCCGCGTTCCCGTCGACCCGAACATCGGCATCGACCAGGCCAAGGCCGACGAGATCGTCGCCGCGGCCGGGTTCGACGGTGACGACGCGGTCGAGATCGCCCGCGTGCTGCAGCTCCTCGGCAAGGTCTACGAGGGCGAGGACGCCACCCTGGTCGAGGTCAACCCGCTGGTGAAGACCGCCGAGGGCAGGATCGTCGCCCTCGACGGCAAGGTGTCGCTGGACGAGAACGCCGAGTTCCGGCACGCCGACCACGCCGAGCTGGCCGACAAGTCCGCGGAGGACCCGCTGGAGGCCGCGGCCAAGGCCAAGGGCCTCAACTACGTGAAGCTCGACGGCAGCGTCGGCATCATCGGCAACGGCGCGGGTCTGGTGATGAGCACGCTGGACGTGGTGGCGTACGCGGGTGAGGAGTTCGCCGGGTCGCCGAAGCCCGCCAACTTCCTCGACATCGGCGGCGGCGCCAGCGCGGAGGTGATGGCCAACGGCCTGGAGATCATCATCAGCGACGAGCAGGTGAAGAGCGTGTTCGTCAACGTGTTCGGCGGCATCACCGCGTGCGACGCGGTGGCCAACGGCATCGTCCAGGCCTTCGAGCTGCTGGGTGCCAAGGACGAGCACGTGGACGTCCCCCTGGTCGTCCGGCTGGACGGCAACAACGCCGAGCTGGGTCGTCAGATCCTCACCGACGCGGCCCTGCCGGGGCTCGAACAGGTGGACACGATGGACGGAGCGGCCCGCCGGGCCGCCGAGCTGGCTGCAGGCTGAAGGGCGAACTGACATGGCGATCTTTCTGAATTCCGAGTCCAAGGTCATCGTCCAGGGGATGACCGGCTCCGAGGGCCGCAAGCACACCCAGCGGATGCTCACCTCCGGCACCAACGTCGTCGGCGGGGTCACGCCCGGCAAGGGCGGTCAGCAGGTCGAGTTCGAGCAGGGCTCGGTGCCCGTGTTCAACTCGGTCGGCGAGGCCATCGAGGCCACCGGTGCCAATGTCACCGTGATCTTCGTCCCGGCCAAGTTCACCAAGGGCGCGGTGGTCGAGGCGATCGAGGCCGAGATCGGCCTGGCCGTGGTGATCACCGAGGGTGTCCCGGTCAAGGACAGCGCCGAGTTCTTCACCCTGTCCCAGGGATCGAAGACCCGGCTGATCGGCCCGAACTGCCCCGGTCTGATCTCGCCCGGACAGTCCAACGCCGGGATCATCCCCGCCGACATCACCAAGGCCGGCCGGATCGGTCTGGTGTCCAAGTCGGGCACGCTGACCTACCAGATGATGTACGAGCTGCGCGACATCGGCTTCTCGTCCGCCGTCGGCATCGGTGGCGACCCGGTCATCGGCACCACCCACATCGACGCGCTGCAGGCCTTCCAGGACGACCCCGACACCGACGCGATCGTGATGATCGGCGAGATCGGGGGCGACGCCGAGGAGCGGGCGGCCGAGTACATCAAGGCCAACGTGACCAAGCCGGTGGTCGGCTACGTGGCGGGCTTCACCGCCCCCGAGGGCAAGACCATGGGCCACGCCGGCGCCATCGTGTCCGGCTCGTCGGGCACCGCGGCGGCCAAGCAGGAGGCCCTCGAGGCCGCCGGGGTGAAGGTCGGCAAGACACCGAGCGAGACCGCCGAGCTGATGCGGCAGCTGATGACGCGCGGCTGACGCCCGCAGGACGACAGGCACGACCTCGCTGACGCCCCCTTTCGCTCGCCGACGCCCCCGCTGCCTGGGGTGCGTCGCGTGGTGAAAGGGGGCGTCAGCGGGTTCTCGGGCACTCCAGGACCCCAGGACAGAGGGAGAGGGACGCCGGTGGCTCACTGGCAGACGCTGCGGAGCCGGATCGCGTACGAGAACCCGTGGATCCGCGTCCGCGAGGACGCGGTGCTGCGACCCGACGGCCAGCCGGGCACCTACGGCGTGGTCGAGGTCCGCTCGCCCGCCGTCTTCGTGGTCCCGGTCACCGAGGCGGACGAGGTCGTGTTGATCGACGTGCAGCGCTACACCGTCGGACGGTCGTTGGAGGTGCCGGCGGGTGGCACCGACGGCGAGGACACCCTGGTCGCGGCCTGCCGCGAGCTGCGGGAGGAGACCGGGCTCGCCGCCGACTCCCTGGTCGACCTGGGTCCGGTCCACTCGCTGAACGGGGTCAGCAACGCTCCGGGGCAGGTGGTGCTGGCCACCGGGCTGCACCGGGTCGACGGGGCGGAGCAGACCGTCGAGGGCATCACCGGCCTCCGTACGGTGCCGTTGACCGAGCTGCCCGGGCTGCTGGCCTCCGGACAGATCACCGACAACGAGTCCCTGGCCGCCCTGCTGCTGGCCCTGGTGCGGCTCGGTCGCGTCCGCTGACCGGTTCGTCGCTCGCACCGCGGGCACCGGTCGACCGGCACCCACCGGACCACGCAGCCCCCAACCCGGCGCGGCAGCCGGTTCTCCGGGATGACGTCGGTCAGTTGACCTGGCTGGCGCGCTGACCGGCGCGCAGGGTGATCACGTCGAACTGGTCGTCGGTCACGTCGGTGTCAGCCTGCGGGTTCAGGAACAGGAAGGCGACCTTCGGGCCGGCCGCGACGATGCCCACCCGGTACTTCGTGGTCGCCGCATCGGCTTTCTGGCTGACCTCGGTGGTCCATCCGGTGACGTCGACGCTCTTCGCTCCCGGACCGGAGACGTCGGTCAGCGAACCGACGGTGGCGGTCAGCTGCCGCTTGCTGCAGTCCTTCCAGTCGTCCCGGACCTTCTCGGCCAGCTTCGTGGCGGCCTTGTCGCTCTCGGCGGTGATCACCACCTCGTCCAGCCCGAAGCGGCTGCTGCTGTCCGAGAGCAGGTAGGTCCGGTGGCTGCGGGACTCGGCCTCGACCTCGGACCAGTCCACGGTCTCGCAACCGCTCCCGCGCAGCAGGTCGGGATCCGGCTCACCGGGCGTCGTCCCCGCCCACCGGGCCAGGTCCGGGCCGATCGGGGGCAGGTCGCCCGAGGCCAGGAAGCCCGGCTGGTCGCCACCCAACGGCGGCGGGCCGTCCATCGCCTCCGGCTCGTCGGAGCAGGCCCCGCCGGCCGCCTGGCACTGGGTGTCGACCACGGCACCGGCGACCTCGGCCACCCGCTTGGCCGTGACGGCCTTGTCCGGCTTGGCCACGTCGATCACGTCGAGGATCCGACCGGTCCGGGTCAGCGCCACCGTCCGGAACTCGGTGGTGCTGCCGTCGAGCACCTGGACGGTCACCCCGACGGCCTGGTCGCCGACCCCACCGATCAGGTGACCTTCGTAGATCCAGCCGCCGGTCATCGCGCAGTCGCCCAACGACCGGGCGGCGTACGCGTACGCCTGCGCAGCCTCCTCCGTCGTCGGGTAGGACGTCGCCTGGTGCAGCGCCGCCGGCGCGTCCGCGCCGTTGCTGCTCAGCAGCCGCAGGACCGTCTGCTGGGGGGTGGGTGCGCCCTCGGTCGCCTCGGTGGCCAGGCAGGCCGGGTGGTTGGGGGAGTCCGCCGAGGTGCCGCGCTGGGTGAGAGCGACCTTCCAGGTGCGCTTGCTGTCGATAGTCCCGGCCTGCGACGGCGACAACATCAAGGCGTCGGTGATCAGGGCGGTGCCGGCGGGATCCGACGGGTTGGTGCCGGGGCTGGCTCCGGGATCGGTCGGGCCGGCGGTCGTGGAGGGACCGGGGGCCGCGATGGGTTGGCGTGTGGTCGTGATGATCGCGTAGCCGGCGACCAGACCGAGGATGGCGACCACGGCCACGGCCCCGACCAGCAGCAGCAGCCGGCGACGGTCCGCCTTGGGGTCGATCTCGAGGTCGTCCTCGTCGTCCACCTCCTCGGTGCGGTGCCGCACCCGTCCGCCGCCGGCGGTGCGGGGCAGCAGCGTGGTCTCGTCGGAGTCCCGGGTGGCCTGGGCGCGCTTGCGCTCCCGGGCCCGGCTCAGGATGGTCGTCTCGTCGGACCGGTCCGGTGCCGCCGACTCCGGAGGGGTCTCGGAGCCGGACGCGGTCGTCTCGTCGCGGTAGAGCGGCGGGGGTGCGTCGTCGTCGTCGGTGGTGGGACTGGTGCCCTCGGCGCCGTCAGCGTGGTCGGGAACGTCCGGGTCCGGGTCGTCGGAGACACCGGCGTCCGCGTCCTCGGGAACAACCGCTTCCGGGTCGTCGGAGCCGACTGCGTCGGGGTCGTCGGTGCTGACCGGGTCAGGACCCGGCCCGCCTGCACCCGGCTCGCCGTCGTCGGCTTCGGGGGTGTCCGTCGCCGCGGTCGACGTGCTGTCGTCGCTGTCCTCGCTCGGGGTCGTCGGCTCCCTGTCGTCGACCGGTTCGGCGCGCCACGCGCGTCGCGGCCGGTACGCCGGGGGCTCGTCAGACATGTGGACTCCTGCTCGCTGGCCTAGCGGTCCGCGACCCGCGCAGTACCGCACAAACACGATGACTTTACCCGGCGTGGGCGTGTCCGGAGGGGTCGCGAGGACGCTCTGGGTGAGCATGGGAGCGCTATGGCTTCCTTGCTGTCACCGCGCCGGGATCGCGGCGACATCGCTCTCGCCGCGACCGAGCCGACCGTCGTCCTCGGGTCCGGAGAGCGCCCCGAGCTCCCCACCGTCGCCTGGTTGGGTCTGGCCGCCGGTGCCGGTGTGCTCAGCGCCGTCTGCGGCTGGGTCCTGGTCACCGGCCTGGTGGTGGTGGCCTGGCTCGCGGCCGAGCCGGGGACCCTGACCCAGGCGCTCGGCGTCGGCACCCAGCTGTGGCTGCTGGCCAACGGCGGCGGAGCCACCCTCGGTGCCGCGTCGGTCACCCTGATCCCGTGGACCGTGACCCTGCTGGTGGCGTGGGTGATCTCGCGCGCGGCGGGGTACGCGGCCCGGCTCGGCAGCGCGGAGTCGCCGACCGTGATCCCGATGGTGTGCATCGTCACGACGCTCGGCTACCTGGTGCCGTTGCTCGCCGTCGGTCTGCTGGCGGGCGGTCCGATGGCGGCGCTGCGTGCCGGGACGGTGATGCTCGTCGTCGTGGCGGCGTCGGCCGCCTGGGGCTGTTGCCGGGCCCGGGACAGCTGGCCGACCGACACCTGGCCCTCCTGGTCGCGGGCCATCCCCCGGGCCGTCGCCGCAGCGCTGCTGTTGATGATCGCCGGCGGGGCGGCGGTGCTGGCCACCGGGCTGGCGGCCAACCGTGAGCGACTGACGACCATGATCGACAGCCTCGACGCGGGGGTCGTCGGCAACGTGGTCCTGTTGGTGGGTCAGCTCGCCTACGCCCCGAACGCCGTCGTGTGGGCGGCGTCGTACGCCATCGGCCCCGGCTTCACCCTGGGCAACGGCTCGCTGGTGTCTCCCGCGGCCACCGAGCTCGGTCTGCTGCCGTCCATCCCGCTGCTGACCGCCGTGCCCGATGTGGGACCCGGGGGGGTGTCGCACCTGTGGTGGCTGGCCCTGGGGGTGGCGGCGGGTGCCGTCGCCGCCACCTTGGTGGTGCTGGCCCGCCCCACCGCGCGGTTCGACGAGACCACGCTGGTCGGTGGACTCTCCGGGGTCCTCACCGGTGTCGCGTTCGCCGGAGTCGCCTGGTTGTCCAGCGGGGACCTCGGCAGGGACCTGCTGTCCGGGCTCGGCCCCCAGCTGCTGCCGGTGCTGGTGATGGCCACCTCGACCATGGGGCTGTCCGGGGCGATCTGCGGGCTGGTGCTGGGTCTGTGGCGGCGCCCCCGGCGGAACCGGTCCCGGCGCGGCGCCGACACCGAGACGAACACCACCGACACCGAGACGAACACCACCGACACCGACACCGACGCCACGAGCACCGCCCGCACCGACACCGACAGCGGTGTCGGCGGTGGCACGGGTGCCGCCGCCGAGGACACCGAGGTCATCGACGCCCGGGTGCCGGGGGCCGGCGGCGAGCCCGGTGCCGGCGGCACCACCGACGACGCCGACGACGGCGACGAGCTGACCGCACCGGTCACGCGGCGGCGGTCCCCGGCTCCCACCGGGTCTCGCCCGGGATCGCGTACGCCGATCGACGGAGCCGACGAGCCGACGCAGCAGATCGGCTGAGACCAGCGGTCCGGTCGCGGCTCGGTAGGGTGGCGCCCGTGCCCTCCCACCTCGCCGGTCCCGCACGCCTGGTCGTGCTCGTGTCCGGTTCGGGGACCCTGCTGCAGGCCCTGCTCGACGCGTGCGCCGACCCCGCGTACGGAGCCCAGGTGGTGGCCGTCGGGGCGGACCGGGACGGTATCGCCGGTCTCGACCGGGCCGCCGACCACCAGGTGCCGAGCTTCGTCCACCCGTACGTCAAGGGCAGCGACCGGGACGCGTGGGACGCCGCGCTCACCGAGCGGGTGTCCGAGCACCGTCCGGATCTGGTGGTCAGCGCCGGCTTCATGAAGCTCCTCGGACCGGCCTTCCTGACGACGTTCGGTGGCCGGGTCATCAACACCCACCCGGCCCTGCTGCCGTCCTTCCCCGGGATGCACGGACCCCGGGACGCCCTGGCGTACGGGGTGAAGGTGACCGGCGCCAGCGTGTTCCTGGTGGACTCCGGGGTGGACACCGGCGCCATCCTGGACCAGGCGGCGGTGCCGGTCGAGGACGACGACACCGTTGAGAGCCTGCACGAGCGGATCAAGGTCGTGGAGCGCCGGCTGCTGGTGGAGACGACCCATCGACTGGCCACCCGGACCTGGCGGGCCGACGGCCGCCGGGTCCGTTGGACCTGACCGCACCACCCTGACCGCACCACCCCGACCCCCATCCCGAACTCACCCGATCACCGACAGGACGAGACACCCATGAGCACGACGGACAACGACCGGCGACCGATCAAGCGCGCGCTGATCTCGGTCTACGACAAGACCGGGCTGGTGGAGCTCGGACTGACGCTGGCCGGTTCCGGCGTCGAGATCGTCTCCACCGGTTCGACCGCCCGGACCCTGGCCGAGGCGGGCGTCCCGGTCATCCAGGTGGAGCAGCTGACCGGTTTCCCCGAGTGCCTGGACGGTCGGGTCAAGACCCTGCACCCGTTCGTGCACGCCGGGCTGCTGGCCGACACACGCCTCGAGTCGCACCGGGCCCAGCTGGACGAGCTGGGCATCGCGCCGTTCGACCTGCTGGTGTCCAACCTCTACCCGTTCGTCGACACGGTGATGGCCGGCGCCGGTCAGGACGAGACCATCGAGCAGATCGACATCGGCGGGCCCTCGATGGTCCGCGGGGCGGCCAAGAACCACGCCTCGGTCGCCGTGGTCACCTCACCCGACCAGTACGGCCGGCTGCAGTCGGCGCTGGCCCACGGCGGGTTCACTCTCGCCGAGCGCCAGGGGCTGGCCGCCGCGGCGTTCGTGCACACCGCCACCTACGACATCGCCGTGGCGTCCTGGATGGGCAACGTCGTCACCGACACCAGCGACGGCACCGGCTTCCCGCGCTGGGTGGGGAGCAGCTGGGACAAGGGCGCCGTGCTGCGCTACGGGGAGAACCCGCACCAGCGGGCGGCGCTCTACGTCGACGGCGCCTTCCCGGGTGGGCTCGCGACCGCGTCGCAGCTGCACGGCAAGGAGATGTCCTACAACAACTACGTCGACACCGACGCCGCGCGGCGGGCCGCCTACGACTTCGACGCCCCGGCCGTGGCCATCATCAAGCACGCCAACCCGTGCGGCATCGCCGTGGGGTCCGACATCGCCGAGGCCCACGCCCGGGCGCACGCCTGCGACCCGGTGTCCGCCTTCGGTGGCGTGATCGCCACCAACCGGCCGGTCAGCGTGGCGATGGCCCGGCAGGTCGCCGAGGTCTTCACCGAGGTGATCGCGGCGCCGGCGTACGAGGACGGCGCGGTCGAGGTGCTGCAGGCCAAGAAGAACATCCGCATCCTGGTCGTCGACCCCGCCGAACGTGGCGGGATCGAGACTCGGGGGATCTCCGGCGGGATGCTGATGCAGGCCGTCGACACCGTCGACGCCGACCACGACGCGGCCGACCACTGGCAGCTCGTCTCCGGGGAGCCCGCGTCGGCGGAGGTGCTGGCGGACCTCGAGTTCGCCTGGCGCGCCTGCCGCGCGGTCAAGTCCAACGCCATCCTGCTGGCCCACGACGGCGCCTCGGTCGGGGTCGGCATGGGGCAGGTCAACCGGGTCGACTCCTGCCGGCTGGCGGTCGAGCGCGCCGGGACCCGGGCAGCCGGCTCGGTTGCCGCCTCGGACGCGTTCTTCCCCTTCGCCGACGGCCCGCAGATCCTGATCGACGCCGGCGTCGCCGCGATCGTCCAGCCGGGGGGGTCGGTCCGTGACGCCGAGGTGATCGAAGCCGCGCAGGCCGCGGGCGTCACGATGTACCTGACCGGCGCCCGCCACTTCTACCACTGAGCCGCGACGAACCCAGGCAGGACAGACACACATGACCGCACAGCTGTTGGACGGCAAGGCCCTCGCGGCCACCATCAAGGCCGACCTGACCGAGCGCGTCCGGGCCCTGGCCGCCCAGGGCGTCACACCCGGTCTGGGCACCGTGCTGGTCGGCGACGACCCGGGCAGCAAGGCGTACGTGGCGGGCAAGCACCGCGACTGCGCCCAGGTCGGGATCGCGTCGCTGGCCGTCGAGCTGCCCGCCTCGGTGAGCGAGGCGGAGCTCGACGACGAGATCGCCCGGCTGAACGCCGACCCGGCCTGCACCGGCTACATCGTCCAGCTGCCCCTGCCCGGGGGGCTGGACGAGAACAGGGCCCTGGGTCTGATCGACCCCGACAAGGACGCCGACGGACTGCACCCGGTGAACCTGGGCAAGCTGGTGCTCGGTGACCCGGCCCCGCTGCCGTGCACACCGCGCGGCATCGTGGAGCTGCTGCGTCGCAACGGGATCGCGTTGAGCGGTGCCGAGGTGTGTGTGATCGGACGTGGCACCACTGTCGGTCGACCGCTCGGCCTGCTGCTGACCCGCAAGAGCGAGAACGCCACGGTGACCCTGTGCCACACCGGCACCGTCGACGTCGCCGCGCACACCCGGACCGCCGACATCATCGTGGCCGCGGCCGGACGCCCCGGCCTGATCACCGGTGACATGGTCAAGCCCGGCGCGGTCTGCGTCGACGTCGGCATCACCCGGACCGACGCGGGGCTGGCGGGCGACCTGGACGCCAGCGTCCGGGAGGTCGCCTCCTGGGTGGCTCCGGTGCCGGGCGGGGTCGGTCCGATGACGCGGGCGATGCTGCTCACCAACGTGGTCGAGCGGGCCGAGGCCCTGGCGTCCGTCCGAGGGCCCCGGTCGTCTCTCCCGGGAATCTGAGTCCCGTGGCCACGCGCGACGCCGGACCGGCGAGCCGCAGCACCCGGCTGTGGCCGCTGCTCGTGGTGCTGATCGGGGTGGTCCTCGGTCTCGTCATCGCGGTCCTCGGTGCGCAGACCTGGCGGCTCGGCTGCCTGGTGATCGGGACCTCGCTGCTGGTCGGTGCGGTCATCCGGGGCGCGTTGCCCGGACGGGACGCGGGTCTGCTCCAGGTGCGCAGCCGACCCTTCGACATCACCGTGCTCACCCTCGGCGGGATCGCCGTCATCGCTTTGTCGATCGTGGTCCCGGGCCGACCTGGCTGAGAGCGGAGCCGACGCGCCGCGACCGTCGCCGACCTGATCCGACCCGTGTGGTCTGATCGAGCATGGACGCCGCCGGGACCCCGCTCGATCGCCTGGTGCGCCGACTCCCGGGACTGGCGGCCGTGTGTCTGGGCACCGGCTTCGGCAGCGTCCGGCTCGAGCAGGCTGCAGGGGTGGTCGTGCGGACCTCGCCGCGGCCGGTGCCCGACGGGCTGACCGGGGCCGTGGCGGAGCTGGACGCCGTCGTCTGGGCCAGGGGCCTGCCGCACGTGGTCGAGGACCTGTCCGCGGAACCTGCCACGAGCGATCCGGCGGCGAGCACGCGCCCGTCGCAGGGCGGGGGCCGGCGGGGCACGTACGCCGGTGTGCCGGTCCGGGTGGGCGGCCGGGTCGTGGGTGTGCTGAGCGTCGCCGACCCCGCGAGCCGACAGCTCGGTCCGTCGCAGGTACGGATCCTGATCGAGCTGGCCCGGTTGCTGGCCGAGCAGCTCCAACCCGGTGGTGACGCGGCGAGGGTGGGCGTCCCGGACGAGGCCGTGGCGGAGATCGCCGCTGCGGTGGCCGCGGGAGAGATACGCCCCTGGTACCAGCCGGTCATGGACCTCGGCACCGACCGGATGACCGGCGTGGAGGCGCTCGCCCGGTGGCACCGGCCGTCCGGGAGAGTGGAGGGCCCGGCGAGCTTCCTGCCGCTGGCCGAGCGCAGCGAGCTGGTGCTGGACATCGACCGTGCCGTGATGGCCCGCGCCTTCGCCGATCTCGCCGGGTGGCAGCAGCTGCGACCCGACTTCCGGGTCAGCGTGAACCTGTCGGGCCGCCACCTGGACCGGCCCGACACCTTGAGCATGGTCGAGGCGGCGGTATCCGCGGCCGGGATCTCGGCGGCGTCGGTGGACCTGGAGATCACCGAGACGGCCCGGCCGGACGACCTGCGGACCAGCCTGGTGCTGCTGACCGGCTTCCGCGACCGGGGTTACACCGTCTGGTTCGACGACTTCGGCTCAGGCTGGTCGGCCCTGCAGGACCTGATCCGGCTACCGGTGGGCGGGATCAAGCTGGATCGTTCCTTCGCCGAGCAGCTGGGCACGCCGGTCGACGACGCCATCGTGGGCGCGTTGGCCTCGGCCGCGGCCCAGGTCGGACTCAAGGTGACGATCGAGGGCATCCAGACCCCGCTCCAGCTCGACCGGGCTCGGGCGCTGGGCTGCCACTTCGCCCAGGGCTACCTCTGGTCACCGCCGATCTCGCCGGACGAGGTCACCACGAGGTTGAACGCGGCCCGCGCCTGAGTGCCGGACCGTGGCCCCCGGGACGCGGCCCACCTCCCCGACCGCCGGGCGCCACCGTGCGGCTCAGCGGTGCAGCCGGGCACCTTTGATGATCTTGTCCAGCGGGGTCTTCGGTCCGTGCAGCCCGATGCCGACCAGATCGAGGTGCTCGGCCCGTACCGCGCGGACCGCGGCACGGTTGGCGGCGTCGTGACCGGTCGCGAACATCTCCCGGGTGTACACGGCCAGCGACAGGTCTCGCTGCAGGGCCTTGGTTCGCGCGGTGCCCAGCGTCGCGGCGTCGGCTTCGAAGATGAGCACCGGCACTCCCAGCAGCGGCAAATAACGAAGACCATCGGCGTCCTCGTAGGCCTCTCCGACGAGCTCGGGGTGTGCCGCCGTGATGCCGCTGATCAGGAAGGCGGTCACGTTGAGCCGTTGCCACGCCTCGAGGCGTTCCGCACGACGACAGCGATCTTGTCCACGAACGGCGGGGTCAGGGGTTCATCGTTCACCGGGACAGTGGATCGTGTCGCCGGGCCGGCGGTCTTGTACGCCGTTGATCAGCCCATCAGGTGTGCGCCCGGTACCGACCAGGGGTGGTGGAGAGCAGCCGCTGGAAGTGCCGGGCGAGATGCGCCTGGTCGTAGAAGCCGGTGGCCAGGGCGACCTCGGCGGGTGGTTGTCCCGCCAGCAGCCGGTGGCGGGCCAGATCGAGGCGACGACCCAGGAGGTACCGGTGCGGCGGGAGGCCGAAGGAGCGCGCGAAGGAACGCACCAGGTGTGCCGTGCTCACACCCAGTGCCTCCGCCAGGTCGGCGATCCGGGTGACCGCTGACGGGTCGGCATCGAGGATCTCCCGCGCCCGGTGCGCCACCCCCCTCGGCTCGGGCTGGGTCGGCACCGGGGGCCGACCGGACAGGTGCCAGGTCAAGCGCTCGACCACCAGGGCGAGCAGGCTCTCGGCGTGCAGGTCCTCGCCGCGCACCAGGGCCCGATCGAGGTCGGAGGTCACCAGACGCAAGGTCTCGTCCAGGATGAGCGGGGTGTCCACCGTGGGGCCGATCGCCGACGGCGGGAGCACGGTCTCCTCGAGGTACACGACCCGCTTGCGGAACCCGCGGGACGTGGACGGGGCGCCGTCGTGCACGACGTGGGGCGGCAGCAGGGTGATCCCCTGGCGGGGGACGGCCGCGTGCCCGTGGCGATCGAGCTCGTAACCGATCAGGCCGTCGTCGACCAGGAGCAGGGTCCAGGTGTCGTGGGTGTGCGCGGGATAGGTGTGCGCCCGCCACTGCGCCTGGAGCACCTCGGCCACCCCCGCCACGCGGGGCCGCCAGGCCTGGACGCGGTCGGTGTCGCCCGTCATACCAGGCATCCTGGCACCGTCGGTGCGTGATGCTCAGCAGTGGACGTCGTCGGCTGCGGTCGCTTCCGTGGGGGCCACGACGCCGACTGACTACCTCGGTGCCCCCTCGGCGTTGATCACCGTCACGGGGACGTGGAACTTCCGCTGGATCTGGTGCGGGATGTCCAGACCGAGCCAGCGCGAGATGCCCTTCGGGAGCGTGGACAGCACCACCTCGTCGAAGGCCTTGCGTCCCAGGACCTCGGCGATGGCCTTGGCCGGGTTGGCGTCACCCACCTCGCCGTCCACCGTCGCGCCGAGCGCGCGGAGATCGCTCAGCCCACGCTCCAGACGGGTGCGGGCGTTCTCCCAGTCGTCCACGCTGTCGCCTCCACCGGACCCTCGGACACCCGAACCCGCCGTGGCGATCTCGTCCGCCATCCGCGACCCGGCGTGGACCCGTTGCGGGGTAGCGGGCACGAGCAGCGTGATCTGGCAGTCACCAGCGGCGATCCGGTCCTGGACGAAGCGAGACACCTCGGCGCTGGAGAGCGTCTTGTTGGCCACGAGCAGCAAACGCACCATGATCGACCCCCTCTCACGATGGTGGCACACACCGACCGGAAAAGCGCCCCCGCGGCGAGACGCTTCTGGACCTGGGTGGGACAGACTCTCAGCCGGGCATCGTGACGATCGTGCCGTCGATCATCGTGACCTCCAAGGTGGGGGCCCCGGCCACCTCGGGGTTGCGGGGGGAGGTGTCACCGCCGGGCCACCAGGCGGCGAAGCGGCCGTGGTGCACCGACGCCGTGACCCGCATCCCGGTCGCGGTGACGACTGCCACGCTCTGCACCTCGGAACCCACCCGCCCCTCGATCAGGAGGAACAGTCCCTCGTCGGTGGCGGAGGCCGTCGAGGTCGAGACCTCGACCTGCCGAGGTGCTACCGGGTCGGTGAGCGCATCACCCGATCCGCCCGCGTACATGCGACGATCGGCCGACGACGGCAACGTGCCGACCAGGTCCTCCGGCATCAGGCACGAGACCTCGTCGGTGGCCGAGGTCGTGATCAAGACGTAGATCCACGGACCACGGCGGTCAGCGATCAACGGCTCCACCGCGGACGTGACCACCTCGCCCTGGTGCGCGAGGCAGCTGCGGGTGGCCTCCGCCGCCTCGTGCAGGGGCAGAGCGGTGGGCACCGGGGTCCAGTCCGCGTAGGCGGGCTGTCCGCCCACCATCGCGGCCACGGCCACGACGGCGGCCGCAATGGCCAGGGCACCGGCCGGGATGGCGACCAGGCGCCGTCGCGCCCGTCGGGTGAGCGGGAGCGGACGTACGACCACGTCCGCTGGCTCCGTGACGTCGACGGCGACGATCCGGGCGAGAGTGGATTCGTAGCGTTCCGCCGACACCGCCACGTCGCGAGCAGGATCGAGGGAGGCGAGGGCGGCATCGGTGCGGGCATCGATCAGGGGCTTGGTCATCGCGTTCTCCGGGCGGTCTGTCGCTGGTGGATGGGCTGACCGGACCCCGGCCTCGGTGAGTCGTCCAGGTGTCGTCGCAACGCCCGGCGGGCACGCGACAGACGGAGCCTGAACGCCACTGCGCTGATGCCGACCACGGTCGCCGCCTGCGCGGTGGACAACCCGTCCCAGGCGATCAGAGCGATCGCCTCCTGGT
Organism: Microlunatus aurantiacus; assembly: GCF_039536605.1. NCBI lineage: Bacteria > Bacillati > Actinomycetota > Actinomycetes > Propionibacteriales > Propionibacteriaceae > Microlunatus > Microlunatus aurantiacus. Next base: position 374,006 of record NZ_BAAAYX010000002.1, read on the forward strand.
CGGTGGTGGAGAGCCGGGGCCAGGCCACCGCGAGGTCGAGGCGCCGAGTGAGCACCTCGGTGTCGGCGTCGGTGTCGACCTGTCGGGGAAGGTCCTCGGCGATGCGCACCGCCAACGCCTCGTAGCGCCGGCGACCTCGGCTGCTGTTCTGCAGCGTGAGGCGGGCGACCCCGAGCAACCAGGCCTTCGCCTCCCCGGGGCTTGCCGGGATCTCGTGAAGACGTCGCCAGGCCACGGTGAACACGTCAGCGGTGACGTCCTCGGCGTGACTGGGATGGGCCCGGCGCAGGATGAAGCGCTGGACGTCGGAGTAGGTCGACGCGTAGAGCTCGCGAAAACGCGTCTCCCGGTCGGTGTCGGTGGCCGGCGCTTCGGTGCCCATGCTCCCTAGATGTCCGGACGACGGTGAGGTGTGTCAGGCCGATCGTGCCAGCCTCCGAGGGGACCCCGCGTGCGACTAGCCTGCGCAGCATGGCGCGGCTGGGGGGTGGAGCGCAGACCGGTAGAGCTGCGCGGGCCCGACGGAGCACGCTCGGTCTCACGGGCGCGCTCGGCGTGGCCTCGGTGGTGCTCGCGCTGCGCGCCGCGGTGCACGGGTTCTGGCTGGACCTGGCCGTCTTCCTGGTCGTGTTCGTCACCATGGTGTGCCTCATGGTCACGCTGCTGCGGCGGAGGTCCTGACCCGCCGGACCTCACCGCGCTGACGTACTCGGTGGCGACAGCTTCCGTTGCGACGACGACGACGCCGCCGTCGGCTGCCGGTTCGCAACCGAGCAGCGGTCCCGGGCGTAGGTAGGGCAGCGGGACCATCGGTGGTCCCGGAAGGAGGGCTCCCATGTTTCATCGACGAGTGCTCGCCGCACTGGCGGCGACAGCACTGGCCCTGGCTGCTGCGCCGGCCTCAGCGGTCGCCGCGCCCCAGACCCAGCGCTACCGGATGGTCGACCTGGGCACGCTGGGCGGCGCCAGCAGCTATGCGGTGGCCAGCAACGATCGGGGGGCGGTCATCGGGCGGTCCCAGGTCCGGGAGGACGTCTGGCACGCCTTCGTCTGGCAGGACGGCGTGATGACCGATCTCGGTGCGACCTTCTCACCCATGGACATCAACAACCGCGGCCAGATCGTGGGCACCCGGGATGACGCCCCCGGCGGGTGGTTGTGGTCCAACGGGCGGTTCATCCCCGCCGGTGACCTCAGTTCCGCGAAGGCGATCAACGACCGGGGTGAGGTCCTCGGTCAGCGCCCGGCGGACGGGAACGGGCCGGACCGGCCGGCCCTGTGGTGGCGTGGCCGCACGCGCGACGTTCCGCTGGACGACGTCTCCGACCTCAACAGCCGGCGGCAGGTGGCCGGCGGTCAGCTGGTCAGCGACGGGTTCCACGCCAGCGTGTGGCGGCCCGGGCGGGGTGTGACCGATCTCAGCGCGGCCGCCTTCAACCGAAGCAACACGTACCGGATCAACGAGGGCGGGGACGTGATCGGCTGGATCTTCAACGAGAGCCAGCAGGAGCGCGCCGTGCGGTGGCGCGGAGAGCGCCGGACCGACCTCGGCACGCTGGGGGGAGAGGCCAGCCATGCGGTGGCGATCAACGACGCTGGGGAGATCTTGATGACTGCGCAGCTTCCGAGCGGGCTCTCCCACCCGGCGTTGTGGCGGACGGGACGGCTCACCGACCTGAGCGAGCTCGGTGTGGACCCCGACGGCGATCTCGTGGATCTCAACAACGAGGGTGAGATCACCGGCAGCATCCGGCCCGCCGAGGGAGTTGCCCGCGCGGTGGTCTACCGCCCGGTCCGCTGACCTCGCGCACGACGACTCGGCCAGATCACTCGCATGCTGTCGGGGCGCACCACCTCGGCTCACCATCCCGACTGGTTCCAGCGTCACCTCGACCTTCGGGGCTTCGAACGGCCCGTCATCTCCTGAGCGGAGTCCCGCCGGCTGGCCAGCGGCGACCGACGTGCGGAACGACCTCGTCGCTGTCCTCGCTGTGTACTCGGCAGCGCGTGCTCAGCAGGGCGTACGACAACCCGCCGGTCGCCGGTCGAGGCTACTGTTCGACGGTGAGCAGCCGACCTGCCCGACCTCGCTGCGTCCTGCTGGCCGGGAGCTCGGGAACAGGGAAGACCACGCTCTGCCGGGTCGGTCACGCCGCCATGCTGGCGGCGTGGGGTCACCCTGCGGCTGCCGTCGACCTGGACTCGTTGTACGGGGCCGTCGATCCGCTCTGGGAGCTTCCCTACAGCGACGAACGGAACGCCATGGTCCTCGATCAGGCGGTCGCGTGGGTGCGGTCTCTGGTCCAGCACGGCTGGCGCACCGTCATCGTGACCGGGAACAGCGTCTTCGATCCGCGGGACACGGCGCCGGTGGTCGCAGCGCTGGGGGACATGTCCGTGCACCACGTGACCCTGCAGGTGCGGGAGGACGTGATCCTCGCTCGCTGCGCAGCTCAACCGGACCGGGATCCGGTTGCGCTGGCCGCCGACCTCCGGCCGGCGAATCGGCTCCGGCACCCCGGAACCGCACTGTTGGAGAGCAGTGATCTCGACGTCGACGAGACCTTGCACGCTCTCGTCTCGCTGGTGGACAGGGGCGCGGGACTGCTGGGCACCACGGGGGGTAACCCCGCCGCAGCGGACACCCCTCAACCAGGGGACGCGTGCGGATCTCGGCGCCGGGGGTAGAGGTCGCGGAGGAGAGCGATCTCGGCGCCGTGGTGCACCTGCTCGTCGAGCAGGATGCGTACGACCTCGCCGGCGGTTCTCGGATCGCCCAGGTGGCTGGGTCGGGGTTCGGCGAGATCAGCGTCGGTCGCACTCCGCAGCCAGTCGCTGACGGGCCGGCGACTGCTGTGCCAGTCCTGCAAGGCTTCTCTGGCGGTGCTGGGAACCTCGAGATCAGGGAAGGTCCGCGCTCGGGGACCGAAGGCGTACTCCCAGTAGATCTCGTTGTCGGCGATGAGGTGCACGAGTCGCCAACTGATCGACGTGACCGGCGCCGGCGGCGGTGGCGCGAAGTCGTAGTCGTAGGTCCAGCGGCCCGGTCGTTCCGGGTCAGGCCTGACGGTCCACGCGTCAGCGGCCGGGGGCCAGAGATACTCCTCATCGGTCAGACCCTCGCAGCGTCGGGCCAGCCGGTTCGCCGACTCCTCCCACGAGGTTCTCAGCAGCTCGGTGGCGATGCCCATGGTGAGACGGTAGCGACAGCACATCCTGGCTTCACAGTGCGGCAACGCCTTCGAGGACCAGGCAGAGCCGTCCGGCGGTTCCGGGGGTGATCCCGTGACGTTCTACGCTCTCGGCACCGCCTGGTCGGGACCTCCTCGGCCGAGACCAACCGCGAGGAGCACCCACGTGCGCACACCTGCCCGCAGGACCCTGCGCCTGTCCCTCGCCGTCGGCGTCGCCCTCCTGGGACTGACGGCGCCGGCGGCCTCCTCCGCCCCTGGATCGGCGGGCTACCTGACGATGTGGCAGAACGACAGCTACGAGGGCCAGCAGGAGGCGCGGAAGTCGTACGACGACGACCTGCACAACGATTCCTGCTCGGGCTGCGACGCCGGCCCGGGCGGCAACTTCGGTGACGACATGTCGAGCTTCGACAACAACACGGCCTACTGGTGGACGTTCCGGGTGGACCGTAGGGCGTACCAGACCGTCGACGACGACGTCTTCTGCGTCCGGCCGCACAGCCGCGACGCCGACCTCGGCAACAACGGCGTGGCCAACCTCGAGGACGAGATCTCTCGGGTCCGCCGTGAGGGCCGGACCAAGCCGAACATCCCGCGGTGCTCGGACCGCTACCACACCATCGGGAACACCTACTGACCCAGGACGGGCACGTTCCCACGCCTTGAAGGAGCGGGGGAGTCCCCGTGCCGGTCACGCTCCGCCCGGACCGGCAGGCACCCCAGGGGCGACGAGGGTGCTGGTGCCGCACGGAGATCGACGGGGCCGGTCCGCCGGTCCCTCTGCCCGCGGCCCTGGCGGCGGGTTGACCCTGCCGCGGGGCTGATGGTCGTCTCCTGCTCGAGGAGGGGGCACAGCGCCGAGGCGCTCGCGGAGTGGCTTCGCCACCCGGACGCGCGACCACTCACAGGCTGAGTGTCGGCGGTCGCGGTTAGCGTGAGTCGCATGGCAACCGTGCTGCCCGAGCTGCTCGTGACCGACCCGGACGCCCTGCGGGCGTGGCTCGAAGAGCACCACACGACGTCGCCCGGCGTGCGGCTCGTGCTGACCAAGAAGGGCGGGACGGACACCACGATCACGTGGGCGAGCGCAGTCGAGGAGCTGCTCTGCTTCGGCTGGATCGACGGCCAGGCCGGCAAGCGCGACGACGACACCTACACCGTGCGCGTCACCCCGCGCCGGCCCAGAGGCAACTGGTCGCAGCGCAACGTCGCGCTCGTGGCGACGCTCGAGGAGCAGGGCCGGATGACCGACGCCGGGCGCGCCGCGGTCGATGCCGCGCGCGCCGACGGGCGGTGGGACGCGGCCTATGCCGGTCCGGCGACCCGTCAGGCGCCCGCCGACCTGGCCGCGGCGATCGCGGCGGAGCCGGAGGCGCAGGCGATGTTCGACGTGCTCACGAGCGCCAACCGGTTCGCGCTGATCCATCGCGTCGAGAGCATGAAGCGCGTTGAGAGTCGGGCTCGCAAGATCAGCGAGATGGTGGAGATGCTGAAGCGCGGCGAGACGCTCTACCCACAGAAGGCGGGACGCCCTTGAGCGTTGATCACCACGAGCGCCGCGAAGCAGGTCCTCCACGTACGGCGTCGGAAGGCTGGGATTCGGGTGCCGGAGGGCGGTCTGATCGCACCGGGTGAGAGGGAACAGGAGAGCTGGACGGAGGCGACTGCGAGGATGCGAGCGTGATCTCGACCCTGTCGGTGGCCGGCTACCGGTCGTTGCGTGAGCTTCGGTTGGTCCTGGGTCGGTTGACTGTGGTGACGGGTCCGAACGGGTCGGGCAAGTCGTCGTTGTACCGCTCCCTGCGGCTGCTCGCGGACTGCGCGCAAGGCGGGGTGGTGAGCTCGTTGGCCCGGGAGGGCGGTTCGCCGTCCGTGTTGTGGGCGGGTCCGGAGGGGCGGGGGGTCCGACGGAGGAGCCCCGTGAGTCTGCGGGTCGGGTATGCCGGCGATGGTTTCGGGTACCTCGCTGACCTGGGTCTGCCGGGTGGAGATGCTGCGCGCTCGGCCTTCACGCTGGACCCTGAGATCAAGCGAGAGCTGGTCTGGGCCGGCCCTGTGCTGCGGCCGGCGACGACACTGCTCCAGCGGCGTGGCCCCTTGGTGCAGGTGCGGGGGGACGACGGCGGTTTCGAGGCGTTGGTGGCCGACCTCGAGGGTTTCGAGTCAGCGTTGGCCGTGGCCGGAGACCCGGTTCGAACCCCGGAGGTGCTGGCCGTCCGGGACCAGATCCGCAGCTGGCGGTTCTACGACACCTTCCGCACCGACCCCGGCGCCCCCGCTCGCGCGGTGCAGATCGGAACCCGCACGCTAGCTCTGGCCGATGACGGCAGCGACCTGGCCGCTGCTCTGCAGACCATCGCGGAGATCGGCGTCGTCGATGACCTCGACGCCTGTGTCGACGACGCGTTCCCGGGCAGTCGCCTCCGCGTCAGCTCCGAGGGTGGCCGGTTCGACGTCGCGGTCCACCAGCCCGGGTTGCTACGGCCTCTGCGGGCCGCTGAGCTGTCCGATGGAACCTTGCGCTATCTGTTGTGGGTGGCTGCCCTGCTCAGCCCGCGTCCTGGCGAACTGATCGTGTGCAACGAGCCGGAGACCGGCCTCCATCGCAGCCTGCTCCCGGCGCTGGCCGGGCTCATCACCCGGGCGGCTCTCCGGACCCAGATCGTCGTCGTCACCCACGACGCCCAGCTGTCCGACCTGCTGGAGGACGAGGCTGACACCACCACCATCAGACTGGTGAAGCGGGAGGGTGAAACCCGGATCCTCGGATCAGAGGCCCTCGACGGGCCACCGTGGACGTGGGGCACACGCTGAGACGGCTAGTCCGGAGCAACCGTCCTCGGCGCCATCGAATCTGTTCTGACCGAGTCTCGCCGAGGTGATCACACCGTCTTTCGCACGCGCCGTTGCCACGGCCACGACCGATGGGGCCGCGATACCCCGTGAGCTGGCCCGATGGGCCGACGACTGCGTCACCTGCTCCTCGAGTTCGGGACCCGGGGCTACCTTGCGCCCTGACGGGAGGGTTGTCAGAGACGTAGGCGCGGTAGGTACTGGCGAGTCAGGGGGCGGCGTGCCTGTCGGGATCGTGGGGCGGCCGTGTCTCGATGCGCTGGTCCCTGCGTGCGGAGTCGGTGGGAGCGTCCCGGTGGCCGATCGTGATCAGCGCGATCGCCAGGACCAGGCTCAGCGCCGTGGCGGCGGTGAAGGAGACCCAGATCGGCAGGCGGTCGAGGGTGACGGCGAGCACGAAGCAGAACAGGGCGAAACCGTCCAGCCCGGGCACGATCCCGCGGAGCAGACCCACGAGTCCCACCCGCCCGGTCTGCGCGGCGGCGAACGCGCAGACCACACTCAACGCGATCGGGAACGGGGCAAGCACGCCGGACAGCTCAGGGCCTACCCACTCGGCGGCCTTGGTGACGGTGAGCACGAGTACAGCTGTCGCCACCGCTCGCGCCGGCAGGTCCCACCGCGGCAGCCGGGTCGCGACGACCGGGTCGTTCCGCTGCCTGCGCAACAGATGCTGCACACCGTGCAGCGCGAGGATGGCGGCGACCAGCGCCACCCAGGCCGGTACCTGCATCTGCGTCAGCCCGAGATCGGTGAGGAGCACCCCAGCCCAGGCGATCAACATCGCCGCCCACCACGGCACCCGATCCACGGCCACGATGAGCGCGAGGGCGAACACGGCCAGGGCCACGTTGCCGGCCGTGGCGAAGGTGGCTGCCTGGGCGGCGAAGGTCCCACCATGCTCGAGGGCGATGATCAGCAGGATCGGTCCCGCCACGATCGGCAGGGTGACCAGGATCCCGCCGAAGCGCGGACCCCACCGGCGGGCGGCCAGCGACGTCAGCACAACCAGCGCCGGAGCGAGCAGCATCTTCAACGCCAAGAGCACATCCGTAGTCTGACGGGTCGCTCACCGATCTTTCCCCGTCGAAGGTCACGGGCTCGTCACGCCGCCCCAAGCGGGTCGGCACCAGCACGTCATCGCGCGCGTCGATGCAGTCGAGTCATCCTGTGGCCGCAGCCGGGCTCGCGGCGGTCCTCCGACAGCGGTCCTCGTGCGGGAAGCCCGCAGATGGCGGATGTCACCTGCCTCCGGCATCAGCCAGTGCTCGCCGACCCAGGTCGGCGGCGGCCCTGACGAGTGTCTGCAGCTGCCCGGACGTGGGCTCGGGCGGGAGCCCTCCCACGAGTCGGTCGATGTCGCCCATGCCGCCTGTGGTCAGGAGGTTCTTGTCGCTGGTGACCCAGGAGCCGGCTGTAGCAGCGCAGGCATGGGCATACTCGGCGGCTCCGACGGCGACCAGGCCGAGGCAGGCTGCCGTTCGACCGTGTGCGGCATGCGCGGTAGACGCGTAGCCGAGGGTGAGTTCTGCACGTCGTGCCCAGTCTCGACCGGCCACCTCCCGCAGCGCCGGTGGGTAGTCAGGCCGGGGTAGGTCCCCGTACACGACGCGGTGATGGCGAGTTCGGCGAGCAGGATGTAGGTCGGGATGCCGGTGAGGTGGAACATCAGCGGTTCCTGGCGCCATCGCCCGGCCTGCGCTTCGGAGATCTCGTGGTCGACGACGTCAAGATCGCGCCAGAGGAGGTCGACCTTCGCCTCGTCGATCTCCAGCCAAGCGCCGCCGTTGAAGACTCCGCCGCCCCATTCGCCCAGCTCGGTCACAGTTCCTGGATGACCGAGGGCGCGGACGTCTGCGGGTCGGAAGCAGTCGCCTCTGTAGTAGACGCCGAAGTCCCAGTCGCTGCCGGCGTGGTGGGTGCCTGCCGCCCGCGATCCCCCGAGGGCAACGGCCTCGACCCCAGGCATCTGTGCCAGTTGTTCAACCAGGCGAGCGACGAGCTGTGGCTCGTCCTCACCGCGGGTCGGCAGCTGCCCAGACGTCATGTCCCCGACAGTGCCAGACTCCGGCCTTGACCCCCAAGGGGTTGAGGCAGGCGAGCCCACCCCTCGAGCGGGACGCACGCTAGCTGACCGTCCGGCGAGACGCCGCAAGGTAACCCGCGCGAAGGGCCCAGGGTCGACCTCGCGAGGTACACCTGACAGGAAGGACCGTAGGGCTATTGCAGCTCCCTCTACCTCGTGCTCTCATCGTTCTCAGGGTGGTGGCAGACAGCTTCGAGATTGATTCCGTACGGGTCGTTGACGAAGCCGCCGTAGTAGTCGTCGTGGTACTGCGGGTGGACCGCGGGAGCCTCGCGCGGGGTGGCGCCGGCAGCGAGGGCGGCGGCGTAGAAGGTGTCGACCTGAGCACGGGTGTCGACGGTGAACGCGAGGTGCATGTTCGTCCCGACGGTTCCTTGGTCGATGAGCCAGAAGTAGGGCTTGACGTTCGCGAGGCCGAAGCCGGTTATGGCGGGGAAGTCTGTGTCCGCGACGGCGGGGATCTCGAGCATCTTGGTGATGCCGACGGAGGCCAGTACGGGCTCGTAGAAGGCGACGGCGGCCGCCAAGTGGGGGACGGCCACGTTGAGGTGGTCGATGCGGGAGCCTGAGCGGTCGAGGTCGGGGCGGTTGGCACTTGGTGTGGTCATGACCCCACCGTCGCAGCGGTAGCGGCCGCGGGGTGTCCGCTATGTGCCCCAGACTCAGTTCATGGCCTCCACGTCTTCGCGGCTGCTCGCCCTGCTCTCTCTCCTGGGGGCTCGAAGCAGGTGGGCTGCTCCCCAGCTGGCGGAGCGACTCGAGGTCAGTGTCCGCACGCTCCGCCGAGATGTGCAGAGCCTGCGCGAGCTCGGCTATCCGGTCGACACCGTCAAGGGTCCCGGGGGCGGCTACCGCCTTGGTGCGGGCGGCAAGCTCCCTCCACTGCTTCTCGACGACGACCAGGCGATCGCGGTGGCGGTCGCTCTGCAGACGGCACCAGCCAGCCTCGCTGGGATCGACGATGCCGTCGCCCGTGCACTGACGAGCATCAAGCAGCTGATGCCTGCGCACCTCCGCGCCGAGGCCGACAACATGCACCTGACCGCCCTGCGGAACTGGTGGAGTTCGCCGCACCACCGATTGCGGCAGAGAGGCTTCGTGCCGTTGGCGCGGCCATCCGCACGACTCAGCTCCTCCGTTTCGACTACGTCAGACCCGACGGCCGCCTGCCTGAGCCGCACGACGCCGACTTCACCGCGCCCTTGCAGGTCGAACCACACGAGCTCGTGACCTGGGCCGGCCGTTGGTACCTGGTGGCCTACGTCGCAGCCCCGGGGAGCTGGCAGATCTTCCGGGTCGATCGGATCCACCCCCGCCCACCTACCGGCGCATGCTTTCCCCGTCGCCAGCTACCCGAGCCCGACGTCGCTCGGTACGTGATGACCAGCTGGGACCGCGGGGACACCCCGGCACGCTGGCAGTGCTGTGGCACTGCACTGGTCGACCTTCCACCAGATCCGGTCGCCCGTTGGGCCCCTGGCGGGTCCGTGGTCGAGCACGTCAGCCCTCACCAGACCCGGCTCACTGTGGGTGCCTGGTCGTGGGCCGGGATCGCTGGCCTCCTGGCCACGTTCGACGCCGACATCACTGTCCTCGGGCCGAGCGAACTGGTCGACGCCTGTCGAACCCTCGCCCGGCGCTACAGCCGCGCCACCAGCGCCGATGCGACGACCCGATATCGACCCAGCGGTGTGTCCACAGGCCCGTGGCACGGTTCGGCCTGAAGCCCTGCAGATGATGAGGGGAGCTACCGCCGTCGGCGGCTCGGGGTCCCGATGTTCAGCTCATCTGTCCCGATCCGGGACGCTACGCCGATCACGTCGAACCTGCTCGGTCTACAGATGACCGCGGCGGCCGAAGACTGCCGACGTCGAGTTCGGCTACGTCGATGACGCGGCGCACTTCCTCACCGACGACGCACCAGCCGTGGTGGCTGAGCTCTCGCTGGACTGGTTCGAGCGGGCCGGATGATGCGCAGGGCCGCGGCTGAGTCGACTTGGCTCTCGACGGCTAGCTGCTGTTGCGCGAGGGAAGCAGGACCAAGGTCGCGGCACCGAACTGCAGCAGGGCGCCGACGGAGTTGGCGATGCGCCCTGCCGTGCCGATGTCGGGGACGAACAGGACGCCGAGACTCGCCACTCCCAGGATCACCAGGGCAACACCGCCGATGCGGCGTGGGGCGCTCGCTCTGGTGATCCACGACGCGACCAGGGCCACCACACCGATGGCGCCGACCACGACGAAGGCGATCCAGACGGTGCCGTTGTAGCCGTCGCCTTCGCGGGCGCCGGGCGACATCCCCACGAGCACGTTGCCCACAGAGATGAGCACGCCCAACCCGTGCCCTAGGCGGTTGGCGACGGAGAATCGGGCCTTGCTGCTGGACTGTGTGGTGCTCGACATGATGGCGCCCTTTCCTGGTTGAGGTGACACCACCACGATGCGGGCCGGGTCCGTCCCGTGGCGATCAGGAACTCTCCCGATTGTCGGGCACCAACTCCTACCGCAGTGGGCAGTCGCAGGGGCGAAGATGAAGGCATGACCATCCGGGTCCTGATCGCTGACGACCATGCCGTCGTGCGGGATGGTCTTGCGTTGATGCTGGGCCAGCTGGACGGCATCGACGTGGTGGGCGAGGCGGCCACCGGCGATGGAGCGGTCAAGCAGGCGGTGATCCTGAAGCCTGACGTGATCTTGATGGACGTTCAGATGCCCGGCCTCGACGGAGTGGAAGCAACGCGCCGGATCACCAGCCTCGTCCCGAGTGTCGCGGTGCTCATGCTGACGATGTACAGCGACGAGGCCACTGCGGTCGGTGCCATGCGCGCCGGCGCTCGGGGGTACCTCCTCAAGGGAGCAGGTCACGCCGACGTCGCCGCAGCTCTGCACGCAGTCGTCGGGGGTCAGGCCATCTTCGGGCAAGGAGTAGCCGATGTGCTCTTGGCGCAGATCGGCACCGCCCGCCCGGCCCGCAACTACCCGTTTCCCAAGCTGTCCGAGCGCGAACGCGAGGTTCTGGATCTGCTGGTCGCTGGCAACCGGACGAATGAGATCGCGGCCCGGTTGTTCGTCTCGCCGAAGACGGTGAGCAACCAGCTCACCTCGATCTACGGCAAGCTCGGCGTGGCGGGTCGTGCCGAAGCCATCCTCCTGGCCCACCAGCAGGGGCTTCCATTCCGATGACGGTGGACACGATCGAAGTCGGCTGGGCGGTCGCGGGCTTGCTGTTCGTGCTGTCGGGTCTCGGGCTCGTCCTCCAGGCGAGGAGATTCCCAGCGGGTGGGCTCTTCATTGCGTCTGGGTGTCTTCTCGTCGTGGTCGGATTCCTCCCCCCGGAGGGGGCGGCCTATGCCGGCGTCGCGGCGATGACCGTCCTGACCGCCGCAGTGGCGACCTACCCGCGGTTCACCTGCGACCTCGCCACCGCGCTGACGCTGGCGGGTGCCCTCATCGGGACCCCGCTGATCGCGGAGCGGCTGGGACGCATCGATGGGCTGGACGTCGGCGATCTCGTCTGGATCGGGTTGTTCCTCGCCACCATCGGGTTGAGCCACCTGTGGTGGCGACTAGAAACTGCTTCGACCGAGACGCGAGGCGCTCTGCTGTGGGTACTGAGCACCGGAAGCATCACCCTGTTCGGCATCGGGGTCGTCGCCCTGGGTGGGACGCCCACCGGAATCGCTTCCGCCGCCTATGCCGCCCTGGGCCTGATCGGCGTCGCGGCGTTGCTCGGCACCCGAAGACATGGGTTGCTGGACGGCCGCTGGTTGGCATCGCGCGTTGCCGCCTGGGTCTTCTCCATCGCTTGTGTGTTCGCCATCGCGACGTTGATCTACACGGTCGTCGAGTGGCGACTTGGAAAATCGCCCGGGATCGTTTCGGTGGCGCTGATCACAGCGCTGTGTGGGATGCTCTGGACTCCCTTGCTCGGAGTTCTCCAGAGAGTGGCCGATGGAGCCCTGTTCGGATTCCGGCCCGACGCCCTCACCGCTGCGCAGCGGGTAGCGGTCAGCATCGGTGACGACCCGACCGTTGCCGTGCGGGCGATCCAGGAGGGCCTGGTGCTCCCGTACGCCGCGCTTGCGCTCGTCGGCGAAGACGACATCGAGGTCGGCACTCCCACCGACCGCCGCCGCGTGTTTCCGATCGACTCCGACGGTGAGCACATCGGTCAGCTGGTCGTCGGGATCCGGTCCGGCGACCTCGGCCTGTCCCGTGACGACGATCGCGTTCTCACCCTGGCTCTGCCGATGCTGGTGCAGACGATCAGGGCACAGTCTCAGGCGGCGAGTCTTCAACGAGCACGAGCCGCGAGTGCCTCGGCGCGCGAGGAGGAACGGCGTCGGCTGCGGCGCGACCTCCATGACGGGCTCGGGCCCCGGCTGACAGGGATCGCCTTCACCGCAGATGCCGCCAGGCTGGCTGCGGCGAACAGCGCGACAACGCCGATGCTGGACCGTATCCGGGAAGAGGCGGAGATGGCGATCGACGAGATCCGCGCGCTGGCCTACGGCCTACGACCGCCGGCCCTCGACGAGCTCGGCCTGCTGGGCGCCGTCCAGGTCAAGATCGACGCGCTGCACGGCCTGCCGATCGACATCGAGGCGAGCGATCTTCCGCCGCTGTCCGCTGCCGTCGAAGTCGCGGCCTACCGGATCGTGCTAGAGGCACTCACCAACGTCGTGAGACACAGCGGTGCTACGCGAGCCGGCCTCGTCCTTCGCGTGCACGACGACGGCCTTGAGATAGCAGTCTCCGATGACGGGGCCGGCGGGGGTGAGTGGGTCCCGGGCGTCGGCCTGAGCTCGATGAGTGAGCGGGCCAGTGAACTGGGTGGCAACGTCAGCCACCACACCACGCCCACGGGCAGCACCGTGACGGCGACACTCCCGCTAGGGCCACCGGCCGGAGACCCCCGCTCCGGTTGACAGTCGCTGATGCCGCGATGCCGGAGTTGATGACGCGGATCCGGGAAACCGCGGATCCTGGCGCCTCCGGAACAACCATCAACGCCGGGAACGCCGGCCACCCAGGCCAGATCGCCGCTGGCCTGGCAGACCTGCAATCCGCCTCGTGATGCTCGTGGCCGCTGCGTCAGCGGCATCGCACCCGCCGATGGTGGGATCGTCGGGCGGCACGCGCCCGCCGACGCGCTTGGCGCCGCCCACCAGCGGCAACTCGTCGGTCGCCCATGCGGACCTCTGTTTCACCAAACGACAGACGGCGCCCGGCAACACAGGGTTCGGCGCCTCGCGTCACATCCTCGGTCGCAGGGACCTTGCCGGCCACGTTGCCACGCGAGTGGGGTGTTGAGTCCGGTGGAGCGACCGCCGTACCGGCACTTCAGCGTCGCCGTGTCGGATCCTGACGCCGCCAAGGCCCGAGTCGGCGTAGCCGCGCCGATCGGCGAAGGCCGCCCACCCATGTCTAGGAGCCGAGTGTGCCTCCTCGAGCGCATGACTCCGCCGGGTGACGCGGTGGCTGTTCCGGTGGTAGGACGAGGAGACGGCAAATCGGCAGCGACCCTGCTGCCCGACTCGTTGGGTAGGAGCCGATGCATCGTGGGCCATTGCGTGCGAGCGTCGCTCAGCACTGCGGTGCTGTGCTGTCTGATCGTCTGCGTCGCCTGTGTCCAGGGACAGAGCGAGGTTGCGCCAGCTCCGACTCCGGCCGGCGACTCAGCCAGCCGGGCCGACCGGGCCCAGGAAGTGCTGGAGCTGCTCGCGAACGTCGACGAACCTGGTTGCTCCGCCGCGGTGGCACAGCGGGGCGAGGTGGTCTGGCGTGGCGTTCAGGGCCTTGCCGATCTTGCGTCGAAGTCGCCGATCACGGCCAGCACCGTGTTCGACATCGGCTCTGTGTCCAAGCAGTTCACCGCCGCCGCTGTCCTGCTCCTTCGCGATGCTGGGAAGCTGCAGCTGGAAGATCCGTTGGCTGATCACCTGACCGAGTTCCCGGGGTGGTCACAGCAGACGACTCTGGCTCATCTGATGCATCACACCAGCGGGATCCCCGACTATCAGCGGTTACTCGAGGACCAAGGGTTCGAGCTTTCGGAGCGGACGACGCAGCGGCAGGCGGTGGAAGCGCTGGCCAGGGTCCGAGTTCTCGACTTCTCGACGGGTTCGAACTGGGCCTACTCCAACTCCAACTACGTCCTGCTGGCTGAGGTGGTCCGCAAGGTTTCGGGTCGGCCTCTGGGGCAGTACTTGACGACGGAGATCTTCGAGCCGCTGAACTTGGACATGGTCGTCGAACCCAACGCCCGCGTGCCCGGGAAGGCTGTGTCCTATCGGGATGGCGCTGGGCAGTACGAGGTCGTCGACCACCAGTGGGAGCAGGTAGGGGACGGAGCGATCCAGACGACACCGGCAGAGCTGGCGCGCTGGGGGGACAACTACCGCACGGGCGAGGTCGGCGGAGCGGACTGGCAGGCGGCGGTCGTCGCCGACGCCGTCGATGTTCCGCCTGGCCCTACCGGTGAGAAGAACCGCTACGGGGCCGGCATCGTCAAAGGCGAGAAGGGCTGGCTCGGCCACCCTGGCGGATGGGAGGGGTTCGTCACCAGCTTCTGGGTCAGCCCGGACCGTGCCACCTCCGTGGTCGTGGCCTGCAACAAGTACTTCGACCTCACTGATCTCGAGAAGTCCCTCATCGAGATCTGGTCTCCAATCTAAGAAGGGTTCCCGATCATCCGGTCATCATCTGTGCTCCCGGGGTCTCAGGCCTGGCCCGAGCGGACCATGGGTCGCGGCGCCGCCCTTTCGTAGATCGACCGTCAACCGGGCCGTGGTTCACCGGCTCCGGCAGCGTGGCTTCGACTGAACTCAGTCTGGCGCCTAGCCAGGGCCGTAAGGCAGTCCGCCTGGGTTCGTCCGATTGACATCATCGACTGTCCCGCCGCCCCACTTGGGGCGCGGGTGTCTCGCTCCGCATCGCAGCGGCGACAGGCCTGGTAGGGGACGTGTGTTTCCGGGTTCTCCCGAAGCTCCCACTCGTGAAGTGCAAGCCGGCACCTCCACGGTTCTGTCACGCGACCAGTGTGCTCGCGGTTCATCCGATCGAAGGCGGATCGGGAGCAGCAAGTGAGGAATCACGTGCTCAGCGTCGGGAATTCTCGCTGTCGGACGCTGCGCGATCAGCACCGCACACGCGGGACGCGATTGCGGCTAGAGGTCTTGCGCTGTGCCGCTCAGCCCGGATCGCACGGCCGCTTCGATGATGCGCTGTACCTGGTGCCCGTCAGCGAAGTTCGGGCTAATGTCCAGATCGCCGACGATCGCGTCAATGAACAAGCGAGGACCGATGGACTGTCGTCGGAACACGTCGAACGCGTTACCGCGGGGGGTGCCGCCGAAGTAGTCGTCTGGAATGGCGAGGGTTTCGGCTTGTTCCGCTCGTCGACGGAGACCGACGATCTCGGAGACGGCTACATCCGTCCAGGGATCGCAGCGGGCCTCGAGGCTGCCGTCGTGTCCGCTGATGATGACGGTTTGTCCTGTGTGGGCGAGGCCCGGTCCGACGATGTTCGGCATGCCGACGTGGAGCACAGCGTGGGCACCACTGGCGAAGTCCAGCAGCAGGCAGGCGGAATCGTTCGCGTTGTCCATCACCCCGCCGTCGATGTCGGCGCGCTGGACAAACGTGCGCAGTGAGGCGCTCACTCGGACGACGTCACCCATGTACCACCGGGCCACATCGATCATGTGTGCGCCCAGTTCGTTGACAGCTCCCCTTGCTCGTCGAGCATCAGACGCCCAGTGGTAGTTGTCGACCTCCTCTGACGGGCCCCACCCGGTGGGCCAGTAGAAGTAGCCGTAGTACGGCTGGCCGACATAGCCGTCGTCGAGCAGCGACTTCACGTACCGGTAGTGCGGCAATCCCCGGTTGGTGAACTGCACCATGTGTTTCACCCCGGCGCACTCGGCGGCGGCCAGCATCTCCGCGGACTGTGCCGCACTGAACGCCATCGGTTTCTCACACAGCACGTGCAAACCGGCTCGCAGTGCTGCCATCACCATCGGGTGGTGAAGGTCCTCCGGGGTGACCACCGAGACCGCGTCCAACTCGGCTTCGTCAAACATCGTCTGGTAGTCCGTGTAGACCTGTTCGACACCATGCTGGTCGGCAAGCGCAGCTGCGCGTTGTCGATCCCTGCCGCAGACGGCTGCCACGACCGCAGCATCGTGGGACTGAAGAACTGGCAGGTGGAAGCCTGCGGCCCAGCCGCTGGTCCCGATCAAGCCGACCCGAACTGCTGCATTCACCATGTACCGCCTAGCCGGTCGATAGAGCGCCAAGCAGGCCTCACCATGCAACCGCAACCTGAACAGCATAGCGATCAGAACTCATTCGGATCCTGCCCAAGACCGACCAATCAGAAGACGGCGGGTCACAGAAGAGCCTTGGTAGCTCGGCCGGCCTCGCGATTGTGGCCACCGCAAGCGGACCTCCGAGCTCTTGGCCCGACTCGAAGGCGAACCGCCTATCCGGCCACGACGCGCGTGGGCTCGAGGACCACGTCGCCCCACGGGCCAGATCTCACTAGCAACCGACGCATCGGTGCCCGCAAGACGTCCATTGAGCGACCCATCTGCGAGATCGATGCGGGGGGTCGCCTTGTCATCTCTATCGTTGTGCCACGTGCCTGAGCCGCGACGGTCTGATCGTTCCCCTGTCGTCAACGGGGCAGTCGGACCCGCTCCGTGGTCACCGTGGCGGACGGTGTTCGGCTTTGGCGTCATCAGCTTGGCTGCCGACCTGGTCTACGAGGGCGCTCGGTCGGTGTACGGACCGCTGCTGGCCACGCTGGGTGCGTCGGCGCTCGTCGTCGGCGCTGTCACCGGGGCGGGGGAGGCTGCGGCGTTGGCGCTGCGGCTGGTGTCGGGGCGGGTTGCGGACCGTACCGGTCGCTACTGGGCTCTCACCATCAGCGGCTATGTGCTCACTGCGGTGTGCGTGCCGTTGCTGGCTGTCACCCCGCTGTTGGGGGCGGCCGGCCTGGCTGTCGCGGCGGGGTTGATCTTGGCCGAACGGGTCGGGAAGGCGATCAGGAGTCCGGCGAAGTCGGCTCTGTTGGCCGATGCCGCTGGTCAGGTCGGGATGGGCCGCGGGATGGGCGTGCACAAGGCCTTGGACCAGATCGGGGCGTTCGCTGGGCCGTTGCTCGTCGCGGCGATCGTGGCAACGGCCGCCACCAGCGCCGGCGGGTTGCAGCTCGCTCTGGCCGTGCTGGCCGTGCCTGGTGCCGTTGCCGTGGTGCTGTTGGTGGTGACCCGGCGCCACATGCCTGTCTCCTCCGAGACGACGGTCTCGAGGCCATCCGGCGCGATCGTTGCACACCAGGACGAGACGCGGCTGCCTCGAGCCGGGCTGCCGGCCGCGTTCTGGTGGCTGGCAGCCGGGGCGGCGCTCTGCACGGCCGGGCTGGTGACCTACGGGTTGATCGGGTTCCACCTCGTCGAGCAGGCCGTGGTTTCTGAGGCCGGCGTGCCGTTGCTGTACGCCGCCGCGATGGCCGCCGGCGCAGTCGCTGCGCTGGTCACCGGCGGAGCATACGACCGGTTCGGCGGTCGGGTGCTGGTGATGCTGCCGCTCCTGGTCGCGGCGGCCGCAGCTCTGGCCTTCGGTGACTCCCTGGCCCTGGTGCTGCCCGGTGTGCTGCTGTGGGGATTCGCGGTCGGGATACAGGACTCCACAGTCAAGGCCCTTGTCGCCGACCTCGTGCCCCGCGGTCGGCGAGCCACCGCCTACGGCTGGTTCGCCGCCGTCCAGGGAGCCGGGGCGTTGATCGGCGGAGTGGGCGCTGGGGTTCTCTACCAGCAGTCCATTACCGCCCTGGTGCTCGGCGTGATGGCGGTGCAGATCGCAGCGCTCGCCGTTCTGCTCGTCGTGCTGAGCTCGCATCGCTGACCCGCTCGCTCCAGCCGGCCTCTGCTACCCGAAGATCGCCGTGGTCTGGCCGGCCACGTCGTCAGCGGTCTTGATGGTGCCGGTCGAGAAGCCCTTGCCGAGGGGGCTGAAGAGTACGAAGCCGATGCCCAGCTCGAGGCCGGTCTCTGCGCGGCCGGAGGTCGGGCAGGGGGATCGGGACGGTCAACGATGAGCGAAGGCCATCAGCCGCTCGTACTCCACGGTCTGGTCGGCGAGCATCTCCGCCATCGCCGTCCCCTGGCCGAGCTCACAGCCGGCCTCGGTGGCCGCCGCCAACATGCTCTCGTCGTCGATGGTGGGCGCGATCACCCGGTAACCGAAGGCGTGGGCGGTCTGGACGGTCAACCGGAGCAGCTGGACCGGGACCGGGGTGCCACCGGGGTCCCGGCCGTCCTGGTCCGCGCCACCCGAGGAGCGTCCGCCGCCGAGGGGGGCGGCCGCTTCGCGGAGCAGGGTGGCGTCCAGGCGTACGTTCACGATCGGCAGCTGCAGCCACTGGTTGGTCGGGCCGGCGCCGGTGCCGAAGCCGTCCATGGTGATCCGTACGCCTCGCTCGCGCAGCCGGATCAGGTTGCCGAGCAGCCGCAGGTCCTCGCTCAGCTCGTCGGCCGACAGGATGAGCACCAGCCGGTCACCGGGGAGGCCGGAGCGGGACAGGGCCTGGTCCACGTCGGTGATCACCCGGTCCTGCACCATGTGCTGCAGGGTGACGGGCACGCCGATGGTCACGGCGCCGACCTGGTCGCCCAGTCCCGCCATGACGGCGGTCGCGCGCCGCAGGCACCACGCGTCGAGATCGGCGACGGCGGGGTTGCGGCCGAGGTCGGCGACCAGCGACGCGCGATCGTGCAGCACGCCCGCCACCTCACAGGCGGTTCGGGCCTCGAAGCCGTTGGGCTCGCCGGTGATGAGCTCGACCACAGGGTCGAAGGTGAGCTCGATCGCGTTGTGCCGGATGGCGACCTGGATGGCGTCCTCCAGCACCCCGCGCTGCTGGAGCCGCTCGCGCAGGGCGCGGTCGAACACCTCCGTCCGGCCCCGACCGAGTCCCTTGGCCCGGTAGACGGCGAGGTCGGCCTCCATCATCAGGCGGTCGGCGTCGGTGTCACCGTCCTGGCTGATGGCCAGTCCCACGCTGGCGCCGATGGTGGCCTCGTGACCGCTGGCCAGCAGCATGGGCTCCGAGACCGCCTGGATGACCCGGTCGGCCACACCGAGGCCGGAGGCCTGCTCGTCCATCGGTTCCAGCAGGACCACGAACTCGTCGCCGCCGAGCCGGGCGACCACGTCCCCGGCCCGTACGGTCTCCAGCATCCGCAGGGCCACGGTCTTCAGCACCTCGTCACCGGCATGGTGGCCGAGGGTGTCGTTCACCTGCTTGAACCCGTCGAGGTCGATGAACAGCAGACCGACCACGGCACCGGTGCGTTGGGCTCGGCTGAGGGCGCCCGAGATCAGTCGGATGGCCTGGGCGCGGTTGGCCAGGCCGGTGAGGGAGTCGTGGGCCGCCTGGTGGGTGAGCTCGTTCTGCGCGGCCTCGCGCTCGGCGTTGGCAGCCTGGATCTGCTCCAGTGACAGGTTCATCCGGGCCACCACCAGGACGAAGGACAGCACCGAGCCCACGATCACCCCCCACACCGACAGCGGCAGACCGAGAGCGGCCTGCACCGCCAGGATGAGCGGGGAGACCAGCACGGCCGCGGTCAGCACCGCGAGCTGCTTGCGACTGAACTGCGTCCGTGGCTGCACGGTGGGCGCCGAGAGGGACACCATGGTGGGGTCGAGGGCGGCGGCTCCCCAGCACAGGTAGGACACCAGCCACAGGAAGTCGATCGGCTGCGAGCTGTCGAAGGTGACCATCTTGAGCGCCGAGGAGGCGGTGTCCGCCGCGATCAGGGCGATCAGACCGAGGGCCAGGAGCCGGTAGGAGCGGGTGCGTCCGCCGGGGGTGGTCAGCAGCTGGATCAGCAGACCGGCCAGCACGATGTCGGCGAGTGGGTAGCTGACAGCGATGACGGCGGCCCAGCGAGAGTCCTGGAAGGTCTCGATCGTCGGTCGGGCCAGCAGCACCCACGACAGCACCCCCAGGGAGGTGGTGAGGATGGCGCTGTCCAGGGCGGCGCCGGGGTCCCGGCCGCGGTGGCGACCGCGCAGCAGCAGCCAGATGCCGACGGCGACCACGGGGTAGCCGATCAGGTAGATCGGGTCCGCGGGGGTGGGGAAGCCGCCCCCGTACGCGTTCCCGACCAGGTCCGCCAGGGACCAGATGAGCATCCCCGCGCCCATTAGGTACCAGGACAGGCGGCGAGCAGGGCGGTGCAGGCGTGCCCCCAGGATGAGGGCAGCACCGGCCGCCAGTCCCATCAGCTGGTAGATGATCGTCTGCACGGGGTCCAGCGGCACGGCGTAATAAAGGACGATGGCGACGGCGCCGGTCGCCAGGTAGAACACCCACAGGCGCGGGTGCCGGGAGGGATAGCGCGCCGCCGCCCGGGGCGCTTCCGGCGCGGTCCCTTCCGGCGCAGGCGCTTCCGGCACGGGTGCCGACGGCGGGAGCTCCTCCGGAAGGGACTCGGGCGGGCCGGCGGTCATGGCCGTCGGTCCTCCGGATCGCCGACGTCGCGACCGTACTGGCGGGCGAGGGTCCGCTGTCCCCGCTGCGTGGTCTCGGCCACAGCCACGGCCGGCACCCCCGCGGGAAGTCCCTCGACCGCGCCGGGCGGGGTGTGGAAGAGCCACATCGAGATGGTCCGGTACGCGGCCCAGTCGCCGTATCGCACCTGGTAGGTGGTGACGGTGGAGGTGCCGTCGTCTCCAGTGATCATCCGCACCGTCTGCAGCGTCACCGGGTCGGCGCCCGGCAGCAGGAACTCGACGTCGCCGTCCGGCGGGGTCGTGCCCCGGGCGAAGCGGACGGCGGCACCCCCGACGGAGATGTCGACCAGCTCACCCTCGACGGCGCCGACCGAGACCGTCGCCTGCACGTTGAACCGGTGGGCGTTGCGGCGGGAGGTCGCGTAGGCGTCGGACTGGATCCGCCGGACACCGAGCACCAGCACCGTGCCGGCCAGCACCAGCCACAGCCCGGAGGCGACGGTCGAGGCGGGGTCGACGTGCCAGGGGACCAGTCCGCTGAGACCGAGCAGGGCGTAGACCGCGACGGCCACCATCAGCCAGATCAGCGCCCAGACCGCGGTCGGGGCGCGCCCGCGGAGACGGTCGTCGGCCCCGGACTTGGGTGTGACCTGGAACTCCAGGGTCCGGCGGGTGATGAGCCACCAGAGGCAGGACAGACCGACGGGGACCCGGAGGATCCGCAGTGCGAAGGCGGTCAGCCAGTGCAGGTGCAGTCGGAACATCCGGCGGGAACCCCAGAGCCGGATGCTGAACATCGCCACGAAGGCGATGGAGAAGGTGAGCGGGTCGGCGGTCGAGACCTGCGCGCCACTGACCAGGATCAGCACCGGGATCAAGAAGGCGAAGACGGTTCCCACCCCTTCGAGCCAGTACACGGTGCCGGACAGGTACTCGTAGTAGTTGCGCCAGGACAACCACCGCTTCGCCGCCCACAGGCGCTCGGTGACGAGGACCTGCATCGAGCCCATGCCCCAGCGGCGCCGTTGCAGCAGGTACTGCTCGGGCGTGTCCGGGGCCAGACCGACCGCCAGCACCTGATGGTGGTACGCCGTCTTCCAGCCGGCCCGGATCAGGGCCAGGGTGGTGTGCATGTCCTCCACGATCGTCGCGGTGGAGATGCCGCCGACCTCGCGGAGCGCGGACAGCCGGATCAGCGAGGTCGAGCCGCACCAGAAGGGTCCGGCCCCGTCGTGGTTGCGGGCGGGCAGCAGCACGTGGAAGAACATGCCCTGCTCGCCGGTGTCGCCGTCGTCGTCGAAGGCGCCGGAGTTGTAGTACGTCTGCGGGGCCTGCACCAGTGCGAGCTCCGGGTCGTCGAACCAGCCCAGGGAGTCCCGCAGGAACCCGGGCAGCGGCACGTGGTCGCAGTCGAGCACGGCGATGATGTCGATCGGCTCGGCGCCGTCCTCGATCTCACGGTGCATCAGCTCCATCGCGTGGTTCATGTTGCCGGCCTTGGCGTGGGTGTGCTCGTCACGACGGACGTAGCGCGCTCCCAGACCCCGGCAGAGCTCCGCGACCCAGGGCCGGTCCCCGTCGTCCAGCACCCAGGTCTGGTGCGCCGGTTCCAGGGCGCAGGCGGCGGCGATGGTGGGGGCGATGACCTCCACCGGCTCGTTGTAGGTGGGAATGAGCACCGCCGCTCGCTGGCCGGGTTTGACGCCGGTGACCGGCGCAGGCGCTCGGGTGTCGATGTTCCACAGGGTGACGGCCCGGATGACCAGACCGAAGACCGGGAAGATCTCGAAGGCGATCAGCAACCAGGCCGCCACCAGGTTCCAGCCGGACGGCGGCAACGTGAACAGGATGCGCCAGGTGCTGTAGACCACGAGAGCCGTGATCGAGGACAGCACCCCGATCCGCGCCCAGGCCTGCGACCAGCGCGTCTCGTTGGTGAGTGGGCTGAGGCCAACGGCCCAGCCGCGCACCGAGCTGCCGGCCGCCAGCCGGGCGCTACGGACGCGCGCCTCGGTGACGCCTGGGGATGGGGCTACGGCTTCGCCGCGCGTTGGTTCCACGATGACTCCTCACGCACCAGCCCCCCGACGCTCGTGACGATCGTCTGCTGACGTGCGAAATATAACGTCTGCCGCCGGTTCGACGCGGCGCCGGGCGGACCGGTCGCGGACGGGCTTCGGGACCCTGGGCAACGAACCCCCGGCGGCCTATCCTGCGCGCATGCTCGTCTGCTGGCTGCGTGTCGCCGTCGCTGCTGCCCTGCTGCTGACGGCGGCGGGTTGTGCCGTGACCCAGCGGGACTGCGAGCCGCCCGTCTCAGGCTCCGTGGCCTACACCGGGAGCTCGGTGCCGCCGCCGTTCCACGTCGAGTGGACCATCACCCTCGACGGGGACCGCGGTCGCTTCGAGGTCACTCCCGGCTACGGGTCGGCGCAGCGGTGGGGTGCCGACTTCCGACCCGACCCCGCGGCGACCGCCTCCGCGTGCACGCAGGTCGTCCGGGCCGAGGAGGTGGACGACGTGCCACCCGGCTCGGCGGTGATCGTCGCCGACCTCCGCGACGGCTTCGGCCAGTCCGTCCGTCGACGGGCCGTGGCCACCGGATCCGGCGACCTGTACACGGCGGTCAAGGCGGCGGTGCCGGAGACCACCTGGACCGAGGTCTACGGCCAGTACGAGCGGTGGAGCGACCGTCAGTGACCACGGCCGGCTCGTGAGCGACCCCAGGGTCGTCGTGAGCGACCCCAGGTGACACGGGTTAGCGCCACACCCGCCAGCGAGACGGCCCCGCCGATGAGGGCGACCGCCGCCGGGACCTCGGCCAGCAGGGCCCAGGACATCAGCACGGCGATGCCCGGCACCACGTACGAGGAGGCGGCCATCCGGCCGGCGCTGGTGCGAGCCAGCGCGTAGCTCCAGAGCAGGAACGCGATCGCGGTCGGGAACACGCCGAGGTAGACCACGCCGGCCGTCACCGCCCACGGCTCGGTCCGCAGCTGGCCGACCAGCGAACCGAGGAACGGCAGTGTCGCCACCGTCCCGGCCAGGGCGCCCAACCAGGTGACCGTCACCGGGTCGACAGTGGCCAGCGCCTGCTTCTGCAGCAGCACCCCGACGGCGTACAGACCGGCGGCCGCCAGCGCCAGCGCCACGCCGAACGGAGCGACCTGACCGGTGCGTGAGGCCGAGGCGATGATCACCACGCCCGCGAAGGCGATCAGCAGCCCGACCATCAGCTGGCGCGGGAAACCCTCACCGAGGAAGATCCCGGCCAGCACCGCGACGATCACCGGAGCGAGGTTGACCAGCATCGCGCTGGTGCCGGCGTCCAGGTAGCGGCCGGCCGCGTTGACGGCGATCGTGTAGACGCCGAACCACAGGACCCCGTACGCGACGATCAGCACGAGCGGTCGGCCGCGGGGGATCCGGACCGGGCCGCGACCGGGCCGCAGCAGGGCGACGGCGGTCAGCACCACGGACCCGACGAGCAACCGGCCGAGGGCCAGCGGGCCGGGGCTGACTGCGCCGCTGAGGGCCCGGATCACCACGAAGGCCGAGGCCCACAGCACCATCGTCACCCCCGCCGCGGCGAGGGGGAGCCAGCGACGTTCGCGCCGGGTCGGCCCGGCGGGGACGAGGTCGGCGTCCAGGGCGAGGTCGGAGCTCATGGGCTCAGCCTGACCGTCTGGAGACGTAAGCACAAGCAACGTCTCCTTCATCTTTGTTCAGTCTGACTGTAGTGTCAGCACCGTGCTCGATGTCCACCGTCTTCGCGTGTTCCGGTCCGTCGTGGCCAGCGGCTCGATCCAGGCCGCGGCCACCAACCTCGGCTACACCCCCTCGGCCGTGAGTCAGCACGTGACCGCGCTGCAGCGCGAGACCGGGCTGGCCCTGATCTCACGGGTTGGCCGGGGGATCGAGCCCACCGCGGCCGGTCGCGCGCTGGCCGTCGAGATCGACGGGGTCCTGTCCCGGCTGGGCGAGGTCGAGTCCGTGGTCGGCGACCTGCGGGCCGGCCGCACCGGTGCGCTGTCCATCGCCTACTTCGCGTCGGTCGGCTCGGCCTGGATGCCCACGGTGGTCGCGACCATGATGCGGGAGTTCCCGGCGGTCCGGCTGGACCTCGCGCTGCGCGAGGACGTGCCGACCGACCCGGCCGAGCGCCCGGATCTCCAGATAGCGGTCGAGCAGGGCGCGATCCACCGGCCCGGCCTGGTGGTCCAGCACCTGCTCGACGACCCGTACGTGGCGGTGCTGCCGGTCGGGCACCCGTCGGCGGGCCGGTCGGAGATCGACCTCGTCGAGCTCGCCGCCGACCGCTGGGTGGACAACGACTTCGCGCGGGGCTGGTGTCGCCGCAACCTGGTGGAGGCCTGCCACGCGGCCGGCTTCAGCCCGCCGTTCCACGTCGAGGCCCACGACTACCCGACCGCGATGGCGTTCGTGGCCGCGGGCATCGGTCTGACGGTGCTGCCCCAGCTGGGGGCCCGGCAGCTGCCGGACGGCGTGGTCGCCGTCCCGGTGGTGAGCCCCACGCCGGTCCGCTCGATCTTCGCACTGGTCCGCGACGGGGTGGCCGACACCCCGGCGGTGCGGACGGTGCTGGCCGAGCTGGTCCGCCTCGGGTCGCGGGCCGCCGCCGCCCCGGCGCCGGCGGGCAGTGGTGCGACCCTCGCTGGTGCCCGATGAGGTCGCTGGTCCGTGGTTGGGCGGCGGCGACGGTGACGGTCGCCCTGGTCGGTGTCCTGATCCAGCTGGCCGTCACGGTCGCCGGGACGTCGACGGTGACCACCGAGACGTTCCCGCTGCCCGTGCGGCTGTGGCACTTCGTCGGCTACTTCACCATCCAGTCCAACCTGGTGGTGATCGCGACCGTGCTGCCCCTGGTACGCGACCCGGGGCACGACGGCCCGATCTGGCGGGTGCTGCGCCTCGCCTCCCTGGTGATGATCACCGTCACCGGGCTGGTGCACTGGTTCCTGCTCCGACCGCTGTCCACCCTGACCGGTGGAGAGGCGGTCGGTGACGTCCTGGTGCACGTGGCGGCGCCGGCGCTGACCGTGCTGGGCTGGCTGGCCTTCGGTCCCCGACCGCGGATCACGGCGCCGACGGTGGCCCGGTCGATGGTCTGGCCCGTCGCGTGGCTGGTCTGCACCCTGGTCGCCGGTGGCCTCACCGGCTGGTACCCGTACCCCTTCCTGGACGTGTCGGCGCGAGGTGCCGCTCCCGTGGCCCTCACGTGCGGGGCCATCGCCGTGCTGCTCGCGGGGCTGAGCACGGCGTGCTGGCGCCTGGACCGGGTGCTGTCGGTGCCGCGTGCCACGATCGCGCCATGATCGATCACTTCGGCATCCAGTGCACCGACCTGGCCGCCAGCGCCGCGTTCTACGACGCCGCCCTGGCTCCGCTCGGCTGCTCCCGGCAGATGGACTTCGGTGTGGCCATCGGCTTCGGGACCGAGTCCCACCCCGACTTCTGGGTCGGGGAGCTCAACTCCGGCGAGGGGTTCCGGGAGTCTCACATCGCCTTCACGGCACCGGACCGGGCGAGTGTGCGGGCCTTCTTCGCCGCAGCCACCGCCCTCGGGGCGGAGGTGCTGCACGAGCCCCGCGTCTGGCCGGAGTACCACCCGACGTACTATGGCGCCTTCGTCCGCGACCCCGACGGCAACAACGTGGAGGCGGTCTGCCACCGGCCCGAGTGACCGGAGGATCGCCACCTTCATCAGCCGGGAGGAGCGTCGTGGCGGTAGGGGTGGGGTCTCCCGGGTGGATCCTCGCCGACGCGTCCGTCCACCGCCTCGCGGAGCAGGTCCGCGTGTCCGGTGTGCCGGCCGTACTCCTCGATCATGTCCACCAGGAGCCGGCGCACCGTGACGCTCTGACCGCGGACCGGGAAGGTCAGTCCTGGCCCGCCCCGCGTCAGGGCCTGGGCCACGGCCGACCGTGAGCGGGTCACCGCGTCCTGCCACAGTTCGTACAACGTCGCCGGTGGGTCGAGATCGGCGGAGGCGAACGCCCAGGTGCTGACGGTGTCGGCGGCACGGTCCGACCACGGAGACGGGAGCGGACCACCCCCCAGATCGCGGTGGAAGTTCAGATCCTCCAGGTAGGCCAGGTGCTTCAGCAGCCGCCCCAACGTGAGCTCGGAAGCACCGACACGAAGGGACAGGCCCCGGGCATCGAGGTCGGCCACCTTCCACCGGAAGGTGGCCCGCTGGCGTTCGAGAGAACCCAGCAGGGTCTCGGTCTCGGTGCCCGCCAGCGGCGGCTCGGGAAAGGTCGGCTCACCCATGACGCCGAGACTACGGGCGATCCCTCGTCGCGCGCCCAGCCGTGAGCACCGCCGGGTACGCCGTGGGCCCACGGACGGGACGGCGGACGGTGCGGGACCTCTCGTAGCCTGCCCTGGTGGGTCACAGGAACTACCTGATCGAGGGCGTCTCGGGCACGGGCAAGACGTCGGTCTGCCGTGAGCTCCAGCTGCGCGGCCACCACGCGGTCAACGGCGACACCGAGCTGGCCTACCAAGGCGATCCCGTCACCGGGGAGCCGACGGCGGGCGCCCGCCACGAGCACCATGTCTGGCGCGTCGACCGGGTGGAGGCCCTGGTCGCCGACCGGAGCCGGCCGGTGACGTACTTCTGCGGCGGTTCGCGCAACCACTCCCGGTTCCTGCACCTGTTCGACGGCGTCTTCGTGCTGGACGTCGACACCGACACGCTGAACCGGAGGCTGACCGCCCGCCCGGCGGACGAGTTCGGCGGCACGGAGGAGCAGCGACGGTTCGTGGCCGAGCTGCACCGCACCCGTCGGGACCTCCCGGCCACCGGGATCGTCATCGACGCGACGGCCCCGCTCGAGCACGTCGTCGACGAGATCCTGCGGTTGGTCGGATGAGACGCCGGACCGCCGTGCTCCGGCGGGGACGTGCTTCCGCACGGCCCCCGGCCCCGGCGGCGGACGGCGGATCGGACGGCCGGTCAGCCGCCGACGCCACCCGCGGCGAGATCACGGACCGCCAGCTCGGCCAGCAGCCGGGCGCAGTCGCCCAGCACGCTGTCGTCGAACCGGGCCCCGGGGGCGTGGTTGCCGGGTGAGGCGTTCGGGTCACCGGGGCAGGCACCGACGAACAGGTAGCAGCCCGGCACCTCGGCCAGGACCCGGCTGAAGTCCTCGGACCCCATCAGCGGGTTGGCCAGCCGGTGGAGGCGGTCCGGGCCGAACAGGTCCGTGGCCACCTCCAGCGCGAAGGCGGTGGCCTCACCGTCGTTGACGGTCAGGGGGTACTCCCGCTCGAACCGCGCCTCGGCCCGGCAACCGTGGGCGGCCGCGATCTGCTCGGCCAGCTGCACCGACGCCTGCTCGACGGCGTTCAGGTGCTCCGGCGACAGCGTCCGCACGGTCGCCTCGAAGGTGGCGGTCTCGGGGATGATGTTGCGCCGGGTGCCGGCGTGGAAGGTGCCGACGGTGATGACCACGGGGTCGAACAGATCGAACTGCCGGGTGACCATCGTCTGCAGCGCGGTGACGATCTCCGCCGCGACCACGATCGGGTCAGCCGCGGCGTGCGGTCGGGACCCGTGCCCGCCCGCCCCGCGGACCGTGACGTAGAGCCCCGAGGACGCCGCCATCAGCGGACCGGGACGACTGCTGACCACGCCCAGCGGGAGCATGTTGGCGAACACGTGCAACCCGTACGCGGCATCCGCTCGGCGACCGGCCGCGTCCAGCACACCCTCCGCGATCATCGCGCCGGCACCGTCCCACCCCTCTTCGCCGGGCTGGAACATGAAGACCACGTCGCCGCGGAGCTCCGCGCGTCGCTGGGTGAGCAGCCGGGCCGCACCGACCAGTCCGGCGGTGTGCAGGTCGTGACCGCAGGCGTGCATGGTGTCGCCCGTCGCGGCGAACTGCTCCCCGCTGGCCTCGACCACCGGCAGCCCGTCCATGTCGCCGCGCAGCAGCACCACGCGGCCCGTGTGGTCGGGGGCGGTGCCGCGCAGCACCGCGACCACCGAGGAGACCGACGTGCCGGTCGTGATCTCGAGCTCGGTGCCGGCCAGCGCCGCCAGCACGATCGCCTGGGTCTCGGGCAGGTCGAGACCCACCTCCGGGACCTGGTGCAGCCGTCGCCGCAGGACCACCAGGTCGTCGTCGAAACCGGGCGTCACGACGGCCGACCGTCCCGTCCGTCCCGACCTCAGGAACCGCTCGCGACGCCGGCGACGACCGCGATGATGATGAAGATGATGGCCACCACGAGGCCGATGATCGCCAGGATGGTGAGCACCATGCCGATCATCTTGCCGATGGCGATGTTCTGCTCGTTGGCGTAGCGGACGCCGGACGCCGCGATCTCCTTCTGGGCCTTGCTGCCCATGTACCAGGCGATCGGGGCACAGATCGTCACGAACAGACCGACGATGCCGAGCACCAGGATGGTGGTGCCCTGGGGGTGCTCGGGCAGGGCACCGTACGGCTGCGCCACGACGTAGCCGGACTGGTTGGCCGGCGGGTAGCCCTGCTGCTGGTAGCCGCCCGGCACCTCCGACGCCGACCCGTAGGAGGACGCGGAGCCGTAGGACGACGCCGAGTCGTACGACTGGGCCGAGCCGTAGGACTGGGTGGAGCCGTACTGCTGGGTGGGTTCCGGCGACGGAGCGGACCCGTAGGACTGGGCGGAGCCGTAGGACTGGCCGGGATCGTAGGACTGGCCGGGATCGTGGGACTGGCCGGGATCGCTCGGCTGGTTCGGGTCCCAGGACTGCCGGTTCGGATCCTGCGGCTGGTTCGGGTTGTTGTCGCTCACGAGGGTTCTTCCTTTGTCTGGTGGGAGGGTGGGGTGTTCGGTTCAGCTGCCGCTGACGGCCACGCCGATGCCGAGGACGACGACGTACACCAGCACGAGGGCGGCGTAGACGATCGAGATGATGCCGAGCACCCAGCCGGCGGTGGCGACGCCCCGGCCGGCCCACTGGCCCGGCGAGGCGTCGATCTCGCGTCGGGCCCGCCCACCGAGGACGAAACCTCCGATGCCGACGAACGGGCACAGGGCCAGACCGACGATGCCGAGGATCAGGGCCGTGGTCGCCTGCGGGTGGTTCGGCAGGACGTAGCCGCCGTAGCCCGGCTGCTGGTAGGGATTCACCCCGTACCCGGGTTGCTGACCGTACGCAGGTTGCTGGCCGTACGCGGGTTGCTGGCCGTATCCGGCTTGCTGTCCGTAGTCGGGCTGCTGGCCGTAGGCCGGGGTCTGGGGGTAGCTCGACTGGTCGGGCGGCGGGGGATAGCCGGGGGGCTGGCCGTAGGCGGTGGGTGAGCCGTAGCCCTGCACACCGCCGTACGGCGGTGCTGACGGACCGGGGTCCTGCGGATCGGGTTCCGGGTAGCTCGGCCAGGGACCGTCCTCGGCGCCGGGCTGCTCGACCGCAGACGTTCCCGAAGCCGCTGTCGCGGAGGAGTGCGGCGGAGCCCAGGGGCTCTCGTACGGGGTGGCGTTCTCCCAGCTGCTGCCCCGGCTGGACTCCCAGGATGCGGAGGGCGTGTAGGCGTCGCCGGACCTGGACCCCGGGGCCGAACTCGGGGCGGTCACCGGGCCGCTCGTCGCGCTGTCCGCCGCCACTGTCAGTCATGGCACCCAGTGTTCCCTAACCCGGGTGCCATCCGGGGCCGTCCACGCGGAACGACCCCGAAGACCCGCTCCGTCCGGGTCAGTCGACCAGGCCGAGCGAGCGCACTGCCTCGCGCTCCTCCTGGAGCTCAGCGACGCTGGCGTCGATCCTGGCCTGGGAGAACTCGTTGATCTCCAGTCCCTGGACGATGCTGTAGTCACCCCCGGAGGTGGTGCACGGGAAGCTCGTGATGATGCCCTCGGCGATCCCGTACGACCCGTCGGAGGGGACCGACATGGACACCCAGTCACCCTCGGGGGTGCCGAGCACCCAGTCCCGCATGTGGTCGACCGTGGCATTGGCCGCGCTCGCGGCGGAGCTGGCGCCCCGGGCCTCGATGATCGCCGCCCCGCGCTGCTGCACGGTGGGGATGAAGGTCGACTCGAGCCAGGCCTGGTCGACGAGCTCGGAGGCGTTCTGGCCGTTCACCTCCGCGTGGAAGACGTCGGGGTACTGGGTGGCGGAGTGGTTGCCCCAGATCGTCAGGTGCCGGATGTCGTTGACCGTCGTCCCGGTCTTGGCCGCGAGCTGGGCCAGGGCCCGGTTGTGGTCCAACCTGGTCAGGGCGTTGAACCGCTCGGCGGGGATGTCGGGCGCGTTGCTCTTGGCGATCAGAGCGTTGGTGTTGGCCGGGTTGCCGGTCACCAGCACCTTGATGTCGTCTGCGGCGTGGGCGTTGAGCGCCGCCCCCTGGGGCTTGAAGATGGCCCCGTTGGCCTCCAGCAGGTCGCCGCGCTCCATGCCCTTGCTGCGCGGCCGGGCGCCGACCAGCAGGGCGATGTTGGCGCCGTCGAAGACGACGTTCGCGTCGTCGCCGATCTCCACTCCCGACAGCAGCGGGAACGCGCAGTCGTCCAGCTCCATCACCACGCCCTCGAGCGCCTTGAGCGCCGGGGTGATCTCCAGCAACCGCAGCTGGACCGGGGTGTCCGGTCCCAGCAGCGAACCGCTGGCGATCCGGAACAGCAGGCTGTAACCGATCTGCCCGGCGGCCCCGGTGACGGCGACCTTGACGGGTGTGCTCACGCGATCTCCTCGGAACTCATCGACTGTCGCCGGCGACCGGCTCTCGTAGGGTGACGCTAGCAAGGTCCGACCGATCCCGGCACGGTGAGTCCGCGGTCGAGGTGTCTCGGCGGGGGGAGGGACGACGGTGCCCACGACGGATCCGGTGGCGGCCGTGGTCGCCGCCCTGGCCGGTCTGACCGGCACCCGCTGGGTCGGTGTCGACGGGTTCGGTGCCGCCGGCAAGACGACCCTGGCCGCCCGGATCGCCGCTGCGTTGACCGGGGCCGTGGTGATCCACAACGACGACTTCGCCCGCCCCGACCTCCCCGGCTGGGACCGGGACCGGTTCGTCCGCCAGGTGGTGGAGCCGCTGCTGGCCGGTCGCCCGGCTCTCTACCAGCGCTGGGACTTCACCCACGACGTCGGCGCGGAGTGGCACGAGGTGCCGGCGGGGGTCCCCGTGATCGTGGAGGGCGTCTCGGCGACCGACGTCCGGCTGCCGGTGCCGTGGGACTTCACCGTCTGGATCGAGGCACCGGTCGCGCTGCGGCGCGCCCGGATCGCCGATCGCGACGGTCCCGCCCTGGCGCAGCGGTGGGCTGACGACTGGATCCCGATGGAAGAGGCGTACGCCGCCGACCAGCGGCCGTGGGACCGGGTCGACCTCGTCCACGTGCCCGAGCCTGCGTCGCCGGAGAGCCGGTCAGCAGGGCCGGTGGACCCGGCCCCGAGCGCTCGGGCAGACTGAACCGCGGCGCTGACGGTGGGCCAACCGGTCACGCCCGCGATATCTTGATGTCAAGAAAGACGGTCGCCCCGGTCCTCCGATCGGGTACGCGCCGAGTCCGTTCCCCCAGGCCAAGGAGTTGCCGCATGGTCCAGCCGTCCGCCCGGATCGTCTATACCCGAACCGATGAGGCGCCGCTGCTGGCGACGTACTCCCTGCTGCCGGTCATCGCCGCGTACGCCGCCAAGGCGGGGGTGGACGTGCAGAGCCGCGACATCTCCCTGGCCGGTCGCATCCTCTCCCAGTTCCCGGAGCGGCTGCGTGAGGACCAGCAGGTCGCCGACGCGCTGGGCGAGCTCGGTGAGCTGGCCAAGACGCCCGAGGCCAACATCATCAAGCTGCCCAACATCTCCGCGTCGATCCCCCAGCTCAAGGCCGCGATCCGCGAGCTGCAGCAGCAGGGTTTCGACCTGCCCGACTACCCCGATGACCCGCAGGACGACGACGCCCGCTCGGTCCGCTCCCGCTACGACAAGGTCAAGGGCTCCGCGGTCAACCCGGTGCTCCGGGAAGGCAACTCGGACCGTCGGGCCCCGCTGTCGGTGAAGAACTACGCGCGCAAGCACCCGCACTCGATGGGGGCCTGGAGCAGCGACTCCAAGACGAACGTCGCGCACATGACCGCCGACGACTTCCGCAGCAACGAGAAGTCCGTGGTGATCCCGGCCGACACGACGCTGAAGATCAGCCTGGTCGACGCGGCCGGTGCCGAGACGGTGCTGCGCGCGTCGGTGCCGGTGCTGGCCGGCGAGGTCGTCGACTCCACCGTGATGCGGGTGGCCGCCCTGCAGGCCTTCCTGACCGAGCAGATCGCCCGGGCCAAGGGCGAGGACGTGTTGCTGTCGGTCCACCTCAAGGCGACCATGATGAAGGTCTCCGACCCGATCATCTTCGGGCACGCGGTCAAGGCGTTCCTGCCGGAGGTGTTCGCCACGTACGGCGCGACCCTGGCCGCTGCCGGTCTGTCGCCCAACGACGGTCTCGGCGGCATCCTGGCCGGGCTCGACGCGCTGCCGGAGGGGGCCGAGATCAAGGCCGCCATCGACCGCGGTCTGGCCGAGGGTCCGGCGCTCGCCATGGTCGACTCCGACCGCGGCATCACCAACCTGCACGTGCCGTCGGACGTGATCGTGGACGCCTCGATGCCGGCCATGATCCGGACCTCCGGCCACATGTGGGGACCGGACGGCCAGGAGGCCGACACCCTGGCGGTGCTGCCAGACTCCTCGTACGCCGGGATCTACCAGGTCGTCCTCGACGACTGCCGGGCCCACGGTGCGTACGACCCGTCGACCATGGGGTCGGTCTCCAACGTCGGCCTGATGGCCCAGGCGGCGGAGGAGTACGGCTCGCACGACAAGACGTTCGAGATCGCCGCGGCCGGCACCGTCAAGGTCACCGACTCCGCCGGCACGGTCGTGCTCGAGCACCAGGTGGAGCCGGGCGACATCTGGCGGATGTGCCAGACCAAGGACGTCCCGATCCGGGACTGGATCAAGCTGGCCGTCAGCCGTGCGCGGGCGACCGGCCTGCCGGCGGTGTTCTGGCTGGACGAGACGCGGGCCCACGACGCCAACCTGATCGCCCTCATCAACGAGACGCTGCCCGAGCACGACACCACCGGGCTGGAGATCTCGATCCTGGCGCCGGAGCAGGCGATCGCCTTCTCGCTGGAGCGGATCCGGCGGGGTGAGGACACCATCTCGGTGACCGGCAACGTGCTCCGCGACTACCTGACCGACCTGTTCCCGATCCTCGAGCTCGGCACTTCGGCCAAGATGCTGTCGGTGGTGCCGTTGATCAACGGCGGCGGTCTGTTCGAGACCGGCGCCGGAGGTTCGGCGCCCAAGCACGTGCAGCAGCTGGTCAAGGAGAACTACCTTCGTTGGGACAGCCTGGGCGAGTTCCTGGCGCTGGCGGTCTCGCTGGAGCACCTGGCCCAGACCACGAACAACAAGCGGGCGCAGGTGCTGGCCGACACCCTGGACCGGGCGACGGGCACGTTCCTGGACGAGAACAAGTCGCCGGCCCGCCGGGTCGGCTCGATCGACAACCGCGGCTCGCACTTCTACCTGGCCCTGTTCTGGGCCGAGGAGCTCGCCGCTCAGACCGAGGACGCCGAGCTGGCGGCCGACTTCGGCGCCCTCGCGGCGAAGCTGCGGGAGCAGGAGACGGTGATCACCGACGAGCTGCTGGCCGTGCAGGGCTCGCCGGTCGACATCGGCGGCTACTACCGCCCCGACGACGAGCTGGCGACGGCCGTGATGCGCCCGTCGGCCACGTTCACCTCGGCCCTCGCAGCTCTCTGACCTGACGAGGTGCTCGGCGCGCTGCTCTGGGGCGTCGTCGCGGCGTCCTCGCTCACGCTCGGCGCCCTGCTCGCCCTCGGACGTCGGTGGTCCGACCGGGTGATCGGCGGCGTGCTGGCGTTCGGCGCCGGTGCGCTGATCTCCAGCGTCGCCTTCGAGCTGAGCGAGGAGGGCACCCGTACGGCCGGCCCCTTGCCGGTTGCCATCGGGCTGGCGGTGGGAGCCCTGAGCTTCTACCTGGCAACCCGCGCGCTCGAGCGGATCGGTCGGCGCGGTGGCGGCGGAACCGCCGGGCTGCCGCTGGCCCTCGGTGCCCTTCTGGACGGGGTGCCCGAGCAGGCGGTGCTCGGCATCGGCATCGCGTCCGGTGAGGGCGTCAGCATCGCCCTGCTGGTGGCGATCTTCGTCTCGAACCTGCCCGAGGGCATCGGCTCGGCGAGCGACCTGCTGAAGGCCGGACGGTCGCGACGGGTGGTCCTCGGGCTGTGGCTCGCGGTGTCGGTCGCCTGCGCGCTCGCGACGATCGGCGGCTACGGGGCGGCGCAGGTCGCCGGTCCGGGCTTCTCCGGCGTCGTCGACGGCTTCGCCGCGGGCGCGCTGCTGGTCATGCTGGTCGACTCGATGATCCCGGAGGCCCGGGAGAAGGCCGGCGAGATCGCCGGGCTGCTCACCGTGCTGGGGTTCGCCGTCGGAGCCGGTCTGTCCGTGCTGGGCTGACCGAGGTCGTCGAGTGCGCGTCCGGCCTACAGCGACGTGGCGCGACCGATCTGGACGACCTTCCAGCCGGCGTCGCGCCAGGTGGGCGCGTGCAGCTTCAGCCGGCCGTCGATGATGATCTTGTTCGTGGCCAGCGCGCCCAGGGCGACGGGGTCGAGGGAGCGGAACTCCGGCCACTCGGTCAGGTGCAGCACGATCTCCGCGCCGGTCACGGCCTCGTCCACCGTCGCGACCTGGGTGAAGTCGGCCTTGGGTGCGAGCTCGGCCTGCGGATCGTAGATGACCACGCGGGCACCGGCGGCGTGCAGCCGGTTCGCCACGGTGAGGGCGGGAGAGTTGCGGGTGTCGTCGGTGCCCGGCTTGAAGGCGGCGCCGAGGACGGCGATCCGGGCCCCGGTCACGTCACCCCCGAGCTGCTCGACGGTCAGCTCGGCCAGCTCGGCGCGCTGTCCCTCGTTGATGGCCTCCACCGCCTCGATCAGCTGGGCCAGCACGTCGACCTCGAGCTCGGTGGCCCGCACGGCCAGCGCCCGGATGTCCTTGGGCAGGCAGCCGCCCCCGAAACCCAGACCGGCGTTCAGGAACTCCCGTCCGATCCGCTTGTCGTAGCCGAGTGCGTCGGCCAGCAGCACGACGTCGCCTCCGGCCGCCTGGCACATCTGGGCCATCGAGTTGATGAAGCTGATCTTGGTGGCCAGGAAGGCGTTCGCCGCGGTCTTGATCAGCTCGGCGGTGGCCAGGTCGCAGCGGACCACCGGGGTGGCCTCGGTGAGGGGGATGGCGTACACCTGCTCGAGCAGGTCCAGGGCGGCGGTGCT
Source organism: Microlunatus aurantiacus (assembly GCF_039536605.1). NCBI lineage: Bacteria > Bacillati > Actinomycetota > Actinomycetes > Propionibacteriales > Propionibacteriaceae > Microlunatus > Microlunatus aurantiacus. Next base: position 409,979 of record NZ_BAAAYX010000002.1, read on the forward strand.
CTGCACGCCGAACACCAGGCGGTCGGGCCGGAGGGTGTCCTCGACCGCGAACCCCTCCCGCAGGAACTCGGGGTTCCAGGCGAGCTCGACCCGGTCGCCGGCCGGAGCGAGCGCGCGCAGCCGCTCCTGCAGCTGCAGCGCGGTGCCGACCGGGACCGTCGACTTGCCCACCACCAGGGTCGGCTTGGTCAGCATCGGGGCCAGGCTGTCGATCGCCGCCTCCAGCTGGCGCAGGTCGGCGGCTCCGCCGGGTCCGGCCGGGGTGCCCAGGGCGAGGAAGTGCACGTCGGCCCAGTCCGCGATCTCGCGGTAGTCGGTGGTGAACCGCAGCCGGCCGCTCCGGGTGTGCCGGACCAGCAGCGGCTCCAGACCGTCCTCGTAGATGGGCGAGCGGCCGGCGGCCAGGACGGCGATCCGCACGGGGTCGACGTCGATGCCGATCACCCGGTGCCCGACCTCGGCCATACCGGCCGCGTGCGTGGCTCCGAGATAACCGGTGCCGATGACACTCACCCGCAAAGTCATCGCCCCACCCTCTCATCCGCGGTCCGGTTCGGCGGTGCGGCGCGAGACGAGGTCAGGCCGAGTCGCGGAGCAGCAGCCGGTGGCGGACCTTGCGGCGTACCGCGGCGCCGGTGAGCGGCAGCTCACCGGCCCGCATGCCCAGCACCAGCTCGGTGGCGGAGCGGCCGACCTCGGCCATGTCCAGGGCCAGCGTCGTCAGGCGGGGAGCGACCAGCTCGCCGATGCTGAGTCCGTCGATGCCGACCACGCGCACGTCGTCGGGCGCCCGGCGACCCCTGTGGCGCAGCGCCCCGAGCACGCCGAGGGCCAGGAGGTCGTTGTAGACCAGGACGACGTCGGCGTCGGTGTGGGCGTCCAGCGCGGCCCCGATGGCGGCCAGATCGCCCGCCGTGGACCCGGTGGCGATGCTGACGTGGTCGCCACCCAGTCCGACGCGCTCCAGCTCGGAGGCGAAGACCTTGGCCCGGCCCGAGCGTTCGCCGGGGCGGGCCTGGTCGACCATCAACGGTCGGCGTACGTCGTGCGCGGTGAGGTGGCGGACGAGATCGCGCATCGCCGGTCGCAGGTCGAAGGTGACCGCCCCGTTCAGCGGCTGCCGTCGGATCGGGTCGATCTCCACCACGGGCACGCCGGCGAAGAGCCGGGCCTGCACCGACGGGTCGAGCCACAGATAGCCGATCACCGCGTCGACCTGCCGGGACAGGTCGGCCAGCAGCGCCTCCCGGTCGACGGCGTGGGTGGCGTCGGTGAGCACCACGTTCCAGCCCGCGCGGCCCGCCGCCCCGGTGACGGCCGAGGCCAGCTGCGGGTAGAACGGGTTGGTGAGGTCGTCCAGCACCAGACCGAGCATCCGGTGGTCGGCCTTGACCAGACCCCGGCCGAAGCGCGACGGTCGATAGCTGAGCTCACGGGCGGCTGCCAGCACCCGCTCGCGGGTGTCGACGTTGATCCCGGGCATGGCGTTCATCGCCCGGGTCACCGTCTGCCGCGACACCCCGGCGGCCGCGGCGACGTCGTGGATGGTGGCCGCCCGCTGCATCCCGCCGGCCTAGGGCCGCTGCTCGCGGCGCAGACCCAGCCAGGCCACCTGCTCCGGGCTGAGCTCGACGGCCAGACCGGCCATCGAGGACGCCGTCTCGGCGATGCTGCGAGGACCGATCAGCGGGAAGGTGGGGAACGGCTGGTGCAGCACGAAGGCGAGCGCGACCGCCGTCGCCGCCACCCCCAGCGACTCACCCAGCTCACTGGCCCGCCGGAGCCGCTCGAAGTTGTCGTCGCTGTAGTAGCAGCGCACCAGCTCGGCGTCGCTGCGGTCGTCGGGCCGGGCCCGGCCGGTGAAGAAGCCTCGTGCCTGCGAGGACCAGGGGAACAGCGGGATCTGCCGTTCGGTCAGCCACTGCTTCGAGGCGGGGTCGGTCACGTGCTCGCAGCCGGCCCACGGGACGTCGTACGCCTCGGCCAGGCCGAAGTGGTTGCTGAGCACCGAGAAGCCCTGCTTGCCGGTCCGTGCGGCGTACGCGTTCGCCGCGTCGAGGCGGGCCGGGGTCCAGTTGGAGCCACCGAAGACCCGGATGCGGCCGCTGCGGACCTCGGCGTCGAGCACGTCGACGAACTCCTCGACCCCGACCTCGGGATCGTCCCGGTGCATCAGGTAGAGATCGGCGTGGTCGGTGCCCAGGCGCTCGAGCGACTCGGTCAGCTGCCGGCTGATCGAGTCCGGGTCGCAGTGCGGGGTGTGGGCGCCCTTGACCAGGATCGCCACCTGGTCACGGATCCCGCGGTTGGCGATCCAGCGACCGAGCAGCCGCTCCTGCAGCCCGCCGCCGTAGATGTAGCCGGTGTCGAAGGCGTTGCCACCGGCGGCGAAGAAGTGGTCGAACATCGCCGACGCGTGGGCCAGGGTCTGCTGGTTGTCGCAGCCCATCACCAGCCGGGACACCGGCAGGTCGAGCCCGTCGATCTTGCCGTACGGCATCACGGCGTCGTCGCGGACCGCCAGCGGTCGCCCGGAGACGGTCGGCAGGTAGCTGTCGTCGGCCTCGAACGGGTAGCGCAGACCGATCTGCTCGCGCCAGCCGTCCAGCACGGCGGCGTTGCCGAGCGAGTCGGCCAGGCTCATCTGCGGCACGGTGCCTGGGCGCTCTCCGGCGGTGGCCCGGGCCAGGCCCTCGGCCTCCAACGCGTACGGCAGGTCGCCGCTGAACTCGATCACCTGCTCGTCGTCGGTGGTGCTGACCACGATCCGCTGATCGGTGCCGAGCGTCCACGGGTCGCTCAGGTGGATCGTGCCCCGGGAGCCGTAGACGGTGACGGTGGTCGGGTCGGCCAGCCGGACACCGGTGCGCACCGAAGCGGTCCGGCCGCCGGCGAAGGTGAGGTCGGCGACCGCCCACTCGTCGACCCCGGTCGGACCCAGCGAGCCGCGGGCGGAGACCGCCGTCGGCTCCAGCACGGGGCGACCGTCGGCCGCGCCGAAGATCGCGCGGGCGTAGGAGACCGGGTAGCCGCCGACGTCCAGGATGCCGCCCCCGGCGGTGCTGGGGTCGAACAGCCGTCCGGACCGCTCGCCGGCTCGGAAGGCGAAGGACGCGTCCACGTGCGCCACCTCACCGACCGCCCCGGCGGCGACCAGCTCCAGCACCTTCTGCGTCTGGGGGTGGAAGCGGTACATGTACGCCTCCAGCAGCACCCGGCCGGAGCGGCGCGCCACCTCGGCCATGGCCATCACCGCGGCGTGGTTGGCCCCCAACGGCTTCTCGCAGAGCACGTGCTTGCCGGCCTCGAGTGCGGCGATGGCCAGCTGCGGGTGGGTGGTGTGCACGGTCGAGAGGTAGACCGCGTCCACCTCCGGGTCGGCCAGGACGTCCTCGTACGACCCGGTGCGCACCGACTGGCCGGGGACCTGCTCGGTGGCGAACCGGGCGGCCCGCTCCGGGTCGGAGCTGCCGATGGACACCAGGCTGGCACCGGGGCAGCCGGGCAGCTGCGACACGAACCGGCGGGCGATCGAACCGGGTCCGAGGACGGCCCAGCGGACGGGTGGCACGGCGGGTGAGGACATCACACGGTTCCCTTCGGGGAGACAGGCTGGAGGGAAGGGGCGTGGCCGTGAACGTTCACCAGCCCGTCTCGACACTAGAGGCTGCTGATGCCCGCGGTCAAGGACCGGACTGCCCCTGATGTCGTGTGTGCACAGGGAGAAACGGCGTCCTGCTCGGAGCAGAGGATTGGCGGCGGCTCGATCCCGATGGTCGTCTGGCTCCCATCCGTGAACGCTCACGTACCTCAGGGGTTCCGATCGTCATCGTCGACGGAAGGTGACCCAGACGCTGCAGACCGCCCTGGCCACCCTCAGCTCGGTCTACGCCACCGACCACGGGATGATCATGGCCGGCGCGGTGACCAGCGTGGTCCCGCCGATCGGCGTCGTCATCATCGGCTCACGGCACTTCATCGCCACCATCGCCGCCGGGGCGCTGAAGGGCTGACGGTTGCCCAGGCTCTCGGGTGTAGAGGACGAGGTCGTCCAGCGTGCCGTCACCCAGCGGCTCGCTGGCCGGCTGGACTCCGTTGCGCACGTAGCCGGCGGCCTCCGCGACGCGCCGCGAGGCGTGGTTGCCGGCCGCGCAGCGGATGATCACGGAGTCGGCCAGGTCGTCGGCCGCCACCTTCGCGGTGACCAGCCGCACCGCCTCGGCCACCAGCCCGCGTCCCCGTGCGTCCGGGTGCGCCCAGTAGCCGATCTCCAGCCGGCGCGCGTACCCGCCGAACCCCTCCAGGCTGACCGAGCCGACGCAGCGGTCCTCGGTGTCGGCCACGCACCAGGCCCAGCCGGTGCGCTGCGCCGCCATCTCCCGCACGCCCTCCAGGTGCCGGTGCGCGTCGGCGATCCCGTACGGCTGAGGCAGCGAGACCAGCCAGTGGGCGGTCTCGGCGTCACCGCAGGCCCCCACCACCCGACCGGCGTCGGCGTCGCGGAAGGGTCGCAGGGTGGTCCGGTCTCCGGTCAGGACCGGGGGCGACGGCCAGGAGAGGTCCACCCGCGGGTCGTCGGCGGTGATGGTGGCCTGCCAGCCGTCCAGCAGCTCGCCGCGGTGGGACAGCAGGCAGCGGGCGGAGCCGTCGAAGCGGAACCCGGCCGCCGTCGCCGTACGCCGTGAGGCCCAGTTGCCCACCGCAGCCTTCCAACGGATCGCCCGCATCCCCAGCAGGTCGAACCCGTGGTCGCGAACCAGCCGCAGGGCCGCCGTCATGGCCCGACGACCACGAGCGGCCGGATGCAGCCCGAAGCCGACCTCGACGACACCGGGCTCGCGGGGTTGCAGGTCGATGCTCCCGGCGAACGGCACCGCCGGGTGGCCGTCGACCGCCAGCAGCTCGATCGCCCAGACGTACGGGCCGCCGCCCTCCCAACCGAACGGGATCACCTCCAGGAAGGCGCGGGCCTCGTCCTCGCCGTAGCCGCCGGCCGGAGTGGGCACGGTGGTCCACCGGATCGTCTCGGGATCGCGGCACTGCGCGACGATGCCCGGCACGTCGGACTCCCGGTGGGCCCGCAGCAGCACGCCGGCAGCCGGGTCGACGAGCACCGGGACCACGTCGGGGAACAGACCGTCGGCGGACATGTGTCCATCCAAGCGGACCCGTCGGCAGAGTTCACTACGATTGCGGAGGTGACTCCCAGCTCCCCCGCCACCGTGACGACCCGACGATGACGTCCGAGCTGGTCCTCAACGCCGTTCTCATCCTGCTGTTCATCTGCGTGGGCGGGGTGTTCGCCGGGGCCGAGATGGCTCTGGTGTCCCTCCGTGACAGCCAGGTCAAGCAGCTGGCCCACCGGGGATCCCGCGGCCGCACCGTCGCCCGCCTGAACGAGAACCCCAACCGCTTCCTGTCCGCCGTGCAGATCGGGGTCACCCTGGCCGGCTTCCTGTCGGCCGCGTTCGGCGGGGCGACGTTGGCCGCCGCCCTCAGCCCCGCGCTGCAGCGCTGGTTCACCGGTCTCCCGGCCACGGTGGCCGACACCATCGCCCTGGTCATCATCACCGCGATCATCAGCTACGTCTCCATCGTGCTCGGCGAGCTCACCGCCAAGCGTCTGGCTCTGCAGCGGTCCGAGGCCTACGCGCTGGCGCTGGCGCCCACCGTCGACTTCATCGCCAAGCTCGCCCGTCCGGTGATCTGGTTGCTGGGCGTGTCCACCGACGTCGTCGTCCGCATCCTCGGGGGCGACCCCAACGCCGGTCGTGAGGAGGTCACCGACGAGGAGATCAGGGCCCTGGTCAGCGGCTCCTCGACCCTCGGCGACGAGGAGCGCCGGATCGTGGACGACGTCTTCGACGCCGGGGCCCGCGGTCTGCGCGAGGTGATGCTGCCGCGGACCGAGGTCGACTTCCTGCCCGGCGACATGCCGGCGTACAAGGCCGTCCGCGAGGTGCTGCAGGCCCCGCACTCGCGCTACCCGGTGATGGGCGACTCGGCCGACGACATCATCGGCTTCGTCCACGTCCGCGACCTGCTCGACCCCGAGGTGAGCAACCGGTCCACGCCCGTCTCGGACCTGGTCCGTCCCGTGGTCAGCCTGCCCGACACCGTGCGGGTGCTCCGGGCGCTGTCGGACATGCGCCGGGAGAGCTGCCACCTGGCGATCGTGCTGGACGAGTACGGCGGCACCGCGGGCATCGTCACCATGGAGGACCTGGTCGAGGAGCTGGTCGGCGACATCACCGACGAGTACGACGTGGTCGTCCCCGCCTCGCACCAGTCGCGGCCCGACACCTTCGAGGTGGACGGGCTGAGCACCCTGGACGACTTCACCGAGCAGACCGGGTTCGTGCTGGCCGACGGGCCGTACGACACCGTCGCCGGGTTCTTCATGGCCGCCCGGGGGCAGCTGCCGACCGCGCAGGCCAGGATCGAGGTCGACGCGGTGCAGCCGGGGGAGGACGACGACGAGACCGTCCGGCTGGAGCTGACGGTGACCGAGCTGGACGGTCGCCGGGCCGCCCGGCTGGAGGTGAAGCGGGTCCCGACCGAGACTGCCGCCACCGCCGACGGGGCGGTGGCCGAGCCGCCGGCCGGTGCGACGAGAACCCGCTGATCCCGCCGGCGTGCGTGGAACAATGGCGGCCATGTCCTCCGACGCCCACCGTCCCCGCGCGCTCTCCCTGGCCCAGTCGACGTCCGACTCGCTGCACCTGGGGAACTACCTCGGGGCGCTGCGGCAGTGGGTGCCGATGCAGGACGACTTCGAGGCGTTCTACGGGATCGCCGACCTGCACGCGCTGACCCTGGACCAGGACCCGGCACTGCGGCGGGAGCAGACCCTGCTCGGCGCCGCCCAGCTGCTGGCCGCCGGGATCGACCCGCAGCGGTCCGTGGTGTTCATCCAGTCCCACGTCCCCGAGCACACCCAGCTGGCCTGGGTGCTCAGCTGCCTGACCGGGTTCGGCCAGGCCAACCGGATGACCCAGTTCAAGGACAAGGCCGCCAAGGCCGGCGCCGACGCGGCCAACGTCGGGCTGTTCACCTACCCCATCCTGATGGCCGCCGACATCCTGCTGTACCAGGCCGACAAGGTGCCGGTGGGCGAGGACCAGCGGCAGCACCTGGAGCTGACCCGCGACCTGGCCGTCCGCTTCAACGCCCGCTACGGCCAGACCTTCACCGTCCCGGAACCGCACATCATCGCCGCCGTCGGCAAGATCCAGGACCTCGCCGACCCCACGGCGAAGATGAGCAAGTCGGCGGTCTCACCCGCCGGGCTGATCAACCTGCTGGACGAGCCCCGGGTCAACGTGAAGAAGATCAAGTCCGCGGTCACCGACTCCGACCGGACCATCACCTTCGACGAGGTGGCCAAGCCGGGTGTCTCCAACCTGCTGACCATCCTGAGCGCGCTGACCGGAACCCCGGTCGAGCAGCTGGTCGCCGACTTCGCCGGCCGCGGTTACGGCGATCTGAAGGGCGCCGTGGCCGACGCCGTGTCCGCTTTCGCCACCCCGTTCCGGGACCGGACCCTCGAGCTGCTGGGGGAGCGGGGCGAGCTGGAGGCGATCCTGGCCGACGGTGCGGCCCGGGCCCGCGACGTCGCAGCCAAGACCGTGGCGGACGTGTACGCCAAGGTGGGTCTGCTGCCGGCCCGCTGAGGTCGGGTGCCGCCGGCGTGACGGAGCCCGAACGGGCCGGTGGTCAGAGGAACAGGCAGAACGGGTGCCCGCTCGGGTCGAACAGCACCCGGACGTCGTCCTGCGGCTGGACGTCGGCGAGAACCGCGCCGACCGAGACCGCCCACGCCGTGGCGGCCTCGAGGTCCTGCACCCAGATGTCCAGGTGCTGGGTGGCGTTCTGCCCGCCGTCGGCCGACGGCCAGACGGGTCGGACGAACCGGCGTTCGCCCTCCAGGTTCAGGGTCGGCCCCGGTTCCCCGTCCGGCGGCTTCAGCTGGGCCCAGCCGGGGTCGTCGCCGACGGGTGGGTCGTCCCCGGTCACCCGCCAGCCCAGCAGCTCGCGGTAGAACGCGGCCAGACCGTGCGGGTCGTCGGTGCCGACGGTGATCGAGGTGAGCTGCAGCCGGGGTCGCTCCATGCTCCCAGTTCTACAGGGACCGATGAGCGACGGGGGTCGACGGTCTACAGCTCGATGGTCGGGCTGACCACCGTGTGCGGCGAGCCGTCGGCCTCGGTCGTGTGCAGGGCGAACTTCGCCAGCCCGGCCGGCAGGTCCTCGATCACGAACCGCCCGTCCTCGTCGGCGTGGGTCCGGTGGGCCCCGTCGGCCAGCAGCACCTCCACCAGCAACCCGGCGCCCGGGGCGACCCAGCCGTCCACCCGTACGGTGCCGTCCGGCTGCGGGCTGATGGTGACCATCGTGGTCACCGACTCGGCCGTGAACGTGACGGTCCGGATCGACTCGGTGGACGCGCTGCGGGCGCCGCTGTCCGCCAGGTCGAGCGAGGTGAGCGTGGCCACCTCGGTGTGCAGGGCGTCCAGGGTGATCTCGAACTGGATCCGCTCGACCAGCCCGTCGGGGACGGGGTCCAGGTCCTCGTAGCAGGCCCGGAGCGCGGCCAGGAGGGCCTCGTCGTCATCGGTCAGAGCCTCGGCGGCCAGGGTGAGCTCGGTCTCGTCGACCGCGGGGTCGGCGGGTCGGTGGTCGTGGTTGCTCATCATGCCTCCCAGGCAGGATCGGCGGCGAGGGCGAGCCGGAGCTTCGCCAGGCACCGGCCACGGGTGGGCCCGATGCTGCCTTGCGGCATCCCCAGGGAACGTGCCAGCTCGGCGTAGTCGGGACGATCGGCGAACGCGATCACCCGCAGCAGGGTCTGGCACCGTTCCGGCAGCTGCTGGACGTGCTGCCACAGCCGCGACTGCGCGTCGGCGGCGCAGACGTCGTCCTCCACCGACTCGGCGCTGGGCGCCTGGTCCTGACCGATGGCGGACTCGAAGTCCTCCGGCCGGACCCGGTTGGCGGCCTTGGCCACCCGCCAGGCCTCCCGGCGGGTGGTCACCACCATCCACTGCAGCACGGCCTGGGGCTCGCTGATGGTGTCCGCCTTGCGGACGAGGGTGAGCCAGACCGTCTGCAGCACGTCCTCCGCCGCCGCCGCGTCCAGGCGGACCCCCCGGACGGTGTGCCAGAGGATCGGAGTGAGCGTACGGACCAGGTCGGCCATCACGGCCTCGTCGCCGGCGCGGTAGGCCGCGAAGAGCCGACCGGCGCGCGTGGCCAGTCCGTCCTCCAGCTTTCCGGGCATCGAGGGGCTCCGTTCGTCGGACCGGCTTCGGTCACCGGGCTGGTCGGACGCCGGCGGGTGGGGCTGCTGACGCGGGGACCTCGGCTTCTGGCTCATGTCTCTTCGATGAGTGTGCTCGGCTCGCTCTGATACATCCAGCCCCCGACGTGCGAGGATCGTCCGACCGCTTGACCGACCCGAACGGCCGCTGGAGGAGCCCGACCGTGAACCCCGATCCCGACGGCTCCGTGCTGTTGACCTCGACGGACGTGGAGGAGCTGCTGCGTGCCGCGGTCGACCACGGCGGCGGCTCCCTGCTCAGCTGGCAGCTGGACCATGTCGACGCGCACCCGCAGCGTTCCACCACCGCGACCTACACGGCGGTGGTGGACTGGCCGTTCGGTCGCCGCAACGAGCTGCTCGGCGCCAGTGTCCGGGTCGGTGGGCGGACCGAGACCGACGAGCGCGCCGTGATCTTCGCCGACGGGCAGCGTGAGGTCGCCGTCTGGCTCTACCCGCGCGACCCTGACCTGCCCGGACTGGTCCGGGCGGCCTACCCCGAGCAGGTGGCCGCCCTGCTGCATGCGTACGAGATCACGCCCGAGCTGGTGGAGACCGACCAGGTCGAGCTGGAGATGATCGGCTACCGACCGCGCCGCCGCGCCGTCCTGCGGGCGACGGTGCCGATCGACGGCCGCCGCACGGTGTTCTACATCAAGGTGCTGCGGCAGAAGCTGTTCGAGCCGACGCTCCGCCGCCACCAGCTGCTGCTGGGGGCCGGCCTGCCGGCGCCGCAGGTGGCCGCCGCCACCGACGACTGCCTGCTGGTGCTCCCGCAGCTCCCTGGTCGGCCGCTGGCCCAGGCCATCTTCGATCCCCAGCCGCCGTGCACGGCCGAGCAGCTGGTGGGTCTGCTGGACGCGATGCCACGGGAGGTCGCCACCCTGCCGCGCCGCAACCCGTGGACCGACGCGATCGACCAGTACGCGGCGATGGTGGCCGCGGCCCTGCCTCCGCTGGAGAGCCGCCTGCAGTGGCTGGTCACCCAGGTCAGGGGTGGGTTGGCCGGCATCGGGCCGGGCAGCGAGCCGACCCACGGCGACTTCCACGAAGGGCAGCTGTTCGTCGCCGACGGACGGGTCACCGGGCTGCTGGACATCGACACGGTCGGGCCGGGCCGGCGGGCCGACGACCTGGCCTGCCTGGTCGCGCACCTGTCCACGGTGCAGCGGATGAGCACCGTCCAGGCCGCCCGCGTGTCGCAGCTGGTGCGGACCTGGATGCCGGTCTTCGACGCCCGCGTCGATCCGGTCGAGCTGCGCCTGCGGGCCGCGGGGGTCGTCGTGTCGCTCGCCACCGGCCCCTACCGGGGTCAGGAGCCGCACTGGGAGGCCGAGACCGAGCAGATCGTCGACGCCGCCGAGCGGTTGGTCCGCAGCGCGGGCTGACGTCGTCGGTCTCGCGCGGACCCGCCGGGGCTGCTGCCGGCGTCGCCGCCACGATGAGAGGTCTCTCATCGTCGTCTCCCGGGCGCCTCATCCGCGGGGGGTTGGCTGGCGGGCATGCGCACCCGTACGAAGTGGATCGTCGCCGGCGGTGCCGCGGCCCTCGTGATCAGCCCGGTCGCCGCCGTCTACGGTTCGCCCACTCTCGATGCCGAGCCGGAACACCGAGGACTGGTGGTCGACGCCGAGGCGGCCAACCGGGCCAAGGCGGCCCGGGGCACCCCCACACCTGCGGCCACCACTCCGGGTCGGACCGCGACCGCGTCCGCGGCGACCGCGACACCCGGTCCCACCGCGAAGCCGAGCAAGAAGAGTGAACCCGCGGGGAAGAAGACCGTCTCGGCCGCCAGTCCGATCAGCCCCACGTCGCCGAAGTCGCCGGACACCCCTGAGTGATCCTGTGCCGGCGGCTCGTTCCGGGGTGCGGCTAGAACCCACCCATCCCGGCGTCGCCGCCCAGGTCGGGCGCGCCGCGTCCGGCACCGGTGTCGCCGGCGCTGCCTCGGCCGAAGTCGAACTGGCCGGCGGACCGCGACTTCCCACAGCGTCGGCAGACGTCGACCGGTCGGGCCGCCTCGACGTCGTCGAACCGCCTCATCTCGGTGGCCCAGTCATGCCGGCCGAGCCGGCAGGCGAAGGTCGTCACGACCCCAAGTGTCGGGTCGTCGCCGGCACCTGGACCACGGACAGCCGACAGACAACGCGGTCCGGCCGGGCGGGCGATCCGGTCCTAGACGGACAGCCGGTAGCCCGCTCCGCGCACGGTCGCGATCCGGTCGCTGCCGATCTTGTTGCGCAGGTAGCGCACGTAGACGTCGACGACGTTGGAGCCGGGATCGAAGTCGTAGCCCCACACCCGGGAGAGCAGCTGCTCGCGACTCAGCACCTGGTTGGGGTGCCGCAGGAACGTCTCCATCAAGGTGAACTCCCGGGCCGACAGCTCGACCGGCTTGCCGGCCACGGTGACCACCCGGGTGCGCAGGTCCAGGCTGAGCTCGCCGTGGCCGAGCACCACGGTCTGGGCCGGCGTCGTGTCCCGCAGCCGGATCCGGACCCGGGCCAGCAGCTCCTCGAACCGGAACGGCTTGGCCATGTAGTCGTCGGCGCCGCCCTCCAGCCCGGCCACCGTGTCGGTGACGGAGTCCCGGGCGGTCAAGATGATCACCGGCATGGTCGAGCCCTGCCCGCGGAGGGCCTCCAGGACGGCGAAGCCGTCCAGCTGCGGCAGACCGATGTCCAGCACCATCAGGTCGAACTCGTTGGTGCAGGCGTAGTCCAGGGCGTCCGGGCCCGTCCTCGCCACGGTGGTGGACAGTCCGGCGGCGCGCAGCCCCTTCTCGACGAAGGCGGCGATCCGCGGCTCGTCCTCGGCGATCAAGATGGCGGCCACGTCACGGTCTCCCTGGTTGTCGCGTCGTCGGGGGTTGTTGCGTCGGCGGCGGCGGCGGGCCGCGTCGACCCGGGTGGTGGGTCGGACCCGGCGACCGGCTCGTCGTGGTCGATCGACCGGCCCGTGCGGGGGAGGCAGAGGGTGAAGGCGGAGCCGACCCCGACCTCGGAGGACAGAGCCACCCGGCCGTGGTGGGCCTGGGCGATCGCGTCCACGATGGCCAGTCCCAGTCCGGCGCCGTCGTCGGTCCCGGGCGGTTGGGTGCCGATCGGGTCCGAGCCACGACCGAAGCGCTCGAAGATGCGGCTGCGGTCCTCGGCGTGGATGCCGATGCCCTCGTCACGCACCCAGAGTCGCACCTCCGGACCGTAGATCCGCCCCCCGAGGGCCACCACCGAGCCCGGTTCGGTGAACTTGAGTGCGTTCGCCACCAGCTGGATCAGGGCCTGGGTGATCCGCTGCGGGTCGAGCTGCACCACCTCGTTGCTGGTCGACTCGATCAGCCAGCGTCGGTCGCCCAGGGCGATCACCTTGTCCAGCACGCCGGCCAGCAGGTCGGCGACCACCACCGGCTCCGGCTGCACGAAGTCGGGCCGGCGGGCCTTGGCCAGCATCAGGATCTCGTCCACCAGCCGGCGCATCCGGTCGAGCTCCTCGATCGCCAGGTCGCGGGTCTCGATCACGTCGGCCGGGTCGTTCGGGTCGACCAGCTCCAGGTGCCCGCGGACGATGGTGATCGGGGTCTTGAGCTCGTGGCCGGCGTCGTCCAGCAGGCGCCGCTGGTTGTCGAAGGAGGCCGACAGCCGGTCGAGCATGGAGTTCATCGTCCGGCCGAGGTCGCCGACCTCGTCGCCGGCCAGCTCGTCCACGGGGATCCGGTCGCTGAGGTCGGTCTCGGTGATCCGCTGGGCGGTGCTCCGCAGGGACCGGAGCGGGGACAGCAGCTTGCCGGCCACCTGGTAGCCGACGATGCCGATGGCGACCAGGGCCACCAGAGCCACCCCGGCGTACGTCAGGTGGGTGCGGATGATCGGCTGGAAGGCGAGGCGGACGTCGACCGCGGCCACGTAGTGCCCGAGGTCGGGGGAGCCCTTGACCTGCACGGGGACGGACATGAAGGCGATGTCGGGGTGGCCGGCGGTGGAGAGGCGCTGCAGCTGGACCGGCGCGCCGGGACGCACCGCGGCCGCGGCGGCGATCAGCTCGGGATCGTTCTCCAGCGACTTCTGGCTCGGCTCCTCCGAGCTGGGCACCCACTCGACCTGACCGTTGACCAGACCGATGATGGCCTCGTCGGGATCGGGGACCGAGCTCTTGATCGCAAGCCACAGCACGTCGCCTGGACCGGTGATGGTGCGCCCGGTCTCACCCCGTCCGGCCAGGGTGGCGACGGTGTTGATCTCCTCGTTCTCCTGCAGCAACGAGTTGCGGATGTTGTCCAGCGTCTGCTCGCGGGCGATCAGGTAGGAGACCCCACCCGCCCCGAGCATGCCGAGGGCGGTGGTGACCAGCACGGCGGTGAGGATGCGGGCGCGGACCGAGAGCGGGCGCCAGGGCACGGGACGCCGCGATGACCGGGTCGGACGACCGGCGCGGTCCCGGGTGCGGTCGGCGGTCATCGGACAAGCATGCCCGAGTCCGGTACGGGTCACGGGGAGCCGCCGGTGAGAATGCTCTCATCAACCCCGCAGGGGGGCGGGCGATGGAAGGACGACGATGCGAGGTCAGACCGAGTCGGGCACTCCGTTCGAGCCGGTCTACGGGCCGGCCGCCCTGAACGGCTTCGACCCCGCCACCGCCCTGGGGGAGCCGGGGGAGTTCCCGTACACCCGGGGGGTCTACCCGACCATGTACACCGCGCGAGGGTGGACGATGCGGCAGTACGCCGGTTTCGGCACCGCTGCGGAGTCCAACGCCCGCTACCTGGAGCTGATCGGGCACGGCACCACCGGGTTGTCGGTCGCCTTCGACCTGCCCACGCAGATGGGCATGGACTCCGACGCCCCGCTGGCCGGCGGCGAGGTCGGCAAGGTCGGGGTGGCGATCGACTCGATCGAGGACATGCGGACCCTGTTCGCCGGGATCCCGCTGGGGGAGGTGTCCACCTCCATGACCATCAACGCCCCGGCCGCGGTCTTGCTCCTCCTCTACACGCTGGTGGCCGAGGAGCAGGGGGTGGACCTCTCGGCGCTGACCGGCACCATCCAGAACGACATCCTGAAGGAGTACATCGCGCGGGGCACCTACATCTACCCGCCCGGCCCCTCGTTGCGCCTGGTCAGCGACACCTTCGCGTGGTGCCGGGAGCACACCCCCCGGTGGAACACGATCTCCATCTCCGGCTACCACATGGCCGAGGCCGGGGCGACGCCGGCGCAGGAGGTCGCCTTCACCCTCGCCGACGGGATCGCGTACGTCGAGGCGGCGCTGGCGGCCGGGCTGACGGTCGACGACGTGGGCCCACGGCTGTCGTTCTTCTTCGTGTCCCGCACGACCCTGCTGGAGGAGGTGGCCAAGTTCCGCGCGGCCCGGCGGATCTGGGCCACGATCATGACGGAGCGGTTCGGGGCCAAGGACCCGAAGTCGGCGATGCTGCGCTTCCACACGCAGACCGCCGGCGTGCAGCTGACCGCCCAGCAGCCTGAGGTGAACCTGGTCCGGGTCACGGTCCAGGCCCTGGCCGCGGTGCTCGGGGGGACCCAGTCGCTGCACACCAACTCCTTCGACGAGGCCATCGCGCTGCCGACGGCGACGTCGGCGCGGCTGGCCCTGCGGACCCAGCAGGTGCTGGCCTACGAGACCGACGTCACCGCCACCGTCGACCCGTTCGCCGGCTCGTACGTGGTCGAGTCGCTGACCGATGACCTGCAGGCCGAGATCGAGCGGCTGATGGGCGAGGTCGCCGACCGGGGCGGGGCGGTCGCCGCCATCGAGGAGGGCTACCAGAAGAGCGAGATCGAGCGGTCGGCGTACGACGTCACCCGCGGGGTGGACAGCGGCGAGCGGGTCGTGGTGGGGGTGAACCGCTACCAGCTGGCCGAGGAGGAGCCGTACGAGCCGCTGCGGGTCGACCCGGCCATCGAGGCGGAGCAGACCGGGCGGTTGGCCCGGCTGCGGGCCGAGCGGGACCAGTCGGCCGTGGCCGCCGGCCTGGCCGCGGTCTCGGCGGCGGCGGCGGGCACGGACAACGTGCTGGTGCCGCTGCGGTCGGCGCTGGCCGCCCGGGCCACGGTCGGAGAGGTCTGCGACGCCCTCCGCGCGGTCTGGGGGACTCATCAGCCGACGGAACGCTTCTGAGGGGGGTGCGCATGGCCGAGTACGACACCGTGGTGGTGGGGGCGGGAGTGGCCGGGCTGACGGCCGCCCGGTTGCTGGCGCAGGCGGGGCAGCGGGTCGTGGTGCTCGAGGCCCGTGACCGGATCGGTGGCCGCACCTGGACCGACCGCGCCGACGGTCGGGTGACCGACCTCGGCGCTTCCTGGATCCACGGCGTCGACGACAGCCCGCTGGCGGCGGCGGCCGGGGCCTTCGGTCTGCGCACGGTCGAGTTCACCGTCGGGGCGTTCCAGCCCGACAGCCGCCCGATCGCCTACTACGACCCGACCGGCCGGCGGCTCGACGCGGCGACCGCCCAGCGCTACGTCGACGACCTGCACCGCTTCGACGAGGACCTGGCCCGCGCGGTCACCGCGGCCGCACCGGGCACCTCGTACGCCGAGGCGGTCGAGGCCACGCTGGCCCGGCAGGACTGGGACACCGAGCGGGCGGAGCGGGTGCGCGAGCACCACCGTCACCGCACCGAGGAGCAGTACGGCGTCTGGATCACCGACCTCGACGCCCACGGCCTGGACGACGACGCCGTGGCGGGCGACGAGGTGGTGTTCCCCGACGGCTACGACCAGCTCGCCGGGCACCTCGCGGTGGGTCTCGACGTCCGCCTCGAGCACGTGGTCCGACAGGTCAGCTGGTCCGTCGAGGGGGTCACGGTGGTCACCGACCTGGCCACCGTCAGCGCGGATCGTGCCGTCCTGACCGTGCCGATCGGGGTGCTGAAGTCCGGGGACCTGACCATCCGTCCGGCCCTTCCTGAGCCGCTCGCCGGAGCCGTGGACGGCCTCGAGATGAACGCGTTCGAGAAGGTCGTCCTGCGCTTCGGTCGCCGGTTCTGGGACGAGGACGTCTACGCGATCCGGCAGCAGGGACCCGAGGGGGCGTGGTGGCACTCCTGGTACGACCTCACCGACCTGCACGGCGAGCCGACGCTGCTCACCTTCGCGGCCGGTCCGTGCGCGCGGGAGATCCGCCACTGGGACGACGACCGGGTGGCCGCCTCCGTACTGACCCAGCTCCGGCGCCTCTACGGGGACGCCGTCGAGGCTCCCGTGCAGGTGCACGTCACCCACTGGCAGGCCGACCCGTACGCGCGGGGCTCGTACGCGTACCTGGCCGTCGGCGCCCGGCCGGAGGACCACGACCTGCTGGCCACTCCGGTGGGCGGGGTGCTGCACCTGGCCGGCGAGGCCACCTGGACCGAGGACCCGGCCACCGTCACCGCCGCCCTGCTGTCGGGCCACCGGGCGGCCGGGACGATCCTGGACCGTGAGCTGCCGATCGAGGCCCTCTGGGAGACACCGTTGCCCGATCAGTTCAGCTGAGAGCTTCACTTTGCTGAAGTTAAGATCTAGGCTTCAGAGATGACCGTCTACGTGCTGATCGGCGACCTGGTGGGTTCACGGCGTTCGGCGTCGCGTTCGGCGGCTCAGGCGGACCTGGCGGCCGCCCTCCGCGCCGCGAGCGCGGTGGTCCCGCCGGTGGACCGGCTGGAGCCGACGGTGGGCGACGAGTTCCAGGGGGTGTACGCCGACCTCGGGGCCGCGACGCTGGCCGCCCTGCTGGTCCGGCTGCACCTGCCGGCGCCGATGGACGCCCGCTGCGGCATCGGCGTGGGTGGGCGGGAGGTCTTCGACGCCGCCAAGACCCCGATGCTCCAGGACGGCGAGGCCTGGTGGAGTGCGCGCGCTGCCCTGGCCCTCCTCGACGAGCCGGCCGCCCGCGCGCGCCGCACCGCCTACGACGACCGCCACGCCCCGTCCGTCGCGGGCCCGGCCCCGTGGGTCAACGCCTTCCTGGTCACCCGCGACGCGCTCGTCGACCGGCTCAACGACCGTTCCCGCCGGATGCTGCGCCGGTCCCTCGCGGGAGCCAGCCAGCACGAGATCGCGGCGGAGGAGCAGGTCAGCGACTCCGCCGTCTCCCAGGCCTTCGCCAAGGGTGTCAGTGCCGTCCGCGATGCTCAGCGCATGCTCGTCGACACCTCCGATCCCGCTGTCCCGGCTCCGCCGCGGTGACCGCGCTCGCGCTCTGGCTGGTGCTGGTGGGCGGGCTGGACGTCGTCCGGGCCCGGCAGCGACTCGGTCGACGGCCGGTGCTGCTGGTGGCTGCGCTCGGGACGGCGCTGTCGTTGCTGGCCGCCGTGCTGGTCGGTCCGGAGGGGGCGGGCTGGCTCGCCTGGATCGCCGCCACCCTCGGGATCGCCGGTTGGGTCGTCGGCTCGGCCGTGGCCGTGGCCCGCTTCGGCGGGGTCGCGACGACTCGGTGGCCGGCCGCCCTGACGCCCGCGCGTGCGGCCGGGCTGGCGTACGCGTCGCTCCTGCTCGGGGTGCTGGCGCTGCTGCTGGCCGGACCCGCGGCCGGACGCGCGTCGTTCCTGCTGGCCGGGCTCGACCGCTCCGGGCTGGCCCACCTGCCCGCGGAGCGGGTGCTGCTGGTCCTGGCGGCCCTGGTGGTCCAGATCTCGACCGCCAACGTGATCGTGCGGCTGCTGCTGGACCTGGTCGGGGTGCCCGCCAGCGACAACGAGAAGACCCTGCGCGGCGGACGGATCCTCGGTCCGATGGAGCGGCTGCTCATCCTCGGGCTCGGTGTCGGGGGCAGTCTCACCGGCGCTGCGGTGGTGGTGGCCGCGAAGTCCCTGCTGCGGTTCCCCGAGCTCCGGGTGCCGCGCGCCGGCGATCCCGGCTACGGCGGCGCCAGCGACGTCACCGAGTACTTCCTGGTGGGCAGCTTCGCCAGCTGGCTGGTCGCGTTGAGCACGGTGGGGCTGGTCGCCCTGGCGGCGTCCGGCTGACTCGCTCGGCGAAAGAGCGGGTCGCGACTGAAGCGGAGCCCTTCACTGCGGCGTTCTGAAGCCCCCTGCTTCACTCATGGCCCGAGAGTGGTCAGAGACCGGCCTTCTCCAGGGCCTCCTCGTAGACGTCGAGGGCGTCACCCTGCGAGAGCCCTGAGGCCACGGCGCTCTCGTACACCTTCTCCAGGCCCTCACCCACCTGCTCGTAGCGGGCCATCCAGCGCTCCTTGTCCCTCCGCCAGTAGCCGAGGACGGTGAAGCGGTCGGTGGGCCAGCCCAGCTCGCGACGGACGTACGTGCGGACCGCCCGCGACTCCGCCGCCTCACCGGCGAACCAGAGGTAGCCCGGTCCGGCCGGCAGCTCGAGCTCGCGCAGGGCCGCGAACAACCGGCTCGGCCCGTGACCGTTGCCGCTCCCGGCCAGCCAGGTGTACGTCACGTCGGCGGCGGTCTCGATCTCCTGCTGATCGCCGGGCTCGGTCACCTCGGCCAGGACGATCGCGCGCCGACCGGCGGGGAGCTCCTCCAGGATGCGACCGAGGGCGGGCAGGGCGGTCATGTCGGCCAGCAGCAGCTGCCAGGCGGCGTCACCCGGTGGGGCGTACCAGCCGCTGGCCGGACTGAGCTGGACGACGTCGCCGACGCGCGCCTGGATCGCCCAGCCGGCGGCGGCGCCGCCTTCGTGGCGGACGAAGTCGATGACCAGCTCGCCGGTCCCGGCATCGACCCGTCGCACCGTGTAGCTGCGCATCTCCGGCTCGTCGTCGGCCGGGTAGTCGAGAGTGCCGTCGGCTTGTCGGACGGGTGCCGGTGCCTCGCGCTCACCCGGTCGGGGGAGCACCACCACCAGTCGCTCGTCGGGGTCGCCGCTGCTCACGAAGCGGCGGAGGTCCTCGCCGCCGAAGACGATCCGGACCATGTTCGGGGTCAACGCGCTCACCTCCCGCACGTCGGCGCGGAAGTAGTCGGCGTAGTAGCCCACGAGTGGCCTTTCCTGAGAGAGACGGGGGTGCTCGATCTTGCTAAGGCGAGCCTACCCTTGCTCCACCTGACGGTGAACATCGGCGCGATCGCCTCCGCCGCAGTGAGAAACTGGCGCCGTGCAGGTGCAGACGTCCACAAGCTCACGGCTCGGGCTGATCAGGTCGGAGACCGATCGGCTGTACGGCGATCTGGTCGCCCTCCGTCGCGACCTCCACGCCCACCCCGAGATCGGCCACGAGGAGTACCGGACCACCCAGCTCGTGGTGGACACGCTGGCTCGCGCAGGTCTCCACGCCGAGGTGCTGCGCACCGGCACCGGCGCGGTCTGCGACATCCTCCCCGACGGCGTGGGCCCCGACGACCTGGTCGGGCTCCGGGCGGACCTGGACGCGCTGCCGATCCAGGACGGCAAGAACGTGCCCTACCGGTCGGTCACCGACGGTGTCTGCCACGCCTGCGGCCACGACGTGCACACGTCGGTGGTGCTGGGCGCCGGTCTGGTGCTGGCCCGGCTGCGCGAGGAGGGCCAGCTGCGCCGCGGCGTCCGGCTGATCTTCCAACCGGCCGAGGAGACCAGCCCCGGCGGCGCGGTCGACGCCATCGCCTGCGGGGTGCTGGACGGCCTGAGCGAGGTGTACGCGTTGCACTGCGACCCCCGCACCGACGTCGGGCAGATCGCGCTCCGGGTCGGCCCCATCACCTCGGCGGTGGACCAGGTCACCGTCACCGTCACCGGCAGCGGCGGGCACACGTCGCGGCCGCACCTGACCGCCGACCTGGTCGGAGCCCTGGGGGCCCTGGCCACCGAGACCCAGCTGCTGCTCTCCCGTCGGGTCGACCCGCGCAGCGGGCTGTCGATGATGTGGGGACGGATCCACGCCGGGTCGGTGGCCAACGCCATCCCGCAGGTCGGGGTGATCGAGGGCACGCTGCGCGCGCTGGACGAGAACGGCTGGCGGACCGCACAGCGGCTGATCCCGGAGCTGGTCAGCCAGATCGTGCAGCCCTTCGGGGTCGGTGTCGAGGTCTCGGTCACCGCCGGGGTGCCACCGGCGGTCAACCACGAGCTCGGTGTCGCACGGCTGACCGCGGCCGCCGGCGGGGTGCTCGGTCCGCACGGCGTGACGGTCACCGAGCAGTCGCTGGGCGGCGAGGACTTCGCGTGGATGCTGCGTCAGGTGCCGGGGGCGATGGCCCGGCTCGGGGTCCGGCCGGTCGGGCAGCCGGCGGCCGCGGACATCCACCAACCCACCTTCGACGTGGACGAGGAGTGCATCCGGGTCGGGGTCGCCGCCCTGGCCGCGGTGAGCAGCCGCCCGGCGGAGTCCGCCGCGGAGTGACTGCGCGCCGAATTTCCCAGATCGTTACGCGGAATCGCAGCAATCCCTGAGGGTCCGGTTAGAGTCTGTGAGAATCAAGGCCGGACCGACGATGCGTGCGGTCACGAGTTCGCGGGACAGCAGAATGTCTCGTCCCATCTTGTCGAGGAGATCTGAGTGAAGAAGACGTTCCTGGGGTTGTGTGCCGCTGCTGCCGCCACGACCCTGGCCCTCGCGGGCTGTGCGCAGGCGCCGGGCACCGAGGGCAGTGGCTCCTCCGCCGCTCCGAGTGGCGGCACCAGCGCCGCCACGGGTGACTTCAAGGGCTGCATGGTCTCCGACTCCGGTGGCTTCGACGACAAGTCGTTCAACCAGACCTCCTACAAGGGCCTGACCGACGCCAAGGACCAGCTCGGCATCGCCACCGGCGAGGTCGAGTCCGCCACCACTGCCGACTTCGCCAAGAACATCCAGTCGATGGTCGACGCCAAGTGCAACATCATCGTGACCGTCGGCTTCCTGCTGGCCGACGACACCCTGGCCGCGGCCAAGAAGAACCCCGACATCAAGTTCGCCATCGTCGACTCCAACGACGCCAAGTTCGCCGGCGTGACCAACCTGAAGCCGCTGGTGTTCAACACCGCCCAGTCCAGCTTCCTGGCCGGCTACTTCGCGGCGGGCATGTCCCAGACCGGCAAGGTCGGCACCTTCGGTGGCCTGAACATCCCGACCGTGACGATCTTCATGGACGGCTACGCCCAGGGCGTCGCCTACTACAACAAGCAGAAGGGCAAGAACGTCTCGGTGCTCGGCTGGAACGCCGAGAAGCAGGACGGCACCTTCGTTCAGTCGGACAAGCCGTTCGAGGACGTCAAGGGCGGCGGGCGTGCGGCCCAGGGCCTGACCAGCCAGGGCGCCGACATCATCTTCCCGGTGGCCGGTCCGGCCGGTGAGGGTGCGCTGCAGACGGCCAAGGCCAGCAACGGCAAGGTGAACGCCATCTGGGTGGACACCGACGGCTGCGTCAGCGCCCCGAACTACTGCGCCAACATCATGACCAGCGTCTACAAGGGCATGGACGTCGCCGTGTTCGACGCGATCAAGGCCGCGCAGGACGACTCGTTCTCGAGCGAACCGTTCGTCGGGACGCTGGAGAACGAGGGCACCGGGCTCTCCCCGTTCAACGACTTCGACGCCAAGGTGCCGGCCGAGATGAAGACCGAGCTCGACGCACTCAAGGCCGACATCGTCTCCGGCAAGATCACGATCGAGTCGAAGTCCCAGCCCACCACCTGATCGACCGGTGAGCACCTGATCGCCAGCACCGACGAAGGGAGACCCGCCAGGGTCTCCCTTCGTCGCCTTTACCGCCCACTCCTGCGAGGATCGGGTCCAGACCCGCGAGCAGCCTGTGAAGGAGGACTCGTCCGTGACCGTCGCACCCGAGTCGGACACCCCTGAACCCGAGTCCGAGCGCCGGGGGCTCCGGCTCCGCGGGATCACCAAGCGCTTCGGGTCCCTGGTTGCCAACGACCACATCGACCTCGACATCCGCCCCGGCGAGATCCACTGCCTGCTGGGGGAGAACGGCGCCGGCAAGTCCACCCTGATGAACGTCCTCTACGGGATGCTGCAGCCCGACGAGGGGGAGATCACCATCGACGGGCGGCCGCACACCTCGCGGACGCCGAAGGAGGCGATGGGGGCCGGGATCGGCATGGTGCACCAGCACTTCATGCTGGTCGAGGTGTTCTCCGTGGCCGAGAACCTCATCCTCGGGCGGGAGCAGACCACCGGCGGCGTGCTGAACATGCGCCAGGCCCGCGCCACGGTCCGCGAGCTGTCGAACCGCTACCGGCTGGCCGTCGATCCCGACGCGCTGATCGAGGACCTCCCCGTCGGCGTCCAGCAGCGGGTGGAGATCTTGAAGGCGCTGGCCAACGACGCCACCTACCTGATCTTCGACGAGCCCACGGCGGTGCTCACCCCGCAGGAGATCGACGAGCTGATCGCGGTCATGCGGTCCCTGCGCGACGAGGGCAAGGCGATCGTCTTCATCACCCACAAGCTGCGCGAGGTGCGGGCGATCGCGGACAAGATCACCGTCATCCGCCGGGGCAAGGTCGTCGGCACCGCCCAGCCGTCCGACTCCGAGGCCCAGCTGGCCGAGCTGATGGTGGGGCGGGCGGTCAACCTGCGGGTCGACAAGGAACCGCCGTCGACCAGTGCGGACCCCCGCCTGGTGCTGTCGGGGGTCTCGGTGGCCAACGGGGCGGGAGCCCTGGTGGTGGACGGGCTGGACCTGGAGGTCTCGGGCGGGGAGATCGTCTGCATCGCCGGGGTGCAGGGCAACGGACAGACCGAGCTGGTGGAGGCGCTGCTCGGCCTGATCCCGATCAGCCAGGGCACCGTCACCCTCGACGGTCGCTCGATCACCCGGCACACCCCGAAGCAGAGCATCGCCGACGGCCTGGGCTACGTCCCGGAGGACCGCAAGCACGACGGCTTCGTGGGTTCCTTCTCGGTGGCCGAGAACCTCGTCCTCAACCACTTCGACGAGCCCCCGTACGCGAAGGGTCCGGCCCTGGATCTGGCCGCGATCCGGCGCAACGCCGAGGACCGGGTGGCCGAGTTCGACATCCGTACGCAGTCGGTCGACGACCCGGTGACCTCGCTGTCCGGCGGCAACCAGCAGAAGGTCGTGCTGGCCCGCGAGCTGTCCCGCCCGCTGTCCGCGCTGATCGCCAGCCAGCCCACCCGGGGGGTCGACGTGGGCGCCATCGAGTTCCTCCACCGGCGCCTGGTCACCGAGCGCGACCGGGGCACCGCCGTGGTGATCGTCTCCACCGAGCTGGACGAGGTGGTCGCCCTGGCCGACCGGGTCGCTGTGATGTACCGGGGCCGGCTCGTCGGCACCGTGCCGCCGAGCACGTCGCGGGAGGTGCTCGGTCTGATGATGGCCGGGGTGCCGACCGAGGAGGCGCTGGCCGCCGCCTCGGTGACCACGTCCTCGGAGGAGGACGCGGCCCTGGACAAGGACGCCGCCGAGCGAGAGGTCGGGACATGAGTGAGACGAGGCCACCGGAGCGGCCGGGGGCCGGGCCATCCGGGGTGCCCACGGCTCCTCCGCCGGCGAGGTCGGCGGACCGGACCCGATCCCGGGGCCGGCGGATCCCCTGGGTGGACGTGATCACCACGGTGGCCGCGATCATCCTGGCCTTCCTCGTGGGGGCGTTCCTGATGATCGTCTCCGACACCGACGTCCGGTCCACCTTCGCGTACTTCTTCGCCCGGCCGTCCGACGCGCTGGCGGCCAGCTGGGACAAGGTCAGCAGCGCCTACGGCGCTCTGATGACCGGTTCGCTGGGCAGCTGGCAGGCGATCACCGAGACCACGGCCCAGGCTGCGCCCCTGATCTGCGCCGGGCTCGGCGTGGGGCTCGCGTTCCGGGCCGGGCTGTTCAACATCGGCGCCCAGGGACAGGCGATCTGGGGCGCCATCCTGGCCGCCTACGTCGGCTTCACCCTGCACCTGCCCCCCGTGCTGCACCTGCTGGTGGCGATCCTGGCGGGCGTGGTCGGCGGCGGCATCTGGGGCGGCATCGTCGGCTGGCTCAAGGCCCGCACCGGCGCGCACGAGGTGATCGTGACGATCATGATGAACTACATCGCCGCCGGTCTGCTGGCCTTCTTCCTCACCACCACGGCGTTCCAGCGCCCCGGCCGCACCGACCCCATCTCGCCGATCATCGACTGGAACGCGACCTTCCCGCGGCTGGCCGGCAGCCAGCTGCACATCGGCTTCGTGGTGGCGCTGGTCGCTGCCGCCGCGGTCTGGTGGATCCTGGACCGCTCGACCATCGGCTTTGCGATCAAGGCGGTGGGGGCGAACCCGAACGCTGCGGCTACGGCCGGCATGAGTGTCGGTACCACCACCATCATCACCATGACCCTGGCCGGAGCGCTGGCCGGTCTGGCCGGGGTGCAGGCCGCACTCGGTCCGAGCGCCTCCGGGGTGCCGGTGCCGCTGTCGGCCGGCATCGTCGGCTCGATCGGCTTCGACGCGATCACCGTGGCCCTGCTGGGACGCTCCAAGCCGCTCGGCACCGTCCTCGCCGGACTGCTCTTCGGCGCCCTGCACGCCGGCGGTCTCGCCATGCAGAGCATCGCGCAGACCCCGCTGACGCTGACCACCGTGCTGCAGGCCCTGATCGTGCTGTTCGTGGCCGCCCCCGCGCTGATCACCAAGATCATCCCGTTCGTCCGGACCCGCAAGGTCCGACCGGTCGGACCCACCACCGAGGGAGGCCTGGCGTGAGCCGCCCCGACCCGTCCACAACGACGACCACCCCGCCGGCTCGTGCCGCGGGGACGGACCTGCAGTACGTGGAGTCGGCCGAGAAGCGCCGCCAGCGGCTGTCCACCGGGGTGCTGATCGCCGTCGTCGGGGTGGTGCTGCTGGTCCTGCTGCCGTCCACCACCGGGCTGGCGCGGTTCGCCCTGTCCGACGCCTTCGACGAGGTCCAGCTGCCCACCGTCGCGCTGCCCGGCGTGGTGACGGTGCTGGTCTGCGCGCTGCTGCTGCTGGCCGCCGCCGTCGGTTTCCTGTCCGGGCGACTCGCCGGTCGCTGGCCGGCGCTGGCGGGCACCGTCGCCGGGCTCGCGCTGGTGGTCGGCTTCCTCACCTGGGCCGCGGCCGGCCGGGATCTGCCCTTCCCGGTCAGCAACCAGTTCGCCGGCACCCTGTCGCTGGCCACGCCCCTGGTCCTTGGTGCCCTGTGTGGCGTGCTCTGCGAGCGGGCCGGGGTGGTGAACGTGTCGATCGAGGGCCAGTTCCTGGCCTCCGCGTTCGCCGCCGCGATCGTCGGCAGCATCACCCAGTCGGTGCCGCTGGCCCTGCTCGCCGCGGTGGTGGCCGGGGTGGCCATGGCCGCCCTGCTGGCCCTGTTCTCGATCAACTACCTGGTCAACCAGGTCGTGCTCGGGGTGGTGCTCAACCTGCTGGCGGTCGGGGTCACCGGGTTCCTGTTCGACCAGCTGGTGCAGCCGGCGTCCGCGGAGTACAACAACGCCCCGGTCCTGGAGACCATCCCGATCCCGCTGCTGTCCGACATCCCCTTCTTCGGCAAGGTCCTGTTCAACCAGAACATCCTGGCGTACCTGGCCGGCCTCGCGGTGCTCGTGGTCTGGCTGGTGCTGTTCAAGACGTCCTGGGGACTGCGGGTCCGCTCGGTCGGTGAGCACCCCGAGGCTGCCGACACCGTGGGCATCAGCGTCCGCGGCGTCCGCTGGTCCGCGGTGCTGGCCGGCGGTGTGCTGGCCGGGCTCGGCGGCTCCTTCTTCACGCTGGCCTCCACCGGCTCGTTCAGCAAGGAGTTCACCGTGGGCAACGGCTTCATCGCCCTGGCCGCGCTGATCATGGGCCGGTGGCACCCGGGGCTGGCCGCCCTGATGGCGCTGTTCTTCGGCTTCGTCACCCAGATGGCGTCCCAGCTGCAGACGCTCAGCACCCCGATGCCCAGCCAGTTCCTGCTGATCCTGCCGTACGTGGCCACCATCATCGCCGTGGCCGGACTCGTCGGCCGGGTCCGGGCACCGGCCGCCGACGGCATCCCCTACGAGAAGAGCTGAGATGACCTCGACGCCGCCGATCGACTGGGAGGGTCTGCGCAAGGTGGCGCGCGCCATCACCGCCCGGGCGTACGCGCCGTACTCCTCGTTCCCGGTGGGGGCGGCGGCCATCGTCGACGACGGCCGCATCATCGTCGGCTGCAACGTGGAGAACGCCGCCTACGGGGTCACCCTGTGCGCCGAGTGCGGGCTGGTCTCGGCCCTGCACGCGGGGGGCGGCGGGCGGCTGGTCGCGTTCACCTGCAGCAACCGGCTGGGGGAGCGGCTGATGCCGTGCGGTCGCTGCCGCCAGCTGCTGTGGGAACATGGCGGCCCCAACCTCTTGGTCGACACACCCAAGGGCATCCGGCGGATGGAGGAAGTGCTGCCGCTGGCCTTCGGCGCCGACGATCTCGACCACGTACGGAAGGAGAAGGCGTGAGCGTGTCACTCGACGTCCTCCGCGCCGCCCCCAAGGTCTCGCTGCACGATCACCTCGACGGCGGTCTGCGACCTCAGACGATCATCGACCTGGCCGCCGAGATCGGCCACGAGCTGCCGGTGACCGACGCCGACGGGCTCGCCACCTGGATCCACGACGCCGCCAGCTCCGGTCCGCTGGAGCGCTATCTGTCGACCTTCGTGCACACGATCGCGGTGATGCAGAGCGCAGACAACCTGCGGCGGGTGGCCCGGGAGTTCGTCGAGGACCTGGCCGCCGACGGCGTCGTCTACGGCGAGACCCGCTGGGCCCCCGAGCAGCACGTCGAAGGTGGTCTCACCCCGGCGCAGGCGGTGGAGGCCGTCCGGGACGGGTTGACCGAGGGAATGGCCGCGTCGGCCGCCGCCGGGCACCCGATCGTGGTCCGGCAGCTGCTCACGGCCATGCGGCACAACCGGCCCTCGCGGGAGATCGCCACGCTGGCCATCGACTACCGGGACGCGGGGGTGGCCGGCTTCGACATCGCCGGCGCCGAAGCCGGCTACCCGCCCACCCGCTACCTGGACGCCTTCGACTACCTGAAGCGCAACAACGCGTTCTTCACCATCCACGCGGGGGAGGCCTTCGGGCTGCCGTCGATCTGGGAGGCGGTGCAGATCTGCGGGGCCAACCGGCTCGGCCACGGCGTGCGGATCATCGACGACATCACCCTCGGTCCGGACGGCAGGCCCAAGCTGGGCGATCTGGCCGCCTACATCCGGGACCAACGGATCCCGCTGGAGATGTGCCCCTCCTCGAACGTGCACACCGGGGCGGCGTCCTCCATCGCCGAGCACCCGATCGGTCTGCTCCGCCAGCTCCGCTTCCGGGTGACGGTCAACAGCGACAACCAGCTGATGAGCAGGACCACGTTGTCCCAGGAGTTCGCGGAGCTCTGCGACGCGTTCGACTACACCCTCGACGACGTGCGCTGGTTCACCATCAACGCGGCCAAGAGCGCCTTCTACCCGTTCGACGTGCGGCTGCGGCTGATCGAGGACGTGATCAAGCCGGGCTTCGCGGCCCTCGGCGCCGGGTGAGCTGGGAGACGCTGACCGGCGACGCCGCCTCGATCGCCACCTCCGTGATCACCGTCGTCCTGCTGGTCAACATCGTGCTGGCGATCATCACCATGTTCCGCGAGCGCCGCGAGCCGAGCTCGTTGTGGGCGTGGATCCTGGTGATGTTCTTCATCCCCGTGCTCGGCTTCCTGCTCTGGGTCTTCGTCGGTCGCCGGCTGACCCGGGACAAGATCTTCGCCAAGCTCGAGGGCGCCGGCATCGACTACACCGAGCTGACCTTCGAGCAGAGCTGGGCCCTGGTCAGCGGCACCCTCGTGCCCAGCAACGACGCCGCCCGCCGCAACTCGCCGGTGGTGGAGCTGCTGGTCAGTGACGACGGTGCCCGGCTGAGCGAGGACAACCGGGTGGAGGTCTTCCACGACGGGCGGGAGAAGTTCGACCGGCTGATCGCCGACATCCACGCCGCGACCGACCACGTGCACGTCTACTACTACATCTTCCGGGGCGACAACCTGGGCAAGCGGATCATCGCGGCCCTCACCGACCGGGCCCGGGCCGGCGTGGAGGTGCTGCTGTTCTGGGACGCGCTCGGCGGCCGGACGATCTCGAGGTCCGACACCGCCGAGCTCCGTGCCGCCGGAGGCAAGGTGGCGGTGTTCTTCGCCAGCCGGGTGCCGCTGATCAACCTGCGGGTGAACAACCGCACCCACCGCAAGCTGGTGGTGATCGACGGCCGGTCCGCTACATCGGCGGCTTCAACGTGGGCGACGAGTACCTCGGGGAGAACCCCAAGTTCGGCTACTGGCGCGACACCCACCTGCGGGTCACCGGGACCGCGGTGTCGTCCATCCAGCAGCGGCTGCTGACCGACTGGAACGCCGCGGCGGCACCCGCCGACCGGGTTCGCTGGCGGGAGGGCTACTTCGTCGAGCCGGCGGAGGCGCCGGGCCGGGTGGCGCTGCAGATCGCCGCCAGCGGTCCGGACTCGGAGTGGGAGCGGATCAAGTTCGGCTACATCAAGATGATCGACTCCGCGCAGCGGTCGGTCTGGATCCAGTCGCCCTACTTCATGCCCGACTTCGCCGTCCTCGACGCGCTCAAGATCGCCGCCCGCTCCGGCCTGGACGTCCGGCTGATGATCCCCGACAAGCCCGACCACCTGCTGGTCTACCCGGCGACGCTCAGCTACGCCGACGAGCTGGCCCAGGCCGGAGCCCGGATCTCCATCTACCGCAACGGCTTCCTGCACGCCAAGACGGTGCTGGTGGACCACGAGATGGGTTCGGTCGGCACCGCCAACATGGACTACCGCAGCTTCCGGCTGAACTTCGAGGTCAACGCGTTCTTCTACGACGCCGACCTGGGCGCCCGGCTGCGCGACATCTACCTCGACGACCTCACTCTGTGCACCCCGTTCGACCGGACCACCGCGTTCGGGAACCGCTACCTGTGGGCGATCAAGGAGAGCACCTCCCGCCTGGTCTCGCCGCTGTTGTAGGTCCGTGCCTCTGTCCGTGGCGGGCTGAGTGCGAGGTAGGCCGCGGGTTGCCCGTCCGGGGTCGGGTTTCCCGGGTCCGTGCGGGTTGCGGGTGCCGGGTTGCTCGTCCGTGGTCGGGTTTTCGGGGCCGTGCGGGTGTGGCGTGCCGGGTTGCTCGTCCGTGGTCGGGTTTTCGGGGCCGTGCGGGTGGGGCGTGCCGGGTTGCCCGTCCGTGGTCGGGTTTTCCGGGTCCCGGGGGTCCGGCACTTCGAACATTCCGTCATTCGACGGAGTGTCCGCTTCGTACGGATCGGGGTGTGGCAGGAGCCGTCGGGTGACGGAATGTTCGCCCACGTCCGGCCGTCGGCGCAGCGGAAGTCGTCGAGTGACGGAATGTTCGCCGACGGAGGGGTCCGGCACGCTTGGACAAGAGCCGCCTGGGTCTCGGTCTCCCCTAGGGTCGTCCCGTGGACGAGTACCTCGCGCTGAACCGGGCCCTGTGGGACGAACGAGCGCCCGCGCACGCGGCCTCGCCCGACTACGCGGTCGAGCGGCTGGCCGCCGATCCCCGTCACCTGTCCGACGTGGTGCGGTTCGACCGGCCCCGGCTGGGCGACCTGACCGGGCTCCGCGGAGCCCATCTGCAGTGCCACATCGGGACCGACACGCTCTCCCTGGCCCGGCTCGGCGCGACCATGACCGGGCTGGACTTCTCGACCGCCTCGGTCGAGCAGGCGCGAGCCCTGGCCGCCGCCACCCGGACGCCGATCGAGTACCACGTCGCCGACGTGTACGACGCGGTCGAGGTGCTGGGCGCGGAGGCGTACGACCTCGTCTACACCGGGATCGGCGTGCTGTGCTGGCTCCCCGACGTGGCGCGCTGGGCGGAGGTGATCGCCGGTCTGCTGAAGCCCGGAGGTCGGTTCTTCATCCGCGAGGGGCACCCGGTGCTGTGGGCGGCCGACCAGGACCGGATGGACGGTTCGCTGGTCATCGACTTCCCGTACTTCGAGCGCTCGGAGCCGACCCTGTGGGACGAGCCGGGCACGTACGTCAGCACCGAGACCGCGTTGACGCACACCCGCTCGGCGGAGTGGAACCACGGCATCGGCGAGATCCTCTCCGCCGTGCTCGCCGCGGGGCTGACCATCACCGGTTTCGAGGAGCACCGCAGCGTGCCGTGGCAGGCCATGCCGGACATGGTCGCCGGCGGGGACGGGGAGTTCCGGCTGCCCGAGCGACCCGACCGGATGCCGCTGACCTACACCCTGCAGGCGGTCAAGCCCGCCTGAGCGCCACCGGCGAACGGGCCCCGAGAGACGTCAGCCCCGACCCGCGGCGTGGTACGCCTCGGTCAGCTCAGCGCTCATCTGGGCGCCGTAGCGGGACTGCCAGGAGTCGGCCTCCGCCCGCCAGTCGCTGACCGGTCGCCGACCCTGGAGGATGTCGTTCTCCAGGCTGCTGAACCGGGTCTGGGAGCCGGCGAACCGGTCGGCCACGGTACGCGAGTAGAGGTACACCGCGTCGTTGGCCAGGGCGTCGGGCACCAGCCGGCGGAGCAGCGCGTCCAGCTGGCGCGCGGCCTCGGGACGGCCCGGCACGAAGTTCACGATCGGGGCGTCGGTCACGTACTTCACCCCGAGCTGGCTCGCCGCACCGGTCGTGCCGATCGGCGCCGGGTTGCCGTCGGTCAGCTCGTAGTCCCCGCCGTCCCGGCCGTAGCGGACCGTCAGGTACTCGGCGCTGCCGAAGGGCGCGGCCAGGTAGTCGGCGATCTTGAGCAGGGTCTCCACCCGGTCGGCCGCGTGCTGGCCGACGGCCGCGAAACCGTACGACGGGAAGCTCAGCCACAGCTTGCCGGAGCCGCCGCCGTCGAAGGCGGGGATGGTGCACCCGCTCATCGCGAAGCCCTCGTCCTCCACGCCGGCGTAGTACTGCGGCCAGGAGGCGAACGCGTCGTCGGTGAAGTAGGCCTTGCCGGTGGAGAACCAGGTCTTCTTGTTGGGAGCGGCGAAGGCGTCGGGGTTGACCAGTCCGTCGGCGAACAGCTTGCGACCCGCCTCCAGCGCCTGCTCCTGCTCCGGAGCCGTCCACCAGCTCTGCATGGTGGTGCCGTCGAAGCGCCAGAAGTTGGGGATGGAGAGCATGTTGCGGATGAACTGCAGCGGCACCGCGGCCAGCGCCCAGACCCCGGCGCGGGGGTCGTTGACCTCGGCGCAGATGCCGGCCAGGTCGCTGAAGTCGGACAGCTCGCCGGTGATGCCGCGGCGGGCCAGCAGGTCGTCGCGGCGCAGCAGGATCCCGCTCTGCATGGCCCCGCGCGGCGAGGGCAGACCGTAGAGCCGGCCGTTGAAGCGACCGACGTCCCAGCAGGCGGTCGGCAGGTTGGCCAGGTTCGGGTAGTCGAGCACAGCCCGGCCGGACAGGTGGTCGGACAGGTCGACGGCCCGGGCGGCCATCAGCTCGGGCATCCGCGGGAAGTCGGGGGAGGCGAAGAACAGGTCGGGCAGCGAGTCGCCGGCGACCACGGTGGCGAACTTGATCTTGTAGTCGGCCTGGGGAACGATCTGGATCTGCAGCGGCGAGCCCAACGCGGCGTTGAGGTTCGACCAGACGGGGTTGTCCTGCACCGCCGGCGGGATCGGCGAGAAGGTCTGGGTCAGGATCGAGACCGGGCGGCCGTCGCCCGGTGTCCCCGCGACGGTGGTCACCGGACGCTCGGGATACCGCAGGTAGGTGCTGGGGATGGTCCCGTCCGCGGTGCCCGCGATCACCGGCTTCGGGAGGTCGGTGCGGGCCCGGTAGGTCGGGCCGGCCACCGGCGGACCGGTGGCGTCCAGCGCCGGGGGCCGACTCGAGCACCCGGCGAGCGGGGTCAGGCCGACGGCGGCCGCGCTGAGGCCCCCGGCCAGGCCGAGGAAGCTGCGCCGCCTCATCCCTTCACCGCCCCGGTGATGACGCCCTTGGTGAAGTGGCGCTGCAGGAACGGGTAGACCACCAGGATCGGGATGATCGCGATCAGCAGCATGGCCATCTGCAGGGCGGGCTGGGCGGGCAGGGCCTCGGCACCTGCGGCCACGTCCGCGGCGGACAGCTGGGTGTTGTTCAGCACGTACGTCCGCAGCACCAGCGGCAGCGGCCAGCGGGACTGGTCGTTCAGGTAGATGAGCGCGTTGAAGAAGGAGTTCCAGTAGCCGACGGCGTAGAACAGACCGATCACCGCGAGCACGGCCTTGGACAGCGGGGCGACGATCCGGGTGAAGATCTGCCAGTCGCCGGCTCCGTCCACCTTCGCGCTGTCCATGATCTCGGCCGGGATGTTGAGGAAGAAGGACCGCAGCACGATGACGTTGAAGGCGCTCACCACGCCCGGCAGGATCAGCGCCGCGAAGGTGTCGATCAGGCCGAAGCCGCGCACCGTCAGGTAGAGCGGGATGATGCCGGGGCTGAACAGCAGGCTGAGCAGCACGATCAGCAGGGCGGGACGGGAACCGAGACTGCCGGGCCGGCTGAGCCCGTACGCGAGCATCGCGCTGACCAGCACGCTGAGCACCGTGCCGACCAGGGTGACGCCGATGCTGACCAGCAGTGCGGTGGTGACCACGCCACCGGACAGGACGGTCCGGTAGGCCGCCAGCGTCGGGGCGTCGGGCCATAGCACGAAGCCGCCGGAGGCATCGAGGTGCTCCCGACTGGACAGGCTGGTCGAGACGATGCCGACGAACGGCACCACCACGGCCAGGGTGGCCAGCCCGAGCACGATGAGCTTGAGCAGCGACTCGGGCAGACCCGGTCGGTTGGTCCGGCCGCCTCGGCCACGGTGGCGCCGTCTCGCGGGAGCGGAGTCCGGTGCGGGAGCGATCGTCGTCGTCTCGGTCATGAGCGGTACACGCCGTCCTCGCCGAAGATGTGCGCCACCTTGTTGGCGGCGATGACCAGCACGGTCGCGATCAGTCCCTTGACCAGACCGACGGCCGCCGCCGTGCCCCAGTTGCTGCCCAGGATGCCGAAGTTGAACACGTAGGTGTCGATCACCTCACTGGCCTCCAGTCCCACCGCCTGCTGCTGCAGGATGATCTGCTCGAAGCCGACGTTCAACGAGTCGCCGAGACGCAGGATCAGCAGCAGGATGATCACGCCCTTGAGTGCGGGCAGGCTGACGTGCCAGAGCTGTCGGATCCGGCTGGCGCCGTCGATCGCGGACGCCTCGTACAGGCTCTGGTCGACCTGGGACAGCGCGGCCAGGAACAGGATCGTGGCCCAGCCGGAGTCCTTCCAGATCACCTGCGAGGTGAGCAGCCCGATGAAGACGTCGGGGTTGGAGATGATGTCCAGCGGCTCGGCGCCGCGGGCCAGCAGGAAGCTGTTGAGGAGCCCGCTGCCGCCGAGCAGCTGCTGGAAGATCGCCACCACGACGACCCACGACAGGAAGTGCGGCAGGTAGAGCACGTTCTGCACGATCCGGCGCATCCGCTCCGACAGCAGGCTGTTCAGCATCAACGCCAGCACGATCGGGATCGGGAAGACGAAGATCACCTGGACCAGGGTCAGGATCAACGTGTTGCGGACCGCGTTGAGGAAGTCGGGATCGCCGTTGACGATCACCGCGAAGTTCTCCAGGCCCGTCCACGCGCTGCCCCCGATGCCGAGGAAGGGCTGGTAGTCCTGGAAGGCGATCACGTTGCCCAGCAGCGGCAGGTAGTGGAAGGCCAGCAGAGCGGCGATCCCCGGGACCGCCATCAAGATCAGGACGCGATCACGTCGCCACCGAGCCGCGGTGCTCGACCGCGATCGGGTCAGGCTGGTGCTCACGTGGGTCTCGTCTCCGTCGGCGGCCGGTACGGGGGGACTTTACGTTGTAAACGCAAGAGCTCGGCAGCGGGGGCCGTCGGCGCCGGCCGGGCCGGGCGGTCGGGGGTCGCTCCGACGGCTCGATATCACGGTTCGCGACCCGGCTCGCCGCACTAGGGTGGTCGATATGAGCTCGCGCATCCTGACCGCTGTCGCGTGGCCGTACGCCAACGGCCCGCGCCACATCGGTCACGTCTCCGGTTTCGGTGTCCCCTCCGACGTCTTCTCCCGGTTCATGCGGATGAGCGGCCACGACGTGCTGATGGTCTCCGGCACCGACGAGCACGGCACCCCCATCTCGGTGCAGGCGGAGCGCGAGGGGCTCACGACCCGCGAGCTGGCCGACAAGTACAACCGGGTGATCGCCGGTGACCTGCAGGGTCTCGGGCTGTCGTACGACCTGTTCACCCGGACGGTCACCCGGAACCACTACCGGGTGGTGCAGGACGTCTTCAAGGGTCTGTACGACAACGGCTACGTCGTGCCGAAGGTCACCAAGGGTGCGGTCTCGCCGTCCACCGGTCGGACGCTCCCGGACCGCTACATCGAGGGCACTTGCCCGATCTGCGGTTTCGACGGCGCGCGCGGTGACCAGTGCGACAACTGCGGCAACCAGCTCGACCCGATCGACCTGATCAACCCGCGCAGCCGGATCAACGGGGAGACCCCGAAGTTCGTCGAGACCGAGCACTTCTTCCTCGACCTGCCGGCCCTGGCCGGTTCGCTGGGCAGCTGGCTGTCGGCGCGCACGGACTGGCGCCCCAACGTGCTCAAGTTCAGCCAGAACCTGCTCGACGACCTCAAGCCGCGGGCCATCACCCGCGATCTGGACTGGGGCGTGCCCATCCCCCTGGACGGCTGGTCCGACCAGCCGATGAAGCGGCTCTACGTCTGGTTCGACGCGGTGATCGGCTACCTCTCGGCCTCGGTGGAGTGGGCTCGGCGCACCGGCGACCCGGAGGCCTGGCGGAAGTGGTGGGAGGACCCGGAGGCCCTCAGCTACTACTTCATGGGCAAGGACAACATCGTCTTCCACTCCGTGATCTGGCCGGGCATGCTCCTCGGCCACAACGGCCAGGGCGACCACGGCGGCCGGGTCGGACCGCTGGGGGAGCTGCGGCTGCCCGACGAGGTCGTCTCCAGCGAGTTCCTCACCATGAGCGGCTCCAAGTTCTCCACCTCCCGCGGGCAGGTCATCTACGTCGGCGACTTCCTCGACGAGTTCGGGCCCGACGCCCTGCGCTACTTCATCGCTGTCGCCGGCCCGGAGAACCAGGACAGCGACTTCACCTGGGACGAGTTCGTCCGGCGCAACAACTTCGAGCTGGCCAACGAGTGGGGCAACCTGGTCAACCGCTCGGTGTCCATGGCCCACAAGAACGTGGGCGCCGTCCCCGAGGCGCTCGACCTGCGCGACGTCGACCACGCCCTGATGGCGGCCTCGCGGGGGGCGTTCGACTCCATCGGCGCCCTGCTGCGGCGCAGCCGGTTCAAGCAGGCGATCGGCGAGGCGATGAAGGTGGTGGGCTCGGCCAACAAGTACATCTCCGACAACGAGCCGTGGAAGCTCAAGGACGACCCGGCCCGCCGGGACACGGTGCTGCACACCGCCCTGCAGGTCGTCTCCGACGCCAACACGCTGCTCACCCCCTTCCTGCCGCACGCTTCGCAGAAGGTGCACGAGGCTCTCGGCGGGTCCGGGGTGTGGGCGGCGCAGCCGGAGATCCGTACGGTGTCGGAGGAGGGCGGCCCGGACTACCCCGTGCTGATGGGGGACTACGCCGGTGAGCAGGCCAGCTGGGAGTCCGTCCCCATCCGACCCGGCACGCCGCTGGCCAAGCCGTCGCCGCTGTTCGCCAAGCTGGACGACAAGCTGGGGGAGACCGGACCGGACTTCGCTCGCCTGACCTGATCTCGCGAGCGGGTCCCGGGGTCTCGCCCGGTCCGGGTCCGACCCAAGACCCTCGTCGCACCGGTGACCGGCGTGGTCGTCGTAGGCGCTCTGCTACTATTTACATAGTCAAACTATGTAAATGACCGTTGGAGGTCCTGCTCGTGTCCGCGCCCGCCGCATCCCCGTCCCTGCTCCGGCAGCCGAAGGCCGTCTGGGCCGTCGCGTTCGCCTGCGTGATCGCCTTCATGGGCATCGGTCTGGTCGACCCGATCCTGCCCGCGATCAGCGCCGACCTCGGGGCGACGGCGGCACAGACGATGCTGCTGTTCACCAGCTACCTGCTGGTGACCGGGTTCGCCATGTTCTTCACCAGCTTCGTCTCCAGCCGGATCGGGGCCAAGAAGACGCTGCTGGCCGGACTCGGTCTGATCGTGGTCTTCGCCGCCCTGGCCGGGGCCTCGGACTCGGTCGGCATGATCATCGGCTTCCGCGCCGGGTGGGGACTGGGCAACGCGTTGTTCATCTCCACAGCGCTGGCCACCATCGTGGGTGCGGCCAGCGGTGGGGCGAACAGCGCGGTGATCTTGTACGAGGCCGCCCTCGGGCTGGGCATCGCGGTGGGACCGCTGCTCGGCGGCGCGCTCGGCAGCATCTCCTGGCGCGGCCCGTTCTTCGGCACCGCCGTGCTGATGGCGATCGCCCTGATCGCTCTGACGATCCTGCTCGGCGGGCAGACGAGCCGACCCGAGCCGGTCGCCGTGACCGCGACGTTCCGGGCTCTCCGGCACCCGGCGCTGCTCACCCTGGGTCTGGCCGCCCTGTTCTACAACTTCGGGTTCTTCAGCCTGCTGGCCTGGAGCCCGTTCCCGCTGGAGGCCGCAGCCGCTGCTGCCGGCGTCGCCGACTTCGGCGCGCACGAGCTCGGGATGATCTTCTGCGGGTGGGGCCTCGCCCTGGCCGTCACCTCGGTCTTCGTCGCCCCCGTGCTGACCAGGCGGTTCGGTCGTTGGCGCACTCTCTACGCGATGCTCGGGACCCTGGCCGTGGTGATGGCGGTGCTGGCCGTCGAGGTCGCGAACCTGACCGTCCTGATCATCGGCATCGTGGTCGGCGGTCTGTTCCTCGGCGTGATGAACACCGTGCTCACCGAGTCCGTGATGGAAGCCACCGACCTGCCGCGGACCGTCGCCTCCTCCACCTACTCCGGCGTGCGCTTCGTCGGCGGTGCGGCCGCACCGGCGCTGGCCGGGGTGATCGCCGGCGTGCTCGGCTACGGCGCGCCGTACTGGATCGGCTGCGCCGGTCTGCTGGTCGCGGCCGGGGTCCTCTGGGTCGGCCGCGGCCACCTCGCCCGGATCGACACCCACCTGAGCGAGGAGCCCCTCGACGAGGCTGCGGCCCTGACCGCCGCCGACGCCTGAGCTACCCGTGCGTGCCGCAGCGCACCGAGCCGGTCAGCGCGGGGTCACCTTGTAGATCCCGTCGTTCGTGCCGTTCGAGGTGGTGAAGTAGAGCGAGCCGTCCGGACCCTGCTGGACCGTGCGGATCCGCCCGTAGCCGGTGAGGATGGTCTGCGACAGCGTGGTCTTGCCCGAGGCCGAGACGTGGAACACCATCACGCCCTTGCCCTTCAGCTTGGCCACCAGCAGCTTCCCGTTCCACGACTGCCACCGGCTGCCGGACAGGAAGGTCGCCCCGCTGGTGGCGACGGTCGGTGACCCGGAGCGCCACTTCGCGCTGTACGCCTTGGGGAAGCGGGTCTTGTCGGTCATCGGACGGTTCTCGTTGTAGTAGGTCCCGGTCGGGGACCACCCGTAGTTCCGCCCCGTGAGGATGCGGTTCACCTCGTCATCGCGGGAGGGGCCGTGCTCGGCGCTGTAGAGCAGGTTGTCGCTCGACCGGAACGCCAGACCCTGCACGTTGCGGTGCCCGTACGTCCAGACGTACCGCGCGTAGCCGCCCTTGCTGTAGAAGGGGTTCGACGTCGGGATGGATCCGTCGCTGCGGATCCGCAGCACCTTGCCGCCCAGTGACGTCAGGTTCTGGGGGATGGTGCCGACGGCCGCGTCGCCGGTGCCGATGTAGAGCATGCTCGAGGAGCGGAACCGCAGCCGGCACCCGGAGTGCCGGCCGGACGACAGCGGGATGCCGGTGACCAGGGTCTTGACCTTGACGGCCGTCGTGCTGGTCGTCAGCCGCCACTTCCAGACCTCGACGTCCTTGCGGGTGCCGTTGCTGTTGGCCACGGCCATGCAGGTGTAGAAGTACTTGTTCGTCGGCGCCTTCGGATCGGCGACCAGCCCGAGCATGCCGGACTCGCTGTTCACGAACGGCTTCGGCAGCGCCATCGCGACCCGCTGGGGCGGCGACGACGGCCACTTGGACCAGATCCCGCCGGCGCGCTGGTCAAAGAGCATCAGGCCGCCGATGAACGTGACGTCCCACGGGATCGCCAGGTTGCCGGCCACCTTGGTGACGGACACCTTCGGAGCCGCGGCTTCGGCGGTGGGTGCGGAGGCCGTGAGCGCCGACGCGACGACGGCGGTGACCAGGGCGGTGGTGAGGACGGCGCGGAAGGGGCGTCGTAGCATGACGGTCTCCAGATTTCGTACGGCCCCGAGCCGGGAACAGCCTAACCCCGGCGACCGGAAACACGCAGCGAAGCGAGGATTCCGTGGCCCGTCATCATGCTGTCGGCCGACGACGAGCCGCCGGCGGCCTCACCGGTCTCGGGCTGGCGGTTCTGCTCGCGCTGGGGGTGGTTCCCGCGCCGGCGGTGGCGGCCCCCACCCCCGGGTGGAGCACCGGCGTCGACTCCTGGGTCACCGACCTGAACACCGACCAGCGGCTGGCACGCCAGTCCCGGCTGCGGTGGGAGCGTGGCTCCGTCGGTGACGACGCGATCCGGATCGACCCGACGCGGCGCTACCAGACGATGACCGGGTTCGGTGCCTCGATGACCGACTCCTCGGCGTACGCGCTGTCCCAGCTGCCGGCCAGGACCCGCCGAGCGACCATGACCGACCTGTTCTCCACCACCGACGGCATCGGCCTGTCGATGCTGCGCCAGCCGATGGGGGCGTCCGACTTCGCGGTGGGCGAGGCCTACTCCTACGACGACCAGCCGGCTGGCAGGACCGACCGCGACCTGTCCGACTTCAGCATCGCCCACGACCGCGCGTACGTCCTGCCCCGGCTGCGGGAGGCGTACGCCCTCAACCCGCGGCTTACCTTCATGGCCAGCCCGTGGAGCGCGCCGGGCTGGATGAAGGACACCGACTCCCTGGTCCAGGGGTCGCTGCGGCAGAAGTACGAGAGGGCGTACGCCCAGTACTTCGTGAAGTTCGTGCGGGCGTACGCGAAGGCAGGCATCCCCACCGACTACGTGTCGCTGCAGAACGAGCCGCTGTACGAGCCCGCGGACTACCCGGGCATGGGGGTGATGCCCGACCAGGCGGCGCGCTTCCTGGGCCGCCACCTCGGACCTGCGCTGGACCGGGCCGGGCTCGACGACACCACGATCCTGGGCTACGACCACAACTGGGACATCACCGACTACCCGGAGGCGATCTACCACGACCAGCGAGCCGCTCGCTACGTCCCCGGCACTGCCTGGCACTGCTACGGCGGCCAGGTGTCGGCCCAGTCGGTGTCGCACAACAACTACCCGCACGCGCAGGCGTTCCTGACCGAGTGCTCGGGCGGGGAGTGGCAGGGCACCGTCGACCGGGCGTTCGACCTCACCATGGACTCCGTCATCGGGGTGCCCCGCCACTGGGGTCAGTCGGTGATCTTGTGGAACCTCGCCCTCGATCAGCGCAACGGCCCGTTCATCGGTGGCTGCACGACCTGTCGGGGTGTGGTCACGGTGAACGACGACGGCACGGTGACCAAGAACCTGGAGTACTGGGCGCTGGCCCACGCGAGCCGGTTCGTCGCCCCGGGTGCGGTCCGGATCGGCTCCTCGCAACCGGCCGGGTCGCCGGTGAGCAACGTGGCCTACCGGAACCATGACGGCTCCCTGGTCGTGGTGGCCCACAACCAGGGTCACCAGAGCCAGACCTTCGACCTCGGCGTCGGCGACCGCCACGTGCGCGCCACCCTGGCTCCCGGCGCGGCGGCGACGTACCGCTTCCGGGCCCCGGACCGGCTCGCACCGGCGGGCGACCTGGGCTGGGTGGACCTCGACTACGGACGCGGTCCGCAGGGCACCCCGAGCGGTCGGCTGACGGCCAGCGTGGGACCGGACGTGATCGCCGCGATGAGCCACGTGAAGCTGCGTGAGCAGTGGCTGGCGTACGCGCTGCCGTACGGCGCCGAGCTGCGGCGCTCCGGCACCGCCACCGATCTGGACCGGTCGGCCTGGACGGTGACCGCCGCCGGGGTCACGCCCACGCCCGACGACCCGCTGGCCAACCTCAGCGACGGGGATCCCGCGACCCGCTGGAGCTCCGGCGAGGGCCAGGACACCGACATGAGCCTGACCGTGGACCTCGGGTCGGCGCAGACGTTCTCCGAGGTGTCGCTCGACGTCGGCGCCAGCACCGGTGACTACCTGCGCTCGTACGTCGTCCAGGTGTCCGACGACAACGCGAGCTGGCGGTCGGTGGCCCGCGGACCCGGTCGGACGGGCGAGATGATCATCGCCCTGCCCGCGACCACGGCCCGCTACGTCCGGATCTCCAGCGGGACCACCTCGGGCAGCTGGTGGTCGATCGCCGAGCTGGTGCTGCGGCGGGCTGACCACACCAGCAGCCCGGGTCCGGTCGGCCGGGACCTGGTCCGCGACAGCGCCACCCTGGCCGACGGGTCCCGGGTGATCGGCTACTACAACGACGGTCGCCGGACCCAGAACGTCCCCTGGCCGGTGACCGGCTTCGGGTACGCCTACCGGCTGCCGCCGACCGCGGCGGCCACCTTCGTGGTGATGGGCGGATAGCTGCGGGGTCAGTCAGACGACGGGCCGGTACCTACTTCTGGTGCAGTGCTCGCCGTCCGACCAGCACCGGGCACGGTGCGGAGTGCTGCAGCTTCTGTGCCGTGCTGCCGATCAGGATGGTGGCGGTGAGACCGCGAGCTCCGGCGGCGACCACGATCAGGTCGGCGGGAAGCTCCTCGGCGACCTTGATGATCTCCGAGGCCGGCGAACCACTGCGCAGGCGCCGGCTGACGGCGGGGCCCCATCCCTCGAACTCGGCCATCAGCGAGGCCGTCGCTCCGCGCGCCTCGGCCTCGAAGCTCAGGTTGACGGCCTCGTCCACGGAGCCGGGAGGAGTTCGGTGGGACAGCTCGTTCTCGAACGGCACCACGGCCAGCGGGCTGACCACGGCGACGATCACGACCTCCGTGATCTTGTCCGGGTCCGCGAACGACTTGAACTGCTGAGCGGCCGAGAGAGACGCCTTCGACCCGTCGGTGGCGACGATGACCTGCATGATCAGACCTCCATGTCGTCCATGTCGTCGGCGTCGGGCAGTCCCACGCTGCCGCCGTGCCGCTTCTTGCTGAAGTACTCCCACAGGTAGAGCAGGAAGCCGACCGCCAGCAGCCCGGCCACCCAGAGCAGGGACGACGGGTCGTCGATGATGACGTACGCGAGCAGCACGACGTTGCCGACGATGCCGACGTAGAGCAGTGGTGTGTTGGCCCGGTAGGTGTCCGGTCGCTCCTCGGTGCCGCGCAGCTTGAGGGCTGACACGATGACCAGGGCGTAGATGAAGAGCAGGAACACGACAGTCACGTTGGCCAGCGTGGCGACGATGTCGAGCTCCGGGTTGACCAGCTTCACCAGAGCGCCCACGGAGAGAAGAACTGCGACCACGATGCCCTGGAAGATGAGGGCGACCCACGGGCTGCGCCGCGTGGAGTGCAGCTTGCGGAACATCTTCGGGAAGATGTTCTCCCGCGACATCCCGTACAGGATCCGCGACTGGGTGACCACCGCGACCAGGGTGGTGTTGGTGATTGCCGTCATCGCGATCAGGGCGAACAGGATGATCATGACGCCGACCGGGACCGGCAGGATCCCGGCCCGGACCACCTCGAGCAGGGCCGCCGGAGCAGCGGCCAGCGTGTCCACCGGGACCACGAGGGCGGCGCTGATCGCCACGATGACGTAGATGACGCCGGCCGCGACCATGCCGCCGATCAGCGCCCGCGGGAACGTCTTCGACGGGTTGATGGTCTCCTCGGCGACGTTCGCCGCGTTCTCGAAGCCGGTCATGGCGAAGAAGGCGAGCGCGACCCCGGCGACGATGGCGAAGATCGGGTTGCCCTCGGCGCTGAACTCGGTCAGCGCGCCCCAGTCGGCGTTGCCCTGGAAGACGTAGATGATCCCGATCAGCATCACGATGGCCAGGCCCGACACCTCGACGATCGTCATGATCATGTTCGCCACCACCGACTCGGTGATGCCGATGTAGTTGATGGCGGTGAGCGCGAGGACGAAGAGGATGGTGACGAGCAGCGGCGGGGGGAGCGGGAAGAGCTGGCCGAAGTAGCGGGCAAAACCGCTGGCCAGGGATCCCGAGGCGGCGAAGCTCGCCGACAGCATGCAGATGGTGATCAAGAACGTCAGGATCGGCTTGCGGAACGCCTTGTTCACGTAGAGGGCGGCGCCGGCCGCCTGGGGGTACTTGGTCACCAGCTCGGCGTAGGCGAGCCCGGTGATGGCGGCCACCGTGACACCGACGGCGAAGGCGATCCAGAAGGCACCCCCCACGGCGGCAGCCACCGCGCCGATCAACACGTAGATGCCGGAACCGAGGACATCGCCGAGCACGTAGAAGAAGAGCAGCCGGCCGGTGATCGAGCGTTTGAGCTCGCTCTTGGGCGAATCGGCTTCGGCGATGTGACTAGCGGTCGTCATGGCTACCTGCTTGCTCCCCGCGAAGGCGGTGGGGTCGAGGTGTCGGGCGGACCAGCGAGCCCTCAACCTAGCAAACGTCTCAGGACGGCCTCAGGCGGAACGGATCGGCCGGGTAGACGCCGAGCACCTTCACCTCGGTGGTGAAGAAGGTCAGCTCCTCCAGGGCCCGGCTCAGCCCGAGGTCGTCGGGGTGGCCGTCGACCTCGGCCAGGAACTGGGTGGCGGTGAACTGGCCGTCCACCATGTACGACTCCAGCTTGGTCATGTTGACGCCGTTGGTGGCGAAGCCGCCGAGCGCCTTGTAGAGGGCGGCCGGCAGGTTGCGGACGTTGAAGATGAACGACGTCACCACCGGGCCGTTGCCCGCCGGCGCCTGCACGAACTCCGGCGACAGCAGCACGAACCTGGTGGTGTTGTGCTCCTCGTCCTCGATGTCGCGGGCCAGCACCTCCAGGCCGTAGATCTCCGCGGCCAGCGGCGGCGAGATCGAGGCCTGGGTCACGTCGTTGGCCTCCACGATCTCGCGGGCCGCGCCGGCGGTGTCGCCGGCGATCAACGGCCGCCAGTGGTGCTCGGCGATGATCTTGCGGCACTGACCGAGGGCGTGCACGTGACTGTGCACCGTCTTGATCGTCTCCAGGGTGGTGCCGGGCACCCCCATCAGGTGGAAGCGGATCCGCAGGAAGTGCTCGGCGATGATGTGCAACCCCGAACCGGGCAGGAAGTGGTGGATGTCGGCCACCCGACCCGCGATCGAGTTGTCGATCGGGATCAGGGCCAGGTCCGCCGCGCCGGTGTCCACCGCGGCGAACACGTCCTCGAACGACGCGCAGGGCAGCGCCTCGGCGTCGGGGTAGTGCTGCACGCAGACGATGTGGGAGTTGGCACCCGGTTCGCCCTGGTAGGCGATCCGGTGCTGCTGGGGTTCACTCACGAGGACCTAGTGTGCATCCTCGCCTCGACCACGCGCAGGGCTTCCCGCAGGCTGACCGGTCGGCAGCCGAGGGCCAGCGCCCGGGCGCGGATCGCCGGCTCGGCGCGGTAGAGCGCCACGCCGCGGCGCAGCAGCACCCCGACCGGCTTGCGGTGCTCGCGCACGTCGCGGCCGAACCGCAGCAGCATGGTCAGCAGCCGGGGCCGGTCCAGGTAGAGCGCGTCACCCAGCACCCCGGCCCGGCGGCAGGCGGCCACCAGGTCGGCGGCGAACAGGCCCTCCGCCACGACGCAACCCGCCCCCTCCAGATCCAGCGCGTGCCGGCCGGTCCGTCGGCTGCTGGCGATGTCGTACGTCGGCACCCGCGCCTCGCCCGTGCTGCACAGCGCGACGATGGCTGCCAGGGCGCCGTCGGCGTCCCAGCTCGCGATGTCGTCCCAGTCGACGATGCCCAGCGTGCGCGGGAGCCCCGGGTGGTCGAGGTCGAGGTAGAAGTCGTCCAGCCGGAGCTGCGGGCAGGACGACAGCGCGGCCACCCGCGACTTGCCGCTGCCCGACGGCCCGGCGAGCAGCACGACCTGCGCCCGGTGGGTGG
The DNA here is from genome assembly GCF_039536605.1 of Microlunatus aurantiacus. Classification (NCBI taxonomy): domain Bacteria; kingdom Bacillati; phylum Actinomycetota; class Actinomycetes; order Propionibacteriales; family Propionibacteriaceae; genus Microlunatus; species Microlunatus aurantiacus. Next base: position 454,294 of record NZ_BAAAYX010000002.1, read on the forward strand.
CACCGGGGGAGTGCGGAACTGTCACCTCAGTAGGCGGAGCCGCCCGCGAGCGACAGGGCGCCGACCGGGTGCCAGACGGTCTTGATCTCCAGGAACGCCCGCAACCGGCCCGTGCCGGGCGCCGCGGCGAAGTCGGGCGTCCCCTTCGGCCGGTAGACCCGTTTGATGGTGCCGGCGGCGGCGCGCTCGAGCTCGTCGCCCGACTCGCCGTCCGCCCCGGTCAGATCGAGGGCGTCCACGTCGGCGTGCGCGGCCAGGTGCGGGGCGATCTCCGCGCTCGAGCCGGTCAGCAGGTTGACCACCCCGCCGGGGAGGTCGGAGGTGGCCAGCACCTCGCCGAAGGTGACGGCCACGTAGGCATCCGGTTCGGCCGCGACCACCACGCAGGCGTTGCCGCCGGCCAGGATCGGCGCGATCACCGAGACCAGTCCCAGCAGCGGCGCGCCGGTGGGGGCGAGCGCCGCGACCACACCGGTGGGCTCGGGAGCGGAGTAGGAGAAGTAGGGCCCCGAGATCGGGTTGCTGGAGCCGAACACGGCCGGCAGCTTGTCGGTCCAACCTGCGTAGTGCACGAGCCGGTCCACCGCGGCGTCGACCTCGGCGCCGGCCGCCCCCTCGTCGGCCCCGCCCCGGGTCAGGAGCTCGACGAACTCGGCCCGGCGACCGTCCAGCATCTCCGCGATCCGGTAGAGCACCTGGCCGCGGTTGTAGGGCGTGGCCCCGGACCAGGCGGCGAAGCCCTTGCGGGCGGCGACCACGGCGTCCCGGGCGTCCTTGCGGGAGGCCCGGGCAGCGTTGGCCAGCAGCTTCCCGTCGGCGTCCCGGAGCTGGTAGGTGCGTCCGGACTCCGAGCGCGGGAACTTCCCCCCGAGATAGAGCTTGTACGTCTTGGGCACGGCCAGGTGGCTCATCGGCGACCCTTCCTCTCGCGGCGGCTGGGAGCGAGCACGGGTTCGTCGTCGGTGTCCAGGTAGGCCGCCATCCCGGACGGCCCGCCCTCGCGGCCGAAGCCGGACTCGCCGTAGCCACCGAAGGAGGCGGCCGGGTCGAAGCGGTTGAACGTGTTGTCCCACACCACCCCGGCCCGCAGCCCCGCGGCCATGCCCATGGCCCGGGAACCCTTCTCGGTCCAGACGCCGGCCGACAGCCCGTACGGGGTGTTGTTGGCCTTGGCCAGCGCCTCGTCGGGCGTGCGGAACGTCAGGACCGTCAGCACCGGGCCGAAGATCTCGTCGCGGGCCACCCGCATCGACGCGCTGGCCGCGGTGATCAGCGTGGGCGGGAAGTACCAGCCGCGCTCGGGCAGTGGGCAGGACGCCGACCACACGTCGGCGCCCTCGTCCCGTCCCGCCTGGGTCAGCGTGGTGATCCGCTCCAGCTGGCGGGCGGAGTTGATCGCGCCGACGTCGGTGTTCTTGTCCATCGGGTCACCGACCCGGAGGGTCTCGACCCGGGCCCGCAGCTTGGCCAGCAGCTCGTCGGCGACCGACTCCTGGACCAGCAGCCGGGAGCCGGCGCAGCAGACCTGGCCGGCGTTGAAGAAGATGCCGTTGACGATGCCCTCGACCGCCTGGTCCAGGGCAGCGTCGGCGAAGACGATGTTGGCGCCCTTGCCGCCCAGCTCCAGGGTGAGCTTGCGACCGGTCCCGGCCAGGCTCTGCTGGATGGAGCGACCGACACCGGTGGAACCGGTGAAGGCGACCTTGTCCAGGCCCGGGTGGTTGACCAGGGTCGAGCCGACGTCACCTGCTCCGGGCACGATGTTGACCACGCCCGGCGGCAGGTCGGCGTCGGCGATCACCTCGGCCAGCACCAGCAGCGACAGCGGTGTCGTCTCGGCCGGCTTGATCACCACCGTGTTGCCGGCGGCCAGCGCCGGCGCGATCTTCCAGGCGGCCATCAGCAGCGGGAAGTTCCAGGGGATCACCTGACCGGCCACACCGAGCGGCCGCGGGTACGCGCCGAGCCCCAGGTGCTGCAGCTTGTCGGCCCAGCCCGCGTGGTAGAAGAAGTGCTGCGCCGCCGTCGGCACGTCGAAGTCGCGGGTCTCCTTGATCGGCTTGCCGTTGTCGAGGGTCTCCACCACGGCCAGCTCCCGGGACCGCTCGGCGATGCCGCGGGCGATCCGGAACAGGTACTTGCCGCGCTCCGCGCCGGACATCGGAGCCCAGACCTTCTCGTACGCGCGCCGGGCCGCGGTCACCGCCCGATCGACGTCGGCGTCGTTCACGGTCGAGACGGTGGACAGCTGCTCGGCGGTGCCGGGGCTGTGCGTGATCAGGTCGTCTCCGCCGCCCTCGACGAAGGTGCCGTCGATGAACGGCAGATAGCGGTCCTTGATCGCGCCGATGGCCGCCGACTCGGGCGCGGGGGCGTACTCCCAGTCCATCAACGGTCCTTCCTACGGTCGGTGGCCATGTTCCTCAGTCCGTCTCTGCGTAATAGGGCATCAGTCGACTGTCACGTAGTCGGAGCCCGAGTAGTGCCCGGACAGCTGGGTGCGGCGCTGCATCAGCAGGTCGTTCAGCACCGAGGAGGCACCGAACCGGAACCAGTACGGATCCAGCCACTCCGGGCCGGCGACCTCGTGCACCGCCACCAGGTAGCGGATCGCGTCCTTGGTCGTCTTGATGCCGCCGGCCGGCTTGACCGCGCGCTGCTCGCCGGTCTGGTCCCGCCAGTCGCGGACGGCCTGCAGCATCACGTGGGTGACCGGGAGGGTGGCGGCCGGAGCGACCTTGCCGGTGGAGGTCTTGATGAAGTCCCCGCCGGCCAGCAGGGCCAGCCAGGAGGCCCGCCGGACGTTGTCGTACGTGGCCAGCTCACCGGTCTCCAAGATCACCTTGAGCCGCGCGTTCCCGCAAGCGGCCTTGACCTGCTGGATCTGGTCGAACACCACGCCGTACCGGCCGGCCAGGTAGGCACCGCGGTCGATGACCATGTCGATCTCGTCGGCCCCGGCCTGCACGGCCATCCGGGTGTCGGCCAGCTTCACCTCGACGCTGGAGCGGCCGGACGGGAACGCGGTGGCCACGGCCGCCACCTTGACCCCGCTGCCGCGCACCGTCTCCACCGCCGTCGCGGCCAGATCGGGATAGACGCACACGGCCGCGGTCCGCGGCACGTCGGGGAACTCGGGATCGGGCAGCATCGCCTTGAGGCACAGGTTGCGGACCTTGCCCTCGGTGTCGGCGCCCTCGAGCGTGGTCAGGTCCACCATCGAGATGGCGAGGTCGATGGCGGCGAGCTTGGCCGACTTCTTGATCGACCGGGTGGCCAGGGCCGCCGCCCGCTGCTCGACACCGACCGGGTCGACCCCCGGAAGACCCTCCAGGAAGCGCCGCAGCGACGTCTCGGAGCGGACCGCGTCCTCCAGGTGGGCCGGGAGGGGGACCGTCGATGTCATGGCTCGATCTTAGGCAGCCCGACCCGATCGCACAGCCTCCGCGGGGCCTGCATTCGTACGCCGGCCGGCAGGAGCTGATTGTCTACTGAGACACTGGGCAATGCCCGGGGTGCACGGCTACGTTGGCGTCCATGAGCCAGAGTTGGTCCTTCGAGACCCGTCAGATCCACGCCGGCCAGGAGCCGGACTCCGCCACCGGGGCCCGGGCGCTGCCGATCTACCAGACCACGTCGTACGTGTTCAACGACACCGACCACGCCGCGAACCTCTTCGCCCTGAAGGAGTTCGGCAACATCTACAGCCGGATCATGAACCCGACCAACGACGTGGTGGAGAAGCGACTCGCCTCGCTCGAGGGCGGCGTCGGCGGTCTGCTGACCGCCTCCGGTCAGTCGGCCGAGCTGCTGGCCCTGCTGAACGTTGCCGAGACCGGCTCCCACATCGTCGCCAGCCCGAGCCTCTACGGCGGCACCTACAACCTCCTGCACTACTCGTTCCCGAAGCTGGGGATCGAGGTCTCGTTCGTCGAGGACCCCGATGACCTCGAGTCCTGGCGGTCGGCTGTCCGGCCCAACACCAAGGCGTTCTTCGGCGAGACCATCTCCAACCCCAAGCAGGACATCCTCGACATCGAGAACGTCGCGAAGCTGGCCCACGAGGTCGGGGTGCCGCTGATCGTCGACAACACGGTGGCCACCCCGTACCTGATCCGGCCGCTGGAGTGGGGGGCCGACGTGGTCGTGCACTCGACGACCAAGTACCTCGGTGGGCACGGCACCTCGATCGGCGGCGCGATCATCGACGCCGGCCGGTTCGACTTCGCCGCGGATCCGGAGAGGTTCCCGCAGTTCAACGAACCGGACCCCAGCTACCACGGTCTGCGCTACGCCCCCGACCTGGGTGTGGGCAGCGCCCTCGGGGCGAACCTCGCTTTCATCCTCAAGGCCCGGGTCCAGCTGCTCCGCGATCTGGGGCCGGCCGCGTCGCCGTTCAACTCGTTCCTGCTGGCCCAGGGCATCGAGACCCTCAGCCTGCGGATGGAGCGGCACGTCGCCAACGCGACCCGGGTCGCCGAGTGGCTGGCCGCTCGCGACGAGGTGGAGAGCGTCGCGTACGCCGGTCTGCCCACCAGCCGCTGGTACGAGCTGGGTCAGAAGTACGCCCCGCTCGGCGCCGGGGCCGTGCTCGCCTTCGAGATCGTCGGTGGGCTGGAGGCCGGCAAGCGGTTCGTCAACGCTCTCGAGCTGCACAGCCACGTGGCCAACATCGGTGACGTGCGCTCCCTGGTGATCCACCCGGCCTCGACCACCCACAGCCAGCTCAGCGAGGCCGAGCAGCGGTCGACCGGGGTGACGCCCGGCCTGGTCCGGCTGGCCGTCGGGATCGAGAACGTCGACGACATCCTGGCCGATCTGGACGCTGGGTTCCGGGCCGCCAAGGAGGCCTGATTCCCGCCTGGCAACCCGGCGACCCGGTGGGCAACCGCCGGTTCGCCGGCCTGGGGGCCGTGCCGCTGGAGTGGTCCACCACGACGTGGTCCGAGGGCGCGCTGCCGGGGGTCCGGCTCGCGTACGAGACCTGGGGTGAGCTGTCGCCGGACCGCGACAACGCGGTGCTGGTGCTGCACGCCCTCACCGGGGACAGCCACGTCGTGGGTGCGGCCGGTCCCGGCCACCCGACCCCGGGATGGTGGGGTCACCTGATCGGACCGGGGCAGGCGCTGGACACCGATCGCTGGTTCGTGGTGGCGCCGAACATCCTCGGCGGGTGCCAGGGCTCGACCGGGCCGGCCTCGGCTGCGCCGGACGGGGAGCCCTGGGGTTCGCGGTTCCCACGGCTGACCACCCGCGACCAGGTGACCGCCGAGATCGCCCTGGCGGACGTCCTGGGCATCGACTCCTGGGCCCTGGTGCTCGGCGGCTCGGCGGGTGGCATGCGGGCGGTCGAGTGGGCGGTCACGGCGCCGGAGCGGGTCGAGCGGCTGATGCTGCTGGCCACCACGCCGGCGGCGTCGGCCGATCAGATCGCCTGGTGTCATGCGCAAGTGCGCGCGATCACCGCTGACCCCGCCTGGGCGGGTGGGGATTTCGCTCGAGGTGCTGGTGACGGCCGCAGGTCGGGGCCGGTCGCCGGGCTGGCGGTGGCGCGGCAGATCGCCCACATCACCTACCGCTCGGCCGACGAGCTCGCGGTCCGCTTCGGTCGCTCGGACCAGGCCGGCGAAGCGGTCTCCGCGGGTGGACGGTACGCGGTCGAGAGCTATCTCGACCATCACGGGGACAAGCTGGTCGGCCGCTTCGACGCCGGCTCGTACGTGATCTTGACCGACGCCATGAACAGTCACGACGTCGGACGCGATCGGGGTGGGATCGAGGCGGCGCTGGCCCGGGTGACCGCCAGGACGGTGGTCGCCGGCATCGGCTCCGACCGCCTCTATCCGGTGGCTCAGAGCGAGCGGCTCGCCGCCGGCATCACCGGAGCCGACCCGCTGGTGATCATCCACTCCGACCACGGTCACGACGGCTTCCTGATCGAGGTCGACGCGGTGGCCGGGCTGGTCGCCGGTCTGCTGGACGAGGCTCCGGTGCGGACCGGGCGGCTGCCGTGACGGGACAGGTGCTCTGGCTCTACGGCGCCGACGCCGTCGGCAAGTCCGCCGTGGGCTGGGAGGCGTACGCGATCCTGGCCCAGGCGGCGGCGGCGGGGGGTGCGGCGGGGGAGCCGGTGGCGTACGTGGACACGGACTACCTGGGCTTCTGTTCACCGGCGCCCGCCGACCAGGCCGCGCTGGTGGCGCACAACTTGGCCGCCGTGTGGGCAGGCTTCGCCGCTGCAGGCGCCCGCCGGCTGGTGGTGTCCGGCATCGTGGTGACGGTCGAGGACCGTGGCCGGTTCGAGCAGGCGATCCCCGGAGCGACGTTCACCTTCTGCCGGCTGACCGCACGAGCCGACACCGTACGAGCCCGGATCCTGCTGCGCCGCGAGGTGGAGGAGCGCAGCCGCGGCTCCGAGCTGTCGGCGGAGGCCCGGGCCGAGCTGGGGGCGTACGGCGACCGGAGTGTCGCCTTCGCCGAGTTGCTGAAGCGGCCCGGGTGGGAGGACTTCGCGGTGGCCACCGACGACCGGGCCCCCGGCAGTGATCGCTGAGGAGGTCGTCGACCGGTGGCGAGCGCAGGATCGTGGTGCGCCGGTCGGCTGAGTGCTGGCTCGTGCCCGAGGACGGGATTCATCCAGCACGCTCCCGTGGGTGATGGTCGTCGATGACAGCCTCCTGCAGCAGACCCCAGGCGAACGTGTGTCGCAGGGTGCCGGTGTCCTCAGCCGACGGCAGCCACAGCACGGTGCGGCTGGTGATGGTGTCGTCGCGGTGGCGGACGCGCTGCGCGGCCACGTCGGCCACCACCAGCGACCACGGTTCCGGTGGTGGGTCGGCGGACGGCAGCATGGGCTCCCGGGCGCGGACCTGGACGAGCTCGCTCTGCCACACCGTCCCGTCCGGTGCACTGAGCACGCACCAGCGCAGGTCCGGCCACAGGTAGGGAAGTCGCCAGCGCACCTCGCGGACGGCTCCGTACGCGGTCTCGTGCTCCGCGTCGGACTCCGGCAGGCCCAGGGCGGCGCGGTAGCCGGCGATCCCGTGATCGAAGCGCGCGGAGCGCAGCAGCTGCTGCCACCGGTGGTGAGCGGCGCGCTGGTGCTCACGGGTGGCCCCCATCGCGGCACGAGCATCGCGGACCAGACCAGGTTGGAAGTCCTCCATCCGACGCAGCAGCATCAGCTGGAACTCCCAGGGTCCGAAGTCGCGCACGCTCAGGCGGCCTTCTGGTTCTCGGAGGCGCGCACAGGCATGCGGAAGAGGGCCTGGACGGCTTCGTGACGGTCGTACCGTTCGCCGCGCCAGCCAGGTTGGATCCGTTGGGCGTCGGGGTGGTGGAAGCCGGTCACGGTGGTGATCATGCTCAGCCGCTGTCGGTGCTGGTCCTCGGCGCGGTTTCGGTCGGCGTGCTGAGTGAGGAAGTTCAGCAGGCCCTCGGCGGTGTACCAGTCGCGGTGGGGTGTCCCGTCGGGCATCCGGAACTCCCAGCTGCCGGGTCCGCTAGCGGGGTGGGTTCGGTGGATGGTCATCTGGCCTTCGTGGACGGCCGTGTGGTGGAACTGGCAGAGCAGGATCAGGTTGTCCAAGTCGGTGGGGCCGCCATCGGCCCAGTGGATGAGGTGGTGGGCTTTCAGGTGACGGGACTGGTGGCAGCCGGTGAACTGGCAGCGGGCCTGGTCGCGGATGATCAGGGCGCGGCGTTGGGTGCGGCTGACCAGGCGGTGGGTGCGGCCGAGGGCGAGGACTCCGCGGTGGCGATCGAGGACGGCGCCGAGGAGGTCGCTGTCGCAGGCGAGTCTGCGAGCGGTCTCGGCTTCGATGCCGCTGAGCCCCTGGACGTGGCAGGTCGGTTGCCGGGCGGGTGTGGGAGGAAGGGGTGGCGAGGCGGCCTGTGGCAGCGACGACGTTCCCGCGGGAACGTCTCCGACGGGTTCGACCGCGGAGCCGCCGTCGCTGCTGAGCTGGTCGAGCCCCACGTGGACGACGACCAGCGTGCGATCCTCACCCGAACGGTCCTCGGGAGCGGTCTGCAAGAACCCTCGGGCGACATCGAGGATCCCATCGGCCGAGGTGTAAGCCGGCGCGGTGTCGGTGTCGGTGTCGGTGTCGGTGTCGGCGTCGGCATCGGTAGGTGGTGGGCTGCCGAACTGGTCCTGGGCGGCGGCGATCGCCGCCAGCAGCACGGCGGCCTCCTCCTTCGGCAGCCGGAGGCGCAGGTCGATGGTGCCGTTCTCGCGCTCGGTCCAGGTCAGGCCGCGGTCGCGCCCCTGATGGATCCGGGTGCCGGCGGCGGTGCGATAGCCGGAGACGGTCCTGGCGAGCTGCGCCGCCGTAGCAGTGAGAGCGAGCTCGCACAGCTCGGCGTCATCGACCAGATCGACCACCCGGGTGGCCTCGCGGACCTTCGAGTACGACAGACGGCCTTCGCGGAACGCCTGACGGATCGTGGGCATCCGACGCAGGGCGCGGGCGACGCGGACGTGTTCGCGAGCGGTGCCGGGGGACATGGAGCAGGCCCAGGACAGCCAGTGCGCGAGGGACTTGACGCCGTCCCACCAGCGGACAGCGTCACCGGCGTCGAACTCGCCGATCAGCTCGATCAGCTGACACTCCGACTGCGCCGCCACGGAAGCGGCCGCGCAGATCTTCCCGGCCAACGCATCCGCCGACGACTCGTCGAGCGCCTCGTCCGACATCTCCTGACCACCCTTCGCCCAGAATCGATCACCTGTGCGAAACTCTACCGACCGGCACTGACACTGCGACCGGGGCCGGCGTCGCTACCGAGGCCGACACCGCGATCGGCTCTCCGATCGGGTACGTAGCCGGCCCACCGCCCGGGACGTCGTCAGCTGAAGGCGGCGACTCCGGTCAGGGCCTGGCCGATCACCAGCTGGTGGACCTCGGAGGTGCCCTCGTACGTCAGCACCGACTCCAGGTTGTTGGCGTGCCGCAGCACCGGGTACTCCAGGGTCACGCCGTTGGCGCCGAGGATCGTCCGGCACTCCCGCGCGATGGCCAGGGACTCGCGGACGCTGTTCAGCTTGCCGAGACTGACCTGACGCGGGTCCAGCCGGTCGTCGTCCTTCAGCCGGCCCAGGTGCAGGGCCAGCAGGAAGCCCTTCTGCAGCTCCAGGGCCATGTCGGCGAGCTTGGCCTGGGTCAGCTGGAACGACGACAGCGGCCGGTCGAAGACCTCGCGGGTGTCGGCGTAGTCGAGTGCGGTCTCCAGGCAGTCGCGGGCTGCGCCCAGAGCGCCGAACACGATGCCGAACCGGGCTTCGTTCAAGCAGGACAGGGGTCCCTTGAGTCCGACCACGTCCGGGAAGACGGCGTCGGCGGGCAACCGGACGTCCTCCAGCACCAGCTCGGAGGTGATCGACGCCCGCAGCGACAGCTTCTTGGTGATCTTGGGGGCCGAGAACCCGGGGGTGTCGGTCGGGACCACGAAGCCGCGGATGCCGGCCGGGTGATCATGGTCGGCGTCGGCCTTCGCCCACACCACCGCGACGTCGGCGACGGAGCCGTTGGTGATCCACATCTTGGTGCCGTTGAGCACCCAGTCGTCACCCTCCCGCCGGGCCTGAGTCCGCATCCCCGACGGGTTGGAGCCGAAGTCGGCCTCGGTCAGGCCGAAGCAGCCGATCTTCTCCCCGGCGGCCAGGTCCGGCAGCCAGGTCTGCTTCTGCTCCTCACTGCCCCAGCGCCAGACCGCGAACATGGCCAGTGATCCCTGCACCGAGACCAGGCTCCGGACCCCTGAGTCACCGGCCTCCAGCTCCAGGCAGGCGAGACCGTACGAGACGGCGTTGGTGCCGGCGCAGCCGTAGCCGGTCAGGTGCATCCCCAGCAGCCCCAGCGACCCGGCCTCCTTGACGATGCCGAGGTCGATGTCGCCGCGCTCGTACCAGTCGGCCACGAACGGCTTCACCCGCTGGTCCACGAACTCGCGGACCGTGGCCTGGATGTCACGCTCGTCGTCGGAGAGCAGGTGGTCGATCTTGAGCAGGTCCAGGGGAGTGGTTCCGGTCATCTACGGTCCATTCCGGCCACCAAATGGGCGGCCTTCTCGATGTCATCCTCGCCCAGCAGCACGTGCTGGGCAGCGGTTCCCAACGGTACGAAGGAGTTCAGGCTCGACACCCGCCGGAGCGGACCGGTGAACCCGTGCTCGACCAGACCGGTGACCACGCCCTCGCCGACCCCCCCATCATGCCGGGTCTCGTCGACCACCAGCACCCGACCGGTCAGCTGGGCCTCGACCAGGGCGTCCTCGATCGGCAGCGGTGCCAGCCAACGCAGGTCGCAGACCCGGGCGGTGATGCCCTGGTGCCGGAGCCGTTCGGCCACCCGCAGACTCATCCGGACGCCGTTGCCGAAGGTGATCATGGTCAGGTCGGCCCCGTGCGGGCCGTGGCTGCGGGACCGGCCGATCGGGGCGTGCCGGTCGTCGTCGACGGTCAACCAGCCCTCGTCACCGGGGGTGTGCAGATCACGTGAGTGGTAGAGAGCGATCGGCTCCAGCATGACGCAGACCGTTCCGTCGGTCGCGGCGGTGGCCACGCAGGTCCGCAGCAGGGCGGCGGCGTCGTCCCCCCGGCTGGGGCAGGCCACCACCAGACCGGGGATGTCGCGCAGCACGCCCACGGCGTTGTCGTTGTGGAAGTGCCCGCCGAAGCCCTTCTGGTACGCGAGTCCCGCGATCCGCACCACGAGCGGGTTCCGGTACCGGCCCGAGGAGAAGAAGGACAGCGACGCCGCCTCGCCGCGCAGCTGGTCCTCGGCGTTGTGCAGGTAGGCCAGGTACTGGATCTCCGGGATCGGCAGCAGTCCCGCCAACCCGGCGCCGAGTCCGAGTCCGAGGATCGACTGCTCGTCGAGGAGGGTGTCGAAGACCCGTGCTCGGCCGAACCGGCGGGCCAGCCCACGGGTCACGCCGTAGACCCCGCCCTTCGCGCCGACGTCCTCACCGAACACGGTGACCCGGGAGTCGGCCTCGAGCAGCTCCGCCAGGGTCGCGTTGATCGACTCGGCCAGGGTGCGGCCGGGTCGCGGTCGCACCTGGTCCTCGGGCGGTCGCCATCGTGCCACGGTGCCTTCGACCTCGTCGGGCCGGCGCGGGGACAGCGGCTCCATCACCTGGGCCGAGGATCGCAGCAGGGGAGCGTCGGCCAGCGCCGCGATGGCGGCCTCGACCTCCTCACGGACGCCGTCGACCCGTGCCATGAGCTCGCTGACCGGGACCCCCCGCCGGCGCAGCGCGCGGGCGGCACCCAGGATCGGATCGGCAGCCAGCTCGGCCTCCACCGTCGCGGGGCTGCGGTAGGAGATCTCCACGTCGCTGCCGGCGTGGCCGAGGTAGCGCACGGTGCGGAGATGAAGGAACACCGGCGTCCGTCGCCGCCGGGCGACCGCCACCGCCTGCTCGATCGCGGGCCGCGCAGTCTCGGGGTCGGCGCCGTCGACGGCGATGTAGGCCAGACCGGGGCGCGAGCCGTACGCGTGCTCGATCCAGCCGGCCGGCGTCGGCACCGAGATGCCCAGACCGTTGTCCTCGCAGAGGAACAGCAGCGGCACGGGCAGCCCACGGAAGGAGGCGTTGAGCGCGCTGTTGATCGCTCCCGTCGCCGTGGAGTGGTTCGCCGAGGCGTCGCCGAACGAGCACACCACGACGCTGTCCGCCGGCCACTCCGACGCCACCCCGAGTCGATGCGCCCGGGACAGGGACAGAGCCAAGCCGACCGCCCGGGGGAGGTGCGAGGCGATGGTCGACGTCTGGGGGATGATGGCCAGCTCGCCGTGCCCGAACACCTTGTGCCGTCCACCGGCGATCGGCTCGTCGGCCGCCCCGAGCAGACCGTGGAGGACATCGCGGACCGGTGTCGAGCCGGGCACCTGAGCGGCGCGGGCGCAGTAGAAGCCGCCCGAGCGGTAGTGCAGCAGGGCCGGGTCGGTCGGCCGCAGGGCCAGCGCCACCAGGGCGTTCGCCTCGTGCCCGGCCGAGGAGATGGTGTAGAAACCACGACCCTGCCGTTGGAGCCGGCGCGCCGCCAGGTCGAGCTCCCGACTGCGCAGCTGCGCTTCGTACAGGCCCCACCACCACGCCGACCCCGAGGTGTCGGGCGCCGTGGTCGCTCGACCGGCCGCAGGGTCGGGCAACTCTGCGACCGCGGCGCGCAGGTGCGCGTCGAGTGCTTCGTCAGGACTGGGAGCCATCAGTAGCAGGGGATCAGCCGTCGAGCCGGAAGTCCAGCTCCGGGACGAGCTCGACCACGTCCATCTGCGCCTTCTGCAACCGACCCGAGAAGTCCCAGTTGACCGACTGCCAGCGGGTCACCTGATCGAGCACCCAGATGCCGGACTGCCGCGACCCGTTGCCCGACTTGCCGTTGCCGCCGAACGGCAGGTGCGCCTCGGCGCCCGAGGTCGAGTTGTTGATCGACACCATGCCGGCCCCGATGCCGTCGCGGAAGGCGAACGCCTCCTGCGGATCGGAGGTGTAGATGGCCGACGACAACCCGTAGCCGGGGGCGTTGGCCAGCTCGATGGCCTCGGCCAGCGACTGGTAGGTGGTCACGCCGACGATCGGGCCGAAGGTCTCCTCCTCGAACAGCCGGTCCCCTCGGCGGACGCCGTCGACGACCACGGGGTGGTAGAAGAGCCCGTCGCCGACCTCGCCGACGAAGCCGTGCCGCGGGTTGTCGCCGCTGATCCGGCCGACGGCGCCCTGCGGCCGGTGGTGCGGCTGGAGCCAGTCCAGGTACTCCTCGTAGCGGTCGGCGAACTTCGCGTCCAGCATCGGGCCCATCAGCACGTCCTGGGTCGGGTCACCCACCCGGGCCGCGGAGACGGCCGCGTTGAAGCGGCACAGGAACTCCTCGTGCACCGACGCGTGCACGATCACCGTGCCCAGGCTGGTGCAGCGCTGGCCACCGGTGCCGAAGCCGGAGAACAGCGCACCCTCCACGGCGAGATCGAGATCGGCGCTCGGGGTCACGACGAGCGGGTTCTTGCCGCCCAGCTCCAGGCACGCGGTCTGCAGGTGGCGTCCGGTCAGCGCGCCGATCTCCCGCCCGACGGCCGACGAGCCGGTGAAGCCGACCTTGTCGACGAAGCCCGCCTCCAGAGCCTCGTCCAGACCGGCGAAGGTCGCCGCTCCGTCGGCGTGCACGATGTTCAGCACCCCGTCCGGCAGCCCGCCACCGCGGACGAACAGCTCGTGGAAGGCGGCTGCGCTGGCCGCGGCGTACTCCGCCGGCTTCCAGACCACCGTGTTCCCGGCCAGCAGCGCGGGCACGATGTACCAGGACGGGACCGCGACCGGGAAGTTGCCGGCCGTGATGATCGCCATCGTGCCGACCGGCTTGCGGAAGGTGAACAGCTGCTTGTCCGGCATCTCGCTGGGCACGGTCTGCCCGTAGAGGCGCCGACCCTCCCCCAGGAAGAAGTCGCAGGTGTCGACGATCTCGCGGACCTCCCCGAGCGCCTCGGCGTACGGCTTGCCGATCTCGGCGGTGACGATCCGGGCCAGGGCCTCGGCGTTGGCCTCGATCAGCCGGCCGATCTGGGCGATGGCGCGACCGCGGACCGGAGCCGGGACCGCGGCCCAGCCGGCCTGGGCCTTGTGGGCCGACTCCGCCGCCCCGAGGAAGACCGACGCGTCGGCCAGGCTGACCTCGGCGACGACCTCGTCGGGACGGGCCGGGTTGCTGCTGGTGATCATGGTCGAGCCCGTGACGGGCTGCCCGTCGACGACCGAGGTGACCGTACGGCTGGTGCTCACTTGCTGTTCTCCTGTGGGGTGTTCACCGGCACGGCGTGCCGGGAGAGGACGCGGCCGACGGACCGGGCCACCGCCGAGGTGGCCTCGTCGATCTCGTCGGTGCTGACCGAGAGGGCGGGCCGGAACCGGAGCGACCGCTCGCCGCAGGCCAGCACGATCACGTGCTCGTGGTCGTGCAGATCGGCGACCACCTCGTCGCGCAGGGTCCGCTCGGCCAGGTCGAGGGCCAGGAACAGGCCCCGTCCGCGGGCGTTGCCGACCCGGTCGGGGTGGGCCTCGGCGACGGCGCGCAGGCCGGCCAGGAACTGCTCGCCCTTGCCCGCCGCGGCCTCGATCAGGCCCTCGGTCTCGATGATCTCCAGGATCCGGCGGGACCGGACCATGTCGACCAGACCGCCGCCCCAGGTGGAGTTGATCCGTCCGGAGACGGCGAACACGTTGTCGGCGACCTCGTCCACCCGGCCGCCGGCCATCACGCCACCGAGCTGCACCTTCTTGGAGAAGGCGACCACGTCGGGCTGCACACCGAGCTGCTGGTAGGCCCAGGCGGTGCCGGTGGTGCCGAGCCCGGTCTGCACCTCGTCGAAGATCATCAACGCGTCGTGATCATGGACGAGTTGCGCCATCCGCCGGAAGAACTCGGGTCGGATGTGGTTGTCGCCACCCTCGCCCTGGATCGGCTCGGCGATGAAGGCGGCGATGTCGTGCGGGTGGGCCTCGAACGCCGCTTTCGCTTGTGCGTAGGCGTGATCCTCGGCCGCCTCGATCTCGGCCAGGTGCTCCTCGATCGGGAAGGTGATGGCCGGTACGTCGATCCGCGGCCAGTCGAACGTCGGGAACCGGGCCGTCTTGATCGGTTCGGTGTTGGTCAGCGACATGGTGTAGCCGCTGCGTCCGTGGAAGGCCCGGGTCAGGTGCATGATCTTGGTCCCGAGCTCGGGGGACCGGCCGGCGGCCTCGTTCTGTCGGCTCTTCCAGTCGAAGGCGATCTTGAGCGCGTTCTCGACCGCCAGCGCCCCGCCCTCGACGAAGAACAGGTGGGGGAGGGCGGGGTCACCCACCACGCGGGTGAATGTCTCGACGAACTCCGCGTACGCGGTCGTGTACATGTCCGGGTTGGCCGGCTTGTTCACCGCGACCTGCGCGAGCTCCGCCATGAACGCCGGGTCGTCGACGATGCCGGCCGGGTTGAGCCCGAGCGGGGCCGAGGCGAAGAACGTGTACATGTCCAGGTAGCGCTGCCCGGAGCGGGCATCGACGATGCGGGAGCCGCGACTGGCCTGGAGATCCAGCACCAGCTTCATCCCGTCGGTCAGCACGTGGGCCGCCAACGACGCGTGGACCTCGTCGGGACTGATCTGGACACGTTCGGCCATCGGGCACCTCCTCGTCGGGGCGAGCAGACTCGCCAGAACTTCGATACCGAAGATCGTAGCGTCAAACTCGGTAGCGGCGCCAATATTCGCAGCCTGGGTGTCGATCAGGGTCAAGGTCTCTCGCTGCGGGCGACCCAGGTTCTCGGTGTCGTCGAACGGGGTCCACGCACCCGATGCTTGGCGGCCTCGATCACGGCCCAGCCGGATGATCGACGCTATCGCCGGGCACCGACAGCCGGGGCGGAGCCGTGGAGGACGACGAGCTGCTGGGTCGCCCTGGTCATGGCCACGTACGTGTCGACCGCGGCCAGGACCACCCGCGCGTCCTGCCCGTGCCGGGAACCCGGGTCGCCGGCGCCCCAGGTCTCCGGCTCGATCAGCACCACCAGGTCGAACTCCAGACCCTTGGCCAGCTCGGGGGTGAGCCGCCGAACCCGTTCCGACGAGGCGCCGAGTCCGGTCGCCACCCCCGTCGCGGCGATGACGGCCGCGATGCCGTCGGGGTGCTCGGCCAGCCAGGACCCCACGACGGCATCGAGCTCGGCGGTCGATCCGTGACGGACGCCGATCCCACCGCGCCGGACGGAGGTCGGCACGTTCGCGTCCGGGCGCACGGCCCTGATCACCGGCTCGGCCTCGGCCATCACCTCCTCGGGAGTCCGGTAGTTGATGGTCAGCCGGGCCTGGCTGATGCGGGTCAGACCGACCCGGTCCAGCCGCTCGGCCCAGGACTCGGGGAAGCCGCGACGGGCCTGCGCGCGGTCCCCGACGACGGTGAAGCTTCCGGACGGACAGCGCCGCCGCAGCATCTGCCACTCAGCGTCGGTCAGCTCCTGCGCCTCGTCGACCACGACGTGGGCGAACGGCCCGGCCAGCAGGTCGGGGTCGGGCTCGGCCAGGCCGTCGGTGTGGACCAGCGCGGACTGGAGGTCCTCGCCCTTCAGCATGATCAGGTCGTCGCCGGGGTCGACGACGGCGTCGAGGAGGTGGCCGATGACGTCGTCCAGATAGGCACGTTCGGCGGCGACCGCGGCCTCCCGCTGCCGGGATCGACGCGCGGTCGCGGGATCCCCGAGCCGACGTCGGGCTGCGTCCAGCAGCGGCAGGTCCGAGACGGTCCAGGCGTCCGGAGCGCTCCGCTGCAGCCGGGCGATCTCGTCGCTGCCCAGCCAGGGCGCGCACCGGCGGAGGTACGCGGGCACCGACCACAGGTCGGCGACGAGGTCGGTCGGCTCGATCAGCGTCCAGGCCCGGGTGAAGGTCTCGGTCAGCTCGTCGTCCAGCCGCAGCGCGGAGCGGAACGCGTCCGGCGAGAAGTCCTCCAGCTCGTCGTGGTCCAGCTGGTCGGCCACGGTCGCCACGAGTGCCTCCCAGACCTGGTCGCGGGCGAGGTTGTGCGGCAGGCCCGGATCGGGGGAGGCGAACGCCTCGGCCCAGTCGTCGGGACCGATCTCGACCTCGCCCCAGGGCGTCTCGACGGTCAGCGACCGGGTCGGCGGCTCCTCGTACAGGGCGACCGCCGGCTCGATGGCGGACACCAGCTGCGCGGAGGCCTTGAGCCGTGCCACCTCCGGCTCCGTCTCCTCGACGGCGACCGCCCCCTCGCCCACGAGGTCCCGCAGCGTGCAGGTCTGCACCCCTTCCTCACCCAGTCCGGGCAGCACGTCGGCCACGTACGCCAGGTAGGGGCGGTGGGGTCCGACGAACAGCACCCCGCCCCGGCGGTCGTCGACGTGCGGGTCGGCGTAGAGCAGGTAGGCGGCGCGGTGCAGGGCGACCACGGTCTTGCCGGTGCCGGGTCCGCCGTCGACGACGAGCGCACCGCGGGACGAGGCCCTGATGATCGCGTCCTGGTCGGTGGCGATGGTGGCCAGCACGTCGCGCATCTGCGGGGACCGGCTGCTGCCCAGACTGGCGATGAAGGCGGACTGGTCGTCCAGCGCGGCGTGCCCGGCCAGACCGTCGGAGATGAACACCTCGTCCCAGTAGTCGGTGATCCGGCCCTGGTCCCACCGGTAGCGGCGGCGGCTGGCCAGACCGAGCGGACGGGCGTGCGTGGCGGCGAAGAACGGCTCGGCGGCGTCGGCGCGCCAGTCGATCAGCAACCGCCGCCCTCCCGCGTCGCTCAGGCCGATCCGACCGATGTACACGGGGTCGGTGTCGTCGGCGTACACGAGCTTGCCCAGGCAGAGGTCCAGGCCGAAGCGTCGGAGCAGCCGCAGCCGGGAGCTCAGGCGGTGGATCTCCCGGTCCCGGTCGGCGGCGGCCCGCCCGACCCCGCCGGGCGAGGCCCGGAGCGCGCCGAGTCGTTCTCCCAGCGAGGAGATCTGGGCCGCCAGGGTGGCCGTCACCGTGGACAGGTGCTCGCGGTCGCCACCGATCATCTCCGGATCGGCCTTGGCGGCCAGGCGGTCGGGCAGGGCGAACGGGGAGTCGATGTCGGTCGGCGGGGGTCTCACACGTGGCTCCTGGAAGTGACGAGGCCAGGATTGTGCCGCTGCGACGGGGTCTTGCGGCAAGCCCCCGGGTGCGCTATACGTTGAGAACGGAGGGGATGTGGCTGGCCGGTCGGCCGCTCACAGACCCAGGGCCCGCGACATCTGCGCCCGCACCTCGGTCAGCATCTCCCGGGCGCGTCGCCGGTCGGTGACCAGGTCCACGGCCTGCGTGCGGGGCACCCGAGCCTCCAGGTAGCACTTCAGCTTGGGTTCGGTCCCGGACGGGCGGACCACCACCGTGACCTGCGCACCGGCCAGCAGCACCCCGTCGGTCGGCGGCAGCTCGTCGGTGCCGTCCGCGAGGTCCACCACCTGCACCGGTTCCCCGAGCAAGCTGGCGGGGGGCTGGGCCCGCAGCCGGCTCATGGCCGCCGCGATCAGGGTCAGGTCCTCGACCCGGACGGAGAGCTGGTCGGTCTCGTACACCCCGTACGTCGTCGCGATCTCGTCGAGTCGATCCGCCACCGTACGGCCCTCGGCCTTGAGTCCGGCGGCCAGGGTGAGCACCCGGATGAGCGCCGAGATGCCGTCCTTGTCCGGCACGGCCGCGGGGTCCACGCAGTAGCCGATCGCCTCCTCGTAGCCGAAGGCGAGCCCGGGCACCCGGCCGATCCACTTGAACCCGGTCAGCGTCACCGCGTACGGCTGCCCGTGCGCCGTGGCCATCGCCGACAGCAGGGAGCTGGACACCACCGAGGCGGCGTACGTCCCCTGCACCCCGCGCCGCAGGGCGTCGTCGCCCAACACCGCCCCCAGCTCGTCGCCGCGCAGCATCCGCCACCCGCCGTCGATCGGGACCGCGATCGCACACCGATCGGCGTCCGGGTCGTTCGCCACCACCAGGTCGGCGCCGGTCCGGGCGGCCAGGGCGAGGGCCAGGTCGATCGCCCCCGGTTCCTCCGGGTTGGGGAAGCCGACGGTGGGGAAGTCGGGGTCCGGTTCGGCCTGCTCCGGCACCACAGCCGCGCCGGTGAAGCCGGTGCGGACGACCGCCTCGGCGACCACCGCGCCGCCGACCCCGTGCATGGGTGTGTAGACCCAGCTCAGCTCGCGCGACGCCTCGTCCGGCACCAGCGAGACGATCCGTTCGAGATAGGCCTCGACCAGCTCGCCGCCCAACCGCACGTAGTCGTCGCTGCGGGGCACGTCGGACAGGTCGCGGTGGGCGACGTCCTCGATCCGCGCGGCGATCTCCCCGTCGGCCGGGGGGACGATCTGCGACCCGTCGCCCAGGTAGACCTTGTAGCCGTTGTCCTGCGGGGGGTTGTGGGACGCGGTGACCACCACGCCGGCCACGCAGCCGAAGTGCCGGATACCGAACGCGATCACGGGGGTGGGGGTCGGCGCCGGCACCAGCAGCGTACGGAACCCCGCGGCGGCGAGGATCTCGGCGGAGTCGCGGGCGAACACGTCGGACTTGTGCCGGGCGTCGTGCCCGATGATCACCGTCCCGCCGCCGAGGCCCCGGTCCAGCAGGTAGGCGGCGAGCCCGGCCGCGGCCTGCCCGACGACCACCCGGTTCATCCGGTTCGGCCCGGCCCCGATCGGTCCCCGCAGTCCGGCCGTGCCGAACTGGAGCCGCCCGGCGAAGGCGTCCGAGAGCTCGGTCAGGGAGGCCTCGGAGCCGGCGACGACCTGGTCCAGCAGACTGGCGAGCTCACCTCGGGTGTCGGGGTCGGGGTCCTGGGCGGACCAGGCGGTGACCTGCTCGCCGAGCCCGGCAGGGAGCGTGCTGCTCACAGGCGGGCGGCCAGACCGGCGAGCAGACCCCGGAGCTTCGGCCCCGCGTGCAGGCCGGCCTCGATCACCTCGGCGTGGCTGAGGGGGGTGGGGGAGATGCCGGCGGCCAGGTTCGTGACCAGGGAGATCCCGAGCACCTCCAGCCCGGCCTCCCGGGCGGCCACCGTCTCCAGGGTGGTGGACATCCCGACCAGGTCGCCGCCGAGCACGCCGGCCATCCGGACCTCGGCCGGTGTCTCGTACGCCGGGCCGCGGAACTGCACGTAGACGCCTTCGGGCAGATCGGGATCGACCTCCCGGGCGACGGCGCGGAGCCGGGCGGAGTAGGCCTCCGTCAGGTCGATGAAGGTGGCCCCGTGCAGCGGACTCGCCCCGGTCAGGTTGATGTGGTCCCTGATCAGCACCGGGGTGCCGGGCGCCCAGTCGCGGTTCAGACCGCCGCACCCGTTGGTCAGCACGATCATCTCGGCGCCGGCCGCTGCGGAGGTCCGCACCCCGTGCACCACGGCGTCGACCCCGCGGCCCTCGTAGAAGTGCGTCCGTCCGGTGAAGACGGCGGCGACCTTCCCGGCCGGCGTGCGAACCGCCCGCAGCGTCCCTCCGTGGCCCTCCACCGCCGGGACGGAGAAGCCGGGGAGGTCGGCCAGGGCCAGCTCGCCGAGCGTCTCACCCAGGTCGTCGGCGGCCGCCGACCAGCCCGAGCCGAGGACCATGGCCAGGTCGATCCGGGTCAGTCCCAGGCGTTCCACCAGGGTCTGGGCGGCGTGCGTGGCGGTCGTCTTCGGATCCTCGGCGGACGGCATTCCCGCACTCTAGTGTCGGCGGACCGCGGCGGACACCGGTCCGGCGTCACCAGCCGCTGGAGCAGGAGCGGGAGCGCAGCTCGGTCACGTAGTCGGCCGGTGCGCCCGCCGCCTCGGCCCCGTCGGCCAGGATCCCCAGCGTCCGGGCGCTGGGCACGCCGCCCTCGAAGTCGTTCAGCACGTAGGCCCAGGCGGTCAGCTCACCCTCCAGGGTCGCGACCCGGACCCGGACCTTGCGGTAGAGCCCGCTGTCGGCGCTCTCCCAGCTGTCCAGGGCCGCCTCGTCAGCCTCCGTGACGTCGTACAGAGCGACGTAGACCTGGGACTCGGGGTCCTCGACCACCGTCGGGAGGGAGCCGTCCCAGCCGTCGCCGCCGAACGTCAGGCGCCACCCGGTGAGCCAACCGGTGCTGCGCAAGGGGGAGTGCGGGCAGCGCGACGTCATCTGGTCAGGATCGAGATTGCTCCCGTACGCGGCGTACTGCACGGCGACGAGGCTACCGAACCACCTGTGCGGACCGCGGGACCGTCGAGGCCTCGTGGAAGAATGCCGCGCGTGACCACCCGTGTAGTCATCATCGGCGGCGGCCCCGGAGGCTACGAGGCGGCGCTCGTCGCCAGCCAGCTCGGAGGAGAGGTGACGCTGGTCGACACCGACGGTCTGGGTGGATCGGCCGTGCTCACCGACTGCGTGCCCTCCAAGACCTTGATCGCCACCGCGGAGGTGATGACCGGGGTGGCGGAGTCGACCGAGCTCGGCATCAGGTTCGGCGGCAAGGACGCCCTCGACGCCGAGACCGTGGTGCACGTCGACCTCGCGGCGGTCAACCAGCGGGTGCTCGAGCTGGCGGGTCGCCAGTCGGCCGACATCAACCGGCGGCTGACCGATCAGGGCGTGACGATCCTGCTGGGCCGCGGCCGGCTCGAGGGCAAGGAGCGGGTGATCGCCGAGACCGCCGACGGGGACGTCGCGCTGGACGCGGACGTGATCCTGATCGCCACCGGCGCCCACCCCCGGGTGCTGCCCGACGCGGTCCCCGACGGCGAGCGGATCCTGACCTGGACGCAGGTGTACGCGCTCGACGAGCTGCCGGAGAAGCTGATCGTGGTCGGCTCCGGTGTCACCGGGGCGGAGTTCGCGAGCGCCTACGACGCCCTGGGCGCGGAGGTGGTGCTGGTGTCCTCGCGGGACCGGGTGCTGCCGGGCGAGGACGCCGACGCCGCGCAGGTGCTCGAGGACGTCTTCGAGCGCCGGGGTCTGACCGTGCTGTCGAGGTGCCGGGCCGAGTCGGTGACCCGGGACGGGGACCGCGTGGTCGTCCGGCTGAACGACGGCCGCGAGATCGTCGGCTCGCACTGCCTGCTGGCGGTGGGATCGATCCCGAACACCGCCGAGATGGGTCTCGAGGAAGCCGGCGTCGCCCTCGACCGGGGTGGCTTCATCGTCGCCGACAAGGTCTCCCGGACCTCGGCCCGCGGCGTGTACGCGGCCGGCGACTGCACCGGCGTGCTGATGCTCGCCTCGGTGGCCGCCATGCAGGGCCGGATCGCCATGTGGCACGCGCTCGGCGACGCCGTCGCCCCGCTCGATCTCAAGATCGTGTCCAGCAACGTCTTCACCGCCCCGGAGATCGCCACCGTGGGGATGAGTCAGGCGCAGGCCGATGTGGCGGTGCCGAAGGTGGCCACGGTGAAGCTGGCCCTGCAGGGCAATCCCCGGGCCAAGATGCAAGGTCTGCGGGAGGGCTTCGTCAAGGTGTTCTGCCTGCCGGTGACCGGGATCGTGGTGGGCGGCGTGGTGGTCGCCCCGCGGGCCAGCGAGCTCATCTACCCGCTGGCCATCGCCGTCTCCCAGCGGCTCACGGTCGACCAGGTCGCCGGTTCGTTCACCGTCTACCCCTCGGTCTCGGGCTCTCTGGCCGAGGCCGCTCGCCAGCTCCACCTGCACGGAAACGACCTCGTACCCAAGGAGTGACATGCCTTTCATCACCGTCGGCCAGGAGAACACCGCCGACATCGACCTCGCCTACAACGACCAGGGCAGCGGCCAGCCGGTCGTCCTGATCCACGGGTTCCCCCTCGACGGGGCGTCGTGGGAGAAGCAGACCCACGCCCTGCTGCAAGCCGGCTACCGGGTGATCACCTACGACCGGCGCGGCTTCGGCCGCTCCAGCCAGCCGTCGGTCGGTTACGACTACGACACGTTCGCCGCCGACCTGGCCACCGTCCTCGACGTCCTGGACCTGACCGACGTGGTCCTGGTCGGCTTCTCCATGGGCACCGGGGAGGTGGCCCGCTACCTCTCCCGCTACGGCAGCGACCGGGTGGCCAAGGCGGCGTTCCTCGCCTCGCTGGAGCCGTACCTGCTGATCACCGACGAGCACCCGGACGGCGCGGGACCGCCCGAGTTCTTCCAGGGCATCTCCGACAGCGTCCTCGCGGACCGCTACGCGTACTTCGCCGGCTTCTTCTCCGACTTCTACAACCTGGACGAGAACCTCGGCAGCCGGATCAGCGAGGAGGCGGTCCGCAACAGCTGGAACGTCGCCGCGAGCAGTGGCGCGTACGCGGCCGCGGCCGCGCCCCTCACCTGGCCGACCGACTTCCGGGCCGACATCGACGCGATCAGCGTGCCGACCCTGATCGTGCACGGCACGGCCGACCACATCCTGCCGATCGACAAGACGGGCCGGAAGTTCGCCGAGCTGCTGCCCGAGGCGACGTACGCCGAGATCGAGGGTGCCCCCCACGGCCTGCTCTGGACGCACGCCGACGAGGTCAACGAGCACCTGCTCGGGTTCCTGGCCAGCTGAGGCACCAGCGACCCGACACGTCGGGTTTGCGCGACTGAGCAGAATCAACGTGTGAGTTCAGGGTGCAGGACGCACCCTGAGCTCACACGTTGTCAGCGTCTCGACCCCGACGGGAGAACCGCATGGCGTGGCAGGCGAGCGCGGTCGACCTCGCGCCGATCACCTGGGCCGAGGGCCCGGAGTCGATCACCGGTCTGGCGGACCTGCTGCGGGAGCGCACCTGGACGGCGTTGACCGGGGCGGGCGCCTCGACCGACAGCGGCATCCCGGACTACCGGGGTCCGACCTCGGTCCGGGCCACTCCCATGACGTTCGCCGAGTTCACCGGTTCCGCAGCCGCGCAGCAGCGTTACTGGGCCCGCTCCTACCTCGGCTGGAGCCGGATGGGCCGGGCCCATCCCAACGACGGTCACCGGGCTCTGGTCGACCTGGAGGCGTTCGGTCTGATGGGGATCGTCACCCAGAACGTCGACGGTCTGCACACCCGGGCCGGCAGCCGGACCGTGGTCGATCTGCACGGCGAGATCGCCCGGGTGGTGTGCCTGGACTGCGGTGACCGCACCCGGCGGGTCGACGTCCAACGCCGGTTGACCGAGCTCAACCCGGGACTGGAGGGGCAAGCGCCGGTCGAGCACGCCGAGCTCCGTCCCGACGGCGATGCGGTGGTGCAGGACTGGCACCACTTCGTGCTGGCTGCCTGCGCGCTCTGTGGTGGTCGTCTGAAGCCCGACGTGGTGTTCTTCGGCGAGTCCGTGCCGAAGCGCCGGGTGGAGTTCGCCTACGACCTGGTCGACGCCGGTGAGGTGCTGGTGGTGCTCGGGTCCTCGTTGACGGTGATGTCGGGGCTGCGGTTCGTCCGCCACCTCGCCAAGCAGGGACGGCACGTCGTGATCGTGAACCGCGGCGTGACGCGCGGCGACTCGCTGGCCACCGTCAAGATCGAGGGTGGCTGCGCCGAGACCCTGGTGCCGTTGCTGGACGCCCTGCGCACCTGAGGTCTCGTCTCAGGGGGCCCGTCGGGAACAGCGAGTGACGACTGCTCAGTCGCCGAAGATGTCGCCGAACATCTCGCCCAGGCCTTCGCCCAACCCACCGATGCCGTCGCCGATGCCCTCGCCGATGTCGCCGATCCCGTCCCCGATGCCGGCGAACATGTTGCCGCCACCACCGAACAGGAAACCGCCGATCAGCGCGCCGGTGAGCAGGTCGCTGCCGTTCCAGCGGCTGTAGTAGCCCTGGGCCCAGGGTGCGTACGCCTGGCCGCCCTGCCAGTAGGGCACCCGCTGGGCACCGACCTGGACCGTGCGGATGTAGGGATCGGCGCCGGCCAGCACCCGCTCGGCATCGGCCGGGCAGGCCGGCACGGCGCGGGGAGCGCCTCCCGGCGGGGCCCAGTCGACGTCCTGGGAGGACGGTCCGTGAGCCGGGTTGAAGAAGCAGGGCGGGCGCTTGGCCGGCAGCGGCTGGTCGTTGACCCGGGCCTTGACGCACGCGATCGCGTAGCGGCCGTCCTCCAGGATCTCGGTGACGTGCTTGATCTCGTCCGGCACCCGCACCTGGTCCAACGACATCTTCGCGTTCTCGTAGGCGTCCAGGGCCCGCTGGTAGTCCTGCTGCATGGCCTCGTCGAGCGGGTGCCCGGCCACGTCGGTGTCCAGCCGCTGGAGCTCCTCGCCGAACTTCGTCACGTCCTCGTCGGCGGCGCGCTTGGAGGTGGACAGCTGGTTCTCCAGCTCGGCCTGCTGGTGGTTCTCGCGCTGCTGGACCGCCTTGCGTCGATACAGGAGCGTGCCGCCGACCACGGCGACGACGATGAGGAGGACCAGCACTTCAGTCATGGGCTCCAGTGTCTCCCGTCCCACCCGGCCACCGGACCACGCCGGGCCTTTCTTACCCAGTTTTTGGGGCCGTCGCGCGACGAATCAGCCGCGTCGGGCGTCCCGGATCGACCCGTCCGTCCGGGTCCCGTGGCGGGGCCGCCGTCAGGCGTCCACGATGCGACACAGCGTCGCGCCGCTGGTGACTGTGGCGCCCTGCTCGGCGCTCAGACCGGTGACGACCCCGGACCGGTGGGCGTTCAGCGGCTGCTCCATCTTCATCGCCTCCAGCACGACGACCAGGTCACCGACCTCGACGGTGTCACCCTCGGCCACGGCCACGGCCACGATCGTGCCCTGCATGGGTGAGGTCAGCGCGTCGCCGGACGGCCCGGTGGTGCGTGCGCCCGTTCCCGTACGGCGGATGGGTTTCCGGGCTGAACCGGATCCGGTCGGCGCCAGCCCCAGGCCGGCGGGGAGGACCACCTCGAGCCGCCTGCCGTCGACCTCCACGACGACCCGGGTCTTCTCGGCCGGCTCCTGGTCCGCCGGCGAACCGCCCGCGTACGGCGGGAGGTCCCCCGCGAACTCCGTCTCGATCCAGCGGGTGTGCACCCCGAGGCGACCATCGGGGGCGGTGAAGGCGGGATCATCGAGCACCGCCCGCAGGAACGGGACCACTGTCGGCATGCCCTCGACCACCAGCTCGGCCAGGGCCCGGCGGCTGCGGGCGATCGCGGTCTCCCGGTCGGCGGCGCTGACGATGATCTTGGCGACCAGCGAGTCGAACGCCCCCGGCACGGTCATCCCGGTCCGGTAGCCCTCGTCGACCCGGACCCCGGGACCGGCCGGCGGTTGCCAGGCGGTCAACGTGCCCGGCGCGGGCAGGAAGCTCCGCTCTGGGTCCTCGGCGTTGATCCGGAACTCGATGGCGTGGCCACGCACCGGGGGATCGTCGTAGCCCAGGGGTTCGCCTTCGGCGATCCGGAACATCTCCCGGACCAGATCGAGACCGGACACCTCCTCCGACACCGGGTGCTCGACCTGCAGGCGGGTGTTCACCTCCAGGAAGGAGATGGTGCCGTCCTGACCCACCAGGAACTCGCAGGTGCCGGCGCCCACGTAGCCCGCCTCGCCGAGGATGGCCTTGGAGGCGGTGTGCAGCCGGTCGACCTGGTCGGGCGACAGGAACGGCGCGGGTGCTTCCTCGACCAGCTTCTGGTGCCGTCGCTGCAGCGAGCAGTCGCGGGTGGACACGACCACGACGTGGCCGTGGGCGTCGGCCAGGCACTGGGTCTCCACGTGCCGGGGGCGATCCAGGTAGCGCTCCACGAAGCACTCGCCGCGACCGAAGGCGCTGACCGCCTCGCGGGTCGCTGACTCGAACAGAGCCGGGATCTCGTCCAGCGTGCGCGCGACCTTGAGCCCGCGGCCGCCCCCGCCGTACGCGGCCTTGATGGCGACGGGCAGTCCGTGAGCTGTGGCGAAGGCGATGATCTCGTCGGCGCCCGTGACGGGCCCGGAGGTGCCGGGCACCAGCGGGGCGCCGACCTTCTCGGCGATGTGGCGGGCACGGACCTTGTCGCCGAGGGCCTCGATGGCCGCCGGCGGCGGACCGATCCAGGTCAGACCCGCGTCGATCACCGCCTGGGCGAAGGCGCTGTTCTCGGCCAGGAAGCCGTAGCCCGGGTGGACCGCGTCGGCGCCGGACCGGGCCGCCACGGCGAGGATCTTGGCGATGTCGAGATAGGTGTCCGTCGGCGTGGTCCCCCCCAGCGCGTACGCCTCGTCGGCCAGCCGCGCGGCCAGGCCGTCGGCGTCGGCCTCGGCGTAGACGGCGACGCTGGTGATCCCGGCGTCGGCCGCGGCCCGGATCACCCGGACCGCGATCTCCCCCCGGTTGGCGACCAGGACCTTGGTCAGACGCCGTTGGCTGTTGGGCACGGTCGGGAGCATAGTGCGCGCTCAGCCGGATCTCGGCGGCGCGGAAGCCGGCCCGGGTGCCGAGGTGAACCGGCGTGCCGAGGTGAAGTGGACCGTGTCGCCGGGCCGCAGCTGGCCGGCGTGGTCGGCGTCGGAGGCGGTCAGCACGGCGATCACCGGGTACCCGCCGGTGACCGGGTGGTCGGGCCCGAAGACCAGCGGCAGCCCCGACGGTGGCACCTGCAGAGCGCCCCGCACCATCGCCTCCGACGGCAGCTCCTCGGTCCGGGCCCTTGTCAGCGTCGGGCCCGTCAGCCGGACCGCCACCCGGTCGGCGTCGGCGGACACCCGCCAGTCCGCGGTCAGCAGCGTCCGCCAGGCCTCGTCGGTGAACCAGTCGCGACGGGGGCCGGGCAGCACCCGCAAGGTGGTCCGCAGCGGCTCCCACCGCGCCAGATCCGTGACCGGGAACGGCTGTCGCGCCGCGCCGACCCGGAGCTCCGTGCTGGGCGCCAACGGGGCCGGACCCAGACCGGACAGCAGGTCGGTGGACCCGCTGCCCAGGGTGAGGGTGATCTCGATGCCGCCGCGGACGGCCAGGTAGCTGCGCAGGCCCCGCGGCGGTGGGGCGATGGACAGGGTCTGACCGGCCCGCAGCGCCACCGGGGTGTGGGAGCCGGTCGGTGTGCCGTCGACGGTCACCTCGGTGGGGGCACCGGTGACCGCGACCCAGTGCACCCTGTCGGCCTCGACCGCCAGACCGCCGAGCAGGCACTCGACGGCGACCGCGTCCTCGGGGTTGCCGACCAGTCGGTTGGCGAGCCGGAGCGCCGCCCGGTCGGCCGCCCCCGATCCGGAGACGCCGAGGTGGGCGAGACCGGGCCGGCCCAGGTCCTCGAGCAGGGACTGCGGGCCGCAGCGCCGGACGACCAGCACCTCAGCCGTCCCGGACGAACCGGACCGTCGTCCCCGGTCGCAGCAGCGCCGGTGGGACGCGGTCCAGGTCCCACAGCCGACGGTCGGTGGTCCCGATCAGCTGCCAGCCGCCGGGTCCCCGCCGGGGGTAGACCCCCGACCACACGTCGGCCAGACCGACCGACCCGGCCGGGACCGCCGTCCGCGGGCGCACCCGGCGGGGCACCCGCAACCGGTCGTCCTCGCCACGGAGGTAGCCGAAGCCGGGCGCGAACCCGCAGAAACCGACGGTCCAGCGCTGGCCGGTGTGCGCGGCGATCACGTCCTCGGCGGTGAGACCGAGCCGGTCGGCCACCTCACCCAGGTCCTCGCCGTCGTAGCGGACCTCGATCTCGACCCGGTCGGTGTCGTCGCCCGTCGGAGGTGCCGCAGCCAGACCCAGCAGTGCCCGCTGGCGCTGGGGCGTCAGGGGACGGACGAGTCGCAGGAAGACCGTCCGCGCCCCGGGCACCAGCTCGCTCACCTCCGGGAGCGCGAGGATCTCCAGCGCCCGCAGCACCCCGGCCGTCTCGGTCAGGTCGGCGCACTCGAGCAGCAGCCCGTCCTCGCCGTACGGGAGCAGCCGCCGGGTCACCGCAGGGATCCGACGAACGGAGCGAGGTCCATCCCGGCCTCGAGCAGGCCCGCGCGCACCGCCCGGCCCATCACGACCGCGTCGGGGGAGTCGCCGTGCAGGCACAGGGAGTCGGCCGCCCCTGCTCGGGCGGCCCGGACGGCACGCTCGGCGGCCAGGTGGGCGTCGGTGATCATGGCGTCGGGCTGTCGGCGATCGACCAGCCGGCCGTCGGGGGTGTAGTTGCGGTCGATGAAGTACTCGGTGATGGTGCGCAGCCCGCGACGCTCCGCGATCTCCAGCACCGCCGCCCCGGGCAGCCCGAGCAGGGGCAGCCGGTCGTCGACCGAGGCGACGGCCTCCACCACCGCCCGGGCCTGGTCCTCGTGGTCCACCAGGGCGTTGTAGAGCGCTCCGTGCGGCTTCACGTACGCGACCCGGCCACCGACCGTGCGGGCCAGTGCGTCCAGCGCGCCGATCTGGTAGACCACCGCTGGAGCAAGATCCTCCGGCGCCATGTCCAGGAACCGACGGCCGAAGCCGACCAGATCGGGATAGCCGACCTGCGCGCCGATGACCACACCACGCCGGACCGCCGACCGGCAGGTGCGCAGCAGGCCGGCGGGGTCGCCGGCATGGAAACCGCAGGCCACGTTCGCGCTGGTGATCATGGTCAGCATGGCCTCGTCGTCGCCGAGGCGCCAACGCCCGAAGGACTCTCCGAGGTCGGCGTTCAGATCGACGGGCACGGCGTCATTGTCGCAGCGGAGGGCGGTGACCTCCATCGCCGGTCCGCAGAAAGGTGTGGGGCCTCGGGGGAGTATGAGTCTCCCGAGGCCCCACGGTCTGGCACGGTCCTGACGACTCGGGCCGATCGGTCGGGACGGGTGGTTCCGGCACAGCGTCAGGTGTGCCGCCGTCGGGTCTCCCCTCGGGTGCGAACCTCGTCCTGGCGTCCGATCCCGCAGCTCCGAAGAGGTGCGTAGGAGATGTCTACTCCTCCGCGAGGTCGCGGCGCAAGGGTGTCGGGACGGCCGATCCGGCGGCCCCCACGGCGGCGGGCCTGCGCGGTAGCCTGACCTTCGTGGAACCGGAGCCGGACACCAAGGACTGGACCTGGACCCTGGACCGACGCTGCGAGCAGTGTGGGTTCGCAGCGGGCGAGGTCGCCGTCGCCGACGTGCCCCAGCGGGCGTTCGTCGCCGCCGAGGAGTGGGTGGCCATCCTGCGTTCCCACCCGGCGGTCGCGTCCCGGCCCGAGCCGGCGGTCTGGTCCCCGCTGGAGTACGGGGCGCACGTCCGGGACGTCTACCGGCTGTTCGACCAGCGGCTGGTCTCGATCCTGGGTGAGGACGAGCCCACCTTCGCCAACTGGGACCAGGACGAGACGGCGCGGACGGAGCACTACGGCGAGCAGGATCCCGAAGTGGTCGCCGACGAGCTGGAGGCTGCGGCCCTGACCTTCGTGGACCGGCTGCGGGGGGTTCGGCCCGACCAGCAGCACCGCACGGGGACCCGCTCGAACGGTTCGCAGTTCACCGTGACGACGCTCAGCCAGTACTTCCTGCACGATGTCGTCCACCACCTCTGGGACGTCACCGGGCAGACCGACGGCGCCGCCTCCCTCGAGCTCGGCTGACGTGTCGGACCGCCACCGGCTCAGCGAGGAGCACGACGACTTCCGTGCGGTGGTGGCGGAGTTCGCCGCTGAGCGGTTCGCCCCGCACGTCGCCGGCTGGAACGCCACCGGCGGCCTGCCGCTGGAGGCCGTGCGTCAGATGGGTGAGTTGGGACTGTTCGCTCTGGGTGGGCCGGAGGCGTACGGCGGGGTGGGCGACTTCACCAGTCTCTGCATCGCCATCGAGGAGATCGGCCGTGTCGACCAGTCGCTCGGCATCACGCTGGAGGCCGGTCTCGGGCTCGGGGCGAACCCGATCGCCCGCTTCGGTACACCGGAGCAGAAGGAGCGCTGGCTGCCCGATCTGCTCGCCGGCCGGGCCCTGGCGGCGTTCGGGCTGACGGAGGCCGAGGCCGGTTCGGACGCCTCGGCCACCCGGACCCGGGCCGACCTGGTGGACGGCAGCTGGGTGATCAACGGCAGCAAGCAGTTCATCACCAACTCGGGTACGGCGATCACGTCGGTGATCACCGTCACCGCCGTCACCGGGCGGCGCGACGACGGCCGGCCGGAGCTCTCGACGATCATGGTCCCGGCCGGCACGCCCGGTCTCACCATCGGGCCCGCGTACGAGAAGCTGGGCTGGCACGCCTCCGACACCCACCCGGTGATCTTGGAGGACGTCCGGGTGCCCGAAGATCATCTGCTCGGCCTCAGGGGTCGTGGCTACGCACAGTTCCTGTCCACGTTGGACGACGGGCGGATCGCCATCGCCGCACTGGCCCTCGGCTCCATCCGTGCCTGTCGCGATCTGGCCCGCGACTACGCGTTGGAGCGGCACTCGTTCGGCGGACCGATCGGACGCAAGCAGGCGGTCGCCTTCATGGTCGCCGACCTGGACGTGATGGCCCACACCTCAGGTCTGCTGGTCTACGCGGCAGCGCAGCTGAAGGACGATCACGTCGGGACCGACGTCGATCCGGCCGAGCTGAAGCGGGCAGCGGCGATCGCCAAGCTCTACACCTCCGAGTCGGCCGTGACGGCCGCCCGCCTGGCCACTCAGGTCTTCGGGGGGTACGGCTTCATGGAGGAGTACCCCGTGGCCCGGTTCTACCGCGATGCCAAGGTGCTCGAGATCGGTGAGGGCACGTCGGAGATCCAGCGGCTGCTGATCGCGCGGGGGATGGGACTGCCGGTGGAGTGAGACCGGCCCTGCCACTACGGTGAGTGCCCATGGCGGAACAGACGACGGCGAACGACGTGCCCACCGTCCTGGTGGTGATGGGGGTCTCCGGCACCGGCAAGTCCACCGTCGCCGGGATCCTGGCCGATCGACTCGGCTGGGACCTGGCCGAGGGTGACGACCTGCATCCACCCGCGAACGTCGAGAAGATGCGGGCCGGTACGCCGTTGACCGACGAGGACCGCTGGCCCTGGTTGGACAAGGTCGCTGCCTGGATCCGCGCGCACACCGACGCCGGCACACCCGGCATCATCACCTGCTCGGCGCTGCGGAGGATCTACCGCGACCGGCTGAGCGGACCGGGGGTGGTCTTCGTGCACCTCGCCGGTACCCGCGAGGAGATCGCCGCCCAGATGTCGAAGCGGTCCGGCCACTACATGCCGCTGAGCCTGCTGGACTCCCAGCTGGCCACGCTGGAGGCGCTGGAACCCGATGAGAACTCGGTAGTGGTCGGCGTCGACCAGTCGCTGGCGAACGAGGTCGCCGAGATCGAGGCGAAGCTGGGCGTCGCCCCGGCCTGAGCCCGTACGAGGACTGTCGGCCTCAGCCGGTGATCACGACGGGTAGCCGGGCGCCTGCCGCGGACAGGGTGGCCGGCCCGTTCACAGCCTCGGCGGGGATGCTGACCTGCCAGCCCACGACGTCGTCGTCTCCGGTGGCGTCCGCGACCCCGAGCGGCCACGTGCTGGTGCCCTGGCTCAGCTCGAGCCGGACCCCTGTCATCGGCGACTGGGTCTCCAGCGGCCGGCTGGCACCGTCCCCCGAGCAGGCGCCGCCGACGTAGGTGTCCGAGCAGCCGGTGTGGAACCACCGGCCGGACACCGACAGCTCGGCGTCCCGGTCGACGGTCACCGGGGCGGCGGTTTCGGAGCCGGGCATCTGGGGCGGCGTGGATCCGAGTCCGATCAGGGGACCGGCGCACCCTCCCGCCGCTGAGGGGACCAGCCCCAGGAGCGCTGCGCCGGCCACCAGGGCCACCAGGAGGAGGACACGGGCGAGACGAGCCATGAGTCAATGATGCAACGCGCGAAGGAAATCCAGCACCTTCGCCGCCGGCATCTCGCAGGGCTTGAGCACGTCACCGGCCCCGGTGCGGTAGACGTTGGCGCTGATCACGTCAGCACCCCCGAGCTGCTCGGCGCAGACGCTCAGACTTCGACCACCGGTGTGGGTGATCTTGGTCAGGCCGTAGCGCCGACCCGCGTACCTGACCTCCGACCAGCCCTCGGGGAGGGTGTCCACGAGGCCGCCGAGGTCCGGCTCGGGGTCAGTCGACGTCAGTGAAGTGCTCCACCCGCGGCGCCTCGGCGAAGTAGGGACCGATGGCCGAGCGCCACGCCTTGAACCGCTCGGTCTCCCGGAAGTTCCGCTCGTGCGCCTCGACCGAGTCCCACTCGACCATCAGCACGAACCGCTTCGGGGTCTCGACGCCGCGGGTCATCCGGACCGAGCGGCAGCCGTCGGTGCTGGTCAGCTGGTCGCGGGCCCCGCGGTACGCCGCCTCGAACCCGTCCGCGTCCGTCACGTCGATGATCGCCACCTCGAGAACCATGTGGCGATCCTAGAGTGGCAGCTTGCGGAACAGCGGTCGCGGTACGTGGCGCAGCCCCGACATGACCGGCCGCATCGCCGCCGGCACCCAGATCAGGTCCTTGCGGTGCTTCACCGCCGACACCACGGCGTCGGCCACGTCCTCGGGGGTGACGGCCAGCGGCGCCTCGTCCAGACCCTCGGTCATCTTGGACCGGACGAAGCCGGGGCGGACCACCAGCACGCCGACGCCGGTGTCGCGCAACGCCTCGCCGAGGCCCAGGAAGAACCCGTCCAGACCGGCCTTGGTGGAGCCGTAGACGAAGTTCGAGCGCCGGACCCGCTCGCCGGCGACGCTCGACAGCGCCACGATCTTGCCGTGCCCCTGGGCCCGCAGCCGGTTGGCCAGCAGCACGCCGAGGTGCACCGGTGCGGTGTAGTTGACCTCGATCAGCTCCAGCGCGTCGGCGGGTTCGGTCCAGGCCCGTTCCGGGTCGCCGAGCAACCCGAAGGCCACCACCGCGATGTCGATGTCGCCCTCCGCGAACGCCGCGTCGATGGTCGCCGCGTGCGATCCGGGGTCGCGCGCCTCGAGATCGACCTCGGTGACCGCACAGCCCAGGGCGGTCAGCTCGGCGGCGGACTCGGTCCGGCGCGAGGTCGGCCGCGCCGCGAGCACGACCCGCAGCTGACGCCCGATGGCGTACCGGCGGGCGATCGCGAGGGCGATGTCGGAGGTGCCCCCGAGCAGCAGCAGGGACTGGGGGTTGCCGACGGCGTCAATCATGTCTCAAGGCTCCTGGGTCGGTGGTCGGGCGGGCGTGGGACGGGCCGGAGCTCACAGGGCCAGCCGCCGGGACAGGTCGGAGGTGAAGACCGCCCCGGGGTCGACCCGCTTCCGCACGGCGAGGAAGTCCTCCAGCCGCGGGTACATCTGCCGGAACGTGGCGGCGTCCAGCCGCGAGTCCTTGGCCAGGTAGCACCGGCCGCCGGCCGCCACCACCTGCTCGTCGAGGCGCGTGCAGAGCCGGTCCAGGCCGTCCTCGATGGGCAGGTCGACGGTCAGCGTCCAACCGGGCATCGGGAACGACAGGGGCGCCGCGTTGCCGGGACCGAACCGCTTGAGCACGTTGAGGCAGGACAGGTGCCCGGAGGTGACGATCATCTCGACGCACCGCCGGAAGGTCTCGTGCTCGGCGAACGGGACCGCGAACTGGTACTGCAGGAAGCCGTTCGGACCGTAGAGCCGGTTCCACTCGGCCACGATGTCGAGCGGGTGGAAGAAGGTGGTGATGTTCTGCACCTCACCGACCCGGTGCTTCGGCGCTTTGCGGAACCACATCGCGCTGAACGCCTTCGCGGTGGCCAGGTTGACCATCCGGTTGGGGAACACCTCGGGGATGGTGCCGAACGCGGGGGCGGTGAAGCGGAGCGGGTCGGCGCGCAGCTTGGCCGGCAGGTCGGAGAGCCTGGCCTTGTTGCCGCGGGTCAGCACCGCCCGGCCCAGGTGCTTGCCGCGGGTGACCGCGTCGAACCAGGCCACCGAGTACGTGTAGTTCTCGTCCCCGTCCGACATCGTCGCCATCAGCGAGTCCAGGTCGTCGCAGCGCTGCGTGTCGACGCTGAAGTAGGCGGTCTCGGTGCGCTGGACGGCGACCGTGGCCCGCAGGATCACCCCGGTCAGCCCCATCCCACCGATGGTCGCCCAGAACAGCTCCGGGTCGTCTCCGTCCGGACCGAGGGTGCGGATCCCGCCATCGGCGGTGAGCAGGTCCAGATCCCGTACGTGGTTGCCGAAGCTGCCCTGGGTGTGGTGGTTCTTGCCGTGCACGTCGGCCGCGATCGCGCCGCCGATGGTCACCTGACGGGTGCCGGGCAGCACGGGAACCCACAGACCGAACGGCAGCAGCGCCTTCATCAGGGCGTCGATGCTGACCCCGGACTGAACGCTCACGGTCGGCACCTCACCCTCGGCGTCGACCTGCAGGATCTTGTTCAGCCGGGTCAGGTCCAACGTGGTGCCGCCGGCGTTCTGCGCGGCGTCGCCGTACGAGCGGCCCAGCCCGCGGGGGACGACACCGCGGGTGCCGGCGTTGCGCAGGGCGG
Organism: Microlunatus aurantiacus; assembly: GCF_039536605.1. Taxonomy (NCBI): domain Bacteria; kingdom Bacillati; phylum Actinomycetota; class Actinomycetes; order Propionibacteriales; family Propionibacteriaceae; genus Microlunatus; species Microlunatus aurantiacus. The sequence continues at coordinate 489,074 of NZ_BAAAYX010000002.1, forward strand.
AGACGGCTCCGGCGATGGTGTCGATCCGCGCCAGGTGGGACCGGCTCCCGCCGGCCCGGCCCCAGCCGTGCAGCTCGACCAGCTGCTGGGGGACCTGCAGCTGGCTCTCCACCGCTGGCGACGGCTGGATCTGCGTGGCCTCGCCGCCACTCATGCGAACACCGCGATCGAGATCGTGGTCAACCAGATCACTCCCAATCCCTGTAGCACCCGATCGTGCAGGACGACCTCTTCCGGCTCGCCCGCCTGTCCGGCGTCCACCTCCAGGGCGTACTGCAGCATGCCCAGGGTGAACGGGGCGATCGAGATCGCGGTCCACGGTACGCCGAGGGGCGGGTTGTAGCGGTTCTCGAAGGCCCACAGGCTGTAGGCGGTGACCACCAGCACGGCCGCGAGGATCCAGACGAACCGCAGGTAGGAGGCCGAGTAGCGGTCCAGCGACTTCCTGGTGCCCGCGTCGGCGCCCACCGAGACCAGCTCGGAGTAGCGCTTCCCGGCCACCATGAACAGCGAGCCGAACGAGGCGACCAGCAGGAACCACTGGCTCAGCGGCACGCCGACCGCCACCCCGCCGGCGATCGCTCGGAGCAGGAAGCCGCTGGACACCACGGCCAGGTCGATCACCGGCAGGTGCTTGAGCACGGTGGAGTAGAGGATCTGGATGACGACGTACACGCCCAGCGTGACGGCCAGGGCGCTGTCGACGAGGTAGCCGAGGGCCAGACCGCCCAGACCGAGGACGACCGCCATCACCGCAGCCACCGGGACGCCCAGCTCACCGGCCGCGATCGGGCGGAACCGCTTCCGGGGGTGGAGCCGGTCCTCCTCGACGTCGCCGATGTCGTTCAGCAGGTAAACCGCGGAGCTGACCAGGCAGAACGCCACGAACGCCAGGGCCACCCCCCGCAGCACCTCGGGCCGGAACAGCCAGCCGGCGGCCAGCGGGGCCAGGACGACGAGGAAGTTCTTCACCCACTGGCGGGGGCGGAGCGCTCGGATGGGGGCGGGCAGCCGGCTCACCGGTCGCTCGAGGGTCTCGGACATCGTCTGGAAGGGTATCGGCCCCGGCCCGTTCCCTGCGTCAGCATGATGGGTCGGCACGAGCGGCCGGGGTGGCCGACGGCACCGGCCGCACCCCGGCGGCAGGCCCCGTGCGCCGCCACCCGCACGGACGCCTCAGATCGATTCGACCCCTCGGGCCTGCGGGGCAGGCGAGCCGTCCAGAAATCCAGGGCGCCGCTGCTGGACGGCTAGGTTGGGCGCCATGTCTGTGGGTCGTCACCGCCTGGTCGCCGTGGTCGTGGTGGCGGTGGCGGGTCTCAGCGCCTGCAGTGCCTCCGAGCCGGGCGGTCCGACAGCCGCCCCGCCGAGCACCGTCACGAGCGCTCCCACCGAGCCCCCGGCTGCGAGTCCCTCGGCCGCCAGTCCGTCGTCCAGCGGCACCCCGTCCGGGTCGCCCAGCACCTCGCTGTCCGGAGTGACCCTGCGGCAGCTCGGGTTCGCCAACGGTCCGTCGGACGAGTTCTCGCTGCCGAGTGATCTCGTGCTCACGACCAGCGTCGACCAGCCGAACGTGGTCACCCTGGTGCTGGCTCGGCCGAGTCCGCAGACGGTCGAGGAGTACCTCCGGGCCACCCTGCCGGGACGTGGCTTCACCATCGACGCGCGCGCCGACGTGGGTCAGGCCCTCGCCTTCGCGGGCCACGGCTGGACCGGCGTCTTCACCGGCACGGGCACCACCACGGCCATCGTCCTGCGTCCGGCCTAGTCGGAGCCGGCGGGATCCCGCAGAGTGGTCCAGGACACCCCGAGGTCGGCCAGCAGAGCCCGCAGCAGCGGCAGGCTGATGCCGACCACGTTGTGGTGGTCACCCTCGATCCCGGTGACGTACGGACCGCCGAGTCCGTCGACGGTGAAGGCTCCCGCGACCAGCAGGGGCTCGCCGGTGGCCACGTAAGCCTCGATCTCGGCGTCGTCCAGATCGGCGAAGTGGACGGTGGTGGAGGCGATGGCCGTCCGGGTGGCGCCGCCGGGCAGGCGGATGACGTGGTGGCCGGTGTGCAGCACCCCGCTGCGACCGCGCATCGCCCGCCAGCGGCGGACGGCCTCGACGGCGTCGACCGGCTTCCCGAGGCCCTGTCCGTCCAGCTCGAGCAGCGAGTCGCAGCCGATCACCACCTCCTCGACCGCTCCGTCGGCGGAGAGACGTCGGCGCGCGACCGCCTCGGCCTTGGCGCGGGCGAGGGCGCTCACCAGAGCGGGAACGGTCTCGGCGTGGAGGGCGTCCTCGTCGACCCCGGACACCTCCACCGCGGGGGTCACCCCGGCGCCGCGGAGCGTGGCGAGGCGGGCCGGGGACGCGGAGGCCAGCACCAGACGCATCGCACTAGGTTAAGGGGATGGCTCTCGACGATGACTCCCAGTGGTGGCGCAGCGCTGTCGTCTACCAGGTCTACCCGCGGTCCTTCGCCGATGCGAACGGCGACGGGACCGGCGACGTGCCGGGGATCATCGACAAGCTGGAGTACCTGGCCGACCTCGGCGTCGACGCCGTCTGGGTCAGCCCCTGGTACCCGTCGCCGCTGGCCGACGGAGGCTACGACGTCAGTGACTACCGCGGCATCCTGCCCGAGTTCGGCACCCTGGCGGAGGCCGACACGTTCGTGGCCCGAGCCCACGAGCTGGGGCTGCGGGTGCTGATCGACCTGGTCCCCAACCACAGCAGCGACGAGCACCAGTGGTTCGTCGACGCGCTGGCGGCGGCCCCCGGGTCGGCCGAGCGTGATCTCTACCTCTTCCGGGACGGGCTCGGGGACGACGGCGAGCAGCCGCCCAACAACTGGCCGGCGATGTTCGGCGGCGGCGCCTGGGAGCGCACCACCGACGCGGACGGCACCCCGGGGCAGTGGTATCTGCACCTGTTCGACATCAAGCAACCCGACTGGAACTGGGACAACCCGGCGGTCGCGGACGAGTTCGACTCGATCCTCCGGTTCTGGTTCGACCGCGGCGTCGACGGCTTCCGGATCGACGTGGCCAACTCCATGGCCAAGGCGGCCGGTCTGCCGGACGTCGACGTCGATCCGGCGACCGGCGAGCTGCTGACCAACACGCTGACCGGCTCCCCGTACCTGAACCAGCCGCACGTGCACGACATCCTGCGCCGGTGGCGGACCGTCGCCGACTCCTACGCCGACTCCGAGCTCGGCGCCCGGGTCTTCGTGTCCGAGGCGTGGGTGACCCCGGCCTCGGAGCTGGCCAAGTACGTCCGCGACGACGAGCTGCACACGACCTTCAACTTCGACGCGCTGATGTGCGAGTGGTCCGCGGAGTCGCAGCGCAACGTGATCGACCTGACCCTGCGGGCCACCGGCGCCGTCGGGGCGCCGCCCACCTGGGTGCTCGCCAACCACGACACGACCCGCGTGGTCACCCGCTACGGCCGCTCGATCACCGGTGCCCGGTTCACCCCGAAGGGGATGGACCTGGACTCGTTCGCCGGGGTCGGCTCGGTCCCCGACGGGGTCACCGACATCGAGCTCGGCCGGAAGCGGGCCAGGGCCGCGGTGCTGCTCGAGCTGGCGCTGCCGGGTGGGGCGTACGTCTACCAGGGCGACGAGCTCGGTCTGGAGGAGGTCGAGGACATCCCCGAGGAGCTGCTCCAGGACCCCACCTGGGAGCGGTCGGGACACACCGTCCGTGGTCGGGACGGTTGCCGGGTGCCGCTGCCGTGGTCGGGGACCGAGGCGCCGTTCGGTTTCGGGTCCGCCGACACCCCGCCGTGGCTGCCTCAGCCCGCGGGCTGGGCGGCCCTCACCCAAGAGGTCCAGGACGCCGACCCGACCAGCCACCTCAACCACTACCGGGCGGCGCTGGCGCACCGGCGCGAGCACCCGGCCCTGGGCGACGGGACGATGGCCTGGGACGGCGACGTGCCGCCCGGTGTGCTCTCGTTCACCCGGGAGCCGGGCTTCCGCTGCGTGGTCAACTTCGGTCCCGACCCGTACGCGCTGCCGGCCGACGCCCAGGTGCTGATCGCCTCCGGTGACGCCGCGTCCGGGACCCTGGGTGTCGACGAGGCGGTCTGGCTGCAGGTCTGACTCCGTCGCGAGCGGCCGTGAACGTAGCGCCGGTTCTGTCTGGACTGACGACGAGCGTAGACAACGCTTTATCGTCTGCGCTCGAGGAGGGAAGACAGAACCCTCAGCGCGCAGTGAGCAGCGAGTCGACGACTAGCGCCGCCCACCGCCGAGCAGTCCGCCGAGCATGTCGAGGATGCCGCCACCGCCCTGGCCCTGTCCCTGCGCCTGGCCGCCGCCGAGGCCGCCCAGGATCGACCCGAGCAGGTCGTTCAGCCCACCGCCACCGGCGGCCCCGGGCTGGGCGGCACCGCCGCGCAGCTTCTGGGCCAGGTAGGAGAGCACGATCGGCGCCAGGATGGGCAGCAGCTTCTGCACCAGGTCGGAGTTGCCGCCCAGGTTGCCGCCCAGCGTCTGGGCCACGGCGCCGCTGTTCTCCCCGAACACGTGGCTGACGATCTTCTCGCCATCGGCGGTGTCCACCTCGTCGAGGTTCACGCCGCCGTCGACCAGCTGGGGCGAGTGGTTGTCCAGCGCCCCGGCCAGGGAGGCCGCGCCACGGGGGTCGGCCGCGTTGGCCTGCATGCCACCGACCAGGGCGGGCAGGGCCTCGCGGACGGCCGACTCGGCGGTCGCCGGGTCCACCCCCAGCTGGCTGGCCAGGGAGTTCATCGGGATGGTGGCGAGGATGTCGTCGATCGAGCTCATCGTCGGGCCCTTCCGGGGGTCGGGGCCCACGCCAGGGCCCGGTGCTCGCAGACTACTCAGCCCGCAGACGACCGGACAGGCGCCAGGCCTGCGGTCCGGCCCGCAGACTTCGCCGCAGTCCCCGGCTCCGATCCGCCCATCCGGACGGCGTGGCCGCCGCTCCGGCTCCGGTCGTCACGGGTGTCACCGTAGCCAGAGCGACCACCAGGGCGGCCAGGTCCTCCGGCGTCGGGTGCCCGGCGACGACCCGCACCACCGGGGCGTCGTCGCCCTCCGCGTCCGCCGGATCCCTCGCGCCCGAGGCCCTCACAGCGGGATGTTCCCGTGCTTCTTGGGCGGCAGCGTCTCCCGCTTGGTCCGCAGCAGCCGCAGGGCCCTGGTGATCTCCAGCCTGGTCTCGTGCGGCATGATCACCGCGTCCACGTAGCCGCGCTCGGCCGCCAGGTAGGGGTTGGCCAGCTCGTCGTCGTACGCGGTGATCAGCTCGGCCCGGCGGCTGTCGGGGTCGTCGTGGTCGGCGAGCTCCTTGCGGTACAGGATGTTCACCGCTCCCTGCGCGCCCATCACCGCGATCTGCGCGGTCGGCCAGGCCAGGTTGATGTCGGCCCCGAGGTGCTTGGAGCCCATCACGTCGTAGGCCCCGCCGTACGCCTTGCGGGTGATCACCGTGACCAGCGGGACGGTGGCCTCGGCGTAGGCGTAGATCAGCTTCGCCCCCCGCCGGATGATCCCGTTCCACTCCTGGTCGGTGCCGGGCAGGAAGCCGGGCACGTCTACGAAGGTGATCACGGGGACGTTGAAGGCGTCGCAGGTGCGGACGAACCGGGCCGCCTTCTCGGCCGCGTCGATGTCCAGGCAGCCGGCGAAGTGCAGCGGCTGGTTGGCCACCACACCGACGCTGCGGCCGTCGACCCGGCCGAAGCCGACCACGATGTTGGGCGCGAAGAGGCGGTGCACCTCGCAGAACTCGCCGTCGTCCAGCACCGCGGTGATCACCTCGTGCATGTCGTACGGCTGGTTCGGGGCGTCCGGGATGACGGTGTCCAGGGCGAGGTCGTCGTCGGTGTCGGCGTCGGCGGTGGCGTCGAAGACGGGCGGGTCCTCGAGGTTGTTCTGCGGCAGGTAGGACAGCAGCGTGCGGACGTAGTCGATGGCGTCCTGCTCGTCGGCGGCCAGGTAGTGGGAGTTGCCCGACTTGGTGTTGTGCGTCCGGCCGCCGCCCAGCTCCTCCATCGTCACGTCTTCGCCGGTGACGGTCTTGATCACGTCCGGGCCGGTGATGAACATCTGCGACGTCTGGTCGACCATCACCACGAAGTCGGTCAACGCGGGGGAGTAGACGTGTCCGCCGGCGGCGGCGCCCATGATCAGCGAGATCTGCGGGATGACCCCGGACGCGTGGGTGTTGCGGCGGAAGATCTCCCCGTACAGCCCGAGCGACACCACACCCTCCTGGATCCGCGCCCCACCGCCCTCGTTGATCCCGATCAGGGGGCAGCCGGTCTTCAGGGCGACGTCGATGATCTTGACGATCTTCTCGCCGTAGACCTGGCCGAGGCTGCCACCGAACACCGTGACGTCCTGGCTGAACACGCAGACGGGCCGGTCGTCCACGGTGCCGAAGCCGGTGATCACGCCGTCCCCGTACGGGCGTTTCCGGTCCATCCCGAACGACGTCGACCGGTGTCGGGCCAGCTCGTCGAGCTCGGTGAACGAGCCCTTGTCGAGGAGCAGCTCGACCCGCTCCCGGGCGGTCTGCTTGCCGCGGGCGTGCTGCCGCTCGACGGCTGCCGCCGAGCCCGCGTGGACCGCCTCGTCGGTTCGGCGCTGGAGGTCGGCGAGCTTCCCGGCGGTGGTGTGGAGGTCGGCGTCGTCCATAGCCACGCACCCTACGGGTCAGCGTTACGTTGGGGCGATGACCTACCCGGACCCGCTCGACGGCTCGCGGCTGTCCGCCGTGCTGACCGTCGGCGACCCCCTCTGGCGCTCGATCGAGGTGGTGCCCGCCACCGGTTCCACCAACGCCGACCTGGCCGCGCGGGCCCGCCGGGGCGAGTCGGCGGGGAGAGTGCTGGTCACCGACCACCAGCGGGCCGGGCGGGGCCGACTCGGGCGCACCTGGACCGCCCCGGCGGGGAGCTCGGTGGCCATGTCGGTGCTGCTGCGGCCCGAGCGGGACCCGGCGAGCTGGACGTGGTTGCCGTTGCTGGCCGGGCTCGCCGTCGCCGACAGCCTGCGCGCGGTCGCCGACGTGCCGGCGGTGCTCAAGTGGCCGAACGACGTGCTGGTCGACGACGCCAAGGTGTGCGGGATCCTGGCCGAGCGGGTCGACGGGCCCGCCGGACCGGCCTGCGTGCTGGGTCTGGGCATCAACGTGCACCTGACCGCCGACCAGCTGCCGGTGCCGACAGCGACCTCGTTGGCGCTGCTCCGGCCGGACCGACGGCTCGCCCGGAACGACATCATCGCGACGGTGCTGGCCACGCTGGCTCTGCTCTACCACCGCTGGCAGGCCGGTCTCGACGCCGAGCTGGCGGCGGAGTACGTCGCGCGCTCGGGCACCCTCGGCCGGACCGTCACGGTCCTCGGCGGCGACGGGGCACGCTTCACCGGCGAGGCGATCGCCGTCGACCCCGCGGGTCGGCTGCGCGTCCGGACGCCGTCCGGGGTGCAGACCTTCGCCGCCGGAGACGTCACCCACCTGCGCTGAGCGCTACCCGAACCCCCTGGCCAGGGTCGGATCGGGGACTACCCGGGTCGGTCTGCGGTCCGATGCCGCGATCGCCGGCCTGTGTCAGCATGGAGCGGTGGGGTTGTCGGCCAAGCTGCTGGGAGCAGACGAGCGCGTGCTGATGCACATGCGCACCCACGGCAAGGTGCTCTTCTGGCCGGCCGCCGGCCTCATCGCCTGCGGCGCCCTCCTCGGCGCCGGCGCCGCCCTGGTCCCGTACGACTACCGGCCCGTCGGCCAGTTCGCGGTGGCCGTGGTGGCCGGAGTGCTGGCGACCTGGTGGACCGTCATCCCGTTCCTGCGCTGGCGGACCACCACCTACACGCTGACCAACCACCGGTTGATCACGCGGTCCGGCATCCTCAAGAAGTCCGGCACCAACCTGCCGCTGGCCCGGGTGAACGACGTGACCTACCAGCGCAGCCTGTCCGACCGGATGCTGGGCTGCGGGACCCTCCGGGTGCGGACCGCGGCCGACGCCGGACCGGTGGTGCTCGACGACGTGCCCGACGTCGAGGACGTGCACGTCACCATGAGCGAGCTCATCGGGGCGTCCGTGCGATCCTGACCGGATGGTCAGCCGTCTCAGTCACCTCACCATCGACGCCCACGACGCGTACGCGCAGTCGGTCTGGTGGTCGCACGTGCTCGGGTACACCGAGGATCCCGCCGACCCCAACGAGCCCGGCCACGAGGAGTGCATGATCTTCTCCGCCGCCGGCGCCACCCGGCTGCTCTTCATCGAGGTTCCCGACGTCAAGCAGGTCAAGAACCGGCTGCACCTGGACCTGCGTCCGGCCGACGGTGACCGGGACACCGAGCTGGCCCGACTGCTCGAGCTGGGCGCCACCGAGGTGGACGATCGGCGGCTGCCCGACGGACGCGGCTGGGTGGTGCTGGCGGACCCGGAGGGCAACGAGTTCTGCATCCTGCGGAGCGTGGAGGAGATGCAGGGCTGAACCCGGGTCGGTGCTAAGGGTGCAGGCTCGTATCGGGATCACCCATCTGCCAGGACGTGAAGTGGACCGTCAACCCAGCGCGCGTCGGGGCGCAGCAGAACGGTCCGGCGAAGGCTGCCGCGTCCGGAGCCAGGGGTGCGACGCGGACGAGCTGCCAGGGCTCGTCGTCGACCCGGGCCCGTACGGTCAACGCATCGGCAGATCGACTCGCCCTGACCGTGACCAGGCGCCCGTTCCAGCTCGGCACCGGTGCGAGCGACCAGTCCGAGGATCCGCGGGTGACGACGGCACCGAGGCTCGCCAGGCCGTCGCTCTGCTCGACGCCCGCCTTGGTCCAGGTGGCGTCGTCCACCCGGACGAAGACACCCGCTTGGTCGAACTGTGCGGTCAGATCGAGCCGGAAGGCGACCTCGGTGGCCGTGTCCGCCGGAAACGGGGCGAGCAGCGCGTGCTCGGTGTCGTGGACGAAGCCGTACGAGGTGATGCGCCAGGCATCGCTGCCCTCTTTCGCCGTGACGTGCAACCCGTCCTCACGTTCGACCGCAGCAACGGGCTCGTGCGTCCAGGTGCCGGACGACCATGAGACCTTCTTCATGCGACTCTCCTTGATGATCGATGACCTTCGAGCCTGCGAGACCGAGGCTCTGACTCCCATCGAGGGCCGGGGCTCGTTCGCGCCGCGACCGACCTCTCGTCAGCCGCCACCCGGGGACTCCCCGGTGAACACGAACTTGCGGTAGGACCAGAACCGGAACAGGGTGCCCAGGCCGAGCCCGATCACGTTGCCCGAGATGTTGTCGGCCAGCGGGGAGGTCAGCCCCAGGACGTAGTGGGAGAAGCCGAGGCAGACCGCGCCGATGGCGATCGCGATCCCGTTCAGCAACAGGAAGATCGGCAGCTCGCGGACCGGGTTGCCTCGGGCCCGGTGGTGGTAGGTCCAGTAGCGGTTGCCCAGGTAGGTGATCACCGTGGCCGCCCCGATGGCGATCACCTGCGCGGTGATCGGCTTCGCCTCCAGCGGTCCTTGTCCGCCGGGCCCGGCGTAGCGCAGCACGTTGAACACCACGAACTGACACGCGACCCCGGTCAGCCCGACGATGCCGAACCTGATCGCCTCGGGACCGAGGTGGGACACCTTGGTCCACAGGCGGTCGAGGGGACCGACGCCACCCTGGTCGGCGCTCACGGGTCCGCCAAGAGTGCCCGGGCGGTCGCCAGGTCCGTGACCACCACGTTCACCCAGTTGCCGGCGATGGCCGCGCGGATGGCCGCGTGCTTGCGCTCACCGCCGGCGAGCCCGATCCGCCGGGGGATCCGTCGGTAGCTGTCGGGATCGATGCCGACCACCCGTGCGTCGAGGTCGGAGGGCACCAGGTGACCGGCGGCGTCGAAGAAGCGGGTGCAGACGTCACCGACCGCTCCCAGACCCCGGAGGGTGTCCTGGTCCGACGGGGCGATGGCGTTGCCGCTCTTCTGCAGCAGCGCGGACGGCTGCAGGCTGCCGATGCCGACCAGTGCCATCGTCAGGTCCTGCCAGTGGGCCGCCACGCCCTCCATGGCGGGATCGGCGAGCAGACTCCGGCGCATCGCGGCCCCACCCACGAGTCCGGGAGCGGGGACGTAGGTGGGACTGGCGCCGATCAGCGTGGCGAGCTCGTCCAGCAGCCGGTTCGCCTGCGCCTGGACGGACGCGACGCCGACACCGCCGACCAGCTGGACCACGGAGTCCGCTCCCGAGGTGCGCAACGGCCGCAGCCGGTCGACGACCGAGAGGAGCGTCTGACTCCAGGAGGAGACCCCGATCCGCTCCCCTCCGGACAAGATCGCCTCGAGATAGCTGGCCCCCGCCGACCCCAGACCGGCCGAGATGGCGGCCTCGTCGCCGTCGACATCGGCGACCACCGCCTCGAGCAGCCCGTAGCGCTCCTCCAGCGCCTGCTCCAGGTCGGTGTGCACGCCCTGCGAGACGACCACGACCGTCCGGATGATGCCGACCTCGCCCGCGCGCTTCAGCAGCCGGGACACCTTGGCCTGGGAGATGTGCAGGATGCCGGCGATCTCGCTCTGCCGCAGCTGCTGCTCGTGGTAGAGGTGCGCGATCTTGGTCATCAACCTGACCTGCCCGTCGGCGGAGGCACGGGTCACGCCGGCCGGCTGCGCCACGGTTCCTGCCCCTCTCCTCGCGAAGCTCGACCCTATCCGTCGCCGCCTCCAGGACCGAGGCGAACGCGGTGCTCAGGAACGTGGCGCCGAACGAAGCCAGCGCACCTGCTCCCGCCAGTGGTCCCGGCGGGCGGCGCGGGTGCTGTCGTCGAAGGTCGGCCGGAACACCCGGCCGGTCGCCCGCGGGGTCGGCGCACCCCCGATCCGGCGGCGGGCCAGGTCGGCGACGCCGAGCGCGGACACCTCGGGCAGATCGGCCACCTCGACCGGGCGGCCGAGCAGATCGGCTTGGGTCTGCATCACCAGGTCCGAGGTGGTCACACCGCCGTCGGCGCGGATGCTCGCCAGCGGGGTCGCAGCCTCGGCGTCGATGATCTCCACGACGTCGCAGACCTGGTGGGCCACGGCGTCGACGGCCGCCCGGGCGAGGCGCGCCGGATCGGTGTCGGGGTCGAGCTGGGTGATCACCCCGCGCACCTCACGGTCCCAGTGCGGGGCGCCGAGCCCGGTGAAGGCCGGGACCAGGGTGACAGCACCGGCGTCGCCCACTGTCGCGGCCCGGGCGAGCAGGTCCGACACGCTCCCACCCAGCACCCGGGCCGCCCAGGCCAGCGTCGCCCCGGACGACAGGATGTTGCCCTCGCGGGCGTACGTCGGCGTCTCGGTGAGCCAGGCCAGGGTCGACGGCACGGGCGAGGAGCCGGCCACGAACGACGCCGTCGGGGTCATCACCGAGGTGCCGGTGCCGTAGGTCGCCTTGGCGGTCCCGACCTCGGTGCACCCGTGCCCGTACAGGGCGGCGTGCGAGTCCGCGAGCACCGCGGCGATCGGCACACCGTCGCGGATTCCCGGTACGGAGTGGCAGACGCCGAAGTCGCCGTCCGAGCGCAGCACCTGGGGCAGCACCACCGCCGGGATGCCGAACAGCTCGAGCAACGCGGGGGACCAGGCGAGATCCACGATGTCGTAGAGCAGGGTGCGGGACGCGTTGCCGGCTTCGGTCACGTGCCGTTCGCCGCCGGTCAGCTTCCAGATCAGCCAGGAGTCGATGGTGCCGACGCGGACGTCGGCGGGGCTCACGACGACGGCGGATTCGCGGAGCAGCCAGCCGATCTTGGGGGCCGAGAACATCGCGTCGATCCGGAGCCCGGTCCGGCCGCGGACCAGCTCGTCGTCGTCCGGTCCGGTCCGGTCGCGGCACCACGCGGCGGTACGGACGTCCTGCCAGCCGATCACGGGGCCCAGCGGCCGACCCGTACGCCGGTCCCACGCGACCACCGACTCGCGCTGGGTGGACAGGGCCACTCCGGCGAGGTCGAGGTCGGCGGTGTCGACGAGGGCTAAGCACCTCTCGATCGCGGCCAGCACGCTGGACCAGAGCAGCTCGGCGTCCTGTTCGACCCAGCCCGGACGGGGGTGCGTGACGCCGACCGGAGCGGAGCCGATGGCACGCACCCCGCCCCCGTCATCGACCAGCACGGCCTTGCTGTTGGTGGTGCCCTGGTCGATGGCCAAGATCTGGGTCATCGCTGACTCCTTCCGGACGCAACGGACGGTATCGCTTGACGAGCAGACCTGCTCCGAGAGAATATGCAGTACCGAATGGATATGCAATCGAACGGGGACCTCGCACGTGGCCACGCACCGACGCGCCATCATCAACACCGACGCCAAGAACGAGGGCGACGACCAGTACGCCATCGTGCACGCCCTGCTCTCGCCGAGTCTGGACGTGCGGGGCATCATCCCGGCCCACTTCGGCACCTGGCGCAGCGACCAGAGCATGATCGACTCGCGCCACGAGGTCGACCTGCTGCTGGAGCTGATGGATCAGAGTGGACGCGTCGCCGTGGCCAACGGTGCTGCCGTCCCGATCGCGGACGAAAACACACCGGTGGACTCGCCCGGCGCCCGGTTGATCATCGCCGAGAGCCTGCTGGCCACTGCGGACGACCGGTTGTACGTGGCGTTCCTGGGGCCGTTGACCGACATGGCGTCGGCGATCCTGCTCGATCCGGCGATCGTCGACCGGCCCGTGACGGTGATCTGGATCGGCGGGGAGGGCCACGACGATCTCGGTCTGCCGCGGAAGATGGAGTTCAACCTCTCCAACGACATCGCCGCCGCGAACGTGGTGTTCGACTCGGGCATCACGGTGTGGCAGGTGCCGCGCAGCGTCTACCCGTTGGTGTCGGTCTCCTACACCGAGCTGGAGGAGAAGATCGCCGGCACCAGTGAGCTCGCCGACTACCTGATCCGCCAGCTGAAGGAGTGGAACACCGCGTACCACCCCGGTCCGATCGAGTCGCGCTCCCTGGGTGACTCGCCGGCGGTCTCGCTGCTCCTGTACCCGCAGAGCGGGGTCTTCCGGACCGTGCCGGCGCCCCGGTTCGGTGCAGAAGGGCACTACGTCCCGGGTTCGGGCCATCCCCTGCAGGTCTGCGAGTCTGTCGACGTGCGGTTCCTGCTCGAGGACATGTTCGCCAAGCTCCGCCGGTTCGGCGCCGGGAAACCGCCCGTCTCACTCAGCTGAACGTCGTTCTACGAAGGGACTTCCATGACCGCCCTGCCAGTCTTCGGCGCAGGCATCTGGCACTTCGCCACCTACCTCGACCGCTACGCGACCGAGGGGTACGGGGAACCCGTGGGCCTGATCGAGCAGATCGACCTCGCCGGCGCCGTCGGCGACCTGTCCGTGGTCGATCTGAACTGGCCGTTCGCCGGCTTCGACGGCACCCTCGACGACGTCAAGACCGCTCTGGCCCGCAACGACCTCCGCGCTGTCGCGATCACGCCCGAGATCTACAACAAGGACTACATCAAGGGCTCGATCACCAACCCCGACCCGTCCGTCCGGGCCCAGGCCCTCGCCCTACTCAACGAGGCGACCGAGCTGGCCGAGGAGCTGGACTGCGACTACGTCAAGCTGTGGTTCGGTCAGGACGGGTGGGACTACCCGTTCCAGGTGAACTACCACGACGTGTGGAACCTGGCCGTCGACGCGCTGCGCGAGCTGTGCGACGCGCACCCCGACATCAGGTTCGTGATCGAGTACAAGCCGCGGGAGCCGCGGAACAAGATCATCTTCCCGAACGCCGCCCGCACTCTGCTGGCCATCCAGCAGACCGGGTGCGACAACCTGGGAGTGCTGCTCGACTTCGGGCACTCCCTGTACGGGTTGGAGACACCGGCCGATGCGGCGCAGCTGTGCATCGACCACGGCAAGCTCTTCGCGATCGACGTGAACGACAACTTCCGGGGCTGGGACGACGACATGGTGGTCGGCTCCGTGCACCTGGTCGAGACCTTCGAGTTCTTCCACACCCTGCGTCGCAACAACTGGGAGGGAGTCTGGCAGCTCGACCAGTTCCCGTTCCGGGAGGACTCGGTGCAGGCCGCCAAGCAGGCGATCACCTTCCTCAAGGCCCTGCACCGGGCGCTCGACGCTCTCGACGAGGAGGCCCTCGCCGCGGCCCAGGCCAGGCACGACGCCCTGGCCGCCCAGAAGCTGATCCAGAAGGTGCTGCTCAGCTCGATGATCGGGGAGGACTCGTGACGGCCTTGAGTCCCGAGCACGCCACCATGCCGGTGCTCGGCCGGCTGTCGCCGTACGCGACCCGGGACGAGCAGGTGGCCCACATCGCCGAGGTGGCCCGGCAGATCCGGATCCAGGACCTGTTGCTGGTGCACCACGCCGGGGCCGGGCACATCGGCGGGGACTTCTCCGCCGTCGACGTCTTGGCCACGCTCTACGGGGCGGTGCTGAACGTCACCCCGGAGGCGGTGGATGATCCCGAGCGGGACCGCTTCATCCTGTCCAAGGGACACGTGGCCGGTGCGCTCTACACGACGCTGGTCGCATTCGGCTTCCTCGAGGTGGCCGAGCTGGCCACCTTCCTGAAGCCCCTGTCCCGACTGAACGGGCACCCCAACCGAACCAAGGTGCCGGGGGTCGAGGCCAACACCGGTCCGCTGGGTCACGGGCTGCCGATCGCTGTGGGCCACGCGATCTCGGCCAAGCTCGACGTGTCGAGACGCCGGACGTACGTGCTGACGGGCGACGGTGAGCTGCAGGAGGGCTCCAACTGGGAGGCCATGATGGCGGCCTCGCAGTACGAGCTGGACTCGCTGACGGTGATCGTGGACCGCAACCGGCTGCAACAGGGCGCGACCACGCGGGAGACGAACGACCTCGACCCGCTGGACCAGAAGGCCGCGGCCTTCGGGTTCGCGGTGGTGGAGGTCAACGGCCACGACCACGGGGAGCTGCTCGACGTGCTCTCGTCCGCCCCGTTCCGACCGGGCAAGCCCACGTTCGTGATCGCCCACACCCACAAGGGTCACCCGATCTCGTTCATGGCCGACAACGTGGCCTGGCACCACAAGGTGCCGAACGAGGAACAGCTCGCCCAGGCCCTGGACGAGCTGTCCCTCGCCGCGCCGTCGACCAGCAGCTGAGGAGCGATCATGACCACCACGGACACCCCGCCAGCCTCGGACTCGATCGCCGACAGGCCTCGCTTCGACTGCCGCGACGCCTACGTGCGTACCCTCGCCGACCTCGCCCAGGCCGATCACCGCATCGTCGGAGTGGTGAACGACTCGGTCGGCTCCTCCAAGCTGGACGCCTTCAAGAAGGCCTTCCCCGACCGGTTGATCAACGTCGGCATCGCCGAGCAGGACATGGTCGGTGTCGCCGCCGGTCTGGCCAACGGCGGGCGGATCCCCTTCGTCTCCGCCGCGTCGTGCTTCCTGACCGGACGCGCCCTGGAGCAGATCAAGGCCGATGTCGCCTACTCCGACCGCAACGTCAAGCTGTGTGGCATGAGCCCGGGGATGGCGTACGGGGAGCTCGGTCCGACCCACCACTCGATCGAGGACATCGCCTGGCTGCGGGCCATCGACAACATGATCATCGTGGTGCCGGCCTCACCCATCGAGACGGCCGCGGCGATGCGCTGGGCGGCAGTCACCCACGGACCGGCGTTCATCCGCGTCTCCCGGATGGCCGTCCCGGAGATCTACGACGCCGACTACGAGTTCGTCCCGGGCCGGGCCCACACCGTACGGGCCGGGGAGGACGTGACGATCATCAGCAACGGCACCGTGCTCTGGCGGGCGATCGCCGCGTCCGAGCAGCTGGCCACCGAGGGGATCTCCGTCCGGGTGGTCTCGATGCCCACCGTCAAGCCGCTGGACGTCGACGCGGTGATCGCGGCCGCCCGCGAGACCAAGGGCATCGTGACCGCCGAGGAGGCGACCACCGCGGGCGGCCTGGGAGGTGCGGTGGCCGAGACGGTCGTCCAGCACCACCCCACGCGGATGACCATCCTCGGCGTACCCGAGTTCGCTCCCACCGGATCCGCCGGCTTCCTGCTGGACCGCTATGGCATGTCGGCCGAAGGCATCGCCGAGGCCGCCCGGGCCCTGGTCGCCGGATCGACCCGATGACCACGACGGCACCGGACTTCCGGCTCGACGGGCGGACCGCCCTGGTCACCGGTGCGGCCAGCGGGATCGGGCGGGGCGTCGCGCTCGGGATAGCCGGCTCGGGTGCGGCCGTCGCCTGCATCGACCTGCCGGGGCCCGGACTCGATGCGGTGCTGGCGGAGCTGGTGGCGTCCGGGGTGCGCGCGATCGCCGTACCGGCGGACGTGACCGATCCCGAGTCCCTGGGCGAAGCGGTCCGCCGCACCGAGGCCGAGCTGGGTCCGCTGACGCTGGCGGTGAACAGCGCCGGGATCGCGAACGCGGCGCCGGCCGAGGAGATGCCGCTCGCCCAGTGGCAGCGGGTCGTCGACGTCGACCTGACCGGAGTGTTCCTGTCCTGCCAGGCCGAAGGCCGGGCGATGCTGCGTCACGGTGGTGGCGCGATCGTCAACATCGCCTCGATGTCGGGATCGATCGCCAACCGGGGCCTGCTGCAGGCGCACTACAACGCGGCCAAGGCGGGTGTCGTGCATCTCACCAAGAGCCTGGCGATGGAGTGGTCGGACCGGCGGATCCGGGTCAACGCGATCAGTCCCGGCTACACCGCGACACCGATGAACACCCGACCGGAGGTGGCCGAGCAGGTGAAGACCTTCGAGGCCGAGACCCCGTTGGGTCGGATGGCGACGGTCGCGGAGATCGTCGGCCCGACGGTGTTCCTGCTCAGCGACGCAGCCGCCTTCTGCACCGGCGTCGATCTGCTCGTGGACGGCGGCTTCACCTGCTGGTGAGCCGGATCGTGTCTAGCCTGTCCCGGTGCGAGCCCTGACGAGACGATCGGTGTTGCTGACGGCCGCGGGGCTGGGGGCGGCGGCGCTGACCGGGTGCGCCCTGGGGTCAGACCCGGCACCGGAGCCGACCCCGACGATCTCCGGTCCGCCGGTGGCCGACGACCCGCCGCTGCCTCGACTCACGCTGCGGAAGCTGTGGTCGGCGCCGCAACGCACCCGGCTGACCGACATCCTCGACGCCACCTTGGTCGACGGCATCCTGTTCGCCGAGGGCCTGAAACCCAACGGCTCCAGTGCCGGGCTCCAGGCGATCGAGGTGAGCTCGGGCAGGGTCCTCTGGTCGGAGGCGACGGTGGCGGACGCGGTGGAGAAGGCGACGAAGGGGTCGCGGCTGTTCGAGGCCGGCACCACGGTCGCCGGATCGGGCAGCGCGGCGACGGTGTTCACCATCACCTATCGGTCTCCGTGCCTGAACGGCTCCGGATCGTGTGGCTCGAGTGATCCGGAGACGACTGCCGAGCGAGGCGTGGTGGCCCTGGCGGCCGCCGACGGCGCAGTCCGCTGGTCGCAGCTGGTCTCCTCGGCCGTCCCCTGGGAACGCGGGGTCGACGCGGACGGGGACTCCGCCGTCGTGGTGGCGGCCGACGACTCGTCGGTGGCGATCGCCGTGGGGTCGGGCCTGGTCATCCGTGGGCAGTACACCGCCGACGAGGAGAAGCGTTGCCGCACCGTCGTGCTCGAGGCGTCCACCGGGCGACCCCGGTGGTCGGTGGACGACCTCCTGCCACTGGCGATCGCCGGCGACGTCGTGATCGCCCTGGAGCCGACCGGCCGCTTGGGGAACCTCCGCGACCCGTACGTCCCCGTGGTTGCCCTCGATCTGCAGACCGGACGCCGACGATGGAGCTCCGCCGACAGCCTGGGCAAGGTCCGCTGGCAGTCTGCACGGACCGGCATCCTCGCGGTGGCGACGCCCGACGGCGGCAACCAACGTCAGCATCTGCTCGATCCCGCGACCGGCCGCTCGCTCACCGACCCCCTGCCCGGCGGAGTGGCTGCCGTCCTCCTCGGGGCGTCAGCCACCGGGCAGCCGATGGCCGCCTGGACGGTGTCGGGCCAGCGCGGACCCGTTCACACCCTGACCCTTCCCGAGCGCGAGCCGGTGGCGAGTGTGCGGCCGCCCAACGAGAACACGAGCCTGATCGGCGGCCGGATCCACCGCGGCTACCTCTGGTGCGGCGGACTGGGGGAGGGCAGCACCGCGGCGATCGACCGGAGCGGGCACGACTGCTCGGACACCGTGCCCAGCTTCCTGGTCGGTGCGGTGGACGACAGGCACCTGGTGATGCTGCACCGTGGGAATCCGCAGGGTACGGACCGGAAGGGGTTCAGCGTCTACGCGATCGGGTGATCAAAGCGGGTTCAGCCCGAGGAAGGGGTCAGGCTGAGGATCAGACCGTCGCCGGTCGGCTCCACGTCGATCAGCCACGGCGAGCCGTCGAGGTCCTGTCCGCTCTCGGTGCCGGACCACTCGTCCCGCACGACGTAGGTCCCGACGAAGCCGGGCTCCAGCTCGATCTGCCGGACGCCGGGCGGGGCGCTGATCGCCATCAGGGCGCGGCCGTCGGCCAGGGTGGCCAGCACGGTGTCGACACTGGACGGCGTGGCGGTGATCCGGCTGATCGTCGCCGTGCGGAGGTCGGTGCGCCAGGCCTTGAACACGTCCGCTGCGCGTGCCAGGTCCGCGCGGCTCTGCTGGGTCCACGTGTCCGGGTCGTCCATCAGCACCCACGGGCCGCCGATCACGTACGGGGCGAAGCGGGCCCGTCCGTCCCGGTCGTCGGCCCCCATGTAGGCGCTCTGCCAGTCCAGCGGCAGATGGCGGCCGAGTCCGACCTTGGCCAGGGTGTTCTCGTGGGTCCGGCAGTGGTCCTCGGTGATCGTGGTGTGGTGGCTCCTGATCATGGCCAGATCCAGCGGTCGGACGCCGTTCCAGCAGTTCTCGAGCACCAGGTGGGGGAACCGCAGGGCGAGGGTGCGCAGGATGTGGTGGAAGGCGGCCTCGGCGGCGTGCTCGCCGGCGCCGGAATCGTGGGTGTGATGTGCGGCGTCGCAGCGTGCGATGGTCTCGAAGTCGTGCAGCAGCCAGTCGAGGGCGTCGTCGGTGACCAGCCGGCTCAGCTCGGCGAGCACCCAGTCGCGGGCCGGATCGTGTCCCAGGCAGAGCGCGTGGTTGTCGAAGCTGAGCACGGGGATGTGCCCTCGCGAGGTGGCCAACCAGTCAGGGTGCTGCAGGGCCACGGGGGACCGGGGATCGGCGTTGCCCCAGCCGCACCAGACCCCGAACCCCATCCCGCGACGACGAGCCTCCTGCGACAGGGCCCGCAACCCGGACGGGAACCGGTCGTTCGGGTACCAGTCGCCGACCGAGCGCTCCCAGCCCTTGTCGACGACGAACACCTCCGCGCCGACGGCGGCGGTGGCATCCATCATGGCCAGGATCCGCGTCGTCGACGTGTTCTCCTGGACACCCCACGAGTTGGCCACCAGGCAGGGAAAACCGGGCCGTCCCGGTGAGTCCGAGAGATCCGGGGGAGTGATCATCTCCTCGATGATCAGCTGGCGCAGCGCAGCCGCCCCGGTCTCCAGATCGCCGGCCGCGATGCTCAACCAACCCGTCGGGCCAGGCGCCGAACGCGTCTCCGCGGTGGGGGCGAAGGTGTCGGCGGGGAGCACGGAGCGAATCACCACCTGATCGGTGTCGACCTCCACGGTCATGATCAGGTGACCGCTGTACTCCCAGGCCAGACAGACGTACCGGTCGGCGACCCGCGCGACCAGCCAGGCGGCGGTGTCCTGGTGGTCGTCGTCAGGCTGCGGTGGCAGCACGGAGTCCGGGCGGTAGCGGTGGCCGTCACCGGTGGGCGGGAACTCCATCCCGACGCCGTCGCGGTGGGCTGCGGCGTCAGCCGTTCCGTACGGACCGGCGTGCAGACACAGACGATCGCCGGGTACGAGTCGCCGCGTGGTCGTGACCACGCCACGGTCGGCGCTGTCCCAGGAGAACGGATAGAGCCACTCGACCTCGACCTGGCGGCCGGGAAGCCGGAGCTCGGCCAGGCAGGTCCCGGCCGGACCATGATCACGTAGGTCGGTGGTTAGCCGGACGAAGCCGGCCGCTTCGCCGGACGGTGTGGCGTGCCCGAGCTCGACATCAGGTGGCAGAGGGGTCACGAGGCACTCCGAACGAGGACTAGGTTGGGCGTGTGGACGGGCGCGACGAGGCGGTGGTGGTCACGGGGGCGGCCAGCGGCATCGGCGAAGCCATCGCCCGGGTCCTGGTCGAGCGGGGCTGGTGGGTCGTTGGGCTCGACCGGGACGGCGGCGGTCTGGAGCGGCTGTCCGTCGAGCTGGGGCCGCGGTTCGCGCCGGTGCCAGGAGACGTCACCCAGCGAGCTGATCATGAACGGGCCCGGGACGTGGCGCAGCGGCTGGGTCGCCTCACCGGTTGGGTGAACAACGCCGGGATCGAACGACCGACCACCGCCCGCGCTCTGGTCGAGTCCGATCTGGCCGCCGTCGTCGGGGTCAACCTCGTCGGCACCCTGCTGGGTTGCGCGGTCGCCACCGAGGTGATGCACGACCACGGGGGCTCGATCGTCAACATGTCCAGCATCCACGCCCTGGTGGGCTTTCCGGAGTCGTTCGTGTACGCCGCGACCAAGGGCGGCATCGACGCCCTGACCCGCCAGCTCGCTGTCGAGGAGGGACCGCACGGCATCCGCTGCACGGCCGTTCGCCCCGGGGCGGTGCGCACTCCGTTGACCCAGAGCTTCCTGGACGCCGCCGACGACCCGGCGGCGCTGCTCGCGGAGTACGCCGATCTGCACCCGATCCGTCGGCTGATCGAACCGGTGGAGGTCGCCCGGGTGGTGGCCTTCCTGCTGTCGGACGAGGCGTCCTTCGTCAACGGCGAGGCGATCACCGTGGACGGCGGGGCGACGGCCCGCTGCTACCCGTACCCCACGTGACCGGCGCCCAGCGCCTACCTCGATCACCGCTGCCGCCGTACCGACCACCAGCCCGAGGTGCCTGACCCGCCCGGTGCGGGCAGCCCGACCGACGAGAGGTCGGCGCCGGTGCTGACCCCGAGCGGCTGGTCGGTGTCCAGGTCCCGCACCTCGTAGTGGGCCTGCGGCTCGAGATCGGTCGGCAGGATCGGCGCCCAGCTCCACTGCGGCGGCAGCAGGAAGGCGGCGACGACGTGCTCGTCCCCCGAGGTCAGCTGGAAGGCTGGTTGCCGGTGGCCCTTCTCCTCCCGCAGCGGCTGGTCGGTCAGCGGCCGCAGCAGTCCGTCGACCAGCAGCGGTCGGACGGACCGCTCGTAGACCCGCAGGTGGTGTCGCAGGCGTTCCCGCAGGTCGGGGCGCAGCTGGGTCAGTCGGACCGAGATCCCGAAGCGGTGCAGCATCGCGGCCCTGATCTTGGTGTCGAACGCCGCCGGGGTGATCAGGGTGCCGGAGTAGTCGACCTTCTGGAACCGGTGCTCACCCCGCCACTCGCTCTGCGGCCAGTGCAGCAGCTGGCGCGGTGGGAGCAGCCGGGCCGCACCCCACAGGCAGGTCAGGTGGTGCTCGGTCCAGTCGGGGTCGGAGAGGAAGAAGCCGTCGACATGGGCGGCCAGGCCCGCGTCGATCCGCAGACCACCCGAGGAGCACGCCTCGAAGACCGTGTCCGGGTGGGCGGCGGCGAGTCGGTCCAGCACCGCGTACAAGCCGAGGTAGTGCCGGAGCAGGCCGTCGTCGGCGTGGTGCCCATGATCATCGCGCCGGCAGCCCGAGCCGGGGTCGAGGTTGAAGTCCCACTTGATCCAGCGGGCCCCCGTCTCGTCGATCAGCCGGGCGACGTGATCGTGCACGTGCGTCCGGCCGGCGGGGGAGCCCAGACAGACGTAGCCGAGCGGGCCGTCGTCCGTGCGGGCGACGATCTCCGGGTGCTCGGTCGCGACCGACGCACCCGGGCCGATGGCCTCGGCCTCGATCCAGATGCCGAAGGCGATGCCCCGCCGGCGGGTCTCCGCGGCCAACCAGGCCAACCCGTGCGGAAAACGGGCGGTGTTGACGCGGTGCCAGTCGCCCCGCTCCGCGACCCAGTCACTGTTCGCCTCGGGACGGCCGAACCAGCCGGCGTCGAGGACGGCCACCTCGAGTCCCAGGTCCGCCGCGACCGTCGCCTCGGCCAGGAAGGTTGCCTCGTCGATCTCGGCGTCCTCGTACGGCCACCAGTGGTTCCACTCCGTCAGCAGGCCGGCCGCCGACGGGGGCACCTGCCCGGAGAGCAAGGCGGCCAACGCTGCCCCGGCGTCGGCAGGCGTCTCACCGACGGCGACGCTGACCTCGGGCAACCGGAGTTGTTCGTCCTCGGCCAGGATCACCAGCTGTCCCTCGGGATGGAGGCCGACCGCGATCTGCGTGCCGTCGGATCCGGGGGTGATGACGAAACGCCAGTTGCCACTCCAGTGGACGGTGACCACGACGACACCCGCGTCGGTCTCGGCGGCCAGCCAGGGCAGGGCGCCGTTGCTGGAACGGCCGCTGGTGACCTCCCAGACGACCTGCTCGTCGGCCACCAGTGACCGTGGCTCGAACTCCAACCCCCACGAGCTGGTGAAGCCGGACAGCGCGTGGACGGCGGGCAGCTCGATGATCATCAGGTCGGGGCTGGTGCCGGCCGGGTCGGTGGGTCCCGTGACGGTCGTCGCCCAGGTCGCCCCCGAACCGGCTCGGCGAACGAGCTCCGGGGCAGCGCCGGTGCCGGCCGGCAGCACGCGATAGACGTCGTTCACCGCGCCGCCCCCGCCGTCACCGTGGCCGGGCTCGGCTCCAGCACGATCTTGCCGGCGGGATGCCCGGCCACCAGCTTCTCGTACCATGACTGCCCGGCCTCCAGACCGGCGTGCACGATCTCGCCGTGGAAGTCGACGTCACCGGACTGCAGCAGCGCGACCGCATCGGCGAAGTCCGTGGGTGTGTAGGCGAAGCTGGTCACGCACGCGACCTCGCGCCGGATCAGATTCCGCACCGGCAGCATCGACTCGCCCGCGTGCAGCCCGACCAGGCACACGTCACCGCCGGCCCGGACCGCCTGCACCGCGCTCTGCCGGGTCTGGCTGCTGCCGACCGCATCGAACACGGCGTCCACCCCGTGACCGCCGGTGCGCTCCCGGACCAGGTCCAGCAGCTCGTCGTCGCCGTCGGGCAGCCGTACGCCTCCGCTGGCACGACCGGCCGGCACCCGTCCGTCCATCCGCTCGGTGAAGAGCAGCACCTCGACTCCCTTTCGTCGCAGAGCTTCCAGCAGCAGCAGCCCGATCGGCCCGGCCCCCAGCACCAGGGCCGAGCCGCCCGGTCCGACGCTGGTCCGACGGACGGCGCGGAGCGCACAGGCGGTCGGTTCGGCGAGGATGATCGTGTCCGACCCGTCGGCGTCGATCGGGTGCAGGGACCCGGCATCGACCACCACCAGCTCGGCGTTGCTGCCGTTCACGTGACCGCCGAGCAGTCGCCGGTCCGGGCACACGTTGGGTCGTCCGGCACGACAGATGGGGCAGTGACCGCACGACCACAGGGGGTTGACGGTGACCGGGCTGCCCGGCTCGAGGCGCCGGTCCGGCGGCACCCCGGGTCCGTACGCGTCCACGAGCCCGATCAGCTCGTGGCCGAACACCAACCCGGGGTGCCGCAGCCCGTCGGTCCCCCGAAACCCGCCGAGCTCGGACCCGCAGATCCCCGACTGGGTGACGCGCACCCGCACCTCGCCTGCTCCCGGCTGCGGGTCCGGGAGATCGACCAGCTCGAACCTGCCGACCTCGGCGAGGACCAGGGCGCGCATCAGGTCAACAGCTTGGTGGCGCCGTCCTGCATCTTCTGGGCGGCGTCGGCCGGGGTCAGCTTGTTGTTGAACAGCTGATCGAAGTTCGGTCCGAACACCTCGTTGAAGATCTGCTGCATGTTGCCCGTGTAGATGTCCCCGATCCGGGCGTTCGGCAGGTTCTCCATCGCGTCGGTGAACCCGTCCGGCATGCCGTCGAGCATGTCGGTCCCACTGCGGGCGGCGTTCTGCAACGGGATCCAGTCGTGGTTCTTGGCCATCGTCGACTGGAACGTGGTGGCACTCCACAGCGCGAAGGCCTGGGCGGCCGAGATGGCGCCCGACTTGGCCGGTACCACCCACCCGCCCAGCCAGTAGGGCGCCGTGCTGTTGCCCTGGTAGAGGGGGAGCGGCGCCATCGCCCACTCGTCCTTCATCTGGGTGTAGGACGCGATGTTCCAGGTCCCACCGGGCATCATCGAGTAGGCGCCGGAGGAGAACCCGCCGTTGTTCTCGCTCACCGCCGCGCGCTCCTCGGGCCGAGGCGCCACGTGCTTGTCCCACATCAGGTCCTGGACGAACGTCATGGCCTCGATGACCTTCGGGTCGGTCATCTGGAACGCGGTCGGCTCCAGCGGCTTGTCCACGAAGGCGGTGCCGGCGGCCCAGGCCAGCGTCTGGATCCCCCACCAGACGCCGAGGTCGCCGATGTCCAGACCCCACTGGGTGACCTTGCTGCCACTGGACTTGGTGAGCTTCGGCGCCACCTCGATCACCTTGTCCCAGGTCCAGGTGGCGTCGGGGTAGTCGATGCCGGCGGCGTCGAAGTGCGTCTTGTTGTAGAACAGGGCCATCGACTGGATGTTCTCCGGCACGCAGTAGAGGTTGCTGCCGTCGAACTTCCAGGGGTCGTAGAGCTTGGTCGGGTAGGTCGCCGCGTCGACCATCTCGGTGGCGTCCACGGCGGGCTGCTGGTCCAGGACCAGACCCTTCTTGAAGTGCGCGTACGCCTGCACGTCCCAGTAGTAGATGTCGAACGGCTTGTTGGCCGCGTACTGCAGCTGGATCTTCTGCCAGTACTGGTCGTAGGGCAGGAAGTTGATCTTGGCGGTGAACTTCCCGGCCATCTCGGTGTTGAACTGGGCGACGCGCTTCTTGAAGTTGTCGTCGATGGTGGGGCCGTTGGTCCAGGCCAGCACCTCCAGGTTGGTGCGTCCGAGGACCTCGGTGCTGCTCGGGGCCGGCGCCTGGGCGGCGGGCTCGTCGCCGCCGGAGCAGCCGGCCAGGGTGAGGGCGGTCGCGCCGAGCAACCCGCCGAGCAGGGTGCGACGACTGACCGGGACACGGTGGAACGGACTCGAGCTGACCATGAGAGATCCCCTTCGTTGGGTGCTGGTGCTGGTGCTGGTGCGGGCGTTGGGTGTGGCCGGGGTGGGTCGCTACTTGCTGACGCCGCTGACGGCGATCCCCTTGATGAAGTAGCGCTGGGCGAGCAGGAAGACGACGATCGAGGGCAGGGCGGCGATGGTGGTGGCGGCCATCAGCAGATGGGTCTGTGGTCCGATCCGGGGTGAGCCGCTGAAGTAGGACAGGGCCACCGCGATCGTGTACTTGGACTCGTCCGACAGATAGATGACCGGTCCGAAGAAGTCGTTGTAGGCAGCGACGAAGGTGAACACCGACACGGTGGCGATGACCGGCCAGGACAGCGGCAGGAAGATCGTCCACCAGATCCGCAGGTAGCCGGCGCCGTCGATCCGGGCGGCCTCCTCCAGCTCCTTGGGGATGCCGAGGAAGAACTGCCGGAACAAGAAGATGAAGAAGGCCGAGCCGAAGAACGCCGGCAGGATCAGCGGCTTGAACGTGTTCAGCCAGCCGAGGTGGTTGAACACGATGTAGGTCGGCACCAGGGTGACGGTGGTGGGCAGCATCAGCGTGGCCATCAGGATCAGGAAGATGGCGTTGCGACCGGGGGCCTTGAGCCGGGCGAACCCGTACGCGCAGAAGGAGCAGCTGAGCAGCGTCCCCACCGTGACCAGACCGACGATCGTGGCGGTGTTGAGGATGTAGCGCTGGAACGGGACCAGCTGCAGGACCTCGGGGTAGTTGCCCCACTGCGGCGAGAAGATCCACAGCGGCGGCATCCGGAACACCTGGTCGGGCGCCTTGAGCGAGGTGAGCACCATCCAGATCACCGGCATCAGCACCAGCAGGCAGCCGAGCGACAGGGCGATGGTCACCAGCCAGGAGCCGAGGGTCATCCGGGGACGCGTCTTGCTGGCCCGGAACGACCGGACGGTGGTGCTCACTTCTCCTCACCCGCCTCGGAGTGCACCCACATGGGCATCGACCGGAAGACGAGCAGGGTGAAGACCAGGATGATGGCGAAGGTCACCCAGGCGATCGCCGAGGCGTAACCCATCTTCAGGTACTGGAAGGCGTTCTGGTAGAGGTAGACCGATAGCAGCAGGGTGGAGTTGTTGGGCCCGCCCTTGGTCAGCACGAACGGTTCGGCGAACACCTGCAGGCTGGCGATGATGCCCATGATCAGGTTGAAGAAGGTCACGGGTGACAGCATCGGGACGGTGACGTGCAGGTGCTGCCGGAGGCGGCTCGCCCCGTCGACCTGCGCCGCCTCGTAGAGCTCCTTGGGCACTCCTTGCAGACCGGCCAGGTAGATCAGCATGGTGCCGCCGAAGCCCCACAGGCTCATGAAGATGAGCGCCCGCAGCGCCCACTGCTCGTCGGTCAGCCAGGCGGGGCCGGCGATCGCGAGCCGCGCGAGGCCGGCGTTGATCAGCCCGTACTCGCCGTTGAACATCCACTTCCACAGCGTCGCGACCGCCACCCCGCTGATCACGCTCGGGAGGTAGTAGGCGGACCGGAAGAACGGCAGGGCAGGGATCTTGGCGTTCAGCATGATCGCCAGGACGAGCGCGATCAGCATCGTGCAGGGGACCGACACCAGCCCGTAGACCAGCGTGACGCTCAACGACTTCCGGAAGAGGTCGTCGGCGATCAGGTCGGTGTAGTTCTGGGTGCCGACCCACTCCGGTGAGCTGAGCAGGTCGTAGGAGGTGAAGCTCAACCACAGCGAGGCGATCATCGGACCCAGGGAGAACAGCAGCAGTCCGAGGACGGCCGGGGCGATGAACACGTAGCACCACAGTGCCTGCCGCCGGGCCAGCGTGCCGCGGCGCCGCTGCGGCTCCTGGACGGCCGGAGTCGACCGGGAGGCCGACGCGAGTGCGGTCATACCCTGCTCTCTTCGTTGAGTATTCCGATTATCGGAACGGCTTTCCTCTGAGTGGGATGGTGTTATCGTACGACAGCAGTCGACGTGGTCAAGGGCCTGGCACAACGGATGCGTATCGGTGGGTGGTGAACGATGTCGGACGGCGGGCTGACGGGCTCGGCGCGCGTGCTGGCCATCCTGCGCTGCCTGGGGGAACGGCCGGCGGGCGCCCGGCTCGGCGAGGTAGCTCTGGCGGTCGAGGCCCCGAAGTCCAGTGTGCACAGGGCTCTGGCGGCTCTCGTGGACAGCGGTTTCGCCCGGCAGGACGCGGACGGCGTCTACCACCTCGGCTTCGACCTGCTGCAGCTCGTGTTCGGTTACCACGAGGCCCAGCAGTCCAGCCTGACCGTCGAGCCGGTGCTGCGTCGGCTGGCCGACGCCACCGGGGAGACGACGCACTACGGCGTGCTGGTGGGCGCCGACATCGTCTACCAGGCCAAGGTCTCACCGACCCGGAAGACGTTCCAGATGAGCTCGGTGATCGGCGGTGGGAACCCGGCCTACCGGACCGGTCTGGGCAAGGCGCTCCTGATGCACCGGCTGCACGACCTCCCAGCGGTCCAGGACTACGTCGACCGGCACGGACCGTTGGTGGCCCGGACCGCCCACACCCTGGTCAGCGCCGACCAGCTCCACGCCGCCTTCGTCGAGGGCCGGCAGCGCGGCTACGCGCTGGACCTGCAGGAGAACGACCTGGGGATCGTGTGCATCGCGTTTCCCTTGTTCCTCGACTCACCGACCGTCCCGGCCGGTGCGCTCAGCATCAGCGCCGTGTGCAGCCGGACCTCTGCTGCCGACCTGATGGCTCAGGCCCCGATGGTGCGGGGGATCATCAGCGAGGAGCTGGGGGAGCGGGTGCTGGCGCCCGAGCAGCCGACGGTCGACGAGGCGCCGGGCCGGCCCCGGACCCGACCCCAGCAAGGAGACCGTTGATGCCGAACCCCTCGCGTCCGACCCCGTCGATCCCGTCGGCGGCTCCGCCGCGGGTGCCGGACCTGACGATCACCGACGTGCGGGCCGTGTTCTGCCGGTTGGACCAGGTCGACGCCGAGCGGTGTGACGGCACCCAGGACACGCTCCTGATCTTCGTCACGGCCAGCGACGGGACCGTGGGCGTCGGCGAGGTGGACTCCGCGCCCCTGGTGGCCAAGGCCGTGGTGGAGGCGGAGCCGTCGCACCTGATCGCCCGCGGGCTCCGCTCGATCCTGCTCGGACGCAACCCGCTGGACATCGACGTCTGCTGGCACGCCATGGTGGACGGCAGCCGCTACTTCGCGGGCGGCGCGACGATGCACGCGATCAGCGGGGTCGACATCGCCTTGTGGGATCTGGCCGGCCAGGTGCTCGGGGTGCCTGTCGCCCGACTGCTCGGTGGGGCGCGGTCGTCGTGGTTGGACGCGTACGCCAGCCTGGTGATGCCCGACACCGCGGCCCTCGCGGCGCGCGAGGCGGCACGCTACGCCGAACGCGGCTACCGCAGGATCAAGTTCGGTTGGGGCCCGATCGGTCAGGACCTCGCCTTCAACGAGTCGCTGGTGCGGGAGATCCGCCGGGCCGCGGGCGACGACGTGACGATCATGATCGACGCGGGGCAGGTCTGGGACACCAAGACCGCGCTGCGGATGGCGTCCATGCTCGAGTCGTACGACGTGGGGTGGCTGGAGGAGCCGGTGGCCCCGGACAACCTGACCGGCTACCGGGCGCTGGCCGACCGCAGCTCGCTGGTCATCGCCGGGGGCGAGGCGGAGAGCGACTACGGCGCGTTCGAGCGGCTGATCGACGAGGGCGGTGTCGACCTGATCCAGCCCGATCTCGCCCGCTGCGGGGGACTCACCCAGGGGCGGCGGCTGGCCTGGCTCGCCCACACCCGACACCGGCGGGTCGTCCCGCACGCGTTCAAGAGCGGGGTGCTGGTGGCCGCCTCGACCCACTTCGCCGCGGCGATCCCCGGCGGCGGCCTGATCGAGCACACGGTCTCGACCTCTCCGATCGCCCGCGACCTGGTGCGTCGGGAGATCGAGTTCGTCGACGGCCGGGTCCGGGTGCCGCTGGACCGTCCGGGTCTGGGGATCGAGATCGACCAGGCGGTGCTGGAGCGCCTGCGTGTCCGCTGACGCCCTGGCCTCGTCGGCGACGAACCCGCGGGTGAGCACGGAGTGGTCGCTGGCCGGTCAGCCCGCCGTGGTGCTGGAGAACCGGCACCTGCGCGCCGTGCTGCTGCCCGGTCTCGGTGGCAAGATCATCAGCCTGGTCGACAAGGCGGCCGACAACGAGCTGCTCTGGCGCAACGACCGGGTGCCGGTCCGGCCGGTGCCGTTCGGCGCCGGCTACGACGACGCGTTCCTGGGCGGCTGGGACGAGCTGTTCCCCAACGACGAACCGGAGGTCCTGGCCGGTGAGGCGATGCCGGACCACGGCGAGCTGTGGTCGGTGCCGTGGGAGGTCCGGCGGGTGGCCACCGCCGCCGGTGAGGCGGTCCTCGAGCTGCATGTGCGGACGCCGATCTCGGCGACGAGCGTGACCAAGCGGTTGGTGCTGGGCCGCGGTCCCGAGCTGCGCACCGACTACCGGGTCACCAACACCGGGCGCCGGGATCTCCCGTTCCTGTGGAAGTCCCACGTGGCCGTCCGGGTGCACCCCGACACCCTGATCGACGTGGCGGCCGGGGCGGTCGACGTGCACGCCTTCGGAGAGCCGCGTGTCCGGCCCGAGGGCGGCCGGTTCACCTGGCCGGACGTGGTGCTGGACGGGGTCGAGCACGACTTCCGCCGGGTGCCGGACACCGTCGGCGGCGGCGTGTCGGAGTTCCTGCTCGCCACCGCCCTGACCGAGGGTCGCTGCGGGGTGCAGCACCCCACCGCCGGCAGCGGACTCACCCTCACCTGGGACCCCGCCGAGCTGCCGTCCTGCTGGACCTTCGCCTCGTACGGCGGCGGCTGGCGTGGACTGGACGTCCTGGTGCTGGAGCCCTGCACCGGCCACCCGCTGTCGGTGCTCGACGGGGTGGCGGCCGGCACCCACCAGGTCCTGCCGGCCGGGACCACCCGGACGTGGTCGCTCGCCGCCCGGGTGGGTCGCGTCGGGTAGTCAGCTGTCAGTCGTGGTGCTCAGCCGTCCCGGTGGCCACGACCAGCTCGTTGGGGGTGACGGAGAGGGCGGTCCTCGTGATCACCGCGCCCGTGGTCAGATCCACCGACATGACCGACGAGGTGGCCGGGTCGGTGACGTAGGCGATGTCGCCGCTCACCTTCAGCGTCGGCCGCGGGGACTGCCACTCGTCCGGCTCCGTCCACGACGCCATCAGCGCGAGCGAGGTGGTGATCTTGCCCGAGGTCGGGTCGATCACGTGCAGCGCGCCGTCGGTCCCCAGCACCAGCGCCTCCCCCTTCGGTCCGCGCCCCAGCGACCGGAAGGTGTACGACGACGGCAGGTCCACCAGGGTCAGCTTCGCCTTCTTCGTGTCGATCAGGCTGACGCGGGTGGGGCGCTCCAGCTCGGCCTCCTCGTCGACCTTGTAGTCACCCAGCACGACCGGGGAGACGTCGCTGCCGGCCTGGTTGCCGATCCGGCCATAGTCGTCCGGGCTGGCGACCTTGGTGAGGGTCCCGTCGCGGTAGACCAGCGCGCCGTCGGTGCAGCCGATCACCACCGTCTCGTCCTCGGCGGTGGCTTCGCCGTGCACGCCCGGGCATGCGGTGCTCTCGTCGATCTCCCGGTTCTCCTGGTCCAGCACGCGGATGCCCGTACGCGCCTCCTGGGTGCCCGCGGAGACGACCAGGCGTCGATCGGCCAGCTCGAGGGCGACGCCGTGGTGCGCGTGCGGGGTGGTGTAGTCGCGACGCGTCGCGGACGGGTCGGCGATCTTGTCGCTGTCCACGACGGTCACCCGGCCGGTGCTGTCGTCGAACAGGGCGGTCCGGCCGTGGTGCGGGACCGCGTGGCCCGGTTCGCGGGAGGGGTAGGTGAGGTCGGTGAGGGCCGGCGCGGAGGTGTAGAAGTGCCCGTGGTCACCGTGTGAGGACCCCCAGGTGCCGGCGTCGAGGACGCGGAAGCCGCCCTCGGTGGACACGAGCACGTGGCGACCGTCGCCGGCCGGGTTCAGCCGGTTGAAGCCGGACAGCGGCAGGTCGGCGAGCACCTCGAGGGTGGCGGCGTCGAGGATCTGCACCCCACCGTCGTAGGTGACCGTGAGGCGTGGTGTGGCTGCCGCCGCCTCGGCCGGCCGGGCGGCCGCAGAGGGGGCGGACGGCGACGCTCCATCGGTTCGGGCGGCGGGATCGACATCGGTGCCGCAGCTGCTGAGGACCGCCGCACAGGCGAGCCCGGTCAGCAGGGCGAGGGGTCGTCGGATCGATCGGCGGGGGAGGACGAGGGGCATGGCGGGTTCGCTCTCTGGTTCGGGGAACGGCTGGGCTGTGCAGGTGCAGTGGAGCCGGCACTCTAACAAATATGAGAATCATTTTCATTAGATGCTGGGTTTCCGCCGCGAGCCGCCTCGCCCCTATCCTTCGCCGGGTGACATCGGACTCCCGGCCGGCATCGAGACCCCAGCGCCCGTTCGTGGTCGGCGTGATCGGCGGCGGCCAGCTCGCCCGGATGATGGACGAGGCGGCCACCGGCCTGGGACTGCGGCTGCGGCTGCTGGCGGAAGGCCCCGACACCTCGGCGGCGACCGTCGTGCACGACGTCACCGTCGGCGACTACACCGACCCGGCCACCGTGAAGGCCTTCGCCGCCGGCTGCGACGTGATCACCTTCGACCACGAGCACGTGCCGACCGACCTGCTGCACGAGCTGGTGGACGCCGGGATCGCGGTACGACCGGGGCCGGAGGCCCTGGTGCACGCGCAGGACAAGGCGGTGATGCGCGACCGGTTGAGCGCCCTCGGGGTGCCGTGCCCGACCTACCGGGTGGTGCCGGATGCGGCCGCCCTGGTCGCCTTCGGTGACGAGATCGGCTGGCCGGTGATCGCCAAGACCTCGCGGGGTGGTTACGACGGCAAGGGGGTCTGGAAGCTCGACTCGGCGGCCGAGGCGGACCAGCCGTTCACGCACCTCACGTCGGGCGTCGTGGTGGTCGGGGAGGAGTTCATCGACTTCCGCCGCGAGCTGAGTGCCTTGGTGGTGCGGTCGCCGTCGGCCCAGGCGGTGGCCTATCCGGTGTCGGAGTCCGTGCAGCGCAACGGGGTCTGCGTGGAGACGACCACACCGGCACCCGGGCTCGACGACGATCGGACGGTGCAGATCCAGCAGCTGGCCCTCGGCATCGCCCACGAGCTGGGGGTGGTCGGACTGCTCGCCGTCGAGCTGATGGAGCGGCCGGACGGCACCGTGGTGGTCAACGAGCTCGCCATGCGCCCGCACAACACCGGGCACTGGAGCATCGACGGCGCGCACACGTCGCAGTTCGAGAACCACCTGCGCGCGGTGGTCGACCTGCCGCTGGGGGACCCGGCGGCGCGCGAACCGTGCACGGTGATGGCCAACGTCCTCGGGGGCTCGGTCACGGATCTGCCCTCGGCGCTGCTGCACTGCTTCGCCCGGGACCGGCGGCTGCGGGTCCAGCTGTACGGCAAGGAGGTCAAGCCGGGCCGCAAGGTCGGGCACGTGACCACCTACGGTCGCGATCTCGACGACGTCCGCAAACGCGCTCGGCACGCCGCCGGCTACCTGATGGGAGAAGACGTATGAGTGCAGCAGACGGCCCGCGGGTCGGCATCGTGATGGGCTCGGACTCGGACTGGCCGGTGATGAGCGCCGCCGGGGACGCGCTGACCGAGTTCGGCATCGCGTACGAGGCCGACGTCGTCTCCGCGCACCGGATGCCGGAGGCGATGGTGACCTACGGCCGGGAAGCCCACACCCGGGGACTCGAGGTGATCATCGCCGGGGCCGGGGGGGCCGCCCACCTGCCCGGGATGCTGGCGGCGCTGACCCCGCTGCCGGTGATCGGCGTGCCGGTGCCGCTGACGTACCTCGACGGGATGGACTCGCTGCTGTCCATCGTGCAGATGCCCAGCGGGGTCCCGGTGGCGACCGTGGCGATCGGGAACGCCCGCAACGCCGGGCTGCTGGCGGCCCGGATCCTGGCCACCGGCGATCCCGAGCTCACCGCCCGGCTGATCGGCTTCGCCGACCAGCTCCGGGCCACGGCCGAGGCGAAGGGTGCCGCGGTCCGCGACGCCGTCGGCGGGGTCTGAGTCGTGGCCGGCGTGATCACCGAGGCCGTCGGGGGAGCGTCCCTGCTCCTGAAGGGCCTGCGCTTCCTGACCCGACGCCCCCGCCTCTTCTGGCTGGGGGCGGTGCCGCCGCTGATCATGTCGGTGCTCTTCGCGGTGCTGCTGGTGCTGCTGCTCACCCGGCTGCCCGACATCGGGGGCGCGCTGACGCCGTTCGCCGACGGGTGGGGAGCGGCGGCCAGGAGCACGGTGGAGACCCTGGCGGCGTTGGGGGTGCTGGGGGCGACGTTGTTGGTCATGATCATCTCGTTCAGCACGCTGACGATGGCCTTCGGTGCGCCGGTCTACGACAAGATCAGCGAGGCGGTCGACTCCGAGCTGTCCGGAGCGCTGCCCGACCCCGGTGAGAGCTGGCGCAGCTCCCTGCCACGGGCTCTGCGGCAGTCGGTCGCCCTGATCGCGATCTCCGTGCTGGCGGCGGCCCCGCTGTTCCTCGCCCAGTTCATCCCGGTCGTCGGGCAGACCGTCATCCCGGTGGTCTCGGCCTGCTTCGGTGGTTGGATGCTCTGCTTCGAGCTGATCGGTCCGAGCTTCGAACGCCGCGGCTTCCCGATGCTGGCCCAACGTCGTGCGGCCATGCAGCGCCGCCGTTGGCGGGTACTCGGGTTCTCCGTCCCCTGCTTCCTGCTGCTGGCGATCCCGTTCGTCGCCGTGGTGGTCTTCCCGGTGGCCACGGCCGGTGGGGTGTTCCTCACCCGGGAGCTGCTGACCTCGCCCGAACAGGCAGGATCGGGCCTGAGCCCGTCGACGAGCTGACCGGACCGGGGTGGTCAGCGGGGCGCCGGGGCGGTGCTCTCCCGCTCCACCAGCACCGGGGTGGAGTCGAGGTGAGCCGCGGGCTCGGCGCCCACCAGCAGATCGAACAGCCGCCGTCCCACGTGCGCGCCGAACGCCATCACGTCGTGGTGCATGGCCGACAGCTTGGGGTGGGTGATGGTGCAGAGCGCGGAGTCGTCCCAGGCCAGCAGGCTCACGTCGTGCGGCACCGAGATGCCCAGCTCCGAGAGCGCGGAGAGCCCGGCGATGGCCATCAGGTCGTTGTCGTAGACGATCGCGGTCGGTGGCTCGGGGTGGTCCCAGAGCTCCCGGGTGGCACGGCCGCCGGCCACGTCGGAGAAGTCGGCGTGCAGGATCGTGCCGGTGAGTCCCTCGGCCGCCACGGCCTGGGTGAAGGCGAGGTCGCGCACCCGCGTGTGGCTGAGGCCCGGGGTCCCGGCGACCCGGCCGAACCGGCGGTGGCCGAGCTCGACCAGCCGGCGGACGGCGGAGGCCATGGCTGTGGCGTCGTCGGTCCACACGGTGGTGAAGCCGCCCGTCATGGCCGGGTCGCCGACGAAGACCGCCGGCACCCCGAGCTCACCGAGAGCGGCGACCCGCGGATCGGACACGCGGATGTCGACCACGACGACAGCGTCCACCCGCCGCTCCGACCACCACCGGGGATAGAGCTCGAGCTCGTTCTCCGCGGTGGGGGTCAGCTGGAGCAGCAGGGCGTACCCCCGGCGGGAGAGCTCGCTCTGCAGACCGGCGACGAACTCCATGTAGAACGGTTCGGAGCCCAGGGTGCGGGGGTCGCGGGCCAGCACCAGGCCGAACGTCTCGGTGCGCGAGCCGCTGAGCATCCGGGCGGTCCGGTTGGGAGCCCAGCCGAGCTCCTGGGCGACGTCCAGGATCTTGTGGCGGGTCTCCTCCGACACCCCGGGGCGACCGTTGAGGGCGTACGAGACGGCACCCTTCGAGACACCGGCGCGACGGGCGATGTCGTTGATGGTGACGCGGCTCATGGTGGCACGAGACTAGCGACTGAACCGGTTTTGCGATACGGCCGACATCAGCGCCCTGCCTGCCTTCCCTGAACGTCCGTTTGGTGAAAGGGTGGACGACGTCCACGAACACCATGAGCCGGTTCCCGGCTCCGTACGAGGAGAAGCATGCCCAACCCAGACCAGCTGTCGGTCCAGCTCTACACCGTGCGTGGGGCGCTCGAGGAGGACTTCGACGGCACCCTGGCCAAGATCGCCGCGTTCGGCTACACCCAGGTCGAGCCGTTCGCCTTCACCCGCTACCTCAGTGAGCTGACCGCCGGGCTGAGCGCCCACGGGCTGACCGCGCCGACGACCCACATGGGGCTGCTGGCCGCCGACGACCAGGACGAGATCCTGGCCGCGGCTCGGGAGCTGGGCATCAAGACCGTCATCGTGCCGTCCAGCCCCCGGACCGCGTGGGAGACCGCGGAGGGCATCGCCGGGGTCGCCGCCGACCTCAACGCGGCGGCCACCAAGGCGGCCGAGTACGGTCTGACCGTCGGCTACCACAACCACGAGTACGAGCTGGTTTCGACGATCGACGGCGTGCACGGTCTCGAGGTGCTCGCCGAGCAGCTCGATGACGGTGTGGTGCTGGAGGTCGACACCTACTGGGCCCACGTCGGAGGTGCCGACGTCCCCGCGCTGCTGGAGCGGCTCGGGGATCGCGTCGTCGCCCTGCACATCAAGGACGGAGACGGATCGTTGGACAACAAGAAGCAGGTGGCGGTCGGGTCGGGCTCGGTGCCCGTCGACGACTACATGGCCGCCGCCCCGAACGCGCTGTTCGTGGTCGAGCTCGACGACTCCGAGGGTGACCTCGTGGAGGCCGTCGGCGCCAGCCGGGCGTACCTGGTCGCCGGTTCTGCGGACAAGGGGGGTGCTCGCTGATGACCGGCAAGGGACCCGTCGGCGTCGGCATCATCGGCGCGGGCGTGATCAGCGGCACCTACATCGAGAACCTGAAGTCGTTCGCCGACGTCGAGCTGCTGGCCATCGCCGACCTCTACCCGGAGATCGCGGCGGCCAAGGCGGCTGAGTACGGTGTCGCGCTGCACGGCGCCAACGACGTGGTGCTGAACCACCCCGACATCGAGCTGGTCATCAACCTGACCCCGCCCGCGGTGCACACCGAGGTCTGCGGCAGCGCGATCGCCGCCGGCAAGCACGTCTGGAGCGAGAAGCCGCTGGGCCTGAACCGGGAGAGCGGCAAGGCCCTGCTGGAGGCCGCCGAGGCGGCCGGCCTGCGGGTCGGCTGTGCCCCGGACACCTTCCTGGGCTCGGGTCTGCAGGCGGTCAACGGCGTGCTGGCCGGCGGTGTCATCGGCCGACCGCTGAGCGCGCTGTTCCTGATGCAGCAGCCCGGCCCGGACCTGTGGCACCCGAACCCCGCCTTCCTGTTCCAGGAGGGCGCGGGCCCGCTGTTCGACATCGGCCCGTACTACTTCACCGCCGCGGTGCAGATGTTCGGTCCGGTCGAGTCCGTGGCCGCCGTCGGCTCCAAGGCCCGCGAGCGCCGCACGATCCACGCCGGTCCCAAGGCCGGCGAGGAGTTCGACGTCACGGTGCCGAGCCAGACCACCGCCCTGGTGAGGTTCGAGAGCGGCCAGGCACTGACCCTGGTGCTGAGCTTCGACTCCGCCGTGCCGCGGATCCTGCTCGAGGTGACCGGCACCGAGGCCTCGCTGGAGATCCCCGATCCCAACATGTTCGACGGTGAGATCAGGCTGCGCCGCCCGGGCGGCGAGGACTGGGAGCCGCTCGAGTCGACGGTGGCCAAGTCGCAGCGCGGCACGGGGGCGCTGGACATCGCCCGGGCCATCCGACAGGACCGTCCGCACCGGGCCACCGGCGCGCTGGCCTACCACGTGCTCGACATCATGGTCTCGATCGCGGAGGCCTCGGAGTCGGGACAGGTGGTCGCGGTGCAGAGCACCGTCCAGCCGTCCGAGCCGCTGCCGGCGGACTGGGACCCGTTGGCCGCCACGGTCTGAGGTCTGCCCGCCCCGGGGTCTTGCTCGGGCGTCCCGGGTCTGCTTGGGTTTGTCGGTCTCGCTCGGTCTATAGACCGAGCAAGGCCGACAAACCCGAGCAGATCTGCGTTCGGGCTGAGCAGATCGGCGTTCGGGCTCGTCCGTGCCGACCGGGGCGACGCCGGGCCGGGGGTCAGCCCAGGTCGTTGACGCTGCGCAGCACCGGCCTGGCCGTCAGCGCCACCTCGTCCACCGCCGCACCGCTCACCACGAACGTGTGGGTGTCGCCGGCGGCCAGCGTGACCAGGCCCGAGTCGACCCGGGCCGCGGCGCCGAGCCGGTCAGGGAACAGGGCCGCGTCCTTGACCAGCGCACGAGCGGACAGCCGGACCCGGTAGCCGTCCTCGACGGGGGTCACGTCGACCGCGTACGCCTCGTCGGGTCCGACCAGCCGCAGCGCCGTGTCCTCCACGAAGTAGCCGTAGGCGGTTGCCGGGGCGTCGCCGGTGACCGTGGCCACCAGGAACTCACCGGTGGGGTCGTCGGTCGTCACGACGTCGGCGTCCAACGCCACCGTGATGGCCGAGCGGGCGTCGAGGTGGAGCGGCAGCCGCTGCTCGGCCAGCACCGGCGAACCGTCCCCGGTGCCACGGCGGGCGATCACCAGCTCACCGGTCCAGGCGTCCGGGGCGTCGTTGTGGGCGACCAGGGCCAGCACCTCGACACCCGGGTCGGCGGTGCGGTCGTGGTCGGTCCTGGGCTGGAAGGTGAGCAGCCGGTCGGCGTAGACGCGTTTCAGCGCGTGCCACAGCGGCTTGCGGATGCCCGCGTGGTCCACGGCCGCCCAGGACACGACCGGCCAGTTGTCGTTGAGCTGCCAGACGATCGCGCCGGTGTTGCGCGGGTAGAGGCTGCGGAAGTGCTCGATCCCGTACGCCACCGCGCGGGCCTGGTTGAGCGAGGTGAGCCAGTGCCAGTCGTCCATGTCCGGCGTGGGATCGGACCGCCACACCGGCAGATGATCACCCAGACCCCTTTCCAGCTTGAGGTTCCCCTCGTGCGCCTTCTGGTGCACCAGCATCTGGGTGCCGTACGGGTCGGCCGGCTGATCATGGACGACGGAGAACAGCGTCGACCAGGCGGCCGGGCCCTGGAAGCCGAACTCGGACACGAAGCGGGCCGGGTAGTCGCGGTAGTGGGTGTAGTCGAGCTGGTTCCAGACGTCCCAGATGTGCACGGTGCCGCTGCGCGGGTCGTTCGGGTGGTGGTAGTCGGCGTAGGAGAACGGGCTGCCGGGGGAGTACGGCGTCCGCGGGTCCAGCTCGGCCACGATGGCGGGCAGCAGCTCGGTGTAGTAGCCGTTGCCCCAGCTGCGACCGGCCAGCTGCTGCCGCCAGCCCCACTCGACGTAGCCCCAGATGTTCTCGTTGTTCCCGTTCCACACCACCAGGCTGGGGCGGGACGCGAGCCGGGCGACGGCCTCGCGCGCCTCGGCCACGACCTCGCTGCGCAGCGGCTCGTCCTCGCTGTAGGCGGCGCAGGCGAACAGGAAGTCCTGCCAGACCAGGATGCCCAGCTCGTCGCAGACGTCGTAGAAGTCGTCGCTCTCGTAGATGCCGCCGCCCCAGATCCGCAGCAGGTTGGCCCCGGCGGCAACCGCTTCGCCGATCGAGCTGCGGTAGCTGTCGGGCGTGAGCCGGGTGAGCAGCGCGTCGTCGGGGATCCAGTTGAAGCCCCGGACGTAGATCGGGGTGCCGTTGACCACCAGGGAGAAGCCGGTGCCGTACGCGTCCGGGGTGGTGACCAGCTCGGCGGTGCGGAAGCCGACGGCGGCGGCGAAGGACTGGCCGGCCACCTCGACGGTCACGTCGTAGCGCGTCTGGGCGCCGTGGCCGAGCGGCCACCACAGCTCCACCTCCGGGACGGTCAGCTCGAGCACGACGGACGTCTGCCCCGGTGACGCCTCGGTGGTGACGGTCTGGCCGGCCAGGGTGACGGCGACCTCGACGGCGTCGCCGGCCCGGTCGGCCCACTCCAGCTCGACGTGGGTCGCCAGCCGACCGCTGGTGCCCTCGACCAGGGCGAGGGGACGCACCGACGCCAGCCGTACACCGCTCCACGACTCGATCCCGACCGACTTCCAGATGCCGACGCCGGCGAGGTCGGGACCCCAGTCCCAGCCGTAGCCGGCGGCCATCTTGCGGATCGCGTTGAACGGGTGCGCGTACGCCCGCGGACGGTCGCCGAGCTCGGCGGACAGCCGCTCGGCGGCGCTCACGGGGCCCTCGAAGCGGATCTCGAGGTCGTTCTCGCCGTCACGGAGGGCGGAGGTGACGTCGAACCGGTACGACCGGTGCTGGTTGGCGGTGCGGGCGATCTCGGTGCCGTTCAGCAGCACGGTGGCCACGGTGTCCAGTCCGCCGAAGACGAGGTCGTGCCGCTGCTGGTCGCCCCGCTGGAACGCGAACATCGTCCGGTACGACCAGTCGGTCGACCCGATCCAGTGCAGCCGGTTCTCGTTGTCGCCGTCGAAGGGGTCCGGGATCAGGTCGGCGGCCAGCAGGTCGGCGACCACCTCGCCGGGAACGGTCGCTCGGATCGGCGTCGCGCCCACCGCACTCCAGTCGGCGGGCACCCCGGTCAGCGGCGAGAGCTGCCAGCCGGTCCCCGCGGGGGAGTCGGCGGTGTCCAACGAGGTGCGGCGGAAGGTCGGGTCCGGGGATGCGGAAGTCACGACGACCAAGGCTACTTGACCGGTTAAGTAGCAACAAGGTTTCGCAGTGGCACCTTGTTACTCACGAGTAGGGTCGACGGCTATCGTGGGAACCGTGAGTGCGTTCGACGAGATCTACACCCCCACCGAGGAGCACCGGGCGTTCCGGGCTGCGGTGCGCGAGGTGTGCGACGAGAAGGTCGCCCCGCACGCTGCGGAGGCCGACGAGCTGGGCGAGTTCCCCAAGGCCTCCTTCGAGGCGCTCCGGGCCGCCGACTTCCATGCCCCGCACGTGCCCGAGGCGTACGGCGGTGTGGGCGCCGACGCCCTGGCCGTGGTGATCGTGATCGAGGAGATCGCCCGGGCGTGCGCGTCGTCCTCGCTGATCCCCGCGGTCAACAAGCTGGCCTCGCTGCCTTGGCTGCTGGCCGGGTCCGACGAGCTCAAGCAGCGCTACCTGCCCACCCTGGCCAGCGGTGACGCGATGGCTTCGTACTGTCTGTCCGAGCCCGAGGCCGGGTCCGACGCCGTCAGCATGAGGACCCGCGCCGTGCGCGACGGCGACGACTGGGTGCTCAAAGGCACCAAGCGGTGGATCACCAACGCGGGTGTCTCGGACCTCTACACCGTGTTCGCCGTGACCGACCCCGATCAGCGGTCCCGCGGCATCAGCGCCTTCGTGGTCGAGAAGGGCGACGAGGGCGTGTCCTTCGGCGCCCCCGAGAAGAAGCTCGGGATCAAGGGTTCCCCGACCCGCGAGGTCTACCTCGACGACGTCCGGGTCCCCGGTGACCGGCTGATCGGCGCCGAGGGGACCGGTTTCGGCACCGCCATGAAGACCCTCGACCACACCCGGGTGACGATCGCCGCGCAGGCCGTCGGGATCGCCCAGGGCGCCCTGGACTACGCGCTGGGCTACGTCCAGCAGCGGCAGCAGTTCGGCAAGGCGCTCGCGGAGTTCCAGGGTCTGCAGTTCATGCTGGCCGACATGGGCATGAAGCTCGAGGCCGCCCGCCAGCTCACCTACGCGGCCGCGGCCAAGTCCGAGCGCGGGGACGCCGATCTCACCTACTTCGGCGCCGCCGCCAA
Source organism: Microlunatus aurantiacus (assembly GCF_039536605.1). Classification (NCBI taxonomy): domain Bacteria; kingdom Bacillati; phylum Actinomycetota; class Actinomycetes; order Propionibacteriales; family Propionibacteriaceae; genus Microlunatus; species Microlunatus aurantiacus. Next base: position 529,919 of record NZ_BAAAYX010000002.1, read on the forward strand.
GTGCTTCGCCTCCGACGTGGCCATGGAGATCACCACCGACGCGGTCCAGCTCCTCGGCGGCTACGGCTACACCAAGGACTACCCGGTCGAGCGGATGATGCGCGACGCCAAGATCACCCAGATCTACGAGGGCACCAACCAGGTGCAGCGGATCGTCATGGCGAGGCAGCTGCTGGCGGGTCTGCCGCAGGTCTGACCGGCGCCGTTCTGTCAGTGGGCCTACCTAGCATCGCTCCATGGGGAGTCAGGAAGACGAGCTGGACTGGCCGGGTATCAAGGCGGCCGCGTTGCAGGCACTCGACGCCGCGATCCTGATCGCCGGCCGCAGCGCCAAGGGCGTGCTGGTGCAACAGCATCCCGTTCCCTGGCCGCCCGACCACAACCGGCTCACGCTGGTGCCAGGTCCAGCCCGCGGTGTCTACTGGCGAGACTGCCAGTACTTCGCCGTCGACGCGGATCTCTCCGATCGTCCACCGCATCGGCAGCCGCTGGAGCAACCGGTGTTCAACCCGAAGACCAGGACACTGAGACTCGACGTCCCCGACGCGACTCGCGATGCGCTCGCGGCGGTCACGAGGGTGCGGGTCTACCGGGTGGATGACCAGGACCTCAAGCTGAAGCTCAAGCTGCGCGCAGCCCTGACCGACGTGACTCGTGGCCCACGGATAGCCGATCTCTGGTCCCGCGGGCGCCGCGAGCTCAGCCCGTCGAGTGCGCGGCAGCAGCTGAACGAGGGACAGCGACGGGCGCTCGCCGCCATGACGTCGGAGGGCGGGTGCTTCGTGTGGGGCCCGCCCGGCACAGGGAAGACGACGGTGATCACCAGTGCCGTGCGCGACGCCCTGCAGCACGGCCGTTCAGTTCTCCTCTCCTCCCACACGCACGTAGCCGTCGACAACGTGCTCGAGGCGCTGATGGCAGAGGACGCCAAGGCGGGACGACCGCTGCTCGAGCTCGGCGCTGTGGTGCGGAACCCGCCAGCGGACGAGACGAAGATCCTGCCCTCGGTGCGCGACCATCCGCACCTCCTTCTGGACAAGGCGGCAGCGGCCGCGGTCAACCTCGTCGAGCGGTCCGAGTCCCTTCGTGCGGCATCGCGTGAGAACGAGGGGAACCCCACCCGAGAGGAGGAGCCTCGGCTCCGCAACGAGCTCGACGACGCCGGGATAGACGTGGTCGAGGTGCGGGCGCTGAGGAAGGTCGTCGAAACTCGAGAGCTTCTCTGCGGTGTCCGCGCTGAGCTGGAGGAAGCAGCGGACCACGAGCGAGAGGCGGTCGCGAGAAGTGCCGAGAAGACGGCCGCCCTTCACCAGGTCGCCGGAGCCGCCGACGAGCGGCGAGCGATAGAGGGGCTGCTGGGGCAGGCGAAGGACCTGCTGGCGGGAGCGGCGGTGGCTGTCGAGGAGAGTGAGCGGTCGTGCGCCGTCGAGCGCAGGCGTCTGGCCGAGGCGCGTGCTGTGCGGACCACTGCCGCGGCGGCCGCGCAGCTCAAACGCGCGATGATCCTGCCGTGGACGGCAAGCCGGCGCCGGCGGGACCTCGCTGCCAGTGACGTCGAGGTCGTGAGCCGCGAGGAGGCGTACGCAGCCGCGACGGCGGGTCTCCGTGTCGCCGAACGCGAGCAGACCCTGAGAAGGCGCCAGATCAGTGACCTCGAGCCACGTCTCGAGCGGGCCGTCGAGCGCGCGCACGCCGAGTCCGTCGCTGCGTCAGAGCTGGACCGCGCGGTCGCCGCGGCGAACGCGGCGAAGGCGGCCGCGGATCGCCTCAGGTCGGCCGAGGCTGCCTTGCAACAGATGCCGACGGACCCTGATCACGAGACCCGGATCGCGAGGCTTCAGGACCTCGGGGCCTTCGTGCTGGTGACGCGCTACAACTCAGTCCTGCAGAAGCTGGCGGAGCTGGACGAGGAGCTGGCAGAGCTGAAGAAGGCGGAGGAGAAGCTGAAGGACGAGTACCAGGCGACTCGACTGACGCTGTTGGCTGAGGCTCCGGTGATCGCCACCACGCTCACCAGCCTCGCCTCCAACCGCGAGCTGGCCAAGCGACGCTTCGACGTCGTGATCATCGACGAGGCTGCCAGCGCCGAGGCTGCGTCGATCGTCTACGCCGGCTCCCGGGCCGACCGCACGCTGGCCCTGGTCGGCGACTTCTTGCAGAACGCCCCGATCGCGGAGGTCGACGACGCCGTCGACGATGAGACCCGCAGGATCGTTGCCTGGCAGTCGAAGGACATCTTCGGCCTGGCAGGCATCCACGACCGCTGGACCGCGGAGCGGCACCCGCGCTGCGTGGCTCTCGTCCGGCAGTACCGCTATCCCTCCATCGTCGGGGACGTGGTCAACGCCTTCTGCTACGCCGGCCTCCTGGAAAGCGATCGGCCGAGCAAGGACAGCGACGGAAGCACGATCACCTTCATCGACACGTCGGGTGGTGGTGTGCACCTGGAACCCCGCAACGGATCCTGGGTGTGTCGACCCACGCAGGCGGCTGCGCTGCTGCTGGCCCAGCGGCTCGTCACCGAGCATCCTGCCGACACCCTCGGTTACGTCAGCCCGTACGCCCCTCAGGCGTTGGCGATGGAGTCGGCTTTCGACCGGGCTGGACTTGCTGTGCAGGCCGGCACGGCGCACCGCTTCCAGGGCCGTGAGTTCACCCGGGTGATCATCGATCTCATGCAGGACGACCGGCCGCGGTGGGTGGCGGCGGCCGATCTGAGCGGACCAGCTCGAGCGGTCAGCGCAGCCAAGCTCCTCAACGTCGCTCTGACCCGCGGGAGGAAGCAGATCTTCCTGATCGGCAGCTGGCCGTTCGTGGTCGGCTGCGACAGCCCGGGTATGCGTGCGCTGGCGGGGCTCGAGGGCAAGGCCAACTTCGAGAGGCGAGGGCTCGGCGACCTGGGCTGACGACTGACCGAGCGTGGGTAGTGCGCCGCATCGTCGCAGGACCGGCCTAGCATCGGCTCGATGGAAGCCCGGAAGCCACCGACGGGCGGCTGGCTCGATCAGCACCCGGTCCGCCGCGTCACGGAGCACCCGTCCCACCCGCTGCCGCGCCACCGCTGGCCGGCGACGCTCCCCGCGGTGCGGCAGCTGCTGGACGACGGGCTCGATCTCGGCGGGCTGACCATCCTGGTCGGGGAGAACGGGGCCGGGAAGTCCACCATCGTGGAGGCCGTGGCGATGGCGTACGGGCTGTCCCCCGAAGGTGGCTCGACCGGTGCGCGGCACTCGACCCGACCGTCGGAGTCCCCCCTCGCCGACCACCTGCAGCTGACCCGCGGGGCGGGCGCGGCGCGTTGGGGCTACTTCCTCCGGGCCGAGACGATGCACGGGCTGTTCAGCTACCTGGAGGACAACCCCGGCGGCGACGACCCGACCTTCCACGAGCTCAGTCACGGTGAGTCCTTCCTGGCCATGCTGAGCACCCATCGGTTCACCGACCCGGGCTTCTTCGTGCTGGACGAGCCGGAGGCGGGCCTGTCCTTCGAGAGCCTGCTGGTGCTGGTCGGTCTCCTGGCCGCCGACGCCCGAGCCCAGGTGCTGGTGGCCACGCACTCACCGGTGCTGACGGCGATCCCGGGGGCGACCCTGCTCCAGCTGGACGGCGACGGTCTGACCCCGACCGCCTGGGAGGCCCTGACGGTGGTGGACCACTACCGCCGGTTCCTGGGCAATCCGATGCAGTACCTGCGGCACCTGCTCCCGGAGTGACCGCGCTAGAGCTCGACCTCGTCGAAGACCAGCATCGTCGCGCCACCGGTGGCGAAGCTCGCCAGATCCTCCGCCGCGGCGCCCCCCTCGGGTGAGCCGAGACCGGCCTGCAGGTCCGCCATCGAGGCGAAGGTCATGGTGGCGACCCGGTGGTAGGGCGCCGGGCCGTCCGGGGTGCCGACCGGACCGACGCTGACCGTGATCGATCCCAGACCCGGCACGGCTTTGACGAGTGGCACGTGCTGCGCTTCGTAGTGGGCGTCGAACGCCGACGGATCGGTCGGGGGGTTGTAGAGAACCACCAGCTTCGCGCTCATGAGCTACCGCCTGTCGTCAGCCTCGGACCGAGAAGGAAACCGTACGACGGGACCAACGGGCTGTCGACGCCGTCACTTCGCGTACTTGGCCAGGTCGCTGGTGTCGCCGCGCGCGACGTCGGCGAACATCGCCTTGGCCTTGCTCTCGTGCCACAGGACCGCCGAGCCGACCGGGGTCGAGGCGCCCGGGTTCGACACCGGGACGGTGAGGGTGAACCCCCCGCCGCTGGAGACCTTCCGCATGGCGTTGGCCATCCGCGCCATCTCGATGAAGGTGGTGTCGTCGCCGATGGTGATCGCGTCCGCGGTCGCGGTGGCCAGCGTGACGTAGCGCACCGGGTTGATCACCGTGGCCGGCGAGGCCGACTCCTTCGCGATGGCGGCCAGCATCTGCCGCTGTCGCTGCACGCGGCCGAGGTCACCCAGTGGGTCGGCCTTGCGCATCCGCACGTAGCCGAGGGCGTTGGTGCCGGACAGCGTCTGGCAGCCCTTCTTCAGGTTGAGGTGCGAGTCGGCGTCCTTGATCGCCTTCGGCAGGCACATCTCGATCCCACCCAGCGCGTCGATGACGTTGACGAAGCCGCCGAAACCGATCTCGGTGTAGGCGTCGATCCGCAGCCCGGTGTTCTGCTCCACGGTCTGCACCAGCAGCTCGGGGCCACCGAAGGCGTACGCGGCGTTGATCTTGTTGGTGCCGTTGCCGGGGATGGGCACGTAGGAGTCGCGGGGGACCGAGATGAGCGCCGGCTTGCCGCCCGGGGGGATGGACAAGATCATGATCGTGTCGGTCCGCTGGCCCGCGGTGCTGCCCGTGCCGAGCTTCTTCTTCTCCGCCTTGGTCAGGCCCTCGCGGGAGTCCGAGCCGACCAGCAGCACTGTCGTGCCGGGTTGGTTGCCGGGCCGCTCGCCGGCGGGGACGTCGTCGACGCGCTCGATCCTGCTCCAGGCGTAGACCGGGACCGCGATCAGCCAGACGAGCAGGGCGGCCAGCAGGGCCGCGAGCACGGCCAGGACCCGCCGGACGGGCCGCTTGCGCTTCGGGGGCTTGCCGGAGGCGCCGCCGGGGGGCGGACCGCCGGGCGGCCCCTGGGGTGGCGGTGCCGGCCGCGGTCGGACGGGCCCGGGCGCCTGCGGAGGCCCGTACGCCTGGGTCGGGGGCCCGTACGCCTGGGTCGGAGGCCCGCCGTAGGCCTGGCTCGAGGGTCTGTACGGCTGCGGGGGCGTGGGGTCGGGAACCGGCCGCGGGGGCTGTGCGGGCGCTGCCGGTCGACCGGCGGCAAGCGCCTCGGGCGGCAGCACCTGGGTCGGTTCGGGGTCGGACCGACGGCGATCGTCGCGGCCGTACAACCAGTCCAGGTCGTCGTCGCCACTCGGAGCCATGCCTGCGAGCGTACCCGCAGGCGTTCCCGCCGGACCCGGCGTGGCGCGCCCGGACGGCCCGCTCGCGGCGCCCATACTGGCGTGAGTTCTTCGCAGGACGCACGTTTCCCGACCGACGAAAGGCTCCTCGTGCCCGACTCCGAAGTGGACGGTCCCGCTTCGTCGCAGCCGCTCCCGTCGACCTCGGCAGGATCGTCGACCTCCGCGTCGCCGCAGCTGACGCCGTCGTTGCGGACCCCGCAGCAGCGCAGCGAGCGGGTGAAGCTGCGGCGCGGCGTCGGCTTCCTCGGCATGACCCTGGTGCTGCCCGGGTCGGCCCAGATCGCCGCTGGGAACAAGCGGATCGGCCGGATCGCCCTGCGCACCTGGATCGCGCTCTGGGCGCTGCTGCTGGTGCTCGGACTCGGGGCGGTGGTCTGGCGGTCCGCCGTGGTGGGGCTGTTCACCGACGCCGCCGTGCTGGTGGTGCTGCAGGTGCTGCTCGTCGTGCTCGGCCTCGGCTGGGGACTGCTGTTCATCGACGCCTGGCGGCTGGGCCGGCCGCCCGAGCTGGCCCGACGACACCGGCTCGGCTTCGCGGCCATGAGCGGTGTGCTCGTGCTCGTCGTCGTCGGCGGACTGGTGGCCTCGGCCTCGATCGTGTCCTCGCAGCGCAGCCTGATGACCTCGGTGTTCGCCGGCGGCGGCGAGACCAAGGCCCAGGCCGGTCGCTACAACATCCTGCTGCTCGGGGGGGACGCCGGGAAGGGCCGGACCGGGCTGCGCCCCGACAGCCTGACCGTGGCCAGCATCGACGCCGAGACCGGCCGTACGGTGCTGATCAGCCTGCCCCGGAACATGGAGGACGTGCCCTTCCCCGAGGGTTCGCCCATGCACGAGAAGTTCCCCAAGGGCTACGGCTGCAAGGACCACTCCTGCATGCTGAACGCCGTCTACACCTACGCCAGCACGCATCCGGGCATCTACCCCGACAGCGTCAAGGACCCCGGGGTGCAGGCCACCAAGGAAGCCGTCGAGGGGGCCATCGGTCTCAAGATCAACTACTACGCGATGGTGGACATGAAGGGCTTCGAGGCCCTGGTCGACGCCGTCGGCGGGATCCGGATCGACGTCAACCGCCGGATCCCGATCGGTGGCGGCCACGCCAAGCTGTACGGCTACGTGGAGAAGGGCAAGAACCAGCTCCTCGACGGCCGCTCGGCGTTGTGGTTCGCGCGGTCGCGATCGGACTCCTCCGACTACGACCGGATGGCGCGGCAGAAGTGCGTGATGACCGCGATGCTCAAGCAGCTCGACCCGGTCACGGTGCTGACGAACTTCAACCAGATCGCCTCGGCCGGCAAGGAGATCGTGGAGACCGACATCCCGCCGCGCAAGATCGACACGTTGATGGAGCTGGCCCTCAAGGCCAAGGAGAAGCCGATCTCCAGCGTGGCCTTCATCCCGCCGGTGATCTACCCGGGCAGCCCGGACTTCCCCAAGATGCACCAGATGGTGGCGACCAAGATCGCCAAGGCGGAGGCCAAGGACAACCCCAGCCCGGCGCCGACGGCCACCGAGCAGCCCACCACGGTGCCCGCCGGCGAGTCGGGCAGCTCCGCCTCGCCCAGCCCGTCGAGCAGCAAGAAGAAGACCAGGAAGTCGACCGCCACGCTCAAGCCTGGCCAGCAGACCGAGGACCTCGGGTCGGTCTGCGCCGCGAGCTGAGGGCCGAACCGGTGACAGAGCGACACAATGGGTCCATGTCTGCTCGGGAGTCGGCCTCGTCCGGTGGAGGGGCGGGTCGCGCCTGGCCCGGGGTGAGCGTGGTGATGCCCGTCCTGAACGAGGAGCAGCACCTGCGGGCCGCCGTGGCCGGGGTGCTCGACCAGGACTACCCCGGCGACCTCGAGCTGATCATGGCGATCGGCCCGTGCACCGACGGTACGCACGAGATCGCCGAGGAGCTGGCCGCGGCCGACGCTCGTCTGACCGTGGTGGACAACCCCGCCGGGCGTACGCCCCATGCGTTGAACCTGGCCATCGCCACCGCCCGGCACGACATCCTGGTCCGGGTCGACGGGCACGGGGAGCTGGGGGAGCGCTACATCGCCCGGGCCGTGGAGCTGCTGGCCGAGACCGGCGCGGCCAACGTCGGCGGGGTGATGGAGGCGCGCGGTCGCACATCGTTCGAGCAGGCCGTCGCCTTCGTCTACACCAGTCGCTACGGCTTGGGCGGCGCGGCGTTCCACCAGGGCGACGTGCCGGCCGGTCCGGCCGACACGGTCTTCCTCGGGGTGTTCGACAAGGCCGAGGTGAAGGCCGTGGGCGGGTTCGACGAGACCATGTTCCGGGCCCAGGACTGGGAGCTGAACTACCGGCTCCGCCAGTCCGGGCGGCTGGTCTGGTTCTCTCCGGAGCTGCGGGTCACCTACCGGCCACGGTCGACCCTCAAGGCCCTGGTCAAGCAGATGTACGACACCGGGAAGTGGCGGCGCGAGGTCGTCCGGCGGCACCCGGACACCGCGAGCGTGCGCTACCTGGCTCCGCCCGCGGCTGTCGTGGCGATCGGTCTGGGCACGCTGGGTGTGCTGGTCGGCCGCGCCACCGGTTCTCGCTTCCTGCAGCTCGGGGCCGTGGCTCCGGCCGGTTACGGCGCCTTCGTGGCGTACGCGACGTCGACGGCCCCGGCCACCCTGCCGCCCGAGGCGCGACGGTGGCTGCCGGCCGTGATCGCGGCCACCCACCTGGCGTGGGGAAGCGGGTTCCTGGTCGGACGCCGCTGACCGGTTCCTCGGCAGCCGGTGGGCTGGCGTGAGCCGGTCGCGGCCTGTTCTTCGAACTTTCCGTCAGTCGACGGCTTTCTGCGGTCCTCCGAGGTCGACGGCGTAGAACTTTCCGTCAGCCGACGGGGAGCTCGCGCTCCGGCGGGCGGACATCGCCAAACCCCGTCAACTGACGGAATCTTCCAGTACGGGTCGATCGGGCTGGCGCGACGCTGAAGCGTGTTTGGGACAACACCAGCGCGGTGTCGACCAACAACGACGGACATCGGTCACCACCGTCGACGAACGGCAGACACACGAGGCCTCCACGGCCGTCGTGGAGACTCGACGCTGTACGGCATGACGACCCAGGTGCCGAAGGTGTTGAACACGCGCAGACCATTCACCAGGAAAGAAGCTCTCCTGTCCGGGATGACCGACAACGACCTGGCCGGTCACCGGTTCCGACGCATCTTGCACGGCATCTACGTCGCCGCGGACGTCGAGATCACCGTCGGCGTTCGGGCCAGAGCTGCGCTGCTGGTCGCCCCGCCCGGCTCCTACGCGAGCCACCACACGGCCGTGTCACTGTGGGGTGGGTGGTCGCCTCCGACCTCCGAGGTCCACCTCAGCTCGCCGATCAGGGCGACGCGGTCGGAGCGGCGCGGTGTCGTGGCGCACGTGGCCGACCCGGCACTCACGCCTCGACGGCGTCAAGGAGTGACCGTCAGCCCACCGGCGCGAGCGTTCTTGGAACTCGCGTCGACACGCCCGAACCTGGTCGATCTGGTGGTCGCGGGCGACTCGTTGGTGACCGCAGCCGTGGTGTCTCCGGAGGAACTGGTGGCCGCGGCTGATGGGTGGACCGGCCGATGGTGCCGGCTCGCGCGCCGCGCGGCACGCCTGGTCCGTACCGGAGTGAACTCGCCCATGGAGTCTCGGGTGCGGATGCTCATCGTGCTGGCCGGTCTGCCCGAACCGACCACCAACCACATCCTCCGCTATCCGAACGGTGACTGGCGGCGTCGGCTGGACCTCAGCTACGTCGGCCTCAGGATCGTCATCGAGTACGACGGCCGTCACCACCTGATAACGGCGCAACGCCGCTCGGACCTCGTGCGGAGGGAGGAGCTCGAACGCGAGGGCTGGCTGTTCATCGTGCTGGTCAGCGAGGACGTGTACGACGAGCCAGCGGCAACGGTGGACCGTATTCGCACCGCGCTCGTCGACCGTGGCCAGCACCTCGGGAGGCGTCGGTTGTCGCCCGAATGGGACCGGTGCCACCCGGGACGGCCGTCGGCGGCCTGACTCTGGCCGCCCCTGGTCGCCGCGGAATCCGTCGACTGACGGGATGTTCAGGGCGTGGGGGCGGCCAGGGCCGAAGATGCCGTCGACTGACGGAATGTTCAGGGCCTGGGGCCGGCAGGGCCGAAGATGCCGTCGACTGACGGAATGTTCAAAGCCCGAGGCGCCTGCGGGCCGCCGAAGCCGTCGATTGACGGAATGTTGAAGCCCGCGGCGATCACTCGACCAGCTTGACATTATGTCCTGACAAAGTAGGCTCGAGTTCTCCCCACGAGATGAGGTCGCCGCCATGCCCCTTGTTCGCATCGACGTCCAGCAGGGCCGGACACCAGCCGAGCTGCGGAAGATCGCCGACGTGGTCCAGGGCGTGATGCTGGAGGTGTTCGCGGCGCCGCCGGGGGACCGGTACCAGATCATCACCGAGCACCCGGTGGGCCACATCATCGCCGAGGACACCGGGCTCGGGTTCGAGCGGACAGCTGGTGTGGTCGTCATCCAGATCGTGCAGCAGGGGCGGACGGCGGAGCAGAAGAAGGCGGCGTACGCGCAGCTGGCCAAGCGGCTGGAGGCCGAGTGCGAGGTCGCCCCCACGGATCTGATCGTCTCGGTGGTGGCCAACGGCCGGGAGGACTGGTCGTTCGGACTGGGGCGCGCGCAGTTCCTCGAGGGCGACCTGTGAGCGCCCACCGGGAGAATGATAATTTGTCTGTACAAATCTTGACGTCCGCCCTGACCCGCTACTACGGTCGAGCGCAGGCGTCGCCGCGCCGGCCCGCACCCCTCGAAGGAGAGTGATGAGCAGCTCTGCTCAGTCCCCGTCGTCCGCCCTGGAGGTGCTGACCTTCGGTCGCAGCGGGGTGGACATCTACCCGCAGCAGATCGGGGTGGGGCTCGAGGACGTCACGAGCTTCGGCAAGTACCTCGGTGGCACCACCGCCAACGTCGCGGTCGCCGCCGCGCGCCTGGGGCGTCGCACCGGCATCATCACCGGCGTCGGGAACGACCCGTTCGGCCGCTTCGTCCGCCGGGCGCTCACCGAGCTCGGGGTCGACGACACCCACGTGGTGACGAACTCCGAGTACGCCACCCCGGTCACCTTCTGCGAGATCTTCCCGCCGGACGACTTCCCGCTCTGGTTCTACCGCAAGCCCACCGCGCCGGATCTGCAGGTCCGGCCGGCCGACATCGACTTCGACGCCGTCCGGGCGACCGCGCTGATGTGGCTGTCGGTGACCGGGTTCAGCGAGGAGCCCAGCCGGGAGTCGCACTTCGCCGTGCTCGAGGCACGTGCGCGGAAGCCGATCACCGCACTCGACCTGGACTACCGGCCGATGTTCTGGGACAGCCCGGAGGCCGCCGGTGAGCAGGTCCGCAAGGCGCTGCCGTACGTCACGGTGGCCGTCGGCAACCGCGAGGAGTGCGAGGTCGCGGTCGGTGAGACCGACCCGGAGAAGGCGGCCGACGCGCTGCTGGACGCGGGGGTCGAGCTGGCGATCGTCAAGCAGGGTCCGAAGGGCGTGCTGGCCAAGACCCGCACCGAGCGCGTGGTCTCGCCGCCGATCCCGATCACCCCGCTGAACGGGCTGGGCGCCGGCGACTCCTTCGGCGGTTCGCTGTGCCACGGTCTGCTGGCCGGCTGGCCGCTGGAGAAGGTGCTGGCCCGGGCCAACGCCGCGGGCGCCATCGTGGCCTCCCGGCTGGAGTGCTCCACCGCCATGCCCACCACCGCGGAGATCGAGACGTTGCTCGCCGGTGGGGACCCCAACGAGGGTCTGCCCGACGGGCTGGCCGTCCACGTCGAGACCGCGGGGGCGTCCACGTGACCGCTACCCGGACGCTGCCCGTCTCCTCGGTCGCCGGTCGGTTCGTCTCCTCGATCGCCGAGCTCAGCGAGACGCGGTTCGCCGAGCCGGAGCGGGTCGGCGAGCTGCTGGCCACCCGACGTCGACGCACCATCGCCGGCGGCGACGGACGGCTGATGATCGTGGCCTGCGACCACCCGGCCCGCGGGGCACTGGGGGCCTCGGGCAACGCCACCGCCATGGCCGACCGCGCCGAGCTGCTCGGCCGGCTGGTGACTGCGCTCTCCCGCCCGGGCGTGGACGGTCTGCTGGCCACCGCCGACATCGCGGAGGACCTGCTGCTGCTCGGTGCGTTGGAGGACAAGGTCGTCTTCTCCTCGATCAACCGGGGCGGCCTGCAGGGCTCGGTCTTCGAGCTGGACGACCGCAGCACCGGCTACGACGTGCAGGGCACCATCGACGCCCGCTTCGACGGAGCCAAGATGCTGACCCGCATCGACCTCGACGACCCGGCCACCGTGGTCACCCTGGAGACCCAGGGCAAGATCATCAGCGAGCTCAACCGGGCCCGGCTGATCGCCCTGGTCGAGCCGTTCCTGTCCCGCCGGGTGGGCGGCACGATCGTCAACGACCTGAGCCCGGACGCGGTGATCAAGTCGATCGCCATCGCCTCGGGGCTGGGCGCCTCCAGCGCGTACACCTGGATGAAGCTGCCGGTGGTGGCGGAGATGGAGCGGGTGATGGCGGCGACGACGCTGCCGACCCTGCTGCTCGGCGGCGATCCGGACAACGATCCGGACGAGACGTACGCGGCCTGGGAGGCAGCCCTCGCCCTGCCGTCGGTGCGTGGTCTGGTGGTCGGGCGCACCATGCTCTACCCGGCGGACGACGACGTGGCGAAAGCGGTCGACACCGCCGTCTCGCTGGTGCGGTGAGGAACGTGACGATGACCGAGCTGTACCTGCCCGCCGGCGCCGCTGCCGCCGGACCCTACGACCTGGAGATCACGCCGGCCTCGGCCGGGTGGGGCTACTCGAGCCTGCGGGTGATCACCCTGGCGGCCGGCGCCGACCACGGATTCTCCTGTGCGGGTGAGGAGATCATCGTGGTGCCGCTGTCCGGTGGTGCATCGGTGACCGCCGGAGACGAGACCTTCGCGCTGGTCGGGCGGGCCGACGTGTTCGCCGGACCGACCGACATCGTCTACCTGCCGGCGGGTTCCACCGCCACGCTCACCTCCACCGACGGCGGCCGGTACGCCCTGTGCGGCGCCGTGAGTGACGCCGCGCTGCCGGCGCACTACGGCCCCGTCGCCGAGGTCCCGGTCGAGCTTCGTGGGGCGGGCCAGTCGAGCCGGCAGGTCCGCAACTTCGGGACGCCACAGGCGTTGGCAGCCGGTGCGATCATCGCTTGTGAGGTGATCACGCCGGGTGGGAACTGGTCGTCCTACCCCGCCCACAAGCACGACGAGGCGACCGAGACCGAGTCGGAGCTGGAGGAGATCTACTACTTCGAGATCGCCGCCGGCCCCGAGGGTCAACCGGGTCTGGGCTTCATGCGTACCTCCTCCTCGCCCGGACACGAGATCGACATCTGCGAAGAGGTCCATGATCGGGACGCGGTGCTGGTGCCGTACGGCTGGCACGGGCCGTGCGTGGCTGCGCCCGGCCACGACATGTACTACCTGAACGTGATGGCCGGCCCGCCGAACCCGAACGGCGGCGAGCGGGCCTGGAAGATCTCCGACCACCCCGACCAGACCTGGATCCGGGGCACCTGGGACGACCTGCCGGTCGACCCGCGACTGACCGCGACGTCTCGAAAGGACTCCTGATCATGGCCGAGACAGCACGGCTGACGGTCGCCCAGGCGACCGTGAAGTTCCTGAGCCAGCAGTACAGCGAGTCCGACGGCGTGGAGCACAAGTTCTTCGAGGGCTGCTTCGGCATCTTCGGCCACGGCAACGTCGCGGGTCTCGGACAGGCGCTGCTGCAGGCCGAGATCGACGAGCCGGGTGCGCTCCCGTACGTGCTGGGCCGCAACGAGCAGGCCATGGTGCACTCCGCCGTCGCGTTCGCCCGGATGCGGAACCGGCTGCAGACGTACGCCGTGTCCAGCTCGGTCGGACCGGGCGCGACCAACATGGTCACGGGTGCCGCTCTGGCCACCATCAACCGGATCCCGGTGCTGCTGCTGCCGGCGGACACCTTCGCCGACCGCGCGGCCTCGCCACTGCTGCAGGAGCTCGAGCTGCCGTACGCCGGGGACGTCACCGTGAACGACGCGTTCCGCCCGGTCAGCAAGTACTTCGACCGGATCTGGCGGCCGGAGCAGCTGCCGGCTGCGCTGCTCTCGGCGATGCGGGTGCTGACCGACCCGGCGGAGACCGGTGCGGTCACCGTCTGCTTCCCGCAGGACGTGCAGGCGCAGGCGCACGACTGGCCGGTCGAGCTGTTCGCCAAGCGCGTCTGGCACGTCTCGCGGCCGCTGCCGGAGACCGCGGTGACCGCCCGGGCGGCCGAGATCATCCGCTCGGCGAAGCGGCCGCTGATCGTGGCCGGCGGCGGGGTGCACTACGCCGGCGCCACGGAGGCGCTGGCCGCCTTCTGCGACGCGACCGGCATCCCGGTCGGCCAGACCCAGGCCGGCAAGGGCACCCTGCTCTACGACCACCCGCAGTGCCTGGGCGCGATCGGCTCCACCGGCAGCACCGCGTCGAACGCGATCGCCGCCGAGGCCGACGTGGTGATCGGCATCGGTACCCGGTACGAGGACTTCACCACGGCCAGCCGGACCGCGTTCGCCGACGCGGGGGTGCGGTTCGTCAACATCAACGTGGCGCCGATCGACGCGGTCAAGCACTCCGGGTTGGCCGTGCAGGCCGACGCCCGGGAGGCCTTGACCGCGTTGACCGGGCTGCTCGACGGCTTCCGGGTGGACGACGCGTACGCCGCCCGCTACACCGAGCTGGACGCGGCCTGGGATGCCGCCGTGGCGAAGGCGTACGCGGAGGAGGAGCCGGCCCCCGGGCTGCTCACCCAGAACTCCGTCATCGGTCTGGTCAACGAGCTGTCCGACCCGTCCGACGTGGTCGTCTGCGCGGCCGGCTCGATGCCGGGTGACCTGCACAAGCTGTGGCGGACGCGGGACCCGAAGGGCTACCACGTCGAGTACGGCTACTCCTGCATGGGTTACGAGGTCGCCGGTGGCCTCGGCGTGCGGCTGGCCTGCCCCGACCGCGACGTCTTCGTGATGGTCGGTGACGGGTCGTACCTGATGATGGCCACCGAGCTGGCCACGGCGGTGCAGGAGGACATCAAGATCATCACGGTGCTGGTCCAGAACCACGGCTTCGCCTCCATCGGCTCGCTGTCGGAGTCCCTGGGCTCCCAGCGGTTCGGGACGTCGTACCGCAAGCGCAACGCGGCCAGTGGTCGACTGGACGGGGAGAAGCTGCCGATCGACCTGGCGGCCAACGCGGCCAGCTTCGGTCTCGAGGTGATCAAGACCAGCACCAGGGCGGAGTTCGCCGACGCGATCAAGGTCGCCAAGGCCTCCGACGCCCCGATCGTGATCTACGTGGAGACCGACCCGCTGCTGGACGCGCCCAGCTCGGAGTCGTGGTGGGACGTGCCGGTCAGCGCGACCTCCACCCTCGCCTCGACCCAGCAGGCCGGCGAGTTCTACCGGCAGAAGAAGACCGAGCAGAAGACGTTCCTCACGCCGACGGCGTGACCGAACCGGCACGACGACACCCACCACCCAGCAACGCAGCAGAGAGGCAGCACGTGACTTCCACCCTCACGATCGGAACCGCCCCGGACTCCTGGGGGGTCTGGTTCCCCAGCGACCCCGAGCAGGTGCCCGCGGAGCGCTTCCTGGCGGAGGTCGTCGAGGCCGGCTACGAGGCCATCGAGCTCGGCCCGTACGGCTACCTGCCCAACGACCCGACCGAGCTGAAGGAGACGCTGGAGAAGCACCGGCTGTCGGTGCTCGCCGGCACCGTCTTCTCCCACCTGCACCAGCCGGGGTCGTGGGACGACGTCTGGAAGCAGGTCACCGACGTGGCCGCGCTGACCCAGGCGGTCGGCGGGGAGCACATCGTGGTCATCCCCGACGTCTGGCGCGACCACAAGACGGGGGAGCCCAAGGAGGAGCGCAGCCTCACCGACGAGCAGTGGGGACTGCTGACCTCGGGTCACGACGAGCTGGGCCGGAGGATCCTGGACGAGTACGGCCTGCACGTGCAGTTCCACTCCCACGCCGACAGCCACGTCGGCTACCAGCCGGACATCGAGCGCTTCCTGGAGGCGACGAACCCCGACTACGTGAACCTGTGCCTGGACACCGGTCACGTCGCCTACTACGGCGGCGACTCCGTCGACCTGATCACCCGGTACCCGGAGCGGATCGGCTACGTGCACCTCAAGCAGGTCGACCCGGCCGTCGTCGCCGCGGTGCTGGAGCAGGACCTGTCCTTCCCGGCCGCGGTGAAGATGGGCGCCATGATCGAGCCGCCGCTGGGCCTGCCGGACATGCCGCCGGTGCTGGAGGCGCTCGCCGGCCTCGGCCGCGAGATCAAGGGCATCATCGAGCACGATCTCTACCCGTGCGCCCCGGACGTGCCGCTGCCCATCGCCAAGCGGACCAAGACCTACCTGTCCTCGTGCAGCAACGTGTCCATCGACATGGGGGCCGTGCGGTGACGCTCTCCCTCTCACCCACCACTCCCTGATCTCCCACCACGTAAGGACGACCACCATGGCAACGACGCTCCAGCACTGGGCCGACGGCAAGCTCCTCGACGGCACCAGCGGCCGCTTCTCCGACGTGACCAATCCCGCGACCGGCGAGGTCACCGCCCAGCTCGCGCTGGCCTCCGAGGCCGACGTGACCACTGTCGTGGCCGCGGCGGCCGCGGCGTACCCGGCGTGGCGGGACACCTCGCTGGCCCGGCGGGCGCAGGTGCTGTTCGCGTTCCGCGAGCTGCTGAACGCCCGCAAGTCCGAGCTCGCGGCGATCATCACCTCCGAGCACGGCAAGGTCCTCTCCGATGCGCTCGGTGAGGTCTCCCGCGGCCAGGAGGTCGTCGAGTTCGCCTGCGGCATCCCGCACCTGGTCAAGGGGGCGTTCACCGAGAACGCCTCCACCAAGGTCGACGTGCACTCCGTCCGTCAGCCGCTCGGGGTGGTCGGGATCATCTCGCCCTTCAACTTCCCTGCCATGGTGCCGATGTGGTTCTTCCCGATCGCCATCGCGGCCGGCAACACCGTCGTGCTGAAGCCGAGCGAGAAGGTGCCCACGGCGGCCCTGTGGATGGCCGAGCTGTGGAAGGAGGCCGGTCTGCCCGACGGCGTGTTCAACGTGCTCAACGGCGACAAGGTCGCCGTCGACGGTCTGCTCACCCACCCCGACGTCCAGTCGATCAGCTTCGTCGGGTCCACCCCGATCGCCAAGTACGTCTACGAGACCGGCACCGCGCACGGCAAACGCGTCCAGGCCCTGGGCGGGGCGAAGAACCACATGCTGGTGCTGCCCGACGCCGATCTGGACCTGGCGGCCGACCAGGCGGTCAACGCCGGCTACGGCTCGGCCGGCGAGCGGTGCATGGCGATCTCGGCGGTGCTGGCCGTCGGCGGGGTCGGCGACGAGCTGGTGGCCAAGATCAAGGAGCGCACCGTCGGCCTGCGTACCGGCGACGGGACCCGGGGCTGCGACATGGGCCCGTTGGTGACCGCGGCGTCGCAGCAGCGGGTGTCGGGCTACATCGACGCCGGCGAGGCCGCCGGGGCGACGCTGGTGGTCGACGGCCGCACCGTGCAGCCCGACGCCGACGGCGCGGGCTTCTTCGTCGGCCCGACGCTGTTCGACCACGTCTCGACCGACATGAGCATCTACACCGACGAGATCTTCGGTCCGGTCCTGTCGGTGGTCCGGGTCGACACCTACGCGGACGGGGTCAAGCTGATCAACGACAACCCGTACGGCAACGGGACCGCCATCTTCACCAACGACGGGGGAGCGGCCCGGCAGTTCCAGAACGAGGTGAAGGTCGGCATGATCGGCATCAACGTGCCGGTCCCGGTCCCGATGGCCTACTACTCCTTCGGTGGGTGGAAGTCGTCCCTGTTCGGCGACTCCCACGCCCACGGGATGGAGGGTGTGCACTTCTTCACCCGCGGCAAGGTCGTCACCTCCCGCTGGCTCGATCCGAGCCACGGCGGACTCAACCTCGGCTTCCCCCAGAACAGCTGAGCGCCGCGGGTCCGGCCGGGCCGACGGCGGGACCGTACGGGTCCGGAGCCAGGGCGGGTCAGACCCGACGGGGGCAGAGACGGAGACCGCCGGTCGTGGTGGCGTCCTGGCAGTCCCAGTGGCGCGCGAGGACGTCCCGGACGTCAGCGGGTTGGCGTCCGGGGATGAACCACGCGGTCTCGATGATCAGCCAGCGGGCGGCGGGGTCGGTGAGGCAACCGACGTTCTCCCGGTAGCTGGCCGTCAGCAGCCGAGCCGGCTTGCGGGTGCGCTGGAGGAACAGGGGCGAGGGGTAGCGGCAGCGCGTCGGGTTCTGCAGCCAGTAGGTCCACTCGCCGCTGGTCAGGTAGGTGACGTCGACGTCCGGACCGCCGATGACCCGGTGGACGCGCTCGGCGGTCGCGGTCCTGGCCGTCCGCAGCTGGAAGGCGTTCGGGGGGCGGGTGCCGTCGGTGTTCTCGGCCCGGAGGAGCTGGGCTGACCAGGGGGTGGCGCCGGGGACCACGAGGGCGAGCGTGATCAGGGCGGCGTACGCGGCACGGCCGGGACGACGGACCGTCGGTCGAGCCCGGACTCCGAGGGCCCAGATCACGGAGGTGAGGGCGAAGGCGGCGAGCCCACCGGCCCGCAGAGGCTCGTGGTCGACGGCCCAGACCGGGTCGACCGCAGACAGCCCGGCCAGGATCACCGCGACGGCCAGCAGAGTGGCCCCCGCGACCGCGGACAACCGGTCCCGCAGGACCCGGAACACGGCCACTGCGGCGACGACCACGAGCGGCACCGCGTGGTAGGCGAAGTACTGGCCCTGGGCCACGATCAGGCCGGCCGTGACGGCGCTCGCCCCCAGGACCAGGGCGCGTTCGCGCCCGGCCGCGAGGATCGCCGCGGCCGGGAGCAGGGCCAGCACGGGTCGCTGCGCGACGAGGGCGACGGCGTACGGACCGGCGTCGACCAGGCCGTCTCGGGCACCGTTCTGGACGGCGCGGAGGTCCAGCAGCCACTGGATCTCCCACGGCACCCAGAGCACTGTGGCGATGACGTAGAGGACACCGACGCCGAGGGAGGCGACCAGCGCCCGACCGGCCAGGCGTCGGTCGACGACCAGGACGACGACGAGCCCGATGATCGCGAGCGGGAGGGTGACGATCTTCACGCCGGCCGCGGCGACGAACAGGATCCCGGCGCTGATGGCGTACAGCCAGGGTCGTCCGCGATCGCCCAGCAGCGCGACCCCCACCCCGGCGAGGGTGAACACGACCGCGAGCCAGTCGGGCTCACCGGCGCTGACCAGGCCGAGCATCACCAGACCGCCGACGGCGACAGCGGCGTGGAGGCCGGGTTGGGCGACCCGATGCCGGGCGAGACCCTGGCGGAGCAGGAACCCGGCGCCCAGCGCGAGCAGCGCCAGCAGGACGCGGACGGCGAGCTCCAACGTGACTGCCCCGGTCGACAGGAGATGGGCGGACCGGAAGACGGCGTCCATCACCAGGCGGTAGGCCAGGGGCCGGTGGGAGAAGGTGCCGGCGGCGGTGTCGGTGCCGGCGATCTTGACGCCGGCCTCGTAGCGCAGGTTCGCGTTCAGCGGCGCCGCCAGGTCCATCAGCGCCAGCCCGAGGACGGCGACTCCGGTCACCACCACCGCGAACCGGTGCCGGACCCGCCGTGGAGTGTGGAGCACGGCGGAGACGCTAGAGGCGGCGGGGGACGTTCCGGCGACGAGCGGATGTCCAGTGGGGGTCCGGCCGGGGCCCCGGGAGGCTGACCACCTCCCCGCCCGCTCTAGCATCGGTGATCACCATGGCTGACGACCAGACCCCGATCCCCCCGGTCCCCACCGAACCGGTCCCCACCGACCCGACGCCCACCGACCCGGGCCTGTTAGGAGCTGCCCCCGCAGGAGCGGTCCCGCACGGCGCCGAACCCCACGGCGGTGGGCTGTCGCAGCGGCTGAACTGGCTGCGGGCCGGCGTGCTCGGCGCGAACGACGGCATCGTGTCCACCGCGGCTCTGGTCGTCGGGGTGGCCGGGGCGACCGCCGAGCGGGGCCCGATCCTGACCGCCGGTATCGCCGGCCTGGTGGCCGGGGCGGTGTCGATGGCACTCGGCGAGTACGTCTCGGTCAGCAGCCAGCGGGACAGCGAGCGGGCGCTCCTGGACAAGGAGCGGGCCGAGCTGGCCACGTCACCGGAGGAGGAGCTGGAGGAGCTGGCCGCCCTCTACGTGGCCAAGGGTGCCAGTCCGCAGACCGCTCGTCGCCTGGCCGAGGAGCTGACCGCCAAGGACGCCTTCGCCGCCCACGTGGACGTCGAGCTGGGTATCGACCCGGACGCCCTGACCAGTCCGTGGCAGGCGGCGCTGTCCTCGGCCGTCGCGTTCACCATCGGCTCGATCCTGCCGCTGCTGGCCATGGTGCTGTCCGGTCCGGCGCTGCGGATCCCGCTCACCTTCGCCACGGTGCTGGTCGCGTTGGCGATCACCGGCGCGGTCAGTGCCCGGCTCGGGTCGGCCAGGGTGGGGCCGGCGGTGCTGCGGCTGGTGCTGGGCGGGAGCCTGGCCATGACGGCCACGTACCTGATCGGCCGGCTGCTGGGCGCCTCGGGACTGTAGCGGCGGACGGCCGGCGTCGGCCGGCGGAGTGGATGCAGTTGTGTCCGTCATCGGGGACAACTCCATCCGTTGCCGGGCCGGTCCGACTCAGCCGGCCCGACCGATCTCGTCGTCGACGTTCTCGGTGACCCGGACCCGCTCCAGGGCGGCGTCGTCGTCACCCACGACCACCACCACCGAGCCCCCGCCGACCAGGGCGGCGACGATGCCGTCGCGGGCGGTGGACCAGGGCGTCGAGGGTCGCAGCAGCCGACGTCCGGACGTCCCGTCCACCGTGGCCACCTCCGCCTGGGTCAGGGTGGCCTCCACCGAGCGCCAGGCCGGAAGATCCGCCGACACCGTGGGGCCCGCGAACTGGTCGGGTTGGCCACGCACCTCGAGGGAGAAGTCGGCGATCCCGGCGGGCAGCTTCTCGGCGAACGGCAGCCCGAGCGGGTGCAGGCTGCAGGCCAGCAGCTCGGCGCCGAGGACCGTGGCCCGCTCGGCGGCGGTGGCGTAGAGCGGACCGGCGACCACCAGCCGCACCGCCTCGCCCCCAGTCCCGCCGAACGCGGTCCCGCCGGACGCGGTCCCGCCGGACGCGGCCCCGTCGTCGACGACCACCGTCACCCCCAGCGCCCAGCAGGCCAGCTCGAGGCAGCCGGTCACCCAGTGCCCCGGGTGGGTGCGGGCGAGGTCGAGCAGCACGCCGTCGCCGACGTCCAGGCCGTACTCGTCGGTCAGCAGGTGGCACGTCTTGTCCACCCAGTTGGCCACGGTGACAGCCGACAGCTCGGTCCGCTCACCAGTGCCGAGGTCGTAGTAGGTCACCAGCGGATCGGCCCCGGCCGTCGCGGTGCGCCGGCGGAGTCGCTGCGAGATCAACTGCATGGGCGTGATCGTAAGGCCGTCGGTGCCCGCTATCGACGCCCGCAACCACTAGCCTGTGGCGATGCGTCACGTGCTCATCATGGCCGGCGGCTCGGGAAAACGCCTGTGGCCGCTGTCGAGGCAGGACATGCCCAAGCAGCTGCTCCGCATCCTGGGCGGACAGAGCCTGCTCCGGCTGGCGTACGAGCGGCTGGAAGGGGTGGTCGACCCGTCCCGGGTGTGGGTCTGCACCGGGGCCGACTACGCCCACGTGGTGGCGGCCGAGCTGCCCGAGCTGGACCCCGCGAACATCCTGGGCGAGCCCGAGGGTCGGGACTCGATGAACGCCATCGCCTGGACCGCGGCGGTGCTCGCCGAGCGCGATCCCGAGGCGGTGATGGCCGTGGTCGCCTCCGACCACATCATGCGGCCCACGGCGGCGTTCCAGGAGGCGCTGGCCCAGGGCTTCGAGGTCGCCGAGAACGACCCGCACGCCCTGGTCACGTTCGGTGTGGTGCCGTCCACCGCCCACACGGGCTACGGCTACCTGCACCAGGGGGAGGCGCTGCCGGACCGACCCGACGTGCGCCGGGTGCTGGCCTTCAAGGAGAAGCCCGACCGGCCGACGGCCGAGAGCTACCTGGAGTCGGGCGACTACTGGTGGAACTCGGGTATGTTCGTCTGGCGGGCGAGCACGGTGCTCGACATCCTGCGTCAGCTGCTGCCCGACACGCACCGGCTGGTCACCGAGCTGGCCGCGCGGCCGGAGCGGCTGGCGGAGATCTACCCGATGCTGGCCAAGATCAGCGTCGACTACGCGGTGATGGAGCCGGTCTCCCAGGGGCGGACGGACGCGCACGTGGTCGCGGTCCAGCTGCCGATCATCTGGCACGACGTCGGTGGGTACCCCTCGCTGCGTCGACAGCTGCCCTGGGACGAGCACGGCAACGCGGTCACCGGCACCGCGGTGGTGGTCGGCTCGCGGGACAACCTGGTGCTCAACGAGTGCGCCGACGGCCGGTTGCTGGCGGTCTTCGGGATGACCGACACCGTGATGGTGCAGACCGACAAGATCACTGTCGTGGCACCCCTGGGGGAGTCGGAGCGGATCAAGGAGCTGGTGGTCGAGGTGACCGCCCGCCTCGGGCAGTCCTACGCCTGACCGCCCGCAACCGCCGCCGCCGAGTGCCAGGCGCCCGCCGAGAGTCAGGCGCCGTTCGGCTCGGGGGAGTCGGTCGACGGATAGGTCTGCATGAACGACGCGATCGCCCCGCCGCTGACTGCGCCGCAGGCCTGCCGGACCCCCAGCTGCTTGGTCGTGTCGGTCGGGTTCGCCGGGTCCGCCGTCCACCGGGTCAGCACGACGTTCTTGCCGTCGGGGAAGCCGGCGCCGTCCGCGTCGGACCACGGGGCGGCGATGAACTTCTGAGTCGGGTCGTAGTCCTCCGACGTGAAGGTCTTCGCGATCGCCGCCAGGGCGTCCCGGTCGGACTGCGGGGCGCTATCGCGATACCAGACCACTGTGTAGCCGTGCTCCAGGTTGTGCACCAGGGTCTCCACGGCCGGCCGGTCGTCGACGGTGTAGAACCGCTTGGTGAACGGCGCCGGCGAGGCGTAGTGCGGGCCGGAGTCCGGCGGCGTCCGGTCGTAGGGCACCTTGGTGCCGTCGGCCACGTGGTTCTGGTTGCCCGAGGCCGGGTGCGTGGCCACGGCATCGCAGGCGGCCGCGTCCGCCGCGACCCCGAGATCGGCCAGCACCGCGTTGCCGGCCCGGCTGTCCTTGACCACGAGATAGACCGGGTACGACAGCAGCGCGGCCGCCAGGACCAGGCAGATCCCGAGCAGACCGACCGTGCGGCGACGTTGGGTGGACTTCTGCTGGTCCTGCAACGCAGCCAGCTGCTGCCGGCGGTTGCCACCGCTGGGGGCGGGTGCCTTGGCCACAGGGTCTCCTCGGGTGCTCGGGCGGTGTGCAGACCCTCGACGAACTGACAGGAAAGCGCGGAGTCTATCCCGGGAACGGGGACCTCTCGGTCGCCCCGAGGTGCTGCGCGACCTCCAGCAACCGGCGGACCAGGGCCTCCGGATCCGGTGGCGCGGTGCCCGCGGCGAGCAGTGCCGTGCCGGCCGCGGCCGGGTCGGCACCCACCAGCTGCGCGTACGCCTCCGGCACGTCCAGGGCGTGACAGAGCGCCGCCAGGACGGCCTCCCGGGAGCCGTGACTGAACAGGTCCTCGCGGCCGGTGCGCAGCAGGGCGGTCGCGTCGGCCGCCTCCGGGGGCTGGGGACCGACCAGGTCGCCCAACCCGCGCAGCACGGCCACCGGTCGCCCGCCGAGCTTGGTCTTGACCAGGTCCGCGGCGGCTGCCAGCTCGTCGGCCAGGGCCATCGTGGTCACCGCGAGCTCGTTGCCGTAGCCGTCGACCTGCCCGGCGTAGGCCGCCAGCACCCGGACCCGGGCCGCGCCGATCGCGTGGTCGGTCTGGCCGAGGCGCCACGGCCGACCGGCGGTGTCGGAGACGACCACCCCGACGTCGCCGCCGACGGCGGCGCTGAGACCGGCGGCCAGGCGCTCGGCGGAGGCGTCCGGGTCGACGGGCAGCAGCAGGATCCGGCCGGGATCGACGTTGGAGGTGTCGACGCCGGCGGCGGCCAGGGTGAGCCCGCTGTGGGTCCGGACGATCCGCATCGGTCCGCGCTGGGCGACGACCCGCCGGGTGGCGCCGGTGATGGCGTCCTCCCGGTCGCCGGCGTCGGCGTAGCGGCCCTCGGCCTTGCTGATGATCTTGGAGGTGACCACGACGACGTCGCCGGGGTGCAGCGGTCCGGGCTCGTCACCGGTCACCCGCAGGATCTCCGCGACCAGGTCGGTCTCCGGGGTGACCTCGCCGAGACCGGCGGGCGCGAACAGGAGGACCATCAGGGCCTTGCCCTCATGAAGGACCGGGCAGGGCCTTGACGGCCAGCCGGAGGAACTCGGCGGTCGCCTCCGGGCTGCTCATCATCAGGCCGGTGACGGCGACCCGGAGCCCGTCGACCTCCAGCCCGGCCGCGTCAGCGGCGTCGGCGGAGTCCATCACCCACAGGTCCAGCACGCCGTCGGCGGCCCGGGCGCCGTAGTGCCGGCCGACCGCCGCGGCGTCGACGGCCACGCCGATGGCCGGCAGCAGCCGGTGGGCCATCCCCAGCACCGGTGCGCCCCCGAGGATGCCGGCGAACCCCAGCACCGGGGCGGGGGTGGCGCGCAGCGCGGCGTGGATGCCCGGCACCTCCAGGATCGGGCCGATGGAGACGACCGGGTTGCTGGGGGCGACCAGCACGAGGTCGGCTCCGGCGATCGCCTCGGCGACACCGGGCGCCGGGTGCGCGTGCTCGATGCCGGTTCGCCGGACGGCCAGGGCGTCGGGAGCTGCGCGCAGCCGCACCCAGTACTCCTGGAAGTGCAGCCACCGGCGTCCGCCGGGGGAGTCGGTGTCGCCGATCGCGACCTCGGTCTCGACCACGTCGTCGGTCATCGGCAGCAGGGTGAGCAACGGGTCGTGCCCGAGCCAGCGGGCCGTCACCCGCCGGGTGACCTCCGACAACGGCAGTCCGGCCGCCAGCAGCTGGGTCCGGACCAGGTGGGTGGCCAGGTCCAGGTCGCCGAGGCCGAACCAGCTGGGCTCCAGCCCGTACGCCGCCAGCTCGTCCTTCACCCGCCAGCTCTCGCCCGAGCGACCCCAGCCGCGGTCGGCGTCGATGGCGCGGCCCAGCGTGTAGGTCATGGTGTCCAGGTCCGGGCAGATCCGCAGACCGTGCAGCGTGATGTCGTCGGCGGTGTTGACGATCACCGTCAGCTCCGCCTGCGGGTACGCCGCCCGCACTCCCGCGACGAACCGCGAACCCCCGACACCACCGGCCAGCACCACCACCTGCACGGCGCCCAGTGTTCCACGGCCCCGTTAGGGTGAGCGGCATGCAGCCCTGGCACCGGTGGCGGGAACCTCTGGCCGTCGTGCTGCTGGTCGCCCTGGCCCTGATGCTGGTGGTCCGCGCCGTCGCCCTCGGGGTGAACGTGGCGTCGGGCAGCGGAGTCGGCTACGGCGCCATCCCCGGCGGGGACGACCTCCTGCTGCTGGCGGCCGCGGCCTCCGTGCTCTGGTGCACCCGACCTGCCGGCGACACCGAGTCGGCGGCGAGTCCCCACGCCCGGGCGCTCGCGCTGGCCGGCGTGACAGTGGTCGGCGCCACCGTGCTGCTGTGGTCGGTGGTCGCCGTGGGCACCGTGATCGACCTCGTGACGTGGCCGACCCCCGAGATCGGGTGGGTGCTGCTGGGCGCGGACGGTGTCCTCCGGTTGGTGGTGCCGGCGGCCGCGCTCGGGGCCGTCGTTCTTGCCCTGCGCCGGACCGCCCCCACGCGCCCCCGGGCCGACACCTCCGCCGCGGCGGTGACCGACGAGACCGAGGTGCCGGCCGTCACGGCCGCCCCCGAGCGCCTGCCGGCCGCCTGGCTGGCCGACGAGGCCACCGGCGCGGTCTGGTTGACCGCCGACGACGCCGCCCAGGGCCAGCCGGGCCTGTCGTGGTCGAACCCGCCGGTGGCGGGGGCGCTGACCACCGGACCCTGGGCCCCCGCCGTCGGTCCGAACCCCGCCGTCGGTCCGAACCCCGCCGTCGATCCGAACCCCGCCGTCGGTCCGAACCCCGCCGGCGGTCCGAACCCCGCCGTCGGTCCGAACCCCGCCGTCGGTCCGAACCCTCAGACGTCGACGGACCGGACCCCGACACCGTTCCCGGGCTGGAACCCAGCCCCAGACCCCTACCCGGCCCCGTCCCCGGCCGCCGGGCCGGACGTCGTAGGGCGCGCTGGGGGAGACGTCACGCGACCCGACGACGGCCGGCCCACGCGGCCGAACCGGCCGCCCGCCGCCGCCGAGGACGACGACCTGCGCTGAGCGCCGGCGGTCGGGCCTGGCGACAAACGTACGACGGACGCATGAAATGCCGCCTTACCTCATCGGCCACCGGTGAGCAAAACAGCCCAATACCAAACTCGGCCTTGACTTGGATGCATTTACGGGCGTGTAATTTCACCCATGTTGTTCGATCGTGACCAGCACCGACGCCACGGGGGCGCCGGGAGAGGTCGTGTGGTCGACGCATGAGCGCCGTGGGGCCGCGAACCCCTCGGCAGGCAATGAACCCCGGGGTCGAGGAGGCAACACGATGGAGCACGACGAAGCTGAGGTCGACGAAGGTGCGCTGAGCTGGCAGGAGCGAGCCCTGTGCGCCCAGACCGATCCGGAGGCCTTCTTCCCCGAGAAGGGCGGCTCCACGCGCGAGGCCAAGAAGGTCTGCCTGTCCTGCGACGTGCGGTCGGAGTGCCTGGAGTACGCCCTCGGACACGACGAGCGCTTCGGAATCTGGGGTGGGCTGTCCGAGCGCGAGCGCCGCAAGCTGAAGAAGCGCGCGGTCTGACGAGCTGACCCGGCCGACGGACCTCCCCAGTCGTCGGCCGGACCCACGGCGCCGGAGCCGGGTCCCGTCGCCGACTGCGCACCGCGGCTGGAGTTCGCCTACAGTGGTCGACGCCTTGCGCACGAGCGCGGGCCGCACCCGCCCGCCGTACGACTCTCGCGAGGTTCTCCCGACACTCATGGACGATGACGTGAGTGAGCGGCGCCGCAGCACCCGGTCCGCGGCGGCCGACAGCTGGGATGACCTGCGGACCGCGCACCCCGAGGACGAGGCCGACCGCTGGGCCTGGCTGACCGAGACGCGGGACGACGCCGCGCTGCCCGATCTGTCGGGGACCACCGTCACCGCGGTGCTGGTCACCCTGGACGCCGAGGCCTGGCTGCCCGAGACGCTGGCCGGTCTGTCCCGGCTCACGCACCGACCCGACCGGCTGATCGCCGTCGACAGCGGCAGCACCGACGCCACGC
This sequence comes from Microlunatus aurantiacus, assembly GCF_039536605.1. Lineage (NCBI taxonomy): Bacteria > Bacillati > Actinomycetota > Actinomycetes > Propionibacteriales > Propionibacteriaceae > Microlunatus > Microlunatus aurantiacus. The sequence goes on from NZ_BAAAYX010000002.1 coordinate 556,817, forward strand.
TCGAGCTGCTGGAGCGGGCCGAGCGCCACGGGCTGCTCGACGCGGTCGTCAGCGGTCCGACGCGGGGCGGCTTCGGTGCCGGGATCACCGCCGCGCTGGCGGCGGAGCCCACCGGGTCGACCGAGGGCGACGGCGGCCCCGACCACTGGTTGTGGCTGCTGCACGACGACGCCGTGCCGGCCGCCGACGCCCTGCAGCAGCTGCTCGCCCACGTGACCGCGGACGCGAGCGTCGACATCACCGGTCCGAAGCTGGTCTTCCCGCGCCGCCGCCACCGGGCCGGTCACCAGCTCAGCGAGGTCGGCGTCACGATCTCCCGGACGGGTCGCCGGCACCTCGGTCTCGACCTGGGAGAGGTCGACCAGGGTCAGCGCGACCAGCCGCGACAGCACCTCGGGGTGTCCACCTGCGGCCTGCTGATCCGCCGCCGCGACTGGGACGCCCTCGATGGGCTGGACCCCGACGTGCCCTGCTTCCGGGACGGGGTCGAGCTCGGCTGGCGGGCCACCGCGTCCGGTCTGCGGGTGGTGACGACCCCGGGGGCGGAGATGGTGCACCGCCAGGTGGGGCGGGCGGGTCTGCGACCCCGGGGGGCCGGCGGACGACACCCCGACCGCGTCGACCAGCAGCTCGGGCTGCTGCTGGTGGCCGGTCACGCCCCGGCGTGGCGGTTGCCGTTCACCTGGCTGCGGCTGGTCCTGGGCTGCCTGACCCGGGCCCTGGGCTACCTGCTGGGCAAGGCGCCGGCCCGCTCCCGCGACGAGCTGGCCACCCTCGGCTGGCTGGTCCTGCACCCGGGTCGGATCCGCGCCTACCGGCACCGGCTGCGCCGGACGCCGACCGAGCCCGGCACCGCGGCCCTCGTCGCCGGGCTTCGTCCGCCGTGGTGGTCGGGACTGCGGCTGGCGGCGGAGTCGGTGACCGGCACGGTCTCCGACCGCTACCGCGAGCTGGCCGGCGACAGCGAGGCCACCACGCTGGACGAGCTGACCGGGGACGACTTCGCCGCCGTCCGCGACGACCGCGGTCGGCACCCGTGGCTCGCCCCGGTGGTGGTGGTGGGTGGTCTGCTGGTGCTGGCGAGCCTGGTCGCCGCCCGCACGCTCTTCGGGCTCGGCCACCTGGACGCGCCTGCCCTGCTGCCCGCCCCCGACCGCCTGGGTGAGCTGTGGCGGTCGGCTGCCTCCCCGGTCCCCGGTGCTCCGGGTGTCGCACCGCCGCCCTGGCTGGCGCTGATGGCGCTCGGTTCCACGGTTTTGGCCGGCCAGCCCGAGTGGTTGGTGACCGTCCTGATCCTGGGCATCGTGCCGCTGGCCTACCTCTCGGTCTACCCGTTGTTCCGCACCGTCGTCGAGGACCGTCGGGTCCGCCTCTGCGCGGCAGTGGCGTACGCGTTGCTCCCGGTCCTGCTGGGCGGGGCGAACCAGGGTCGGCTGACGCTGAGCGTGGTCGCCGTCCTCCTCCCGGTGCTGGTCCTGGCGCTGCGGGGACTGGTGCAGCGCCGCCCCCGGGCGCCCGAGGCGTGGCGCGGCGGCTGGGGCGCCGGCGCGGTGCTGATCGGCCTCACCGCCTTCGAACCCTCGATCATCGTGGTGGCCGTGGCGCTCGGCGCGGTCGGTGCGATCTGGCTGCGGCGTACGCCCCGCAAGGTCGGCCGGATCGGCCTGGCCGTCGGACTGCCGCTGCTGGTCTGGGCGCCGTGGTGGCCGTCGCTGATCGCCTTCCCGGGCCGGCTGTTCGCCGGTCCCGATGCCGCCCTCACCGGCGCCGGCCCGGCGCCCGAGGTCTGGCAGCTGCTGATCGGCCGTGAGGTCGGTCCGGGGTTGCCGCCGCTGTGGTGGGGCGCCGTCGCCTTCGGCATCATCTGGGCGGTGTCGCTGGTGGGTCTGCTCCGGCGGCCGCGGAGCGTGGTGGTGGTGGGGTCCTGGGTCGCGGCGGTGACGGCGCTGCTCGCCGCCACGCTGCTCAGCCGGCTGGTGGTACCGGTGCCCCCCACCGGCGCGGAGATCCGCCCGTGGACCGGGGCGTACCTGCTGATCGCCTTCGCCGCCCTCGTGCTGGCCGCCGCCGCCGGGGTCGACGGGCTCGCCGCCGAGCTGCGCGGACGGAGCTTCGGCTGGGTCCAGCCGACCAGCGTCGTGGCCGGGACCCTGGTCGCGCTCACCGTCCTTGGCTCCGCCGGCTGGTGGGTCTGGGCGGGAGCCGCCGGGCCGATCGAGCGACAGCGGCTGGACGCGCTGCCGCCGTACCTGCAGAACGCGATGACCTCCGACGCCGGTGTCCGGGTGCTCGCCATCGACCTCCAGCACACCGGTCCCTCGGTGGCCGAGGCGCACTACTCGGTGGTCGCCGGTGACCAGCTGCGGCTGGGCGATGCCGACCGGGGGTTCGCCTTCGGCGGCTCGGTGACCGCGCCGGACCAGATCGGCGACCTGGTCCAGCGGATCGTCGCCGGCACCGCGGACTCCGACATCAGCCCGCAGCTGCGCAGTCTCGGCATCGGCTACGTCTGGGTGACGGGGGCGACCACCGAGGAGACCGCCCGGATCGACAACACCCCAGCGCTGGGCACCGCCAGCGGCAGCGACGCGACCACGGTCTGGCAGCTGCAGCCGGCCGTCACCCGCGTCGTCGTCGCGGAGGGCGACCAGACGACGGCGGTCGCCACCCTCCCGGTGGTCGTGCCCCCGGGCGGGTCGCAGCGTGAGCTCCGCCTCGGCGAAGCCGTGGACCCGCGCTGGCGGGCCAGCGCGGACGGCGTCGCGCTGACGCCGGTGACCGTCGGCTGGCAGCAGGGCTTCGCGCTGCCGGCGACCGGGGGGACGGTGTCGTACCACCTCGCCTCGCCGACTCTCGTTCTGCTGATCGGTCAGGGTGTCGTCGTCGCGGCGGCCCTGGTCCTGGCGGCACCGGGGATCCGTCGGCTCGAGCTCCGTGATCCCGTACGCTCCGCGCGGCGGGCCGCCTTCGTCGGCGGGCGGGCCCAGTGAGTCCCGGGACCCGCGGGCTCTCCGTCGGCCTGGTCCGCCGGCTGGTGACCACCGGTGCCGCGCTCCTGGCCGTGGCCGTGGTGGCTGTCGGCGGCGGCCTGATCCCACCCCAGACGGCTCCCTTCCGGGCCAGCCAGTTGCCCCTGGTCGGGCGCACCACCACCGTCTGCACCACCTCACCCGCCACCGACGCCACGGCCACCGTGTCGGCCGTCGCGGTGCGCAAGGCCCCCGGCCGGGAGGGGGTCCTCACCGGTGTCCCGGTCGGCACCACCGCCCCGCTGCTGACCGTCGACCGCCAGGGCTTCGGCGACCAGCAGACCGCGCCGGCGACACCGGTGGTGCTGACCGGACAGGGCGTGATGGCGACCGCCGGCAGCGGCATGATCACCAGCCGGGCGACCAAGGGCGACCAGTCCGGGCTGATGGCCGCCCCGTGCGTGACCCCGGCCACCGAGCAGTGGTTCGTCGGTGTCGGCGCCACCCCGGCGTACCGGACGGACCTGGTGCTGACCAACCCCGACGCCGGCCAGGCGGAGGTCGACCTGCGCTTCTACGGCCGCAACGGCCTGGTCGTGGTCCCGGGCAGCCCGGGACTGGTGGTCGATCCAGGCAGCAGCCGGACGGTCTCGTTGGACACCCTGGTCACGGTCGAGGGCCCGCTCACCGTCTCGGTCCGGGCCAGCACCGGACGCGTCTCCGCGGTGGCCCTGGACCGCCGCAGCGTCGACTTCGGACCCACCGGGGCCGACTGGCAGCTCTCGGCGGTGGCGCCGACCCGTTCGCTCGTGGTGCCCGGCGTGCCCGAGGGGGCGGGCACCCGCACCCTGGTGGTGGCCAACCCCGGGATGGAGCGGGCCAGCGTCGGAGTCCAGGTGCTCGGGGTGGACGGTGCGTTCGCGCCCGCCGGGGCGGAGCAGCTGGAGGTGCCGCCGGAGAGCACCGCCGAGATCTCGGTTGCGGCCGGGCTCGCCGGGGCCGCCGCCGGACTGCAGCTGACCAGCGACCAACCGGTGACTGCGGCCGTCGTCTCGGAGGCGATCGGCACGGACGCGCTGCCCGATCTGGCCGTGCAGTCCGCCACCGCCCCCATCGTGCGGACCGGGGTGGTGCCGTTGGTCCAGCTGGACAAGACCGAGGCGGAGCTGGTGCTGAGCAACGGCGGCGACACCGACGTGCCCCTGTCGTTCGAGGTGTACGGCTACGACGGCGTGAAGATCGACGACGACGACGTGCTGCTCGTCCCGCACGCCACCGCGACCCGTCGGCTGGACGCCGGTGAGCCCGCCTACCTGGTGGTGACCGTCCCGGCGGAGGCGTCGGTGGTCGGTGGGGTGACGTTCCTGGCCTCGTCGGGCGGCATCGCCGGCGTGGCCACCGTGCCGGTCCTGTCCCCGGACGTCGCCAGCCGGGCGCCGCAGGCCGAGTTCGACCCGACAGTCGGTCGCTGACCCCCGTCGCGAGCGGCTCTGCTCATTCCTCGGGGTCGAAGTCGCCGACCGGTCGGCCGGTCAGGGCCGACAGCTGCTCCACGATCGTGCGGTGGACCAGGATCCGGAGTCCCCGACGGCTGGCGGCACGGTGCTCGAGCGGACGCCGGTAGACCACCACCTGGGCCATCCGCTCCGCGTCGGCCTCGACCGCCGCCGCGAGCGGCACCCGGTCGCCGGCCCACGACGGCGGCAGGTTGGGCACGTCCTCGATGCCGAACGTGACGCCCACCAGGGCGTCCGGGCAGGAGACGGCGATCTTGTCGACCGCGGCGTGCACCGCGTCGTCGAAGAACGCCGATCGACTCGCGGGTCGTGGCGGGCGGGCCGGGCCGCCGTACGGGTTGGGCAGCGCGAGGGGGCCACGCAGACCGCGCTGGTGGCGGTCCCTGCGGCGAGTCGACATGGCGTGCACTCTAGCCCGCGGGTAGCGTCTCGGGCGTGGTGTCACGGCGTTGTTCGCGAGCAGGGTGCCCGGGTGGCGCGGTGGCCACGCTGACGTACGTGTACGTCGACTCGACCGCCGTGCTGGGACCGCTGGCGGCGCGCAACGAGCCCCACGGCTACGACCTGTGCCAGCAGCACGCGCAGAACCTGTCCGCCCCCCGGGGCTGGGAGGTGATCCGGCTGGAGGCCTCGGCCGACGCCCAGCCCGACGTCGACGACCTGCTGGCCCTGGCCGACGCGGTCCGCGAGATCGGCTTCTCCTACGACCAGCCGGCGGCCGGCGGCCCGCCCGAGGGGTCCCCCCGGGAGCGGCGCTCCGGCATCGTCGAGCTGGGTCGGCGCGGCCATCTCACCGTGCTGGCCGATCCCGACGCCTGACCCGCCGATCCGACTCCCTAGGATCGGCGCACCATGATCCAGACGCGCATCTTCAAGGCCAACGACATCCGCGGCGTCGTCACCGGGCCCGAGCCCGAGTGGGACGCCGCCGGGGCGTACGCGATCGGGGCCGCCACCGCCGACGTCTTCGGGCTGTCCGACGGCGGTGGCGCACTGGTCCTGGGACGCGACATGCGGACCACCAGCCCCGAGCTGGCCGCCGCCTTCGCCGGTGGCGTGCTGAGCCGGGGGGCGGACGTGATCGACATCGGCCTGGCCAGCACCGACGGCCTCTGGTTCGCGTCCGGTTCGCTGGGGCTGCCCGGGGCGATGTTCACCGCCAGCCACAACCCCGGGGACTACAACGGGATCAAGTTCTGCCACCCCGGTGCGCAGCCGGTCGAGCCCGACGAGCTGGTGGCGATCCGGGAGCGGGCGCTGGCCGGACCGGCGACCCCGGCCGCGGAACCGGGCACCGCGACCAGCCGTGACCTGCTGGGCGCGTACGCCGACCACCTGCTGTCGCTGGTCGACCTGTCGGGCATCCGGCGGCTCAAGGTGGTGGTCGACGCCGGCAACGGGATGGGCGGCTTGACCACCCCGGCCGTGCTGGGCAGCCAGAACCTGGAGATCGTCGGTCTCTACCTCGACCTGGACGGCAGCTTCCCGAACCACCCGCCGAACCCGCTGGAGCCGGCCAACCTGCTGGACGCGCAGGCGGCCGTGCGGGCGAACGGCGCCGACCTCGCGGTGGTCTTCGACGGCGACGCCGACCGCTGCTTCGTCATCGACGAGCGGGGTGAGGTGGTCTCGCCGTCGACCATCACCGGCCTGATCGCCGTCCGCGAGCTGGCACGCGACCCGGGCGGCACGATCGTGATCAACAAGATCACCTCGCACTCGGTGCCCGCGCTGGTCGCCGAGGCGGGCGGCCACACGGTCATCACCCGGGTGGGGCACACCTTCGTCAAGGCGGCGATGGCCGAGCACCGGGCGGTGTTCGGCGGCGAGCACTCCGCCCACTTCTACTTCCGCGACTTCTGGGGCGCCGACACCGGCATGCTGGCGGCCCTGCACGTGCTGGCGGCGCTGCGGGAGACGACCGAGCCGCTGTCCAGGCTGGTGGCCCGGTACAGCCGGTTCGCCGCGTCGGGGGAGATCAACTCCACGGTGGCCGAGGTCGAGCCGGTCCTGGCGGCGCTGGAGCAGCAGTTCGGCGACCGGGCCACTCCGGACCGGGTCGACGGTCTCACCCTGACCGGTGACGGCTGGTGGGTGAACGTCCGGCCCAGCAACACCGAGCCGCTGCTGCGACTCAACGTCGAGGCGCCCACCGAGGCGCAGGTGGTGGCGCTGCGCGACGAGGCGTTGGCCGTCATCCGCAGTTGATCGTGCGGTAGAACTGGAGCGTCGACCGACGATCGTCCTGACTGAGGAGACTGCATGGCCATCGACCTGGCGACCGAGCTGCTGGACATCCTGGCGTGTCCCAACTGCCACGGGTCGTTGGCGGTCGACCACGACCGCGACGAGCTGGTCTGCCTGGCCGCCGACTGCGGGCTCGCCTACCCGGTGCGGCAGGGGATCCCGGTCCTGCTGATCGACGAGGCGCGTCGGCCCGGACCCGATCTGCCGCCGCCTTCAGCCGTCTCGGCCGCCAGCGCCGCCGACCCGACCACGGCCGCCGGCGCCGCCGACCCGACCACGGCCGCCGGCGCCGCCGACCCGACCACGGCCGCCGGCGCCGACGCCAGCAGCAACGGCTCGGCCTCGGCCCCGGGTTCGGCCTCCGGGCCGGTCTCGGGCCCGGCCACCGGTGCCTCGGCGACCGACGCCGACGAGCGTCCCTGACCGATGTTCGACGACTCCTGGTTGGAGGACCAGCAGGCCCTGGGTCGGGCCGACGTGGGGCTGCGCCGGCTGGCCGAGGCGGGCGCCCGGCTGCGCCGTGAGATCGGTGAGGCCGAGGAACCGCTGCTGCAGATCGGCCAGCTCGACCGACCCCGGGCGGTGATCGCCGCCGGGAGCGAGGCCCGCTTCATCCGGGCCATGCTCGAGCCGGTCTGCCCCGTCCCGTTCGTCGCCTGGCCGGCGTACGGTCTGCCGGGCTGGGTGGGAGCGCTTGACCTGGTGGTGGTGATGGCCAGCGAGGCGAGCTCGCCGGCCCTGGTGGCCACCGTGCACGAAGCCGTGCGCCGGGGGGCCCAGCTGCTGATCGCCTGTCCGCCGGCCTCCACCATCGCCGATCACGCCGGTTCGAGCTCGACCATCCTGCTGCCCACCGCGACCGCCGACCCGTTGGCCGCCGCGATCGTCTCGCTGGCCGCCCTGCACCGGATGCAGCTGGGTCCGGAGGTGGATCCGTGGCAGGTGGCGGACGCGATGGACCAGGTGGCCACCGACTGCTCGCCGTACACCGACGTGGCCGAGAACCCGGCCAAGGACCTGGCCACCGGTCTGGCCGAGGCCCAGCCGCTGGTCTGGGGCGGATCCGTGCTGGCCTCCCGGGCGAGCCGGCGGGTCGCCGAGGCGCTCCGCGCCGCGAGTGGTCGGGCCGCGCTCGCCGCCGACGCGGACGAGCTGATCCCGGTGCTCGAGTCGGCCGCTCCCCGCGACCCGTTCGCCGACCCGTTCGTGGACGCGGTGTCGGCCGACCGGAGACCCGCTCTGGTGATCCTGGACGACGGCAACCCGGAGTCCCCGATCCGGACCGCCGATGCCCGGCTCAAGGCGACCGCGGAGCGCAACGACGCCCGCGTCTGCGTGATCCAGCACGCCACCGGGTCCGACGTGGAGCGGTATGCGACCTTGCTGCAGACCGGGATGTACGCCGCCGTCTACCTGGCGGTCGGCCTCGGCCGCTACCTGGAGAGCTGATGACGACCGAGAGCGGGACCCGATGAGCAGCGAAGGTGGGACCCGATGAGCACCGAGGGCGGGAACAAGGCCGTCGTGGCCGCGCTGACGGCGAACCTGTTCATCGCCGCGACCAAGTTCGCCGCCTGGGCCCTGACCGGGGCGTCGTCGATGCTCGCCGAGGCCATCCACTCGGTGGCCGACTCCGGCAACCAGGCCCTGCTGCTGATCGGGGGCAAGCGGTCCCAGCGGGCCGCCACCCCGGAGCACCCGTTCGGTTTCGGTCGGGACCGCTACATCTACGCCTTCATCGTCTCCATCGTGCTGTTCTCGGTGGGCGGTCTGTTCGCCCTGTACGAGGCGTTCCACAAGTACGAGGAGGTCCGCTCCGGGCACCCGAACAGCCTGCTGGAGAGCTCGTGGTGGTGGGTGCCGCTGCTGGTGCTGGGGCTGGCCATCGTGGCCGAGTCCTTCTCCTTCCGGACCGCCATCAGGGAGTCGTCCAAGACCAAGGGCCACCAGTCCTGGGCGCGGTTCATCAAGTCGGCCAAGGCGCCCGAGCTGCCCGTGGTGCTGCTGGAGGACTTCGCGGCCCTGCTCGGCCTGCTGTTCGCGCTGTTCGGCGTCGGTCTCACCCTGATCACCCACAACGGGATCTTCGACGTGATCGGCACGGCGATGATCGGCCTGCTGCTGGTCGGCGTGGCCATCACCCTGGCCATCGAGACCAAGAGCCTGCTGCTCGGTGAGTCCGCGACCCCGGAGGCGATCGGCCGGATCGAGACCGCGCTCACCGGCGTCGCCGGGGTAGAGCGGGTCATCCACATGAAGACGCTGCACCTCGGACCGGAGGAGATCCTGGTCGCGGCCAAGATCGGGGTCCGTGCGGCGTCCACGGCCCAGGCGGTGGCCGACACGATCGACGCGGCCGAGGTCGCGGTCCGGGCAGCCGAGCCGATGGTCACCTCGCTCTACCTGGAGCCGGACATCTACCACGAGGACTACGTACCGGCCGAACGCCCGGAACGCCCCGGCGCCCCGACGCACTGATCTGCCCGCGCCCCCTGATTGCTGCCACCTGATTGCTGCCACCTGATTGCTGCCACCTGCCTGCTCCCTGCTCCCTGCTTCGACTCTGAACATTCCGTCACTCGACGGAATGTTCGGTTGCGTACGGCGTCGGGTGGGGCAGATGCCGTCGGATGACGGAATGTTCGGCTGCGTACGGCCTCGGGTGGGGCAGATGCCGTCGGGTGACGGAATGTTCAGGCCACCGGGCCGCTCGAGCCCGAGTCCGCGTCAATTCTTCACCCATTGACATTCTGTTCGGTAGACATTTGGCTGGACTCTTCAGCTCGGGGAACAGACGGCCGTGCAGGTCGGATCGTGGGAGCTGCGCGGTCTCAGCCGGGAGGACTGAGGGTGAGACGACGGATGATGGCCGCCACGCTGGCGGCAGGACTGGCCGCCTCGTTGGTGCTGGTCGCGGGCAACCAGGCAGAGGCGGATCCACCGAAGGGTGCCGGTCTGAAGGCGACGCTCGCCGCCGCCCCGGACAACCTCAAGACCCCGTTCGAGACCGCGAACGGGGCGGCGTGGACGACCCAGCCGCAGGCCCAGCGGTTCCTGCGCGACCTGGACGCCGCCAGCGAGCGCGTACGGGTGCAGACAGTGGGCCGGTCGCTGCAGAACCGGCCGATCCAGCTGGTGGCCGTGGGGTCACCGGCGCCGGCCACCCAGGCGGCCGCGGCCGGCGGGTCGGTCGCCTTGTTCACCTGCTCCGTGCACGGGGACGAGAACTCCGGGCGCGAGGCCTGCCTGCAGATGGCGCGCGATCTGGCCTTCACCACCGACGCCGCGCTGAACCGGTTCCTGGAGCGGACCACCGTGCTGTTCGTGAACCCGAACCCCGACGGCTGGGTGGCTGACACCCGGGGCAACGCCGAGGGGGTGGACGTGAACCGGGACTACATGGCGCTGAGCACCCCGGAGGCGCGGGCCATCGTCAAGATCATCCGGGACTGGAAGCCGGACGTGCTCAACGACCTGCACGAGTACGGTCCCGGCGAGTTCTACGACACCGACCTGCTGCACCTGTGGCCGCGGAACCGCAACGTCGACCCGATCATGCACGACCTGGCCCGGGAGATGAGCGAGAAGTACTCCTCGGCGCAGGTGACCAGCCTGGGCTACAGCTCCGGCGTCTACGGCCAGCTGGTCAAGGACGGGGAGCCGTTCCGGCAGGTCGCGGGTGACGGTCAGGCGAGGATCCTGCGCAACTACGCCGGGCTGGTCAACGTGGCCGGGATGCTGTCGGAGACGGCCAACGACGCCCTGGACGACGCGGAGGAGGCCGACCCGGCGCTGGTGAACCGCCGGCGGGTGGAGGTCAACTACGCGAGCGCTGTCGGCTCCGTGCAGATGCTCATCGAGAACCGCGAGCTGCTCGCCCGGGAGACCCTGGCGGCCGCCGCCCGGAACACCGAAGCGGGTCGGACCGGCTCCGGAGTGATCTACTTCGCCGGCCAGGACGACATGATCCCGACCAGCGCCTCGCAGGTCGAGCCCCGACCGATGTGCGGCTACCAGCTGACCACCGCCACCTTCACCGAGGTCAGGGACGAGCTGGCGCTGCACGGGATCACCAGCCGGAACGACGCCGGAGGCCGCTACGTCACCCTGGCGCAGCCGACCCGGGGTCTGATCCCGCTGCTGTTCGACAGCCGGTCGCAGTACAAGATCGCCGACGGGACCCCCGTCGCCTGCTGATCAGGGCGTCGCCTGCTGATCAGGGCGTCGCCTGCTGATCAGGGCGTCGCCTGCTGTTCAGGGCGTCGCCTGCTGTTCAGGTACGCGGGCAGGGCCGAGGTCACATGCTCCACCGGAGCTGGTCGACCTCGGCCCTCGCCACGCCCGGCACCTGCGTCGCCGACGTGGCCCAGGCCTGCGCCGGGTGCTGCTCCTCGTCGATGTCGGTGACGAGCACGTCAGGGAGCTCGGGCCGGGGCGGCTGGACCTCGAGCGCCCCGAGGGCGGTCAGGGCGGCAGCCACCTCCCCGGGGTCGGCGTCGGGCTGCAGGGTGACGAGGACACGCGTCGGCATGCAGTCATCGTCGACCCTGGCGGCGACCGTGGGAAGGGATCACCCGGTGGCGGCCACGAGCGCCGGCAGACCCGGGTGGGCCAGACTCGGCGCCAGCGCGGGGTCGTGGCAGCGAGCCAGCGTGTACGCGACCCCGGCCAACCCGGTCAGCAGGTTCGGGGTGCGGCCGCCGCGGACGCCACAGACCCAGCCCGGTCCGGAGCGCCCGGCCCGGGTCAGGTGCCGGGCCAGCAACCGGGCCGAGGCCAGGTGCTCCGGCGCCGCGGCCGGCCAGGCGTCCACCCCCGCCAGGTGCAGCTCGACCAGGCCGGCGAGACCGTGGCACAGGGTGCCGTCGAACGGGCCGCCGCCGGCCGGGAGGCCGTCCGCCTGCACGGTGGCGACGGCCCGGGCGTACGTGCGCTGCGTGCCGTCCGGGGAACCGGCCCGCGCCCGGTAGGCGGCCGCGATGCCCACCCCGGGGGCCCCGTGACACCAGGCCAGACCCGGGGCGTCGTCCGGGCTGCGCCGATCGGGCCAACCGCCGGTGTCGGCGCGGAAGTGGCCGTCCTCCCACCGCAGCGTCCGCGCCGTCAGCTCGTCCAGCGGGACCGGGGCGGGCAGCCCGGCCGCGCGGGCCGCGGCCAGAGCCACGGTGATGCCCGAGCCGCCGTGCGCCAGCCCGATCACCGGCTGCTCGGTGCCGGCCATCGGCCAGCTCACCGGTCCGTCCGGTGCACCGCGGTCGTCGGCGTACGGCAGCAACCGGTCGAGCAGGGCGGTGGCGGCGCGGCGGCGCGCTGGCTCCAGGTCCGGCGCCAGGTCGGCGGCGAGGACGGCGGTCAGGTGTCCGGCCCAGCCGTCGAGGAGGTCCGGGTAGTCCGGGCAGCGCTCCGGATCCTCGGCGAGCGCCCCGACCGCCCGGCGGGCCAGCTCCGTCGCCGCCGCCCCGAGCCGAGCGTCCTCGGTCCAGCCGGCGACCAGGGTGGCGGCTCGGGCGATGCCCAGCCAGCCACCAGACCAGCCCAGAGCCGCCGGGGCCGGCGCGTCGCCGAGGGCCCGGCGCACTGTCGACCGGCTGACCTCGCCGGCCAGCCGAGCCCACGAGGCCCGACCACCGGGCAGCCGGGCGCAGACCGCCAGGGCGACGGCGACACCGGCACGACCGGTGTGCAGCGCGTCGTCGAGCGGGCCGTGGGTGAGCACCACCCGGTCCCCGCTCGAACGGTCCGGGTCGACGTCGTCGCCGGACCACGTGGCGCTGCCGTCCGCCCCGGCGGTGGCCAGCGACTCCAGCCGGTCGGCCAGGTGCCGGGCCGCGGCGGCGTACTCGGTGTCTCCACCGCCTGTCCGACCGGTCATCGGCCCACCCGCTCGATCGCGGCGACGTCGGCGCCCAGGTCGGCCAGGGCCGTGGTCAGCGCCTCGTCGGAGGGGTCACGGCCGGCGAACCGGGCGGCCACCGCGGCCAGCTGAGCGCAGCGGAGCTGACCGTAGCTGACCGGGGTCGCGGCACCCGACGCCCCCGGGTCCTGGGCGGTGGCCACCCCCGGCAGCAGCCGCCGGGTGCAGGGCGGCACCTCGGGCGAGAGCAGGGGCAGCAGCCGGTCGGCGCGTCGGCGGAGGGCTGGCTCGGCGGTCGGGGCGGCAGCCGAGGGGAGGTAGGCGACCAGCGCGTCGCGGCGTCCGTACCCGTACGCGGTCGGCGGGCACTTCAGCGACAGCGCGCAGCCCACGGCAGCGGCCAGCTCCAGCAGCAGCGGGACCGCGGCCGCGGCCGACGCGAGATCGCGGGCGTGCAGGTACCACCGGTCCAGGGGCACCTCTGCGGTGTCCTCCGGACGTCCTGCGTGCGCCCACCACCACGACCCGCTCGGGTCCAGTCCCGCGCTGCCGTGCTGCAGGGAGACCAGGTCGCCGGGGCGCGGCGGGCACCCCGGCCGGGACGACGCGGTCACCGCCTCGACCACCGTACGGAGACGGTGGTGGTCCGGCTCGACCAGAGACGCAGCCACCAGGTCCTGTCCGGCGGCGGCCAGCACCAGCCACCCGTCCGAGGTCGGCGCGACCGTCCGCCGGGCCTCCTCCAGCCGGGCAGCGCCGCGGGCCGGGTCGTCCTCGGCCGGGTGGGCGGCCCTCTCGGCCGCGCCCGGCCAGGCGGCCGGCTCGGTCAGACCGCACCACCAGCGTCCGTACAGCCAGCCGGCGAGCGCGCCGTCCGGGTCCGCGAGGGTCCGGGTCTCGGCCCGCAGCCGACGCGCCTCGGCGTCCGCCGCGACCAACGCCAGTCCGGCGCGGATCTCGGCCAGGGCCCGGCCCGAAGGCTCCGCCGGGTCGTCCGGCCCCGCGTCCGCGTCCTCGCGCGTCGCGCCCCGGTCGGCGGGCGGCGGGCTCTGGTCCGTCGGCGGCGGATCCACCCGTACGGTCGCGCGCGGGCCGGACCCCAGGTCGGGTGGCGGCTTCAGGAAAGGCATCCGAGGACCTCCTGGGTCAGGCGGGTGTGGGCGAGGAGGACCGACTCGGCCCGATCGGTGAGCCGGGCCGCAGCATCGCCGTCGCCGGCCTGCGGGGTGTAGGCCACCTCGAGGGCGAGCTGCCCGATGCGCAGACCGGCCGACAGCACGACCCTGCGGGCCAGGGTGGCCGCGATCGCTGGGCGTGGCCGCGCCCCTTCGGCGTACCCGTCGAGCAGGGCACGACTCGCTCCGTCCAGTCCCGTCACGGGCCCGGGAACGTCCGGCCCAGGGCTGGGGAGCCGGACCAGGTGCTCGGCGAGGAGGCAGCCTAGGTCCCAGGCCGGGTCACCGGAGCCGGCGAGCTCCCAGTCGAGCAGGACCGGGTCGCGACCCGGTCCGCTCAGCACCACGTTGTCCCACTTGAGGTCGTGGTTGACCAGACAACCGGTCACCGGGCGGCGCAGCTCGGTCACGGCCTCGACGACCGCGGGGCGGCCGTCCAGGGCGGCCAGGGTGTCGTGGACCTCGCGACTGAGGGTGGTGGGGGCCGGCGACCCCGGCGGCCGAGCGACCAGGGCGAGGACCAGCGGGGGCGGGGCCGGGGGGAGCGGGAAGCCGGCAGTGGCCCGGTGCAGCGCACCGATCGACCGACCGAGAGCGTCCGCGTCGGTGGTGCTCAGCACGCCGGTCGGGGGCGCGCCACCGATCAGTGCCGGGAACCCGAGCTGCTGAGCCAGCGAGCCCCGGCAGTCCTCCCCGCCGACGTCGGCCAGCACCAGCAGCTGCCGGTCCTCGTCGACCAGCAGCGGAGCGGGCAGGGCTGCAGCGAGCGGCGCACACCACCGCGTCATCCGGTAGACCAGGCACTCCACCGCCAGGTCCGGACCGCCGTGCCCGATCCCGGCCTTGACCACCAGTCGGCGGCCGTCGGCCAGCCGGACCCGCCAGACCGGGTGAGCCCGCGAGATGTCCTCGACCAGGGCGCCCACCGCGGTGAGCTCGTCGAGCACCCCGACCTCGAGCAGCGCGGCGACAGGCACCGGTGTCTCGGGTCGGGCCAGGAGAGCGGCCGCACCCGAGGGTGCGGCCGCCTGGGTCGGCATCGACTCAGCCCTGGAACGGGTTCTGGCCGTACGGGTCGTAGCCGTACTCCTCGCCGTACCCACCGGGACCAGGCAGGTACGGACCGGTCGGTGGGACCGTGGTCGTCGGCGGCAGCGTGGTCGTCGGCGGCAACGTCGTGGTCAGGCGGGTGGTCGTGATCGGCCAGGTGACGGGGCACCAGGGGGTGCCGATCGTCTTGGGCGAGCACTGCACGTAGTTCACCGTCCGGATGACGAAGCACTGCGGATCTGCGACGGTCCGCGGCGGGCAGGCGGACACCCAGGAGCGCGGGACCGGGCGGAACACGTCGTCGCCGGGTCCGGCCTGGACGTCCTCGCCGCCCCCGTCGGCCCCGACTCCGGTGGCCTCCATCGCCTGCGTCACCTCGGCCACGGCTGCGGCGTACCCGGCTTCGAAGCCCTCCTCGTAGCTGCCGGTCGACCCCGCCTGCTGGCCCGTCTCGCCGGACGCTCCGAGCAGACCGTACGGGTCGTAGCCGGCCCCGGCCTCCCGGTTGATCGGCCGGGTGGGCAGCGTCCTGATCGTGGTCGGCAGGGTGGTGGTCGGGCAGACCACGCTGACCGGCGGGCAGATGATCGTGCGCGGCGGACGGGTCAGGGTCAGCGGCGGGCAGATGGCCGCGATCTTGGTGACGAGTCCGCACTCGTCGATCCGGATCGTCCTGGGCGGGCAGGCGATGATCGGGGTCCGCAGCCGGACGGTGATCGTCGGGTTGATCACCGGCCCCCGGGCCTTGACCAGGGCGGCGCGGGCGTCCAGACAGCCGTGCCCGTACGCGTCGTTCGGGACCGGGTCGCCGGCGGCGTCGGTGAGGGGACGGGCCGTGTCGCGGAGGATGGCGGCGATCTCGGGACCGGTGGCGCTCGGCTTGACCGCCTTGATCAGCGCCGCCACCCCGGCCACGTGCGGGGTCGCCATCGATGTGCCGGACATGGTCGTCGTCCCGCCGGCCAGGTAGGTGGAGAGGATCCCCACGCCGGGGGCGACCAGGCTGATGTGCGCCCCGGTCTGGGAGAACGACGCCTTCTTGTCCGCGCTGTCGACGGCGCCGACGGCCACCACACCGGGATAGGCGGCCGGGTAGGAGGGGTTGGAGGTCCCGTCGTTGCCCATGGCGGCCACGACCACGACCCCCTTGCCGATGGCGTACGCGATCGCACTGCTCTCCACGCTGGTGGCCGCGTCGGCACCGAGGCTCATGTTGATCACGTGTGCGCCGTGGTCGGCGGCCCAGCGGACCGCGGCCGCGACGTCGGCCGACGAACCGACCCCGGAGACCCGGCCGTCGCTGATCCGCACCATCCGGGTCAGCGCCTTGACCGGCATGATCGTGGTCTGCCAACCGATGCCGGCCACCTGCAGACCGTTGTTCGTGGCCGCGGCGATGGTGCCGGCGACGTGCGTGCCGTGACCCACCTCGTCCTCCGGGGTCGCATCCCGGCCGGAGAAGTCGCCCTCGAACCGCCAGCCGGCGGGCGGGGTGGGTTTGGTCCCGAGATCGACCATGTCGTAGCCACTGACCAGCAGCGGGGCCAGCTCGGGATGATCGAGGTCGCAACCGCTGTCGACGACGGCCACCACGACCGACCCGGAGCCGGTGCTGATGTCCCAGGCGGCCGGGGCGTTGATCTTGGTCAGGCCCCACTGGCTGCCGAGCTGCGGGTCGTTCGGGGTGATCATGGTCTCGCGCCAGCGGTTCGGCTCGGCCAGCTCGACCGAGTCGACGGAGGTCAACCGGGCCACCGCTGCCTCCACGTCGG
The DNA here is from genome assembly GCF_039536605.1 of Microlunatus aurantiacus. Lineage (NCBI taxonomy): Bacteria > Bacillati > Actinomycetota > Actinomycetes > Propionibacteriales > Propionibacteriaceae > Microlunatus > Microlunatus aurantiacus. Next base: position 573,401 of record NZ_BAAAYX010000002.1, read on the forward strand.
CGGCGGGATCGATCCGCACCCGGAAGCTCCGGCTGAGCAGGTGGTCCGGGCCCTCCAGCAGACCGAGAGCACTGCCCTGCAGGGCCTGCGCGCCGGCGATCCCGACGGGGGAGGGGGCGAGTCGGGTGATGTCGTGCGCGCCGAGCTCGGCGAGCACCGCATCGAGGTCGTCGACACCGAGGTTCTCGGCGGCTCCGAGCACGCCGGCCGGATGGAGCGGCACCGAGGACGTCATGGCGTCGGCGGCGTCGGGCCGCAGGGTGAGCAGGACCTCCCCGGGGACGATCCCGTCGGCGCCGCGCAGGACCGGGCCGAACTCGGCGGAGGATGCGGCGGAGGTGCCGCGCGGGCGGGCCGAGCCGCTGCTGCGGCGCGACGACCCGGACTTCGAGGTAGGCATGATTGCCCCTTCCGTGTGGACAGGCGGCGCCCCGATAGGTGCCTGCCCAGAGGACACTCCGGGGCCCGCTCCCGATACGTGCCGGTTTCGCCGTCCGAGCCGGCGGGTAGAAACGGGGTATGGACTACCGGACCCTCGGGCGCAGTGGCTGCGCCGTCTCCAACCTCTGCCTCGGCACCATGACCTTCGGCGCCGAGTCGGACGTCGCCACCTCCCACCAGCTCCTCGACACTTTCCTGGAGGCGGGCGGCACACTCGTCGACACCGCCGACGTCTACTCCGCCGGGGTCTCGGAGGAGATCATCGGCAGCTGGTTCGGCGCCCGTCCGCGCGACGTCACCGACCGGGTCGTGCTGGCCACCAAGGGACGCTTCGGGATGGCTGACGAGCCCAACGGTCTCGGTCTGTCCCGGCGCCACCTCACCCGGGCGCTGGACGACTCGCTGCGCCGGCTCGGGGTGGACCGGGTCGACCTCTACCAGGTGCACGCGTACGACCCGTGGACCCCGCTGGAGGAGACGGTCCGCACCCTCGACGACTTCGTCCGCAGCGGCAAGATCAGCTACTGGGGGCTGTCCAACTTCACCGGCTGGCAGCTGACCAAGATCGTCGACACGGCTGTCGCGCTGGGGGCGAGCCGGCCGGTCACCCTGCAACCGCAGTACAGCCTGATCGTCCGCGAGATCGAGTGGGAGATCGTGCCGGCGGCCCAGGACGCCGGTCTGGGGCTGCTGCCCTGGAGCCCGCTGGGCGGCGGCTACCTGTCGGGCAAGTACCGGCGGGACGAGCGGCCCACCGGCGACACCCGGCTGGGCGAGAACCCGGCGCGGGGGATGGAGGCCTGGGACCGGCGCGGCACCGACCGGACCTGGCGGATCATCGACGCCCTGACCGCTGTCGCCGACCGCCGGGGGGTCAGCGTGGCCGCGGCCGCACTGGCCTGGGTCACCGACCGGCCCGGCGTGACGTCGACCATCCTCGGCGCGCGCACCGTCGCGCAGCTGGAGGCGAACCTGGCCGCGGCCGACCTGCACCTGGACGCCGACGACACCGCGGCCCTGGACGCGGCCAGCGACCTGGGCGCCACCGACTACCCGTACGGCGAGATGGGGCAGGGCCAGCGCAGCCGGTCCCTGGGCTGAGCGTGCCGGATCCCGGGCGGGAGTCGGGGGTTCCGGGTGACGTCGGCCTCGGGTTGTCCCGGCGGTGGGGTTACGTTCTCGTCATGGACCGCGTCCGCTGGGCCGATGTGAGGGATCTCGTCGTCCGGGTCCTGGGCCCGGTGGTGGTGCTGTGTGGCCTGGTGGTCGGTCTCGGTCTCGCCGTGGTCGGTCCGCTGGCGGGGCCCCTGACCGAGGAGGACGCCGTCAACCAGGCGCTGGCGGACCGCCGGAGCGGTACCTGGGACGCGATCACCTCGGTCTGGTCGTTCCTGGGAAGCACCCAGGCCATCGTCGGGGTCTGCCTCCTGGTGTCGGCGTTCGTGCTGTGGCGCTGCCGGGACTGGCGACTGGCGCTCGTCCCGGCGATGGCGATCACGCTGCAGCTGGGCCTGTACCTGACGGTCACCGCCCTGGTCCACCGGGAACGCCCCTCGGTGAACCGGCTCGAGTCCCTGCTGCCGATGAGCAGCTACCCCAGCGGCCACGTGGGCGCCTCGACAGCGCTCTACCTCTCCTTCCTCCTGCTCGCGTCCCGGATCGAGCGGGCCGCCCTGCGTCGAGCCGTCAGCGCGGTCTGCGTGCTGGTGCCGCTCGTGGTCGCCTTCGGCCGGCTGTACCGAGGCATGCACCACGTGTCCGACGTGGCCGTCGGGATGGCGGCCGGTGCCTGCTGCGCCCTCCTCGCGTACGCCTGGTACCGGCACCGGGTGCTGACGCCCGCGACCGCGGACTGACGGCGGCCGGCGCAGGGCAGCGCGCCCGTGCTCACTTCCTGGAGGTCGAGTGCGCCTTCTTCGGCCGGTCGGCCCGTCCGGGCGCTGCCTTCTTCGTCTTCGTCTTCGCCTTGGCCCGGTCCGCCGTCTTCTGCTTCGCTGACGTCGCCTTCGTCGCCGCTCGGGAGGTCGGTTCGGATCCGGTGCCGCCCGCCCGGCTGGTCGCAGCGGGGCTCGGGGACGAGGCGGTGGGGGAGGCGGGGTCCGTCGGCCCGGGGGAGCCCTCCGTCGTCGGGGTCCCGTCCGCGGTGGAGCTGTCCCCGGTGTAGCTCAGGGTGATCGACGTCTCCGGCGGCACCGCGCGTCCCTCGGCCGGGTCGACGGCGAGCACGGTGCCCGGGGGTTTCCCGGTGTCGTCCGCGCGCACCTCCCGGCTGGTCACGTTGGTGAAGCCGGCATCCTGCAGGCGCTGGCGGGCCACCGAGACGGTGGCGCCGAGGAGCCGGTCGGGGACCGTCAGGGTGGTCGGGCCGGTGCTGATCCCGACGGTCGACGTGGCGCCCGTGGCGGCGGGTGACGACGACCGGAGGTACCCGATGCCGGCCACACCGGTCAGCACCAGCACCAGCACCACCAACGCCAGAGCCCACGCCGCGCTGACCCGCGGTGTCGTCCGGACCGGGGATCGGTGGTGGGCTCGTGGGGCGGTGCCCTCGTCGTCCGGCGGTGTCGGACTCGCCGCCGTCTGCACCGGACGGCCGGCCCGGGCGGCGGCGACGTCGGCCCGCATGTCGGCGGCGGACTGGTAACGGTCCTGCGGGCTCTTCTGCAGCGCTCGCAGCACGATCGTGTCGAGCGTCGCCGGCAGTGCGGGATGGGTGGCACTGGGAACGGGTGGGGGCTCGGCCACGTGCTGGAAGCCGATGCTGAGAGGGGTGTCGCCGGCGAACGGCGGTCGGCCGACGAGGAGCTCGTACAGGACACAGCCCACGGCGTAGAGGTCGCTGCGGTGGTCGACCGGCAGGCCCCGGACCTGCTCGGGGGACATGTAGTGGGGCGTGCCGAGCACGGTGGCCGACTGGGTCAGGGTCGCCGAGTCGTCGGACAGCGTGCGCGCGATGCCGAAGTCGGCGACCTTGACCTGCCCACCGGCGGTGAGCAGGACGTTGCTCGGCTTGATGTCGCGGTGGACGATGCCCGCCTGGTGGCTGGCGGCCAGGGCGCCCAGGATGGCGTCCACGATCTCGAGCGCACGGTCCCGGGACGGTTGCGGACCGTCGCGCAGCGCCGCGCGCAGGGTGGGTCCCTCGACCAGCTCCATCACGATGACCGGGCTCGGAGCCCCGCCGCTACGGGACTCGAGCTCGACGGTGTCGAGGACCGCCACGATGCCGGGGTCGTTCAGGCGGGCCGCGGCCAGAGCCTCGCGCCGGAACCTGGTCCGCAGCACCGGGTTGGCCGCGAGCTCGCCCCGGAGCCGCTTGATGGCCACGGGCCGCCCCAAGCGGGTGTCGACACCGACGTAGACCTCGGCGGTCCCGCCGCGGCCCAGCAGCTCGCGGATCTGGTAACGGGTCTCGGGCACGGTGACCTCACTCCTGGGCGGTTCTGACGACGACTCCGCGCACGAGGACCTGGCGAACGGATCCTGCCACCGGCTTCGTCCGACCGAGGCGACACCCGGGTGGTCCCGGAGGTTGCGCCCGACCGCGATGACCCGGACCACAGATCCGAGGGCAGAAGGTAACAAGATTATAACGTAAACGGGTGGTCCTTCACCTTCTCGTCGTCGGCGGCCCAACGGCCGGACGGCTGAGCGGGCCCGGCCGGCCCGGCGAGCCCGGATCCGGACGCCTCGCCGAACAGCGATCCGGGCGGGCGGTTGACCTGCGGCGGGCGTGATCGGAGGCACAGCGACCGCCCGTCCAGCCGATCGGACGGTCCCACGCCCGCGTCGCCTTTGGTCGGCTCACCCGGCGCGGCCTAGGCTGCAGAGCATGACGGTTTCCCCAGTCCTGTCCGCGACCGACTACAAGGTGGCCGATCTGGGCCTCGCCGAGTTCGGTCGCAAGGAGATCAGCCTCGCCGAGCACGAGATGCCCGGTCTGATGGCGATGCGCGCCCAGTTCGGGGAGTCGAAGCCGCTGGCCGGCGCGCGGATCGCCGGATCGCTGCACATGACGGTGCAGACCGCCGTGCTGATCGAGACCCTGGTCGCGCTCGGTGCGGAGGTCCGCTGGGCGAGCTGCAACATCTTCTCCACCCAGGACCACGCGGCCGCGGCGATCGTCGTCGGCCCGGACGGCAGCCCCGACAACCCCGGTGGTGTCCCCGTCTTCGCCTGGAAGGGCGAGACGCTGGAGGAGTACTGGTGGTGCACCGAGCAGATCCTCACCTGGCCCGGTGACGAGCTCGCCAACATGATCCTCGACGACGGTGGCGACGCCACCCTGCTGGTGCACAAGGGCGTCGAGTTCCTCAAGGCCGGCGAGGTGCCCGAGCCGACCGACGAGGACCCGGAGGAGTTCCAGGTGATCCTGAAGCTGCTCCGGCGCACGATCGACGAGGGCTACGACTGGACGGCCGTGGCCAACGCGCTCAAGGGGGTCACCGAGGAGACCACCACCGGCGTCCACCGGCTCTACGACATGCACCGCCAGCAGGCGCTGCTGTTCCCGGCCATCAACGTCAACGACTCGGTCACCAAGTCCAAGTTCGACAACAAGTACGGCTGCCGCCACTCGCTGATCGACGGTCTCAACCGGGCCACGGACGTCCTGATCGGCGGCAAGGTCGCTGTCGTCTGCGGGTACGGCGACGTCGGCAAGGGCTGCGCGGACGCTCTCCGTGGCCAGGGTGCCCGCGTGGTCGTCACCGAGGTGGACCCGATCTGCGCCCTGCAGGCCGCGATGGACGGGTTCCAGGTGCTGACCCTCGAGGACGCGCTGCCGGTCGCCGACATCTACGTCACCGCCACCGGCTGCTTCAACGTCATCTCGGCCGACCAGATGAGCCGGATGAAGCACCAGGCGATCGTGGCCAACATCGGCCACTTCGACAACGAGATCGACATGGCGGGACTGACCAGGACCCCGGGCGTCCGGCGGACCAACATCAAGCCGCAGGTCGACCTGTGGACCTTCGAGGCCGACACCGACGCGGCCCACACGATCCTGGTGCTGTCGGAGGGCCGGCTGATGAACCTCGGCAACGCCACCGGCCACCCCAGCTTCGTGATGAGCAACTCCTTCACCAACCAGGTGCTGGCCCAGATCGAGCTGTTCACCAAGACCGAGCAGTACCCGGTCGGGGTCTACACGCTGCCCAAGCACCTCGACGAGGCGGTGGCCCGGCTGCACCTGGACGCTCTCGGTGTCCGGCTGACCGAGCTGACCGAGACCCAGGCCGGCTACCTGGGCGTCCCGGTGGAGGGTCCGTACAAGTCCGACGAGTACCGGTACTGAGTCGTCCGTCCTCGCTCCGCTCGGACGCGGCTCGGAGCTCGCGGCCCCTGTCGTCGTCGCTCGTCGGGACGGACGAAGAGCATGTCCGTCCCTCCTCGCTCCTGCGATCAGGGGCGCTCCGAGTCGGGGGCCAACCAGGATGGGTGATCGGATGACAGGACGGACGGAAACCAGCCCGTCACACGCGTGCGGTTGGATGACCGAATGAGCATCAAGGTCGCGTTGGAGCACCGTACGACCTACCGGTTCGACCGGCCGATCGACATCGCGCCACACGTCATCCGGCTGCGGCCGGCGCCGCACACGAGGACGCCGATCGAGGCGTACTCGCTGACCATCTCGCCGGCGAACCACTTCCTGAACTGGCAGCAGGACCCGTTCGGCAACTACCTGGCCAGGGTGGTGTTCCCCGAGAAGGCCGACGAGCTCGACATCACGGTCGGCCTGGTCGCGGACCTGGAGGTCATCAACCCGTTCGACTTCTTCGTCGAGGACTACGCCGAGACCTACCCGTTCACGTACTCCGACGGGCTGCGGACCGATCTCGACCCCTACCTGGCCCCGGTGGAGGACGCGCCGGGACTGGGGCTCGGACCCGTGCTGAGCGCGTGGCTGGACCGGCTGCCGGTCGGCCGGTCCGGACCGGACGGGTCGCGCCCGGCCATCCCCATCGTGGACTTCCTGGTCGCCCTGAACGCGGCCGTCTACGGCGACGTGGCCTACTCCGTGCGGATGGAGCCGGGCGTGCAGAGCCCGGACGAGACGCTGACCCGGGCCATCGGCTCCTGCCGGGACTCGGCCTGGCTGCTGGTCGCGGCCCTGCGGCACTTCGGGCTGGCCGCCCGCTTCGTCTCCGGCTACCTGGTCCAGCTCACCTCCGACACCGAGCCGCTGGAGGGTCCGGGCGGACCCAAGGAGGACTTCACCGACCTGCACGCCTGGGCCGAGGTGTTCGTCCCCGGCGCGGGCTGGATCGGTCTGGACCCGACCTCGGCGCTGTTCGCCGGCGAGGGCCACATCCCGCTGGCCGCCACCCCGCACCCCAGCCACGCCTCGCCGATCAGCGGCGCGACCGAGCCGACCCAGGTCGAGTTCGCGTTCCACAACACCGTCACGCGCTTCCACGAGGACCCGCGGGTGACCAAGCCGTACACCCCCGGGCAGGTCGCGCACCTGCAGGAGGTGGGGGTCTCGGTGGACAAGATCCTCGCCGACCTCGGTCTGGACCTGACCATGGGCGGCGAGCCGACCTTCGTCTCCATCGACGACATGACGTCTCCCCAGTGGACCGTCGCCGCGGACGGCCCGGAGAAGCGGAAGCTGGCCGACGAGCTGGCCGTCCGGCTCTTCGCCGACCTCGCGCCGGGCGGTCTGATCCAGCGGAGCCAGGGCAAGTGGTATCCCGGGGAGGCGCTCCCGCGGTGGCAGATCGGCCTGATCTGGCGGGCCGACGGCGAAGCCCTGTGGTCCGATCCGGCGCTGCTGGCCAACCCGTTCGACGGACCCACGTCCGACGACACCGCCGCCCAGGCGCAGGCGGCCGCGGCTGCCGAACGCGTCGCCCGGCTCGTCACCGAGCGCCTCGGACTGCCCACCGACGCCCTGCAGGCCTGCTACGAGGACCCGTTCGCCGCCCTGGCCGCCGAGGTGGCCAAGCCCGAGGGTGAGCCACCGGCCACCGGCGACGACCCGGTGCGCACCGAGCCGGACCTGGTGTCGGCCCTGGACGCCGACCTCTCGGTCCCGGCCGCCTGGGCGCTGCCGCTCACCCCGGCCTGGTGGGGCAACGGCTGGGCCAGCGCCCGGTGGCGGTTCCGCCGGGGCCGGCTGGTGCTGCTGCCGGGTGACTCCCCGGCCGGCGCGCGGATGCCGCTGTCCTCGGTGAACTGGAAGGACCCCGAGTTCGAGGGGGAGGAGGACTACACCCGCTCCGGCGCCGAGCTCTCGGCGTCCACCCCGGCAGCCGTGGTCGTCGACCCCGACGAGACCCCGTCGCGGACCGCCCTGGTGGTGCAGGCCCGGGACGGGATCGTCCACCTCTACCTGCCGCCGCTGGAGAAGCTGGAGAAGTTCGCCGAGCTGATCGGTCTGCTCGACGCGGTGGTGCGCGAGGTCGGGGTGCCCGTCGTCTTCGAGGGCTACGGCCCACCGCCGGACCCCCGCGCCCGGGTGCTGATGGTCACCCCCGACCCCGGCGTGATCGAGGTCAACGTGCACCCGACCTCCAGCTGGACCGAGTTCGCCGAGCTCACCGCCCACCTGTACGAGACCGCCCGGCGCTGCCGGCTCGGCACCGAGACGTTCGGTCTGGACGGCCGTCACAGCGGCACCGGTGGGGGCAACCACATCACCCTCGGGGGCGCCGAGCCGGCCTCCTCGCCGCTGCTCAAGCGACCCGACCTGCTGGTCAGCATGCTCACCTACTGGCAGCACCACCCGTCCCTGTCGTACCTGTTCTCGGGGCGGTTCGTCGGCCCCACCAGCCAGGCCCCCCGGGTCGACGAGGGCCGGCCGGAGACCCTGTACGAGCTGGAGATCGCCTTCTCCGAGGTCGAGCGCCTGGTCGACCGGCCCGAGGACGAGTGGGACCACCGGCCGTGGGCGGTGGACCGGGCGCTGCGGCACCTGCTCACCGACATCACCGGCAACACCCACCGGGCCGAGTTCTGCATCGACAAGATGTACAGCCCCGACTCCTCCCGGGGGCGGCTCGGGCTGCTCGAGCTGCGGGGCTTCGAGATGCCGCCGCACCCGGACATGGCCCTGGTGCAGGCCCTGCTGGTCCGCTCGATCCTGGCCCGGTCGGCCCTGGAGCCGTACCGCGCGCCGTTGATCCGCTGGGGCACCCGCCTGCACGAGCGGTTCCTGCTGCCGCACTTCGTGGCCAGCGACCTGGCCGACGTGGTCGCGGACCTGCGCCGGCACGGGATCGACATCGACCTGGCCTGGTTCGACCCGTACCTGGAGTTCCGGTTCCCGCGGATCGGTATCAGCCAGATCGGCGACGCCACCCTGGAGCTCCGCTCGGCGATCGAGCCCTGGAACGTGCTCGGCGAGGAGTCCAGCTCCGGCGGCACCGCCCGCTACGTCGACTCCTCGGTGGAGCGGGTCCAGGTGCTCGTCTCCGGCTTCGACACCACCCGCTACGCCGTCACCTGCAACGGCCGGCCGGTGCCGCTGCAGCCCACCGGGACACCGGGGACCTACGTGGCCGGTGTCCGCTACAAGGCCTGGAAGCCCTGGTCGGCGCTGCACCCGACCCTGGAGATCGACACCCCGCTGGTCTTCGACGTGGTCGACCTCGGCAACCGGCTGTCGCTGGGGGGTGCGACCTACCACGTCGTCCACCCGGGCGGCCGGTCGTACGACCACCCGCCGGTCAACGCCAAGGAGGCGGAGGCGCGGCGCTCCCGTCGGTTCGAGGCGATGGGTCACAGCACCGGAGCGATCGACGTCGACGGCCTCGCCCAGCGTGACGCGTGGCGGGCCGGTGACGTCGACGAGTACCCGTTGACGCTCGACCTGCGCCGTCGGACACCTCGGCGGTGGGGCCGCGGATGACGGTCCTCGAGCACTACCTGGCCAGCAAGGTCCAGCCGGACATGTTCGCGGTCGGGGCACCCGGCTACGACGAGTTCGCCGGACCCCAGGGCGGCATCCGGGACGGCTGGGCCGGTCTGGCCGACGGTCTCCGGTCCTACCGCGGGGCCGACCTGCGGCGCGCCCAGTGGGAGGTCGCGCGGCTGCTCGAGGACGACGGCGTCACCTACACCCCCGGGCCGGCGGCGACGGTCACCTTCGCCGACCACAGCGCGCCACCTCCCGGTCGGCCCCACGAGCCGCAGCCGCTCGCCGAACAGCTGCCCTGGCGCCTGGACCCGCTGCCGCTGGTGCTGCAGGAGCGCGAGTGGTCCGCGCTGGAGGCCGGAGTCGTGCAGCGGTCGGAGCTGCTGGACGCGATCGTCGCCGACCTCTACGGCGCCCAGAAGCTGCTGGCGGGCCGGCACCTGCCGGTGCCCGCGGTGCTGGACCACGACGAGTACCTGCGCACCATGGTCGGCGCCCCGGTCAGCCCGTCGCTGTTCATGGTCGCGGTCGATCTGGGGCGCGACGACGACGGTCGCTGGAAGGTGATGTCGGACCGCACCCAGGCGCCGTCCGGGGCCGGCTACGCCATGCAGAACCGGCGGGTGGTGTCCCGGGTGATGCCGGAGGTCTACCACGCCGCCCACCTGCACCGGCTGACCCCGTTCTTCCAGGCGATGCGGACCGCGCTGGTCGACGCCGCGCCCGCCCGGGTGGAGAACCCCCGGGTGGTGGTGCTCAGTCCGGGCACCCTGTCCGAGACCGCCTTCGACCAGGCGTTCCTGGCCTCGCTGCTCGGGTTCCCGCTGGTCGAGGGGCGGGACCTCACCGTCCGTGACGGCCGGGTCTGGATGCGGGTGCTGGGCAAGCTGGAGGAGGTCGACGTCATCCTGCGGCGGGTCGACTCGATCTGGACCGATCCGCTGGAGCTGCGCCCCGGCTCGCGGTTGGGGGTGGCCGGTCTGGTCGAGTGCGTCCGGCACGGCACCGTCAGCGTGGTCAACACCATCGGCTCCGGGATCGTGGAGAACCCGGCGCTGATGCCGTACCTGCCCGACCTGTGCGAGCGGCTGCTGGGCCAGCCGCTGCGGCTGCCGTCGGTGCAGACGTGGTGGTGCGGTGACCCGGACTCGCTCCGCTACGCGACCCAGCACCTCGACGACCTGGTGATCCGGCCGACCAGCCGGGGCCGGGGCCGGAGCGTCCGGGCGGTCGCCCTGTCGAAGGAGAAGCGGGAGCAGGTGCTGGCCATGATCCGCGCCAACCCGCACCGCTTCGTGGCCCAGCAGGTGCTCAACCTCTCGTCCACCCCCACCACCGCCGACGACCGCCTGGTGCCGCGGAACGTGGTGCTGCGCTCGTTCGCCGTCCGGGACGGGGCGTCCTACACGGCGATGCTCGGCGGTCTGGCCCGGGTCAGCGACGACGCCGACCAGTCGCGGGGCGCGCTGGTGACAGCGCCCGGTGGCGGCCTCGCCAAGGACGTCTGGGTGGTCAGCGAGCACCCGATCATCTCGGGCCGACCGACCGGCGTCCGGGTCCGCGGCGAGGGCGAGCACCTGGCCGCCCCGGTCGACGCGGCCTCGGCGGCCATGGTCCCGCGGGTGCTGTCGGACCTGTTCTGGTTCGGTCGCTACGCCGAGCGCGCCGAGGACCTGCTGCGGCTGGTCCTGGCCACCCGGACGGTGGCCATCGAGACCGACCTGGACGTCACCCAGGGACGGGCGCTGGAGGTGCTGGAACGGGCGGTGACCCGGGTGTCCACCACGTACCCGGGCTTCCTCACGTCCGGCCGGGAGATGATGCCGGAGCTGCGGTCGCTGCTGCTGGACCGGCACCGGTCGGGCACCGCGGCCCAGTCGCTGAGCGCGCTGTCACTGGCCGCCCAGGGCGTGCGCGACCAGCTGTCCGACGACGTCTGGATGGTGCTGGCCGACATCGAGCGCGCGTCGGCGGCGCTGGCCGCGAACCCGTACGACCAGGGGCTGCAGCTGACCGACGCGAGCGAGCGGATCCTGTCGGGGCTGCTGGCCCTGGCCGGCATCGTCAGCGAGAACATGGTCCGCGACGCCGGCTGGTACATGCTCGACACCGGCCGGGGCCTGGAGCGGGCGCTGCAGGTGCTGGCGCTGCTGCAGGCGACCGTCTGCGCGGAGCGGTCGTGGGACACCGAGCGGCTGGTCGTCGACGCCGTGCTGACCGCGTCGGAGTCCATCGTCACCTTCCGCCGCCGCTACCGCGGTCGGGACCGGGTGGAGGCCGCCGTCGAGCTGCTGGTCACCGACGTGCGCAACCCGCGATCGGTCGCCTACCAGGCGGAGCGCATCCTGGGCGACCTGCGGGCGATCCCGAACGCCTCGCCCACAGCTCGACCGCTGCGGTTGGCGGACGCGTTCGCGCTGCAGGTGCGCCAGGTCGACCTGGCCGAGCTGCTCGGCTCGGCGGAGGGACCGTCCCGGGACGGGCGCGCGGCCCTCGGGGCGTACCTGGAGGGGCTGTCCGCGCAGCTCCGCGACCTGTCCGTGGCCATCCGCGACCAGTACCAGCAGCTGCCGCCGACCCTGCAGCCGATGTGGGGCTCCGGAGGTGGGGCATGAGGTACCGGGTGCGGCACATCACCACCTACACCTACGACGACGACGTCACCGGGAGCTACGGGCAGTTCCACCTGCGCCCGCGGGACCTGGACTGGCAGCGCTGCCTCACCCACGAGGTGACCGTCGACCCCGGCGCGGCGGACATGTTCCGCCACATCGACCTCTACGGCAACACCAAGTCCTACTTCCACGTGGTCGAGCCGCACACCGAGCTGGTGGTGACCGCCACGTCGGAGATCGAGATCGAGCCGCCCCGCTACGACGTCGAGGCCCTGGGCCAGCCGTGGGAGCAGGCGCGCCCGCTGGTACCGGGGACCGCAGCCGAGCGCGACCCGGACGCCTGGCAGGCGATCGACTTCGTCTTCGCCTCCACCATGGTGGACATCCCGCCGGGGATCCGTGAGTACACCGAGGTGTCCTTCCCACCCGGCCGGCCGGTGGGGGAGGCCGTCACCGAGCTCATGCACCGGGTCTACGCCGACTTCACCTACAAGTCCGGGTCGACCACCGTCGCCACCCGGGTGGCCGAGCTGCTGGAGAACAAGACCGGGGTCTGCCAGGACTTCACCCACTTCATGGTCTCCGGGCTGCGCAGTCTCGGGCTGGCCGGTCGGTACGTCAGCGGCTACCTGGCCACCCGGCCCCCGCCCGGCAAGCCGCGACTGGTCGGCGCGGACGCCTCCCACGCCTGGGTGGGGTGCTGGGTCCCCGGCAACGGCTGGATGTACCTGGACCCGACCAACAACCGGCTCATCGACGCCTCCCACGCCACCGTGGCCTGGGGCCGCGACTATGCCGACGTCACCCCGGTCAAGGGCGTCATCTTCACCGAGGCGAAGAAGTCCCAGATGAAGGTCAGCGTCGACATGGCGCCGCTGGACTAGCTACCTGCGTCAGCTGCAGCTCGACCTGGGCTCTGCCCGGCGTGTCGGGCCCGATTCGCCCAGGTCGAGCTGAGTTCGACGCACTTCTGTGTTGTCCACAGGGCGAGCGACGTCACCGGGTTGTCCACAGGGCGCCGATCCGGGCGGTCGAAAAGCGTCGACGTCCCCAGGGTGCAGATATGCGCCCTGATGACGAGATCGACCACCTGCTCGGCCGCGACCACCTGGTGCTGCGTCGCGAGCACCCCACCCTGGACGATGCCCTGACCCGGGCCTGCACTCGGGGCCGCATCGCCCGGGTGCTTCCCGGCGTCTACGCCGATCGCGCCCACGCCGAGGATCCCGTGCTTCGGATGGCGGCGGTCTGCCGGTGGGACCCGAACGCCGTCGTGCAGGCGCAGGGGGCGGCCATGCTCACCTTCTGGCCGAAGCTTGCCCCACCGTCGACGCTGCAGGTTGCTTCGGTGACACAGCACCGACCCCAGCCGGGCTTCGCGTTCACCCGCCGTCGCATACCCGCGGAGCTGGTGACGAGCGCGGGACCGGTGCGCCTGACAACCCCTGCCCTGACGGCACTCGAGCTAGCCACGACCGAGTTCACCGATCCGATCGACGTCGCGCTCCACAGTCGTCAGGTGACCCTGGCCACGCTGTACGACGCTCTGCGCACGACGCCGCAGCGTCCCGGCAACGTCGATCGCCGCCGGGTGCTGCTCGACTCGCGCGCCGAACCGTGGTCGCACGCCGAACGCCAAGCGCATCGTCTCCTGCGGAGCGAGGGGATCACCGGCTGGGTCGCCAACCGCAAGGTCCACGTGGGGGGTGCGACCTACTTCCTGGATGTCGGCTTCGACAGAGAACGCGTGGCCGGCGAGATCGACGGTCGGGCCCACCACTGCGAGCCCGACGTGTTCGAGTCCGATCGTGCCCGTCAGAACGCCCTCGTGCTCGACGGCTGGCTCATCGTCCGCTTCACCTGGCTGATGCTGACCCGGGAGCCCGACTACGTCATCCGGACGCTCCGTCACGCGCTGGGGGCACGGCGCCTTCGCTAGGCGTCCCTGCGTCATCCGCAGCTCGACCTGCACCGCGCGCGGCGGGTCGAGCCCCGTTGGCTCAGGTCGAGCTGAGTTCGACGCAGATCTGCCCTGGCAGGGTCAGCCGCGCGGGACCTCGAACGCCACCAGCTCGGCGGTGCCCGGGAGGGTGGCGGCCCACGGGCCGGGGAGTCGGAGCACGGTCAGCCCCGCGGTCGGGTACTTCTCGTCCATCCGGGCCCACGCCGCCCGGGGTCCGGGTCGCGACCCGAGGGTGACGGCGAGACCCGGCAGCCCCGGGCCGTGACCGATCAGCATCAGACTGCCCACCGTCTCCGGGGTCTGCTGGACCAGGCCGAGCAGGCGGTTGGTCGACGCCTCGTAGATGGCGTCGGTCAGCTGCACCTCGCCGGCCTCGGCGCCCGCCGCCGTGGCCCGCTGCCAGGTCTGCACGGTGCGGACGGCGGTCGAGCACAGGACGAGGTCGGGTCGCCAGCCGCGGACGGCCAGCAGCCGCCCGACCGCCCCCGCGTCGCGGACGCCGCGAGGGGCCAGCGGGCGCTCGTGGTCGGTGAGCGGCTCCTCCCAGTCGGACTTCGCGTGGCGGAGCAGGTAGAGCAGGTGGTCGGCCATCGGCGGGGCCCTCTCGGCGTTCGGGTGCACGGCACCGGCGATCAGTGACTGTGACCCGCACCACAGCAGCGGGCCCGCGGGTTCTAGGCTCCCCACTATGCCGACCCCCTCGCACCGCCGCCGCGGCGGGCACCCGTCGACGATCCGCCGTCCGATCCTGCTGGCCGCGGCCCTCTCGGCGGCCGCGACGCTGCTGCTGGCCGGGTGTGGTCGTGCTGAGCCCCCGATGCTGCCGACCAGCCCGTCGGCCACTGCCTCGGGCACGGCCTCGCCGGGCGGGACGGGCACCGCGAGCCCCGATCTCAGCGCGACTCCGTCCGGGTCGGCCAGCCCGGGGGACTCCGCGACGCCGGGTGGCACGGCCACCCCGGGCGGTTCCGGCACACCCAGCGTGGCCCAGGTGTCCTGCTCGAGCGTGACCCCGATCCGGATCGAGCGCTCGGCCGTCGAACCCCGGCGGACCACCGAGGTCGTCACCGTCGTGTCCGACGGACGCAACCTGACCCCCGGCACGCGCGAGCAGACCGACTTCGCCACTCCCGTCCTGACCGCCCCGGACGCCGTGACCACGATCGACGACCAGGCGACGGTCAAGAAGATCGCCGACCTGATCGAAGGCTCCTCGAAGAACACGGTGCTGTTGACCCGGCCCGAGCCGCCCGACACCGGCACCGACGCGAACAGGCGCCCCTACAACGCCACCGGCACGTACGTCCTGTACAGCGCGTCCGGGCTGCTCAGCGCCGACGTGATCGTCGACTGCGCAGGTCAGGAGCAGCGTTGGCGGTTCACCGCCGAAGCGGACCCGACCATCGGCACGGTGAACTGCGCGGTCGAGCCGCCGAAGGGCAACGCCGTGGCCCGGCAGGTGTACGGCTCGTTCTGCTGACCCCCGCGAAAGACCGGGGGTCTCGCGCGGCGACGGTCAGGCGTCCCCGCCCTGGCCCCCGTCGCCACCCTTCCCGTCGCCACCCTTGCCGTCGCCGCCTTTGCCCCCTTTGCCCTTGCCATTGGCGGGCAGGCCCTCCCAGATGTTCTTGCACTCCGGGCAGACCGGGAAGCGCTGGGGATCACGGCTCGGCACCCAGACCTTGCCGCACAGCGCCACCACGGGCGTCCCCATCACCATCGCCTCGGTGAGCTTGTCCTTGGGCACGTAGTGCGAGAAGCGCTCGTGGTCGCCGTCGTCGACGCGGAACTCGGTCCGCTCGTCGAGGATCGTCTCCGCACCGGGGCTGAGCTGCTGCTGGGTCACCCGACCAGTCTAGGAAGCCGGGGCCGTCCGCGGTAGCCACGCGCCGAGTCGGCCCCGCCCGGTCCCCCGCTCAGCTGATCCGACAACCGGGCTCAGCCCGATCCGATAACCGGGCTCAGCCCGATCTGACAACCGGGCTCAGCCCGATCTGACAACCGGGCTCACCCGATCTGACAACCGGGCGGCGGAGTGATGGGATGGACCGGATGTCCACCGACCACACCGAGCCGACGCCGACGGCTCCCGCCCACGGCGCGCCCGTCTCCCGTCGCGCCCTGGCCATCGGCATCTGCACGACAGTGGTGGCCATCGCCTTCGAGTCGATCGCCGTGGCCACGGCGATGCCGGTGGCGGCGCGCGACCTGAACGGCTTCGAGTACTACGCGTGGGCGTTCTCCGCCTTCGTCATCGGGATGCTGTTCGCCACCGTGGTCGCCGGCCGCCTCGCCGACCGGATCGGTCCGGCCAAGCCGCTGTTCGTCGGGATGGCGATCTTCGCGGTCGGTCTGGTGGTCGCCGGCACCGCCGAGCACATGCTTCAGCTGATCGGCGGCCGACTGGTCCAGGGGCTGGGCAGCGGCGTGATGAACACCGCTGCCTTCGTGCTGATCGCCCATGCCTTCGACGCCCGCCAGCGCCCGCGGATGTTCACCTACATCTCCACCGCCTGGGTGCTGCCCGCCTTCGTCGGCCCGCCGATCTCGGCCTGGCTGACCGAGACCCTGAGCTGGCACTGGGTGTTCTTCGCCGTGCTGCCGCTGGTCGCCTTCGGGGCGATCGTGTCCACCCCGACCCTGCTCATCCTGATCCGGAACTTCACCCCACCGGAGCCGGCCGTCGAGGGCTCCGGCGCGGCGAGACCGGCCCCGCTGTGGGCCGCGGGCGTGGTGGCCCTGGCCGCGGCGGCCATCCAGCTGGCCGGTCAGCGGCTCGACCTGCTCGCTCTCGGCCTGTTCGCGGCCGGGCTGGTGGGTCTGGCCCTCTCGCTGCCGCGGCTGATGCCGCCCGGGTTCCTGCGCTGGCGTCCGGGGCTGACCGCGGTGATCTGGGTGCGTGCGCTGCTGCCCGGTGCGTTCTTCGGCTCCGAGGCGTTCCTGCCGCTGATGCTGGTCGAGCAGCGGCAGGTCCCGCTGGTCGTGGCCGGCGCCATGCTCACCGTCGGTGCCCTCGGCTGGACCACCGCGTCCTGGCTGCAGTCCCAGTCCTGGCTGCGGACCCGGCGGGACCGGCTGATCACGTACGGGACCTTGTCGGTCACCCTCGGCATCGCGATCTGCCTGGTGGCGGCGGTGCTGCCGCAGCTGTGGTTCGGGCTGGTCGGGCTCGGCTGGCTGTTCGCCGGCTTCGGCATGGGGCTGGCCACCGCGAGCACCGGGCTGGCGGTGATGACGCTCACCCCGGCAGGCGAGCAGGGCCGCAACGGGGCTTCCCTGAACGTGGGCGACGCGCTCGGATCGGGGCTCTTCGTCGGGCTCACCGGGTCGATCTTCGCCGCGCTGCACGACACCGGGAACCTGCCGCTGACCTTCGGCGCGCTGCTCGCGGCCATGATCGTGGTCGGTCTCGCGGCGACCGCCAGCTCGCTGCGGATCGGCCCCGTACGCAACGACTCCTCGGCCGCGTGACCGGTCCCTCGGCGGCGTGGCGCGTCACCGGAACCCGCCCGTCCCGCGACTACACTCGCCCCGGTGAGTAGGCCCCAACCGTCGTGCGACGCGACCGATCTGGCGGTCACGGGACTGCCACCGGCCTTCCCGGACCGCGCCGCCTGGGGCACCGCCACCAAGCTGCGGGCCTGGCAGACGGCCGCGCTGCACGCCTACTTCGATGACCCGCGCAAGGACTTCCTGGCCGTGGCCACCCCGGGCGCCGGCAAGACCTCCTTCGCGCTCACGGTGGCCGCCAACCTGCTGGCCAAGCGGGTCGTGGACCGGATCGTCATCGTGGCCCCGACCGAGCACCTGAAGACCCAGTGGGCCGAGGCCGCCGACCGGGTCGGCATCGCCATCGACCCCCAGTTCGGCGTCCGGCAGGGCAAGGCGGCCCGGGACTTCAACGGCATCGCCCTGACGTACGCAGGCGTGGCGGCCAACCCGCTGGCCCTGCGGATCCGGGTGGAGGGGTTCAAGACGCTGGTGGTGCTGGACGAGGTGCACCACGCCGGGGACGCGCTGTCCTGGGGCGAGTCGGTGCGCGAGGCGTTCGACCCGGCGACCCGGCGGCTGATGCTGACCGGGACACCGTTCCGGTCCGACACCAACCCGATCCCGTTCGTGCGCTACGAGCCGACGGGCGACGGGGGTCTGCGGTCGGTCGCCGACTTCACCTACGGGTACGCGCAGGCGCTGGCCGACCAGATCGTCCGCCCGGTCCTGTTCATGGCCTACTCGGGCGAGATGCAGTGGCGGACCAGCGCCGGCGACGAGGTGAACGCGCGCCTGGGCGGTCCGATGACCAGGGACCTCGCCGCGCAGGCCCTGCGGACGGCCCTGGACCCGAACGGGTCCTGGATCTCGGCGGTGCTGCAGGCGGCCGACACCCGGCTGACCGAGGTGCGCAGCCACATGCCCGACGCGGGTGGGCTGGTGATCGCGACCGACCAGACCAGCGCCCGGGCGTACGCCGACCTGCTCAAGGCCATCACCGGCCGCAAGCCGACTGTCGTGCTCAGCGACGACCCCGGTTCGGGCAAGAAGATCACCGCCTTCGCCGAGGGCGACCAGCGCTGGATGGTCGCCGTGCGGATGGTGTCGGAGGGGGTGGACGTGCCCCGGCTCGCGGTCGGCGTGTACGCGACCACCACCTCGACCCCGCTGTTCTTCGCCCAGGCGGTGGGCCGGTTCGTCCGCGCCCGCGCCCGCGGGGAGACGGCGTCGGTCTTCGTGCCCAGCGTCCCGCTGCTGCTCAGCTTCGCCGCCGAGATGGAGCGCGAGCGTGACCACGTGCTGGCCGCCAGGTCCGAGCCGGACGAGGCGGCCCTGCTGGCCGCGGCCGAGCTGACGCAGACCGAGGCCGATCTGCCGGAGGGCACGTTCGCCGCCCTGGGCAGCGAGGCCGACTTCGACCGGGTCGTCTTCGACGGGGCCGACTTCGGGCTGACCACCCAGTCGGGCAGCGCGGAGGAGCAGGACTACCTCGGGCTGCCGGGTCTGCTCGAACCGGACCAGGTGAAGGACCTGCTCCGCCGCCGTCAGGCCGACCACGCCAGCCGGGCCCCCCGCCCCGAGCACGCCGAGCGGAGCACCCACCAGCTGCTCCGCGACCTCCGCAAGGAGCTCAACGGGCTGGTCGCCGCCTGGCACCACCGCACCGACACCCCGCACGGCGTCATCCACGCCGAGCTCCGCGCCGCCTGCGGCGGCCCGCCGTCGGCGGTGGCCGGGGCGGACGAGCTCCAGCAGCGGATCGACCACATCCGGCACTGGGCGATCACCCGCAAGAAGGGTGCCTGACCGTCAGAGGCTGAGCGCGATGACGACGCCCAGGAAGGCGGCGAAGAGCAGGATCGCCAGGACTGTCATCCCGATGTAGAAGACCGACGACCGCCCGACCCGGGTCGGGGCCGACGGTGCCGGGGTCGCGGCCGGAACCACCGGTGGACGTGGGTGTGGTCCGGGCTGCGCGACCGCGCCCCTCGGCTCCCCGCTCCGTCCCGGGACGCGGGCCAGGTCGGCGGCCAGCTGGTCGAACGCGTCGGCCAGCAGGGCGGCGCTCGGCGGTCGCCGGTGCGGATCGGTGGCCAGACCCGACCGGAACAGCCCGTCGAGGGTCGCGGGCGCCCCGAGGCGCTCGGCCAGCGGGGGCGGCGCGAGGCCGGCCGGCCGCCCGGTCAGGTCCGCGACGGTGCGCACCGGGAACGGCGGCGCGCCGGCCAGCAGGGCGTACGCGACCACGCACAGGGCGTAGACGTCGGCGCGCGCGTCGACCGCCCCGCCGGCCGCCTGTTCCGGTGCCATCGACGACGGCGTCCCCACGATCATCGCGCCGGCGGAGGAGTCCACCACCGAGCGCGCCACCCCGAGGTCGGCGACCACCACGGTGCGGGTGCCGTCCGGACGGTGACTCAGCAGCAGGTTGCCCGGAGTGACGTCGCGGTGCACCACGTGGTGACGGTGCAGCACCTCCAACCCACGGCCGCCTCGGCGCACAGGTGCAGCGCTTCCGCCGGCTCCACCCCGGAGCGGCGAAGGTCCTCCAACGTGCCGCCGTCCAGGTGGTCCATCACGAAGTAGGGCCGCCCGTCGGGCAGGGTGCCGATGTCGTACACGTGCACAATGCGGCGGTCGCCGATCCGGCGCAGCAGCTTCGCCTCGGTGGTGAACCGCTCGCGGATCGCCGGGTCCGCGGCCCAGTCGTCGGCCAGCACCTTGACCGCCACGTCGACGTCGAACTCGGTGTCGCGGGCCAGCCAGACCGTCGCGAACGCCCCCGCCCCGAGCCGGCGGATCACCGGGTAGCGGCCGATCGCGGTCGGCGCCACCGGGTCGCCGGACGTCATGCGGTCGTCGGGGCCGCGGCGGCGACCAGGGGCCCCGTGCGGTAGGGGATCGCCTCCGACAGCCCGATCAGCGTGGAGGAGCGGACCACCCGGTCCTCGCTCACCATCAGGTCGATGACCCGCTGCAGGTCGGCGTTGCTGTGCGCCACGATCCGGCACCAGAGGTCCCCGCTGCCGGTGATGGTCCAGCACTCCAGGACCTCGGGGATGTCCTCCAGCCGGAGGGTCAGCGCCTCGCGGCCCGAGTGCTGCGCGATCTGGATGGTGACGAAGGCGGTCACGCCGTAGCCGATGGCCTCCGGGGAGATGTCCGGTCCCCAGCCGGTGACCACCCCGGTCCGCTCGAGCCGGTCCAACCGGGCCTGGACGGTGCCGCGGGCCACCTTCAGGCGGCGGCTGGCTTCCAGCACGCCGATCCGCGGTTCGCCCGCGAACAGGGCCACGATGGCGCGGTCGAGGCGATCCAGTGTGACGGGTGTCTCAGTGGTCATGGTGTCCCTTCGCCGTCGAAGCCGATCGTCGCCCGCTGATCAGGTTGTCCAGTCTGTCACGGCCTGATTGCGCACATTGTCACACCTCCGCATCCTTCGAGTCATGACCGATGTGCTGACCGATGCCGTGCTGACCAACGAGGAGAAGCTCGCCCACCTGGACGCCGAGCAGCTGCGCCAGCTGATCGGGCTGGTGGAGTACGACGCCTCCCACGACCCCTTCCCGGTGATCGGGTGGGACGCCGTGGTGTGGGTGGTCGGCAACGCCACGCAGACGGCGTTGCACTACCGGACCGCGTACGGGATGCGGCTGGTCGCCTACGCCGGTCCGGAGACGGGTCAGCGGGACCACAAGGCGTACGTGCTGACCTCGGGCGGCTGCCGGTTCGTGATCATGGGCGGGGTGGCGCCGGACAGCCCGCTGCTGGACCACCACCGCAGGCACGGCGACGGCGTGTCCGACATCAGCCTGGAGGTGCCGGACGTGGACGTCTGCGTGGCGCACGCGGTGAAGGTCGGTGCTCGGGTGCTGGTCGAGCCGCACGACCTCAGCGACGAGCACGGCACGATCCGGACGGCCACCATGGCGGCGTACGGGGACACCGTGCACACCCTGGTGGACCGGTCGCGCTACACCGGCCCCTACCTGCCCGGCTACGTCGCCCAGGACGACACACTGGTCGCCGATCGCCCGCCGGTGTTCTGGGCGCTGGACCACGTGGTCGGCAACGTCGAGCTCGGCCGGATGGACGAGTGGGTGGACTTCTACCACCGGGTGATGGGCTTCACGAACATGGCCGAGTTCATCGGCGACGACATCGCCACCGATTACTCGGCGCTGATGAGCAAGGTGGTGGCCAGCGGCAACCACCGGGTGAAGTTCCCGTTGAACGAGCCGGCGATCGCGAAGAAGAAGAGCCAGATCGATGAGTTCCTGGAGTTCTACGTCGGGCCCGGCGCTCAGCACCTGGCCCTGGCCACCGACGACATCGTGGCCGCGGTGGACACCTTGCGGGCGGCCGGCGTGGAGTTCCTGGCCACCCCCGACTCCTACTACACCGACCCCGAGCTGCGGCGCCGGATCGGCGAGGTCCGGGTGCCGATCGAGACGCTGCAGGAGCGCGGCATCCTGGTCGACCGGGACGAGGACGGCTACCTGCTGCAGATCTTCACCCGGCCGATCGGGGACCGGCCGACGGTGTTCTTCGAGCTGATCGAGCGGCACGGATCGCTCGGCTTCGGCAAGGGCAACTTCAAGGCCCTGTTCCAGGCGATCGAGCGGGAGCAGGAACGGCGCGGCAACCTCTGAACCCACCCACTAAATTGGGCTCGTGTCGTCTGAGATCCCCGTAGGTTCGCCCCCGGTCCCACCGGGGCGCCATGCCGCCCCCAGCGGCTGGTACCCCGATCCCCTCAACCGGGCGAACGAGCGCTACTGGGACGGCTGGCAGTGGTCGCGGACCACGCGTCCGAACGAGAACGTGCCGCCGCCCGCCGCCCCCGCGGGTCCGGCCTGGTCGCCCCAGGCGCCGCAGGATCAGCAACCGTACGGTCAGCAGGGCTACGGGCAGCAGCCGTACGGTCAGCAGGGCTACGGGCAGCAGCCGTACGGTCAGCAGGGCTACGGGCAGCAGCCGTACGGTCAGCAGGGCGGCGCCTACGCCGCCAAGCCGGTCCCGCTCACCGAGGACGGGGTGCCGCTGGCCGGCTGGTGGTGGCGCGCCCTGGCCATCGCCCTGGACGGGCTGATCGTGGGCGTGATCTCGTCGCTGCTCGCGCTCCCCATCTACCTGCGGCTGGCCACCGCGTTGGGCGACTACTTCCAGACCGCTATGGCGGCCGCCCAGGCGGGGCAGCCGATGCCGGCCCAGCCGGACGTGAACGCGCTGCTCACCGGCACCGACCAGCTCGTCCTGCTGGCGGTGGGGTTCGTCGTGCACACGCTCTACCTGGTGCTGTTCCTGCGCTGGCGCTCGGCCACCCCGGGCAAGCTCGTGGCCGGTCTGCGGGTGGTGCCGGTCGACCACGGCCGCAGCACCGAGAGGCTCGGCTGGTCGACGGTGGTGGTCCGGGCCCTGGTGTGGACGGTGCCGAACCTGCAGACCTTCCTGGTCGTGGTGCGGATCATCGACGCGCTGATGCCGCTGTGGAACCCGAAGAAGCAGGCGCTGCACGACGTGGCCGCCAAGACCCAGGTGGTCAAGATCCGCTAACTCCGGGGCGGGAGATGCTCAGCGACGTCGGTGACAGATCCCCACCTAGCGAGCGGGGGCCGGCTCGATCACGCCCGTGACAGCCCCCAGCGCCAGGATCCCGCCGTCGGCGGCCGGGGCTCGGCCGCGGAGCACCACCTCGTCGCCGTCGGCCAGGAACGTCCGCTCCTCGCCGTCCAGCAGCAGCGGGCGGGAACCGTTCCAGGTCAGCTCCAGCAGGGAGCCGCGCTGGTCGGGGGCCGGGCCCGAGATCGTCCCCGAGCCCAGCAGGTCCCCGGTGCGCAGCGAGGCTCCGTTGCTGGTCAGGTGGGCGACCATCTGCGCCGGCGAGTAGTACAGGGCGGCGTACGGGCAGGTGCTGACCAGCAGCCCGTTCAGCCACACCTCGACCTCGATGGCGTAGCCGTACAGGTCCCCCTGGAGATAGGGCAGCAGCGGTGGGTCCTGGCGGGGCAGCGGCCGGCGGGCCGGCTCCAGGGCGGCCAGGGGCAGCACCCAGGCCGAGATCGAGGTGGCGAAGCTCTTGCCCAGGAACGGACCGAGCGGCACGTACTCCCACGCCTGCAGGTCACGGGCCGACCAGTCGTTGAGCAGCACCACGCCGAACACGTGGTCGGCGAACGCGTCCACCCCGACCGACGTCCCCTGAGGCGACCCCACCCCGACCACGAAGCCGAGCTCGGCCTCGATGTCCAGCCGCCGGCTCGGGCCGAAGGTCGGGGCATCCTCGTCGGGCGCCTTGCGCTGGCCGTTCGGTCGGACCACCGGGGTCCCGGTGGGCACCACCGTGCCGGCCCGTCCGTGGTAGCCGATCGGCTGGTGCTTCCAGTTCGGGGTCAGCGGCGGCCCGCCGGGCCGGAAGATCGCCCCCACGTTGGCGGCGTGGTGCTCGCTGGCGTAGAAGTCGACGTAGTCGGCGACCTCGATCGGCAGGTGCAGGGTCACCGCGTCGAGGGGGAGCAGGTGCGGCTCGACCACGTCCCGCCCGGACTCGTCGGCCAGCAGCGACTGCAGCAACCCACGGCCCTCGGCCCAGGCGGCCGGGCCGAGTCCCATCCAGGGGTTGAGGCTGGGCTGCCGGAACACGTCGGCGTCCAGACCGGCCGCCTCGCCCACCGCGGCCAGGTCCAGCACCCGGTCACCGACGGCCACCCCGACCCGGCGCGGGGTCTCGTCGGTCGAGAAGATCCCGTACGGCAGCTCCGCGGTCCCGAAGGGCGCGCCGGCCGGCACCTCGAACCAGCTCATCGGCCGGCGTCCGACGACTCGTGTGACTCCGGTGCCCGCAGCAGGCCCAGGGCGACCAGGTCGTCGACCGGCTCGGTGACCCCACAGCAGCCGAAGCTGCGGAAGCGGCGCCGCACCCGGTTCGCGGCGGGCACGTCCCACCCCTGCAGCGCGGTGAAGATCCGGCCCGGGTCGTCGAGTGCGAGCAGGTCGACGGCGGCGTCGGTGCCGGCTCCGTCGATCAACGCCTCGATCGCCATCAGGACCGTGACGAAGCCGTGCTGGTGCAGCGTCTGACCGCGCTCGTCGGTGACCCGGTTCGGCCAGGCCCGGTGCAGCCCGGCGGTGGCCTTGAACGGCAGGTCGGCCTCGATCAGCACGGACAGCTGCCGGGCGAGCTGGTCGGCGGTCGGGAAGGCGTCCGGCTCGAGGCCCCCGGTCCGGATCTTGCCGTACAGGCTCGCGGCCTCGATCACCTCGACAGCGCCGATCCAGCCGTGGCCGTACGGCACCTCGACGAACACGGACACCGCCTCGGGGTCCAGCTCCTCGGCCGCGGCCACCACCCGGCCGGCGTTCCCGGGCAGGTCGTCGAGGTCCCGCAGGGCGATCTCCGCGGCGACGACCTCGAGCCCGGGCAGGTCGCGGCGGGCCAGGGCGACCAGGCCGCCGGCACCGCTGCTGATCACCACACTGACGGCGAGCCGCTCGTCGTCGGGCCCGGTCCCGCTGTCGGCGACCGCCCGGGACAGCGCGGCCAGCTCGGTGTCCGGCACCACCAGAGGCCCGATCACCGGCGCGTACCAGGCAGCCCGGTGCTCCCGGTGCCGGTGGACGGCGTCGGCCACGCTGGCGTTGCCGGGCGGGAACACGGCGGCGTCGTCGACCAGTCCGGCGAACAGGGCATCCATCGCGTCCACGCCTGCACAATAGGCCTGTGCCCGCGTACACCACCGACGGCGTCGCAGCGCAGCTGGCTCGGCTCCGCTCGGCCTGCCTGGCGCTGCCGCAGACCTCGGAGCGGCCGAGCCACGGCGGCCCGGCCTTCTTCATCCGCGAGAAGACGTGCTTCGTGATGTTCCTCGACGACCACCACGGCGACGGCCGACTGGCGATCTGGTGCGCCGCCCCGGACGGGGTCCAGGCCGAGATGGTGGAGACCGAGCCGGACCGCTTCTTCCGCCCGCCCTACGTCGGGCACCGCGGGTGGCTGGGAGTGCACCTGGTCACGGTGGACGACGGTGAGCTGAGAGCCATCGTCACCGACGCCTTCCGCACGGTGGCGCCGATGACCGTGCGGCGGGAGCTGGACGGCGGCTGAGCGACCTCAGATCACCCGGCCCAGCAGCGGGATCACGATCAGCAGCACGACCACCGCGACCCCGCGCGGGAGCCAGTGGCGGATGGCCGAGGGCGGCGTCGCCGGGGGCGCCAGCGGGCCGGTGGAGGCCGGTGTCCGAGGGTCGGTGACCCAGGCGGCGAGCCCCGGGCCGAGGAAGGCGGTGCCCGCGTTGGGGCTGCCGTCGCCCAGGACCAGGGGCACCAGGACGAACGCGAGGGTCAGTGCGGCGCAGACCAGACCCAGCCCGTACCGGCGGGTCCACAGTGGCAGCGTGACCGCAGCCACCAGTGCCGCGAACAGCATCCCGTAGAGGAACCAGCCCAGGCAGCGGAACCCCTCGCTGCTGCACTGGCCGGCCGCTAACCAGCCCCCGACCAGGACCGGCAGTCCGCACAGCAGCGCGCAGGCGACGCTGAGGTAGGTGAGCAGCACCCGCTGCAGATCACGCGGGGCGGGCCGCCGCGGACGGGACTCGACGACGGGTTCCGGTGACGACATGAGGACCATCTTCGGCCATCGCGCGGTCACACCGGGGGTCTCCGGGGGCGGCGGTATCGTCAGGTATGGCCTTCTACCGCAGCGTGGGGGAGATCCCGCCGAAGCGTCACACCGTGTTCCGCCAGCTCGACGGCACGCTGTACGCCGAGGAGCTGATGGGCGAGGAAGGCTTCTCCTCGGACTCGTCGCTGCTCTACCACCGGGGCATCCCGTCGGCCATGAGCGGCGCCCGGGACTGGACGCTCCCGGACCTGACCACCGTGGCCAACCACCCGCTGCGACCCCTGCACCTGCGACTGCCGGAGCTGTTCGCCGGTGCCGAGCCCGGGGCGACCGATCTGGTCACCGGCCGGGTGCTGGTGCTGGGCAACCCCGACGTACGGATCAGCTACGTGGTCGGCTCGGCACCGTCACCGCTCTACCGCAACGCCACCGGCGACGAGTGCGTCTACATCGAGTCGGGCTCCGGCACGGTGGAGACGGTGTTCGGGGCGCTGAGCTTCCGCGACCGCGACTACGTCCTCCTGCCGCGGGCCACCGTGCACCGCTGGCTCCCCGACGGCGTGGTCAAGGCGTACGCGATCGAGGCCGGCTCCCACATCGGCCCGCCGAAGCGCTACCTGTCGAAGTACGGGCAGCTGCTGGAGCACAGTCCCTACTGCGAGCGCGATCTGCACGGGCCGACCGAGCCGCTGCTCGCCGAGGGCACCGACGTGGAGATCTACACCAAGCACCGTGGTCGTGGACCGAGCGGCATCGTCGGGTCGATCGTGATGGCCAGCAGCCACCCGTTCGACGTGGTCGGCTGGGACGGCTGCCTCTACCCGTACACGTTCAACGTGGACGACTTCGAGCCGATCACCGGGCGGGTCCACCAGCCGCCGCCGGTGCACCAGGTGTTCGAGGGCAGCAACTTCGTGATCTGCAACTTCGTACCGCGCAAGGTCGACTACCACCCGCTGGCCATCCCGGTCCCGTACTACCACTCCAACGTCGACTCCGACGAGGTGATGTTCTACTGCGGCGGCGACTACGAGGCCCGCAAGGGATCGGGGATCGCCATCGGGTCGATCACCCTGCACCCCGGCGGGCACAGCCACGGGCCGCAGCCCGGAGCCGCGGAGGCGTCCATCGGCAAGCACTACTTCGACGAGCTGGCCGTCATGGTCGACACCTTCCGGCCGCTCGAGCTCGGCCCGGGGGCCGTGGCCAGCGACGACGGTCGGTACGCCGGCAGCTGGGACCGCGCGCTGCGCCGCTGACAGGTCGGAGGGCTCAGAGGGGGAAGTCGACCCCGGTCAGCTCTGCCGAGGCGGTCCACAGCTGCTTGGCCAGCTCGGCGTCGCTGGCCTCCGGCGTCCGCCCGACCAGCTGCGGGAGCCCGCGGGCCTCGGCGAAGCCACCCGGGCCGGCGTACGACGCGCCGGGCAGGTCCTCGGTCGCGGCGAACAGCGTGGGCCAGGCACCCTGGGCGGCGGACTGCCCGACGACCTTCGTGACGACCATCGTCGCGCGGTCGGCCCAGGCGTTGCCGCTGTGGCCCTGCAGGTTGGTGCGGGCGAAGCCGGGGTGGGC
This sequence comes from Microlunatus aurantiacus, assembly GCF_039536605.1. Lineage (NCBI taxonomy): Bacteria > Bacillati > Actinomycetota > Actinomycetes > Propionibacteriales > Propionibacteriaceae > Microlunatus > Microlunatus aurantiacus. The sequence goes on from NZ_BAAAYX010000002.1 coordinate 600,976, forward strand.
GGCGAGGGCACGGACGTCCGAGCCGGTCGCGGAGAGCCGGCGCTCCAGCTCCAGCACGAACAGCAGGTTGGCCAGCTTCGACTGCCCGTACGCGGGCCACTGCTTGTAGGACCGCCGCTCCCAGTTCAGGTCGGTGAGCTCGATGTGACCCATCCGGTGCGCGCTGGAGCTGACGCTGACGACCCGGTCGGTCAGGTGCTGGAGCAGCAGGTTGGTCAGGGCGAAGTGACCGAGGTGGTTCGTGCCGAGCTGGAGCTCGAAGCCCTCGGCGGTCCGGCCGAGCGGGACGGCCATCACCCCGGCGTTGTTGATCAGCAGGTCGATCGGCCCGTCCCAGGCCTCGGCGAAGGCGCGGACGGAGCTCAGGTCGGCCAGGTCGAGCGACCGCACCTCGGCGCGGCCCCCCAGCCGGGCCACCGCGTCGGCCCCCTTGGTCTGGTTGCGTACGGCCAGCACGACGCGGGCCCCCTTGTCGACCAGCACCTTCGCGGCGGCGAAGCCGATGCCGCTGGTGGCGCCGGTGATGATCACCGTGCGACCGGCCTGGGAGGGAATGGCGTCCGTGGACCAACGTGTCATGCCCCCACCGTAGGCGCAGGCCGGTAGCGGACCCGGGCTCTCCGAGGCCTCAGATCGCCTCGGCCAGGATCAGGACGGGAGCCAGCAGACCCGCTCGGGTGGCCGCGATGTTGTTGCCGATCCGTCGTCCGAACTCGGGCCCGAAGACCGCCATCGGACTGAGGCTCGGCGAGCCGTGCGGCGGTCCGGGGGGACCGGGTGGGCCGGAGGTCTCGGCCGTCCGGTCCTCGGTCACGATCACCGAGAAGCCCGCCGACCCGAGGTCCCGGGCGTACTCCGCCGGGCTCGCGACGAACGAGGAGCGGTCGTCCTCGGCCCACGGCAGGGGATAGGGGAGGTCTCCGTCGCCGACCCGCATCTGCTCGAACACCGCGAAGGTTCCACCGTCGCGCAACGCGCGTCGGACGTCGGTGAACACAGCGGCCTTGTCGGGGATGTTCATCCCGACGTGCACCATCATCGCCGCGTCGAAGGAGGCGTCGTCGACACCGAGGTCCTCGCCGCTGGCCACGCGGAAGTCGACGCGATCGGTCAGCGACACCAGCGTCGTCAACGATCGGGCGGTGGCGACGAAATCGGGCGACAGGTCCACCCCGGTCACCCGGCAACCGAACTCGGCGGCGGCCAGCCGGGCGGGGCCGCCGATGCCACAGCCCACGTCGAGCAGCCGGGTGTCGGGACGGAGGTCCAGGTGGCCGAGCAGATGCCGGGTGGCTCCGGAGAAGCCTGCGTGCAGCTGATCGACGGCGCTCAGATCGTCGACCGTGAGACGGTCGGCGTCGACGCCGGCTGCGGTGAGTCCGGCGAGGATCCCGGCGTGCAGGTCGACCCCGCCGTAGTGCCCTCGAACCAGGTCTGCGACGTCCATGGTTGCCCCCTGTTCCGCACTCTACGCCCGAGTGACCACCGTCACACAGGGGTCCGGTGGTGGACAGCCGACCGGTCCTCGTCGGGGGTGACCGAACGGAGGATTACGAGCGACGACCAAGGAGAGGTCGCCGGATCGCCGGTTGACTACGTCGACGTGACGGAGCCGGTACCGACCACCTGCACACCGGCTCCGGTGAGCTCGGCGACCACGTCGTCGGTGCGTGTGGGGTCGACGGCGGCCGTCAGGTCCAGCAGCACGGTGGTGGCGAGGTCGTGCCGGACGGCGTCCAGGGCCGTGGCCTTGACGCAGTAGTCGGTGGCGATTCCGCAGACGTCGACCCGGTGGACGCCACGGGACCGGAGCCAGTCGGCCAACGACGCACCGTCGGCCGAGGTCCCCTCGAAGCCGGAGTAGGCCGCGGCGTACGCCCCCTTGTCGAAGACCGCTGCGAACGCGGCCCCGGCCAGGCGGGGATGGTGCTCGGCCCCGGCGGTGTGGGCGACGCAGTGGGCCGGCCAGGAGTCGACGAAGTCGGGCTGGTCGGCGAAGTGGTCACCGGGGTCGACGTGGTGGTCGCGGGTCGCGACGACCTGGTCGTAGGAGTGGTCGGACGCGATCAGCTCCGCGATCCGGTCCGCGACGTCGGCACCGCCGGCCACCGCGAGCGACCCGCCTTCGCAGAAGTCGTTCTGCACGTCCACCACGATCAGGGCCCTGGTCATCGTGGCCTCACACCCTCGGGGCGTACGGGTTGTCCAGCCGGCCGTGGTCGTCGAGGTAGGCGGTGTCGATCACCGGCTCGCCGCGGGACATCTTGAGCGCCTCCTGCGGGAGCTCGGCGCGCGAGCGGAGGTGACGCTCCCGGGCCGCCTCGAGCGGTTCCTCGCCGACGACCTCACCCTTGCTCACCAGCGGGACGAGCAGGTCCCGGTCGTTGTGGTCGCCGCTCGGTGGCGCGCCGATGCCGATCAGCTCCAGCTCGGCGACACCGTGGTCGTCGAGGCGGCGCAGCGCGTACTTGCGGCCGCCGACGCTCACCTTGTCGATGCTCTTCTTGGCCACCGACACCAGCGGCGCGTCCGGTTCGTCGGAGTCGGCCCGGGCCACCAGCTTGTAGACGAAGCCGCAGGTCGGGTGCCCGCTGCCGGTGACCAGCGCGGTGCCCACCCCGTAGCCGTCGACCGGTGCCCCGGACAGCGCGGCGATGTTCCACTCGTCCAGGTCGGAGGTGACGATGATCCTGGTCTGCTTCGCCCCGAGCGAGTCGAGCAGCTCGCGCACCTGGGTGGCCAGCAGCCCGAGGTCGCCCGAGTCGAGTCGGACCGCCCCCAGCCGGCCGTGGGTGAGCTCGACCCCCAGCCGGACCGCGTTCATCACGTCGTACGTGTCGACCAGCAGCGTGGTGTCCTCGCCGAGGGCGGCGATCTGGGCCCGGAAGGCCTCGGACTCGTCGCCGTGCAGCAGGGTGAACGAGTGGGCCGAGGTGCCCCGGGTCGGGACGTGGTAGCGCCGACCGGCCTCCAGGTTGGACGTCGCCTCGAACCCCGCGATGTAGGCGGCCCGGGCCGCCGCGACGGCGGCGAGCTCCTGGGTGCGCCGCGACCCCATCTCGATGCAGGGGCGGTCGCCGGCCATCGCGGTCATCCGGGACGCGGCCGAGGCGATCGCGGAGTCGTGGTTGTAGATGCTGAGCAGGACCGTCTCCAGCACCACCCCCTCGGCGAAGGTGCTGTCCACGATCAGCAGCGGCGAGCCGGGGACGTAGACCTCGCCCTCCGGGTAGCCCCAGATGTCGCCGGAGAAGCGGAAGTCGGCCAACCAGTCCGAGGTCGCCGCGTCCACCACGTCGGTGTCCCGCAGGAACCGCAACGACTCGTCGTCGAACCGGAACGCCCGCAGGGCGCGCAGCGCACGACCGACCCCGCAGACCACGCCGTAACGGCGGCCCGTGGGCAACCGGCGACCGAACAGCTCGAACACGCTGTGCCGGTTGGCTGTGCCCGCCTGCAGCGCCGCGCGGAGCATGGTGAGCTCGTAGTGGTCGGTCAGCAGGGCGGTGGTGGGGATCTCGCTCGGACCCCACTGGCTGGAGAGACTCACGGCACCGAACCTAGACCCGCGACGGGTTTCGGTCTTGTCCAGGGAGTTTGCGACAATGGCCGGCATGCCCGAAACCGAGGGCGGGCAGGTGACGCCCGCGGGGAGCACCGCGGTCGTGGAGCGCCCGCTGGAGGACACCGTCCTCGACATCCCCTGGGTGACGATCGTCTGGGACGACCCCGTCAACCTGATGTCGTACGTGACGCACGTCTTCGTGACCTACTTCCACTACGGCAAGTCCAAGGCCCACAAGCTGATGCTGCAGGTGCACAACGACGGGCGGGCCGTGGTCTCGACCGGGTCCCGCGAGGAGATGGAGCGCGACGTGGCGGCCATGCACGAGTTCGGGCTGTGGGCGACCCTGGACAAGGCGGACCAGTGAGCCCCGCCCGACCCGCGGGTGGCGCACGGTGAAGAAGTTCCGGCGCAAGAGCGGGGCCGCGGTCACCCGCCTCAGCCCGTACGAGGTGGAGCTGCTGTCCTCCCTGGTCAGCCAGCTGGTCGAGATGATCAGCGACGGCGATCCGGAGACGTACGCGCAGCCGCAGTCCGACGACCCGTTCGAGCTGTGGGCCCAGGACCTGGCCAGCGACCCCGACCAGCCCGAGGCGCATGAGGACCCGGTGCTGCAGCGGCTGTTCCCGAACGCCTACCCCCACGACGACGCCGCCTCGTCGGACTTCCGGCGGTTCACCGAGCGTGAGCTGAAGACCACCAAGGTGACCGACGCCCAGGTGGTGCTCGCCCGGCTCGCCACCACCGACCTCGGCACCGTCGAGCTGCGGGTGCCGGCCGAGGAGGTCCAGGCCTGGCTGCGCACCCTGACCAGCGTCCGGATCGCGGTCGCTGTGCGCCTGGGGATCACCGACGCCGAATCGGCGGAGGAGATGTCGCAGCTGCCCGACGACGACCCGCGGTCCTACATGGTCAGCGTGTACGACTGGCTCGGGTTCGCCCAGGAGACTCTGATAGCAGCGTTGTGATCCCGTCGCGAGCGGCCGTGAGCGGAGCGCGGCTCTGTCTGGACCGACGAGCAGCAGACACGCTTTTCGTCTGCGAGCGAGGAGGGAAGACAGAGTCCTGAGCGCGCAGCGAACAGCGAGTGACGACAGCACAGTCCGGAGTGCGGTCAGCCGTCTCAGTCCTTGGCCTCCCGCCCTACGCTGGCGGGCGTGTTGCGGATCTCCCAGGCGTACGTGGACGCCATCGTCGCCCACGCTCGGCGTGACTTCCCCGACGAGGCCTGCGGGGTGATCGCGGGTCCGGAGGGATCGGACGAGACGGCGCGGCTGATCCCGATGACCAACGCCGACCGGTCGCCGACCTTCTTCCGCTTCGATCCGGCCGAGCAGCTGGCGCTCTACCGCGAGATGGACGACCAGGACGAGGAGATCGTCGTGGTCTACCACTCGCACACCTCGACCGAGGCCTATCCGTCGCGCACCGACATCTCCTACGCCGCCGAGCCGCAGGCCCACTACCTGCTCGTGTCGGTGGCCGAGACCGGCGCCGCGGACGGCCCGGCGGAGGTCCGGTCGTACCGGATCCTCGACGGCGTGGTGACCGAGGAGGAGATCGAGATCACCGGCGGCGACCCGACCGCGTCGGAATAACGATCGACGCCACAGCGGTTGTGCCAGGAGCACCGCGCAAGACCGACCCCACCGGCTCCAGGCCGGCGGACCGACCGAGGAGACGACGAACGTGGCCGTTGAAGTGAGGATCCCCACGATCCTGCGGACCTACACCCAGGGTGAGAAGGCCGTCCAGGGCGACGGGACCACGCTCGCGCAGGTGATCGACGACGTCGAGGGTCGCTACCCCGGTCTCAAGGCGCGGCTGGTCGACGAGTCGGCGCTGCGTCGGTTCGTCAACGTCTACGTCAACGACGAGGACGTCCGGTTCACCGGTGGCCTCGAGGCGCCGACCGCCGACGGTGACGTCGTGGTCGTGCTGCCCGCCGTCGCCGGCGGCTGACCCGCCGCCCCCGGCACCGGTCCCAGCGTGCGCTACGACTCCCTGGCCGACTCGGTCGGTCACACCCCCCTGATCGGACTCCCACGGCTGTCGCCCGCTGAGGGCGTCCGGTTGTGGGCGAAGCTCGAGGACCGCAACCCGACCGGTTCCATCAAGGACCGGGCCGCGCTGAGCATGATCAAGAAGGCCGAGGCGGACGGGACGCTCCGTCCCGGGGCGACCATCCTCGAGCCGACCAGCGGCAACACCGGCATCTCGCTGGCCATGGCCGCGAAGCTGGCCGGCTACCGGCTGATCTGCGTGATGCCGGAGAACACCTCGATCGAGCGCAAGCAGATCCTGGCCATGTGGGGCGCCGAGATCGTCTCCTCCGCCGCCGCGGGCGGGTCGAACGAGGCCGTCGCGGTGGCCAAGAAGCTGGCGGCGGAGCACCCGGACTGGGTGATGCTCTACCAGTACGGCAACCCGGCCAACGCCGAGGCGCACTACCTGACCACCGGACCGGAGATCGCCGCCGACCTGCCCGAGGTGACGCACGTCGTCGCCGGACTCGGCACCACCGGGACGCTGATGGGCATCGGTCGCTACTTCCGCGAGACCAAGCCCGAGGTCAAGATCATCGCTGCCGAGCCGCGCTACGGCGAGGTGGTCTACGGCCTGCGCAACATCGACGAGGGCTTCGTGCCCGAGCTCTACGACCCGCAGTACGTGGACTCCCGCTTCTCCGTCGGCTCCCGCGACGCGGTCCGCCGGGTCCGCGAACTGCTCGACCGGGAGGGCATCTTCGCGGGTCTGTCCACCGGTGCCATCGTGCACGCCGCGCTCGCCCAGGGCGTCCGCGCGGCCAAGGCGGGCCAGACGGCCGACATCGCCCTGATCATCTGCGACGGCGGCTGGAAGTACCTGTCCACCGGCGCGTACACCGCCGATCTGGACTCCGCCGAGGACTTCCTGGACGGCCAGGTCTGGGCATAGGGCCGTAAGCCACCGGCTGATCGCAGGTCAGCTGCCGAAGATCACGAGATCGTGGTCGGCGTCGAGCTCCGAGCCGGGGATCTCCGGCAGACCGAGCACGTCCGTGGCGAGGTTCCCCAGATCCCCGTTGCGGATGGGCTGCGGACCGTCGTAGGTGGTGCGCGCGGTGCCGGGGCTGCGGCGGGTGTCGTTCATCGCATACAGGTCGCGGCCCGCCGGGACTCCCGGACCCCAGGCACAGAACGGGATCTGGTAGTTGGCGATCTTGGTCTGGTCGGAGTGCGAGAGACCGTCGCCGCCGTGGTCGGCGGTGAGGAGGACGACGGTGTCGCGCTGCAGGTCGGGTTGTCCGGCGATGGTGTCGATCACGGTGCCGACGAGCTCGTCGGTCGCCCGCACGCCGGTCAGATACCGATCGCTCATGAACCCCTCGTCGTGGCCGACCACGTCGGGTAGGGCGATGTGCAGGAAGGTGAACTCGCCGGGCCGGTCCCGCAGGTAGGTGTTCAGCCTCGCGACCAGCCGGGCGTCGTCGGTGTCGACCACGAACCGGTCGATCTTCTCCGTGCCGTCGTCGGCGCCGACGCGATCGCGACCGCCGTTGGTGTTCCAGGTGCGTCGGTAGAGGGCGAACTTCGTCTTGGTGGCGAACAGCGCGGTCGAACCGCCGTGGTCGTGGACGACGTCGAACACGCTGGAGACGTACTCACCGGCCGACTCGTGCACCGTCCGCGTGCTGCTGTCGGTGTTGTACGTGACCCCGTGCCCGCCCCGGCCGGCCTCGATCCGTCGGCTGGTGAGCATGCCGGTGTGGTTGGGCAGGGTGCGCGTCTGCTCGCGCTCGGTGCGTGCGTCCAGCGTGCAGGCGCCGTCCCGCATCAGCCGGTGGAAGGTCGGGGTGCCCGACGGCCCGAGCTCGGTGATCGCTCGCGGATTGAGCCCGTCGACGGAGATGGCGACGACGTGGCCGACGGTCGGCGACCCGGGGGCTGCCGACGGCTGGGCCGGCGCGCTGGTGGCGGACGGTGCCGGGGTGCTGGTGGCGGACGGTGCCGGGGTGCTGGTGGCGGACGGTGCCGGGGTCGACGGTGGCCACGGGGCGTCGTCCCCCGCAGGACTGCAGGCCGCGCCGCCCACGAGCAGGACGACGCTCGTGAGGACGGCGACTCCGGTGGTCCTCATGCTGCCCCCGGCCGGGTGCGGCCTCAGGCTCCTGGCGACCAGTACGGATCGCGGCCGGCTCCGGCCAGGACCCGGTCCAGCAGCGGCGCGCTCTCCGCGACCGGCAGCCGGGGGCCGAAGAGACCGGCCCGGGCGTCCGGGTCGTCAGGGGTGTTGAACACCATCACCCAGGACGCGTCCAGGTTGGCCTCCGCGACCTCGAACGGCTGGTCCGTGGCCGAGGCCAGGTCCCAGCCGTGGACGACCAGCTCGTTGTTGGCCACGTAGCCGATGTCGGTGGCCGGCATGGTCACGCCGCCGACGGTGGTCTCGCCCGCCCAGGCCGCCGGCTGCCGCCAGGCCGTGACCAGCGCCTCCAGCCGGGCCGGGATCAGCGTCCGCCAGTCGTCCGGCAGCACCGGGGTCGCTGCGGTCGGGGGCGTGCCGGTGGTCGGCCCGGACACCTTCGCGGCGGCATCGGTGAAGGCCTCGGCCAGACCGGCCAGGTGGGCCAGGAGCGTGCCGACCGTCATCTCCGGACAGGGGGTGGGGTCGCCCAGCTGGTCGTCGGTCACGCCGGCGGCGAGCCTCGCGATCTGCTCGGCGGGCTGGGTCAGGTCCAGGGTCATGGGTAGCGCTCCTCGTCGACGGCAGCGCCAGCCTGCCACCTCGGTCACCCGGGTGCGTAGGCTGTCCCGCCGTGACCCAGCCAGACCCGGACCGCGCCGCGGCCCCGATCGGCATCTTCGACTCCGGCTTCGGTGGGTTGACGGTGGCCCGCGCGGTGATCGACCAGCTGCCGTACGAGGACGTGGTCTACCTGGGTGACACGGCCCGCGCGCCGTACGGGGACCAGCGGATCGCCGACGTCCGCGAGTTCGCCCTGGAGTGCCTGGACCACCTGGTCGACCAGGGTGTCAAGATGCTGGTGATCGCCTGCAACTCCGCCAGCGCGGCGGTGCTGGCCGACGCCCGGGAGCGCTACGACGTGCCCGTCGTCGAGGTGATCAGGCCCGCCGTCCGCCGGGCCGTGGCCGCCACCCGCGGGGGTCCAGTGGGGGTGATCTGCACGACCGCGACCGCGACCTCCCAGGCCTACGACGACGCCTTCACCGCCGCCCCGCAGGTCGAGGTGCTGACCCGGGCCTGCCCGCGGTTCGTCGGGTTCGTCGAGGCCGGCACCACCGGTGGCCCCGAGCTGCTGGCCTGCGCCCAGGAGTACCTGCAGCCGTTGCGCGACGCCGACATCGACACCCTGATCCTGGGCTGCACCCACTACCCGCTGCTCGCCGGCGTCCTGTCCTACGTCCTGGGCGACCGGGTCACCCTGGTCTCCAGCGCCGACGAGTGCGCCAAGGACGTGTACGCCACCCTGACCCGCCGGGGCCTCGGCCGGGACCGGCCCCGCGAGGCGACGCACCGGTTCTGGACGACCGGTCATCCCGAGGCCTTCGCCGGCATCGGGCGCCGGCTGATGGGGGAGGAGCTGATCTCCTCGGTGGACCAGTTCGCCGCCACCCCCCGGCCCTGACACCGCCTGCTGTCTAGAGTCGTGCCCGTGCAGCTCACGATCGTCGGGGCCAGCGGCTCGGTGTCGGGACCGGTCTCGCCGGCCTCCAGCTACCTCGTCCAGGCGCCGTACGAGGGCCGGATCTTCTCCCTGCTGCTCGATCTCGGTCCCGGTTCGTTCGGTGCGCTCTACCGCTACCTCGACCCGGCCGATCTCGACGCCGTGGCGCTCAGCCACCTGCACCCCGACCACTGCGTGGACGTCTGCGGTCTGTACGTCGCCGGCCGCTACGCCCCGACCGCACCCTGGCGACGGATCCCCCTCTACGGGCCGGGCGGCACCCCCGAACGGCTGCAGCGCGCGTACGAGGTGGACGGCGCCACCGAGCCGGGGCTGTCCATCGCGGAGTGGTTCGAGCACCGGGTCTGGGCCGCGGAGCAGACCGTCGGACCCTTCACCGTCACCGTGGCCCGGGTGGCGCACCCGGTGGAGGCGTACGCGCTCCGGGTCGACGAGAACACCCCCGGCGGCGGCAGCCTGGTCTACACCGGCGACACCGGGCCCACACCGGTGCTGGCCGAGCTCGCCCGCGGAGCCGACCTGCTGCTGTCCGAAGCCGCCTTCCTCGGCGCGGCGGACAACCCCCGCGACCTGCACCTGACCGGGGCCGACGCCGCCGCCGTGGCCGACGCCGCCGGGGTCGGCGTGCTGGTGCTGACCCACATCCCGCCGTGGCACGACCCCGAGCAGGTACGGGACGAAGCCCGCCGGGTCACCCGCCGCCCGGTCGAGCTCGCGGCGCCCGGCGTGCGCTGGACTGTCGGCGCGAGCGCCTAAGGTTGCGCCCTGTGAGCACAGGACACCAGGCGGGCACGGCGGATCAGGCGGGGACGATCGAGCGGTCGGGGGGACGGGCCGACGGGCGCCGGGACGACGAGCTGCGACCGGTGAGCTTCACCCGGGGGTGGCTGGAGCAGGCCGAGGGCTCGGTCCTGGTGTCGTACGGGTCGACCCGGGTGCTGGTGGCCGCCAGCGTGACCGAGGGCGTGCCGCGCTGGCGCAAGGGCTCGGGCCTCGGCTGGGTCACCAGCGAGTACGCGATGCTGCCGCGCGCGACCAACACCCGCTCCGACCGTGAGTCGGTCAAGGGCCGGATCGGCGGTCGCACGCACGAGATCAGCCGGCTGATCGGCCGCAGCCTCCGCGCGGTGATCGACTACCGCGCCCTCGGGGAGAACACCATCGTGCTGGACTGCGACGTGCTGCAGGCCGACGGCGGCACCCGCACGGCTTCCATCACCGGCGCCTACGTCGCGCTGCACGACGCGGTCGAGTGGCTGCGCCGCCGCAACCTGCTGGCCGGCGACCCGCTGACCGGCTCGGTGGCCGCGGTGTCGGTCGGGGTCGTGGGCGGCACACCTCTGCTGGACCTCTGCTACACCGAGGACTCCGGCGCCGACACCGACATGAACGTCGTGATGAGCGGCACCGGGGAGTTCATCGAGGTGCAGGGCACCGCTGAGGGCCGACCGTTCGACCGGGCCACCCTCGACCGGCTGCTGGACCTGGGGGCCGCCGGCTGCGCGGAGCTCACCCGGCTCCAGCAGGCCGCCCTCGCCGGCTGACCGGCGCGTGGACCGGGGAGACCGATGACGACGACCGAGGTGGTGCTGGCCACCCACAACGGCAAGAAGCTCGCCGAGCTCCGGCGGCTGGTCGAGGCGGCCGACCTGCCCGTGACCGTGCTGGGTCTGGCCGACCTGCCCGACTACCCCGAGCCGGCCGAGACCGAGACGACCTTCGAGGGCAACGCCTTGATCAAGGCTCGTGCCGCAGTGACGCGGACCGGCCGGATCGCGCTCGCCGACGACTCCGGGATCGCGGTCGACCGGCTCAACGGGATGCCTGGTGTGCGTTCGGCCCGCTGGGCCGGACCGGGCTCGACCGACGCCGACAACAACGCGTTGCTGCTCCGCCAGCTGGACGACGTCCCCGATCCGCACCGGACGGCGCAGTTCGTCTGCGCGATGGCGATGGTGGCCCCGGACGGTCGGCGGGTCGTGCGCCACGGCGTGGTCGACGGGCGCCTGCTGACCGCCCCACGGGGAGACAACGGGTTCGGCTACGACCCGCTGTTCGTGCCCGACGGGCAGGAGCGGACGACCGCCGAGCTCGATCCCGCGGCCAAGGACGCGATCAGCCACCGGGGTCGCGCGGTCCGGGCGATCCTTCTCGACCTGCAGGGCTGGCTCGGCGCCGGCGACACCACCGGAAGGACCCACCCGTGAAGACGTACCTGGATCTGCTGCAGCACGTGATCGACCACGGGGTGGAGAAGGCCGACCGCACCGGCACCGGCACCCGGAGCGTCTTCGGCTACCAGATGCGCTTCGACCTGTCCGAGGGCTTCCCGCTGCTGACCACCAAGAAGGTGCACGTCCGCTCGGTGGTGGCCGAGCTGCTGTGGTTCCTGCAGGGGTCGACCAACGTCGCGTGGTTGCACGAGCAGGGCGTCACGATCTGGGACGAGTGGGCCGACGACTCCGGCGAGCTGGGTCCGATCTACGGCTACCAGTGGCGTTCCTGGCCGACTCCGGACGACGGCCACGTCGACCAGATCGCCGCCGTGATCGCCGGACTCAAGTCCAACCCGGACTCGCGCCGGCACCTGGTCAGCGCCTGGAACGTCGGGGACCTGGAGCAGATGGCGCTGCCGCCCTGCCACACCATGTTCCAGTTCTACGTCGCACCGGCCCCGGCCGGCAGCGACGACCAGCGCGGACGGCTGTCCTGCCAGCTCTACCAGCGGTCGGCCGACATCTTCCTGGGTGTCCCGTTCAACATCGCCTCGTACGCGCTGCTGACCCACCTGGTCGCCCAGGTGTGCGACCTGGCGGTCGGCGACTTCGTCCACACCCTGGGTGACGCCCACCTCTATCTCAACCACCTGGACCAGGCCCGGCGGCAGCTGGAGCGCGAGCCCCGGCCGCTGCCTGTCTTGCGGCTGGACCCCGCCGTCACCGAGATCGACGGTTTCGGTCTCGAGCACGTCGTGATCGAGAACTACGACCCCCACCCGGGCATCAAGGCCCCGATCGCGGTCTGAGGCAATGAGCGAGCCGAGGGGGGCCGGCGTGGACCGGCCGGAGGTGATCGGGATCGCCGCGGTCGCGCGGAACGGCGTGATCGGCGCGGGGAACGACATCCCCTGGCGGATCGGCGAGGACTGGGCCCGGTTCAAGGCGATCACGATGGGCCACGTGCTGATCATGGGCCGCAAGACGTACGACTCGATCGGCCGGCCGCTGCCGGGTCGGACCACCGTGGTGATCAGCCGCGATCCGGGGTGGCGAGCCGACGGCGTCACCGTGGCAACGGATCTGCCCACCGCCTTCGCGCAGGCGGCACAGACGGCGCCGAGCAAGATCTTCGTGGCCGGCGGCGGCCAGGTCTACGCCGCCGCCTGGGACCGGCTGGACACGCTGGAGATCACCGAGGTGGCCGCGGAGCCCGAGGGGGACGTCCGGTTCCCCGACATCGGCCCCGAGTGGGTCGAGACGGCCCGCGAAGAGCGGCAGGGTTTCGCCTTTGTCACATTTCGACGACGAACGGGATAGTGCGGGTTCTTGCGGAGTGGTGGATCGGGGCTTCCTGAGCGGCGGTCATAGTCTCCTGCCGAACGGTCCGCGGTGGGCGGACCTGCTCGAGGAGAACTGTTCCCATGAACGACACCCCGCTGAGCGCCAAGCTCGGCGCCGAGGCTCTCGGCACCTTCTGGCTCGTCTTCGGCGGTTGCGGGTCCGCCGTGCTGGCCGCCAAGTTCCTCAGCGGTGACGCCGACAACGTCCAGCTCGGCATCGGGTTCGTCGGTGTGGCCCTGGCCTTCGGCCTCACGGTGCTGACCGGGGCGTTCGCCTTCGGGCACGTGTCCGGCGGCCACTTCAACCCGGCCGTGTCCATCGGTCTCGCCATCGCCAAGCGGTTCGACCCGAAGCTGCTGGCTCCCTACATCGTCACCCAGATCGTCGCGGCCACCGCCGCCGGCGCCGTGCTGCTGCTGGTCGCCAGCGGCAAGCCCGGCTTCAGCGCGGTGGAGAGCGGGTTCGCCACCAACGGCTACGGCGACCGGTCCCCGGGTGGCTACTCGCTGGTGGCCTGCCTGGTGGTCGAGGTCGTGCTGACCGCTGTCTTCCTCTACATCATCCTGGGGGCGACCGACGACCGGGCGCCCAAGGGCTTCGCCCCGATCGCCATCGGCCTGGGCCTGACCCTGATCCACCTCGTGTCCATCCCGGTGACCAACACGTCGGTCAACCCGGCTCGTTCGCTCGGTGTCGCCTGGTTCGCCGGCGGTGCGGCCCTCAGCCAGGTCTGGCTGTTCATCGTGGCCCCGATCATCGGTGCGGCGATCGCCGGTGCGACCTACGCCACGATCACCGCCGCCACGAACGCGGTCGACGAGGGCGTCGGCAACAACCCGGGCGTCGGCACCGCGAAGCCCGCCACCGACTGATCCCGGAGACGGCGACCTTCCGGGTCGTCCTCCGCCAGCACCTCAGGAGCACAGCAGCCCTCGGCTGCTGTGCTCCTGCGCTTCGTGCTCCGGGTCTGTTCCCCTGTGTTCCGGGCCGTGACCGGTGACGCCCGGCGGGTCCCGGCGGGATCGCTGCCGGCCGGAGTCTGGATAGGGTGGTGATCATGACCGATCGACTGGGACCCGGCGATGTCGCCCCCGCCTTCACCTTGACCGACGCCGACGGCAACCAGGTCTCCCTGGCCGACTACGCGGGTGGCAAGGTGATCGTCTACTTCTACCCGGCGGCGATGACCCCGGGCTGCACCACGCAGGCCATCGACTTCACGGCGGCCGTCGACGACCTGGACTCCGCCGGGCTGGCCGTCGTCGGCATCTCGCCCGACAGCCCCGACAAGCTCGCCCAGTTCAAGACGGCCCAGTCCGTGGCCTTCCCGCTGCTGGCCGACCCGGACAAGGAGACCCTGACCGCGTACGGGGCCTTCGGCAGCAAGATGCTCTACGGCAAGCTCGTCGAAGGAGTCATCCGGTCCACCTTCGTGGTCGACGTGGCCGATGACGGCACCGGCACGGTGGCTGTGGCGCAGTACAACGTCAAGGCGTCGGGCCACGTCGACAAGCTCAAGCGCGACCTCAAGATCTGAGACCGACGCTCCCGCCCCCGGGCGGCGGGCGCCGGATCCGGCCGGAGTGGTGGAACTGGCAGACACGCAGGATTTAGGTTCCTGTGCCTTCGGGTGTGAGGGTTCGAGTCCCTCCTTCGGCACCGAACATCCCGACGACCGGCCGAGCGCGGAGGGAGGAGCGCGTGCCGACCACACTGCAATACCCTGAGGGCGAGTTCCGATGACGAGGAGAGACGTGGCTTCGAACGAGAGCACCCAGCCGACCAGGACGCCCGAGCAGATCGAGGCCGACCTGGCCGCTGCCCGGCTCCGGCTGGCGCATTCTGCGGAGGACCTCATCGACACGGTCCACCCCAACCGGATCAAGCAGCGTCAGATCGACAGCGTGAAGCAGTTCGTCGGCAACGAGGTGGACGCCGCCAAGGCGTTGGTCTTCAACGCCCGGGGTGACCTGCGGAGCAACCGGGTGCTGGCGGTGGCCGGCGCGGTGGTGGGTGGTCTGGTGTTCCTGGCCGTCGTGCGCGGGCTCGTCCGCCGCGGCCGGAGCTGAACGCTGTGAGCCCGAGGTCGATCCGATGAGCACCGCCACCGAGGGCTCGGCCGCGCTCCCCATCCGGATGCTCCACGACCGGGTCCTGGTCTCGACCGATGGCGAGTCCGGTGAGCGCCGCAGTGGCGGCGGCATCGTCATCCCCGCCACGGTGGCGATCGGCAAGCGGCTCGGCTGGGCCTCGGTGGTGGCGGCGGGAGCCAACGTCCGGAGTGTCTCGGTGGGGGACCGGGTGCTGTTCGACCCCGACGACCGGGCCGAGGTGGAAGTCCGGGGCAAGGACTACGTGCTGCTCCGGGAGCGCGATCTGCACGCCGTGGCGACCGAGGGTCTGCCCGACGGTCAGACCGGTCTCTACCTGTGACCGGACCTGCGAGGTAACACCGCCGACCGAAAGATCTGTGCACCAGCGCTTGCACGAATTGTGAACGTTCCCCCGGCTGAGAGCGCTCTTTCCCTGAACCGGTTCGGTGTGCTAGCCCTCTATAACAATCCTTAACGCCACCTGTGGGTTCTATTACGTTCGTGTTGCTTGACGCCTACTGTGACCCGACGGCACCCACAGACATCGGTGTCACGACAACGAAGTGAGGCATGCATGGCTTTCGCACGACGTGCGCGCCGGATCGCGATCGCGGCCGGCTCCCTGACCGCCCTCCTGGCGGTGGCCGCCTGTGGTGGCAGCAGCGAGACGACGCCGGGCGGCGGCGCTTCCGCCGACGCGGCGTACGACCAGAAGGGCCCGATCACCTACGTCCAGGGCAAGGACACCTCGGGCAACGTCCCGAAGCTGATCGCTCAGTGGAACTCCGAGCACCCGGACGAGAAGGTCACGCTCCAGGAGCTCCCGGACAATGCCGACCAGCAGCGCGCCCAGATGCTGCAGAACGCGCAGATCAAGTCCGACAAGATGACCGTGCTGAGCGTCGACGTCGTGTGGACGGCGGAGTTCGCGGCCAACCAGATCGTCGACGAGCTGCCCGCCGACAAGTTCCCGACCGACGACTTCCTGCCGGCCACGGTGAACACCGCCAAGTACTTCAACAAGCTGTACGCCTACCCGGCCTCCTCCGACGGCGGTCTGCTGTACTACCGCAAGGACCTGCTGGAGAAGTACGACCTGCAGGCTCCGGCCACGTGGGACGAGCTGAAGTCCGCCTGCGACAAGATCAAGCAGGGCGAGAACGACTCCAAGCTCAACTGCTTCGCCGGCCAGTACAACAAGTACGAGGGCCTCACGGTGAACTTCGCCGAGAACGTCAACTCCGCCGGTGGTGTCATCGTCGGTGAGGACGGCAAGGCCAACGTCAACACCCCGGAGGCCAAGGCGGGGCTGGACCGGATGGTCAACTGGTTCAAGGACGGCACCATCCCCAAGGGTGCGATCACCTGGCAGGAGGAGCAGGGTCGCCAGGCGTTCCAGGACGGCAACCTGATCTTCCACCGCAACTGGCCGTACGTGTACTCGCTGGCCAGCAAGGACGACGGCTCGTCCAAGATCGTCGGCAAGTTCGACGTGGCGCCGCTGCCGGGTGAGTCCGGCGCCGGTGTCTCCAGCCTCGGTGGCCACAACATGGCGATCAGCAAGTACGCCAAGAACAAGGGCACCGCAACCGACTTCATCAAGTGGTGGACCTCGCAGGACATCCAGAAGTCGAACGTCATCGCCACCTCGGCGGCCCCCACCCGGACCGCTCTGTACACCGATGCCGACGTCACCAAGAAGTTCGCCTACATGCCGATCCTGCTGAAGTCGATCGAGACCGCTCAGCCGCGGCCGGTGGCCGTCAAGTACGGCGACGTGACCCTGGCCATCCAGGACTCTGCGTACGGGGCCCTGCAGGGGCAGACGACCAGTGACGCCGCCCTGTCCGAGCTGCAGACCAAGCTCGAGGGCCTGATCAAGTAGCTCGTCTGATCCGTTCCGTTGTCGCGTCCAGCGCAGTGGTGGGCAGCTCGCCCGCCCTGCGCTGGACGCGACTCAGGAGAGAGGTAGGGAGGAATGGCAACAGCCACTGCTGTTGAGAACAAGTCGTCTGGAGTGCCGCCGAAGAGGCGGAAGAACGCCCTCAGCGACGGCCAGGGACGCCTGGCCGGGATCCTGCTGTCGCCGACCCTGCTGGTGATCCTCGTCGTCGTCGGCATCCCGATCATCCTGTCCATCCGGGAGTCGTTCTTCCGGGTCAACGACGGCGTCGACCCGGTCACCGGTCTGGTGGGTGGCGGCGAGCAGTTCGTCGGTCTGCAGAACTACACCGCCATCTTCGGCGGCCAGAACCAGGTGGTCGGGGCCTATGGCTCGATGGACCGGTTCTGGAACGCCTTCATCAACACCTCCCTGTTCACGGTCGTCTGCGTGCTGCTGGAGACCGTGCTGGGCGTGGCGATGGCGCTGATCATGTCCAAGGCCTTCAAGGGCCGCGGTGTGGTCCGGGCCGGCATCCTCGTCCCGTGGGCGATCCCGACGATCGTCTCGGCACTGATGTGGAAGCTGATCTTCGACGAGGCCGGGGTGATGAACCGGGTGCTGGGCACCCAGATCCTCTGGCTCGCCGACGACAACCCCGCCTTCTGGGCCGTGGTCATCGCCGACGTGTGGAAGACCGCCCCGTTCATCGGCCTGCTGACCCTGGCGGGTCTGCAGACGATTCCGGCGGAGGTCTACGAGGCGGCCAAGGTGGACGGTGCCACGGCATGGCAGCAGTTCACCCGGATCACGCTGCCGATGGTCAAGCCGACCCTGGTGGTGGCGGTGCTCTTCCGCACTCTCGACACCATGCGGATGTTCGACCTGCCCTGGGGCATGGTCGGTCAGGGCAAGTACTACGTGGAGACGCTGTCGATCTTCGCCTACCAGGAGGCGCTGCAGCAACGCTACGGACAGGCCTCGGCGTACTCGATCATCCTGTTCCTCTACATCATGTTGATCGCCTACCTGTTCGTGAAGCTGCTCGGCGCCGACGTCGTGGGTGACAACGCGCCCCCGAAGAAGAAGAAGAAGAAGCGCAAGGGCCGCAGCGTCGACAGCGAGGAGCGCGCCGGCTCAGCCGCCACGCTCGAGATGACGGGGGGGAACCACTGATGTCCACCACCACCGTGGAGGAGCACACCTCCGCCGACGAGGTCGCCAAGCTCGCCCATCCGAAGCAGAGCAACAAGGCCCGGATCGGGATGATTGCCTCCTACGTCGGGATGGCAGTGATCGTGATCTACTGCATCCTCCCGTTCTACTGGATGATCGTCAGCGCCTTCCGGCAGCCCACCGAGGGTCGGAGCACGGAGTTCCTGCCCAACCCGCCGTCGGTGCAGAACTTCATCGGCGTCTTCGCGGGCAGCAACAACTTCGGGCGGGCCCTGCTCAACTCGGTGATCGTCGCCGGGACGACCACGATCCTGACCCTGATCATCGGCATGGTCGCCTCGTACGCGCTGGCCCGGCTGGCGTTCCGGGGTAAGGCCATCGTGCTCGGCGTCATCATCGCCTGCTCGATGTTCCCCGGCATCACGTTGCTGATCCCGCTGCTGAAGATGTTCAGCTCGACCCCGCCGTTCGGCTGGTTCCCGTACTGGATCAACACCTACCAGGCGCTGATCGTGCCCTCGCTGTCCTTCGCGCTGCCCCTGGCGGTGTGGAACCTGACCGCGTTCTTCCGGCAGCTGCCGGTCGAGCTCGAGCAGGCGGCGATGGTCGACGGGTGCACCCCGGGACAGGCGTTCCGCAAGGTGATCATCCCGCTGGCTGCTCCCGGTGTGTTCACGACCGCGATCATCACGTTCATCGCGGCCTGGAACGAGTTCCTGATCGCCTTGACCTTCGCTCCCGATCCCCGGATCCAGACGGCGACGGTGGCGATCAGCAAGTTCACCGGCACGACCGGCTTCGACACCCCGTACGGCACCATCATGGCCGCCGGTGTGATCGTCACCGTGCCGCTGCTGCTGGCGGTGCTGATCTTCCAGCGCCGCATCGTCGCCGGTCTGACGGCCGGTGGCGTGAAGTAGCGCACGCGTAGCACCTTGCTCAGGGGCGGTACCCACCAGGGTGCCGCCCCTGGTCACGTCCGGGCGGCCCGTTCGCGTCCCGGGCGGCCCTGGTCACCTCCGGGCGGCCCCGTTCGCGTCCGGATGGTCCGGCGTCAGCGCGTGAGGTCGACCCAGCGCGGATCGAGCGCGCGGAGCTCGGCGGTGCCACCGGTCGCGGTCATGATCATGGCTTGCAGCCGGTCCAGCGACCGGGCGGGAGCGGCGGCTCGGAGGGTCGCGTGCGTGGAGTGGTAGTCCACCTCGACGCCGGCGGCCTCGCGGCGCAACAGGTCCTCCAACCGCCCCGCTGCCCCGAAGTCGACTGTGACCTCCAGTCGGTGACGGAGCTCGCGGCGCCGCCGTCCGGCCAGCTCCAGCCCGGCTCGGGTGGCGTCACCGTACGCCTGCACGAGTCCGCCGGTGCCGAGCAGCGTCCCCCCGAACCAGCGGCTGACCACCGCGACGACGTCACTCAGACCGGCCCCGCGCAGGGCGTCGAGGATGGGCGGTCCCGCGGTGCCGGACGGCTCGCCGTCGTCGCTGCTGCGCACGGTGGTCGCGGTGGGGCCGAGGACGAAGGCGGAGCAGTGGTGTCCCGCGGTGCCGTGCGTGCCGCGCTCCTCGGCGATCACCGCCCGGGCGGCCTCGTCGGTCTCGACCCGGACGAGCCGGCACCGGAACCGGGACCGCTTCACCTCGAGCTCCGCCGTCGCCTCGCGGGCCGGCACGAGGTAGGACTCCACGGCCTGCAGGCTAGCCGGTGCACCCCGCCCCAGAAACCGGCTGACGCCCCCTTTCACGTCGTCACGCCCCCTTCGCAAGGGGGGCGTGAGCAGGTGAAAGGGGGCGTCAGCCGGGGTGGTGGGTCAGACCTCGCGGGTCTTCGGCGAGCTGTCCTCGGTCCGAGCGGGGTCGCGCTCGATCACCGGGTCCAGCACCTCGTCGATCTTGCTCAGCAGCTCCGCGGGGAGGGTCACCCCGGCCGCAGCGACGTTGTCGTGCACCTGCTCCGGGCGCGAGGCACCGATGATCGCGGTGGCGACGTTGTCGTTCTGCAGCACCCAGGCCACAGCCAGGGCCGCCATCGACAGACCCGCGTCGGCGGCGAGCGGCTTCAGCTGCTGCACCCGCTCCAGCACGTCGTCGCGCAGCCAGCGGGAGATCATGTCCGCGCCGCCCTTGTCGTCGGTGGCCCGGGACCCCTCCGGCAGCGCCTGGCCCGGCACGTACTTGCCGGTGAGGACGCCCTGGGCGATCGGGGACCAGACGACCTGGGAGATCCCCAGCTCGCGGCTGGTCGGCACCACGTCGGCCTCGATGACCCGCCAGAGCGCGGAGTACTGCGGCTGGTTGGAGATCAGCTGGAAACCGAGGTCCTTGGCCAGGGCTGCGCCGTCCCGCAGCTGCTGGGCGGTCCACTCGCTGACGCCGACGTAGAGCACCTTGCCCTGCCGGACCAGGTCGGCGAACGCCTGCATGGTCTCTTCCAGCGGCGTCTCGTAGTCGTACCGGTGGGCCTGGTAGAGGTCGATGTAGTCGGTCTGCAGGCGGCGCAGCGAGGCGGTGGCCGACTCCATGATGTGCTTGCGGGACAGGCCGACGTCGTTGTGACCCTTGGGCCCGGTCGGACCGAAGACCTTGGTGAAGATCTCCAGCGACTCGCGACGCTGGCCCTGGAGCGCCTCGCCGAGAACCGTCTCGGCCTTGGTGTTGGCGTAGACGTCGGCGGTGTCGAAGGTGCTGATGCCGGCGTCGAGCGCGGCGTGGACGCAGGCCGTGGCCTGCTCGTTCTCCAGCTGCGAGCCGTGCGTCAGCCAGTTGCCGTAGGTGATCTCCGAGATCTTGAGTCCGGAGTTGCCGAGATAACGAAAGTGCATCGTTTCAACCTACTCCGTGAACGTTCTCACGCAACTCGCCGGCCGGTGTGCCCGGCTGCGGCCACCGCGGAGGGCGGAGACGGCGGGGCTGAGGTGTGTACGTTGTCAAGCATGACCGACGACACCTCCATCACCGTCCAGCGCAGCATCGACGTCGCCCCGGCGCAGGTGTTCGACCTGCTGACCAACCCCGACCGCCATGCGGAGTTCGACGGCTCCGGCTTCGTCCGCTCGGCCGACCACCCGCAGCGGATCAGCGGGGTGGGTGACAGCTTCCGGATGAACATGGCCGGGGACCACATGGGCGGGGAGTACCAGACCGACAACCACGTGACGGGCTTCCAGCCCAACCAGCTGCTGGCCTGGCAGACCGCTCCCGCCGGTCAGGAGCCGCCCGGGTGGCAGTGGGTCTACGAGCTGACGCCGACCGGGCCCGACCAGACGGACGTGTCGCTGACCTACGACTGGTCAGCGGTCACCGACAAGCAGCTGCTCAAGACGATCTCGTTCCCGCTGGTGAGCAAGGACGAGCTCGAGGGCTCCCTGGCCCAGCTCGCGGCGGCCGTCAGCGGCTGAGTCGTCGAGCGCGTACCCGGGAAACGCGAAACCGCCGAGCCTGTGGCTCGGCGGTTGCGTGGTTCTGGATGGTGCGCCGCGAGGGAATCGAACCCCCAACCCGCTGATTAAGAGTCAGCTGCTCTGCCAATTGAGCTAGCGGCGCGCGAAGAGAAACATTAGCAAAGCCCGCACCGGTCCACGAAATCCGTTCCGGTCTCGCTGTGGTGACCGTGGTCACGCCTCAGCTCGGTCCCTCGCTTCCAGCACGGCCATGGCGGCGTTGTGTCCGCCCAGACCGCTCACCGCGCCGCCGCGTCGGGCGCCCGAGCCGCACAGCAGGATCGCCGGGTGTGACGTGGCGACCCCCCAGCGCCGAGCGGGGGTGCCGGCCTCCTCGTCGTCGGCCAGCCAGGGCCAGTCGAGATCGCCGTGGAAGATCTGGCCGCCGGGCAGTCGTGCCTCGCGCTCGACGTCCTGCGGGCTCATCACCTCGATGCAGGGCTCGCCGTGCGCATCACGGGCGATGCAGTCGTCCAGCGGCTCGGCCAGCACCGACTCCAGCGAGGTCAGCGCGGCCCGGAGGACCTGGTCCCGGACGGCGTCGTGATCATGGTCGAACAACCGGGCCGGGGTGTGCAGCCCGAAGATCGTCAGCGTGTGGTACCCCTGCTCGCGGAGGGCGGGAGAGACGATCGACGGGTCGGTCAGCGAGTGGCAGTAGCTCTCACAGGGCAGCGGGTGGGGGGTCCGGCCGGCCGCCGCGGACGCGTACGCCTCCTCGAGCTCGCGGTAGGACTGGTGCAGGTGCAGGGTTCCGGCGAACCCGGTGGCGGGGTCGATCCCGGACCGGAACGCCGGCAGTCGACGGAGCACGATGTTGATCTTGACCTGGGCACCCTCGGGTCGGGCAGCGGCGCCACCGAGCAGGCCGGCCAGCGTGGCCGGGGCGCAGTTCGCCAGCACCGTCCGGGCGGTGAGGTGCTCGCCGTCGGCCAACCGCACGGTCACGCCCCCGTCGTGCGGTTCGACCGCGACGACCTCCGCACCGGTCCGGAGCGCGGCCCCCGCCGCCCGGGCGGCCGACTCCAGCGCCACCGCCACGGTGCCCATCCCGCCGACCGGCACCTTCCACTCGCCGGTGCCGTTGCCGATCACGTGGTACAGGAAGCAGCGGTTCTGGGCCAGCTCGGGGGAGTGCGCGCCGGCGAAGGTGCCGATCAGAGCGTCGGTCAGCACGATGCCGCGGAGATGGTCATCGGTGACCGTGCGCTCGACCAGCTCGCCGATCGGCCGCTCCACCAGGTCACTCCACAGCTGGTCGCCGACGGCCGCGCGGACGTCAGCGGCCCGGGGGAGGGGGGCGGTCAGGGTCGGGGCCAGCGCGGTGGCGAACCGGTGCAGGTCGGCCTCCAGCGCCTGGAACGCCGCGTACGCCGCCAAACCCGGTCCGGCGGCGAAGGACGCTCGCGTCGCCTCACCCGGCTGACGCTCGATCAACAACCCGCCGTCGGCGGTCGGGGTGTAGGAGGCGATCCGCCGCGACCGCAGCTCGAGGTCCAGACCGAGGTCGTCGATGATCTGCTGCGGCAGCAGGGAGACCAGGTACGAGAACCGGGACAGGCTGACGTCCACCCCCGCGAAGAGCCGGGCGCTCGCCACGGCTCCGCCGAAGCGGTCCCCGGCTTCCAGGACGGTGACGGCGACCCCGGCCCGGGCGAGGTAGGCGGCCGCCACGAGGCCGTTGTGACCGCCGCCGACGACCAGCACGTCCGTGTCCGGAGCCCGGTCCCGATCATGGTCCGGGGCCGGGCCGGCGACCGTCGGCGGCGCGGAGCTCATCGTCGGTCAGTGGGTGCCGGGAGTGGCCGAGCAGCGCTCGATCTCCTCGGCGCTCAGCACCAGGTGGGTCGCCTGGGCCGAGTCGGTGATGGACGCCGGCCGGCGCGCGCCGGGGATCGGGATGACGTGCTCACCCAGCGCGAGCTCCCAGGCCAGCACCACCTGCTGCGGGCTCACGCCGTGGTCGGCGGCGATCTCGCCGAAGGTGCCGAACCGCTGGCCCACCTCGCGGCCGCCGCCACCGGTGCCGCCCAGCGGGCTCCAGGGCAGGAAGGCCACCCCGTGCTCACCGCAGAGCTCGAGCTCGTCGGTGCTGCAGCGGAACCGCGGCGAGAACTCGTTCTGGACGCTGGTGAGGCCACCCTCGCCGAGGACGTCGATCGCCACCTGGATCTCTTCCACGTTGGCGTTGGAGATGCCGATGGCCTTGATCAGCCCTTCGTCCTGCAGGGTCTTGAAGTGGCCGATGACCTCGCCGTAGACCTGCCAGCGGTCCGGGCGGTGCCACTGGTAGAGATCGATCTGCTCGACGCCGAGGTTGCGCAGCGACTTCTCCACCGCCGATCGCAGGTAGGCCAGTGAACCGTCCCGGCCCCAGGTCTCGCCCTCACCCCGGGTGATGCCGCCCTTGGTGCCGACCACCACGCCGTCCAGGCTGCCGCCGTAGGCCTTCAGCGCCTTGCCGATGAGCACCTCGTTGTGGCCCATCGTGTCCCACGACGGGGCGTAGATGTCGGCGGTGTCGATGAAGGTGACGCCGGCGTCGAGGGCGGCGTGGATCGTGGCGATGGCGTCGGTCTCGCTGGGGAAGACGTTGTCGTCGTTCATCGACATCGGCATCCCGCCGAGCCCGATGGCGGAGACGGTGAAGGGGCCGAGGGTGCGGGTCTGCATGCGCGTCACGCTACCCGGTCGGGCACCGGCGGTCCGACCTCTGTGGCGACCCGGCGGAGCACCCCGAGCGTGATCAGCAGCTGCGCCGGGAGGTAGAGCGCCATGTTCGCGAACAGCGCGTACGGGAGCACGCCCGGCGCGACGAAGAGCTCCACCGCGAGCACGAGGTCGGAGACCAGGAACAGCACGCCGCCCAGACCGGTGAGGCGGCCCACTCCGGTGGCCAGCACCGCCATCACGGCCAGGCTGGCGCCGTAGACCCCGACCGGCACCGTCAGCGGACCGGCCGCCGAGGCGACCAGCGCGACCAGGGCGGACAGGGCGGTGCCGTACGCGACCGCCAGCGCTGGACGCGAGATCAGGCTCTGCCGCCAGTACGGCCGGAACGCCACCACGTAGACGATCTGGGCCACCAGGAAGAAGGCGATCTTGATCAGCACCGCCGAGCTGAGATCGCCCAGCCAGGAGAAACCGAGGGCGATCAGGAGCAAGATCACCAGCCGGGTCCGGACCGGGACGGTGACCCACACGAGCCAGGCGAGCAGCGGCATCAGCAGCACCCGGCAGCCCAGGGCGACCGGACGCCAGCCCAGCAGCTCGGCGGCCAGGTCGACGGCCGCGACCACGCCGAAGCACCCGAGGGCGATGACGCTGCTGCGGCGACGCGGCATTCGTCCAGCGTAGGTCGGAAAGGGGCCGCGCGGCTCAGCCCTTGCGCTTGAGCACCGCCGCCAACCGCTGCCGGCGCAGCTCGTCGATCTCCGGCCGGGGCAGCGGAGCCAGCTCCTCGCCGAGCGCCAGCTGGAGGACGTGGTCGGCCAGCGCCGGGTTGCGCGCCAGCACCGGACCGTGCGGGTAGGTGCCGATCACCGAACCGTCGATCGCCCCCTCGGTCCCGTCGGCGGCGTTGCCGACGCCGACCTCCACCCGGGCCAGGGGAGTCGCCGAGGGACCGAGCGTGGTGTAGCCGCCGTGGTTCTCGAAACCCGTGAGCAGCGCGTCGTCACCCTCGCGACCGTGCCAGCGGGTGAGGATCTCGCCGACGGCCCGGACGGGTCCGCGGGTGGTGGTCACGTCCAGCAGCCCGAGGCCCTCGATCTCCTCGTCGCGCTCGCCGACGGTGAAGCTGTAACCGATGATCTGGTAGCCGGCGCAGACCGCGAACACCGCGGCACCGCGGTCGACGGCCCGGTGCAGACCGCCGTCGGCCCGCAGCGCGTCGACTGCGGAGATCTGGGCCGCGTCCTCGCCGCCGCCGAGGAGATAGACCTGACCGGTGTCCGGCAAGGCGTCCCCCGGCTCGACCACGGTCACCGTGGTCTCGTAGCCGCGCCACTGCAGCCGCTTGGCCAGCACTGTCGCGTTGCCGCGGTCGCCGTAGATCCCGAGCAGCGACTGGTAGACCAGCACGATCTCGACCGGTGCCACCATGGTCACACCCCACCCATCTTGCGCAGTCGCTGGAACGGTGTGTACGTCGCGATCACGTCCACCGGGTCGGGATGGTCGGCCAGCGCCTGGGCCAGGTCCGGCACGCAGCGGTGCTCCACCCCCGCGTACGCCAGTCGTACGGCCAGGTCCTGGGCCCGGGGGCCGGTGGCGATCACCGTGCGACCGGCCAGCTGCTCGTAGTCCACGTCCCACAACCAGGACACGTCGCGACCGTCGGCGGCGGCGGAGTCGATGGCCAGCACCACCTCCGACGTCTGGGCCAGCGGCAGCGCCTCCGCCCAGCCGGCCGGGTTCTTGGCCAGCAGCAGTCGCGCCGTGGTGTCACCGAAGCGGGCGGTCGCGAACCGGCCGGCCGGCGCGGTGACCGTTCGCATCCCCTCGATCGCGGTAGCGGTGGGCACTCCGAGCTGGACCGCGGCGGCCAGCGCGCAGGCGGCGTTGCTGATGTTGAACGAGCCGGGCACCTGCAGCCGGGGGTCCCAGACGGCGCCGGCCGGATCGAGGATCCGCCCGTCGACCACCCGGTAGGTCGCCTCCGGCTGGGCCAGGTCACAGCGGGAGCAGCGCCAGTGCCCACCGCGACCGCCCGTCTGGTCCGGCTGGGTGCGCAGCAGCAGGGCACCGCACTCCGGGCACAGCGAGGCGTCCTGGGTCCAGGTCGTCGCGGTGTCCACCCAGATCACCCGGCGGGCCGACTGCGCGGCCCACACCACCAGCGGCTCATCGGCGTTCGCCACCACCACCGGACCGTCGGCCCCAGCAGTGGCGAGGGCGTTGCGCCAGGACCGACCGAGGGCCTTGATCTCGTGGTGGCGGTCGAGCTGGTCGCGGGAGAAGTTGAGCAGCACCAGCACCTCGGGCCGACCCAGCCTGATCATGTCCGCGACGACGCGCTCGTCGGTCTCGATGATCGCCCAGCTGGCTCTGGGCTTGGTCGACAGCGCGGCGGTGATACCGCCGTGCAGGTTGGCGCCGTCCGCGTTGTGCACCACCCGGTCGCCGCTCGGGTCCAGACCGGCGCGGACCGCCGCGGCCAGGAAGTGGGTGGTGGTGGTCTTGCCGTTGGTGCCCGACACCATGGCCAGGTGCTTGCCGGTGAGCAGGTGCGGCAGTGCCTGCGGATCCAGCTTCAGCATCACCGCACCCTTGATCGCGGTGCCGGCGCCGCGGCCCAGCAGGCGCGACGCCGTGGCCGCGAGACGCCCGGCCGCGGTGGCGACGGTCAGCCGGACCGTGCCCGTCCTGGAGCGCTGGGTGGTCCTCAGTTCGGTGATGGTCGGCTCCCGTGGTGATGGCGGCAGGGGACGCGCGGTGCAGCTCGCCCTGGAACGGACCGGTCAGCGTCGTCGGCCCGGCGCGCTCGAGTCTACGGAGGGCGGCCGTCCCGGCGTGGGACGTTCGCCGTGCGGCTGTCCGGACGCACGAAGGAGCCCAGGTCCGCAGACCCGGGCTCCTTCGATGTGGGGTGAGTGACGGGACTTGAACCCGCGGCCACCTGGACCACAACCAGGTGCTCTACCAACTGAGCTACACCCACCATGCGCGTACGCCGTGCGGCGCCGACAGCAGCGTGAAGCATAGCGGTCCGGACCGCCAGCCCCGAAATCAGTTCGCGGTGGTCGTCGATTCGGTGGTGGGTTCTGGGGCGATGGGGCCGTCGACGCCGTTCACCGGCGGGGTCAGGGCGCCCTGGTGCCGCGCGGCGATCTCCTTGCAGGTCGCCGTGTCAGGGCCGGGGCGGGGGACGAACAGGGCCTCGCGGTAGTAGCGCAGCTCCTCGATCGACTCGCGGATGTCGGCCAGGGCGCGATGGTTGCCGCTCTTGGCCGGGGTGTGGAAGTAGATCCGCGGGTACCAGCGGCGGGCGAGCTCCTTGATCGAGGAGACGTCCACGTTGCGGTAGTGCACGTGCCCCTCCAGCGCGGGCATGTCCCGCGCCAGGAAGGCGCGGTCGGTGCCGATGGTGTTGCCGGCCAGCGGCGCCTTGCGCGGCTCCGGCGCGTACCGACGGACGTAGGCCAGCACCTGCTCCTCGGCGTCGGCCATGGTGGTGCCGTCGGCGAGCTTGTCCAGCAGCCCGGACGAGGTGTGCATCGTGCGGACGAAGTCGCCCATCTGGGTCAGCGCCTCGTCGGACGGCTTGATCACCACGGCGACACCCTCGCCCAGCACGTTCAGCTCGGCGTCGGTGACCAGCACGGCGACTTCGACGAGAGCGTCGGCGATCAGATCCAGGCCGGTCATCTCGCAGTCGATCCACACCAGTTCGTCGCTCACTCGCGCAACCTTACGGGTATGAACCGCGCCAGCCAGCCGGATCCGAGCCACGTCACCACCCCCATCACCAGGGTGGCCAGACCGAGGGTGGCGATCGCCGTGATGCCGCCGATCGCGAGCGGTCCGAGGGCGTTGCCGAGGTCGGCACAGAGGCGCCAACCACCCAGGAACTGGGCCCGGCCCTGGACGGGGGCCGCGTCGGCGCCGAGGGTGAGCACCACGCCGGAGGAGATGCCGTTGCCCAGGCCCATCAGGCAGGCCACCAGTCCCACGGTGAGTGCCGTGTGCGTGAGCGGCAGCAGCACGAAGCCGACCCCGAGAGTGATCATCGCGGGGATGGCCACGGCCGCGCGGCCGTAGCGGTCCATGATCAGACCGCCCGGGAAGAAGAGCAGCATGTCCACCCCGGCGGAGATGCCGAAGATCACGCTGGTGGTGGCGGCGTCGATGCCCTGGGCCTCCGCCCACAGCGGCACGATGGCCTGCCGGGTGGCCCGTGCCGCCGACAGCACCAGCACGCCGGTGCCCAGGGTGAGGAGCACCCGCCGGTGCTGGGCCAGGACCGAGAACACGGTGATCCGCTCGGGTGCGGCGCCGCCGGGACTCGGCCGCTCGGGTGGGGTGGGGAGGTCGGGCAGCAGAGCGGCCAGCCCGGCGGCGGCCAGGCTCATCACGGCGGCGAACACGTACGCGCTGGCGATGTCGATCCGCAGCACGATGATCGCGCCCACGAACGGACCGATGAAGCTGCCGATCCGGAAGATCCCGCCCAGGGTGGACATGGCCCGCGCCCGGATGCGCATCGGCACCACAGCGGTCAGGTAGGCCTGCCGGGCCAGGCTGAACACCGCGTTCGCGAGCCCGGCGACGAAGACGGCCGCCGACAGCGCCAGCACCGTCGGCGCCAGGAACGCGCCGACCAGGGCGACGACGTCGACCAGGCAGGCGATGATCAGCGCCCGCCGTTCCCCGATCCGGGCCGCCAGCGCGCCGGCCGGAAGATCACCGATGAGCTGGCCGATACCCAGCATGGCCACCACCAGCGCGGCGATCCCGACACTCGCCCCGAGATCGCGAGCCGACAGCGCGACCAGCGGCAGGATCGCCCCCGCCCCGATCGACACCAGCAGCGTCGGCCCGTACACCGGCACCGCCACCTGCCGCCAGCTGAAGGAGTCTGAGGGGTCCGGGTGCATAGCCGGACCATCCTGTCACGCGCGTCCGGTCTCCGAGCGAGCGTCAGTGCAGCGAGCCCGTCGCGAACGGCCGTCGAGGGGAACAGCCGGGTCCCTGTCTGGACTGACGAGCGAGCAGACACGCTTTTCGTCTGCGAGCGAGGAGGGAAGACAGGGACAGTCAGGCGCGCAGCGAACAGCGAGTGACGAAAACACAGCGCCCCCGGCAGGAATCGAACCTGCGACCAAGAGATTAGAAGGCTCCTGCTCTATCCGCTGAGCTACAGGGGCTGGGATCGGCATCATAGTTCCGCACCCGTGCCGATAGCCTCTCGCCATGAGCGTCGCGCCTGCCGTCGTACGCAACCAGCTGACCACGTCCGGCGGTCTCACCCTGGGCTACCGGGAGTGGGGTCGTGCCGACGGGCCGGTCGCCGTCCTGCTGCACGGGCTCGGTTCGGAGGCCGACGACTGGGCGCTCACGGCGCCGGGACTGACGCGCTTCCGGGTGATCGCCCTGGACGCCCGCGGTCACGGTCGCAGCGACTGGGCGACGTCCTACGACCTGACCGACCTGCGCGACGACGTGATCGAGGCGATGGATGCGCTCGGCGTGCTCGCCGCGGCCGTGATCGGCCACTCGATGGGCGGCGTCGTGGCCTACCTGCTGGCGGCCACCCGGCCCGATCGGGTGCGCGCCCTGGTGCTGGAGGACATGCCGCCCCCGGACCCGGCCGATCCACCCCGGCCGATCCCGGTCGGGCCGGAGCCGGGGGAGACCTGCGACTGGCGGGCCGTGGCGGAGCTGCGGACCTGGCGGAACGATCCGGACCCGTCCTGGTGGGACCTCGCCGGACGCATCCCGGCCCGGACGCTGATCGTCGGTGGGGCCCGGTCGTCGATGCCCCAGGAGCGGCTGACCGAGCTGGCCGGGCGGGTGCCGCGCGGTCGTTTCGTCTCGCTCGACACCACCCACACCGTCCACGGGGACCGGCCCGGCGAGTTCCTGGCCGTCGTCGTCCCGTTCCTGGACGACGCCATCCGCTGACGTCGGAGGACCGGCCCCGGACCTGCGTCGCAGACCGCCGGCCGCTCCCGGCCGCAGGTACGCTGGCCCGCATGTCGGCGACCACCGCGAGCCCTGCTCAACGCGAGGACCCGCCGTCGACCCTCGCGAAGGCGCAGACCGAGCGCAGTCGACGCCCGAGGAAGCAGAAGCAGGTCGACCCGGCCGTCGCCGCCCGCCGGGCCCGCCGGCGCAACAACCTGCCGACCGAGGCGAACCCCGCCGAGCCGATCCCGAAGCGGATCCTGCGGTCGCCCCGCGTCTGGCTGACAGTGGTCATGCTGCTGGTGTACGCGACCCTGTTGGTGCTGCTCTACCGCCAGGTCGTGCCCGACCAGGAGGTGCCCGGTGGCACCGCGCTCGGGCTGGGCACAGAGGCAGTGCCCATCGCGGCGAAGTACGCGGCGATCACCGCGATCCCGCTGTCGCTGCTGTTCTTGTGGGCCGACCGCTACCGGCCGCAACGCTTCTGGGTCTGGCTGATGACCTTCGGCTGGGGCGCGTGCGTGGCCACCTTCGTCTCCGCCCAGGTGAACACCTGGGCCGCCTCCCAGCTCAGCATCATCGGCGACGGCGACCCGGCCACCGGAGCACGGGCCGCGATCTTCGTCGCCCCCTGGGTCGAGGAGGCCGCGAAAGGCACTGTGCTGTTCTGGCTGGCGATCCTGATGCGCTACCAGTGGGTGAGCCGGCTGAGCGGCATCGTGCTGGCGGGCCTGTCCGGTGCTGCCTTCGCCTTCGTCGAGAACATCCTCTACTACGGCCGCGCCTACCGGTACGCGTCACGGACCTTCGGTGAGGTCCCGCCACTGGAGGCTCTGCAGAACCTCTTCATGCTCCGCGGCGTGATGACGTTCTTCGGTCACCCGCTCTTCACCTCCATGATCGGCATCGGGCTCGCCGTCGCGCTGCGGGCCAAGAGCAAGGTCGTGCGCGTGGTGGCGCCGCTCGCCGGGTACGCGGCTGCGGCCTTCTTGCACATGGCCTTCAACTCCAGCGCCTCCCTGCTGCAGGGCACCAACCTGCTCCTGATCTACCTGCTGGTCGCGCTGCCGCTGGTCATCGCCGTCATCGTCTTCACCGTTCGGCAGGTCCTGACCGAGGGCCGGCTGATCAGGTCCCGGTTGGGCGACTACGTCCGGCTCGGCTGGTTGGCCGAGGGCGATCCGGTCCCGCTGTCCCGGGTCCGGACCCGCGGCAAGGCGTTGTGGCACGCCGTCTTCACCGGTCCCGACGTCCTGTTCGCCACCGTCCGGCTGCAGCGCGCGGCCACCGAGCTCGCCTACCTGCGGGACGCCATGGCCCGCGGCCTCGTCGACGCGGCGGGCCTGGACCGGGAGAAGCTGCTGCTGGCGAAGGTGCACGGGTTGCGGGGTCTGGCCGTCCTCGCGCCGACGGGTCGGGCGCCCTACCCGAGCTTCCGGCGGTCCAGGACCGTCGCCGCCACACCGGCGTACGCACCGGCGAGCTTCCCCGGACCGGCGGGGCTCGGCGGCAACTACCCGGCGCCGCCACCCCAGGCCCTGGCTCCCCACGCCGCACCCTTGGGGCAGACTGCTACCCAGTACTCCGAAGTCGACCCCACCTGGAAGCCCCCCGGTCAGTGAGCTGACCGCTCCCGGTGAGCGACCGGTGTCGGTCCACGGTCATCGACGGTCGAACGGGAGGGTCTGGATGACGGGTCGGGAGACCGGGCTGGAGACGGCCCTCGTCGGCCTGCGCGACACGCTCACCGGCGTCCGGCTGCCCATCGACCTGCCCCGGACCGACGAGCAACGCCGGGCCGCGCCCGATCTCGTCCGCCAGCTGGACGACTACGTCCTGCCCCGGCTGGCCACCATCGACGCCCCGCTGCTCGCCGTGGTCGGCGGCTCGACGGGGGCGGGCAAGTCGACGTTGGTCAACTCACTGGTCGGTCGTCGGGTGACCGCTCCCGGCGTGATCCGCCCGACCACCCGCTCGCCCGTTCTCGTGCACCACAGCAGTGACGCCGGCTGGTTCACCAGCACCCGGGTGCTCCCCGGCCTGGCCCGGGTGACGGGGTCCAGCAACGACACCCGGTCCCTCCAGCTGGTGCCCGACGACAGCATCCCGCCCGGTCTGGCTATCCTCGACGCCCCCGACGTCGACTCGGTCGTCGCGGACAACCGCAAGCTCGCCGCCCAGCTGCTGGCCGCCGCGGACCTGTGGTTGTTCGTCACCTCGGCCGCCCGCTACGCCGACGCCGTGCCCTGGGACTTCCTGCTCTCGGCAGCCGACCGCAGCGCCGCGGTGGCCGTGGTGCTGGACCGGATCCCGCCCCGGGCGATGGCGGAGGTGCCGGCGCACCTGGGCCGGTTGATGGGGGAGCGGGGTCTGGGCCGATCCCCTCTGTTCGCCGTGCCGGAGACCGACGTCGACGCCGACGGGCTGTTGCCCACCGCAGCGATCCAGCCGATCCGGACCTGGTTGGCCCGGCTGGCGGCGGACCAGGCCAGCCGGTCCGCGGTGGTGCACCAGACCCTCGACGGGGCGATCACCGCCGTGGCCCGCCGCTCACCGGCGATCGCGGACGCTCTGGACGAGCAGTCCAGCACGCTGGACCAGCTCCGTGGTGAGGTCGACGCGGCGTACGCCGAAGCCGTCCGCACCGTCGGGGTCCAGACCGCCGACGGCACGCTGCTGCGCGGTGAGGTGCTGGCCCGCTGGCAGGAGTTCGTCGGCACGGGTGAGTTCTTCCGCGCCATGGAGCAGAAGATCAGCTGGCTGCGGGACAAGATCACCTCGGTGCTCAAGGGCGAACCCGACGGAGCCCGCGACCTCAAGGTCGCGGTCAGCTCAGGTCTGGAGGCGCTGCTGCGCAGCGAGGCGGACGCGGCGGCGGAACGGGCCGACGCGTCCTGGCAGGCCAACGCCGCCGGCCGTCAGCTCCTCGCCAGGAGCGGGCAGGACCTGACCCGGGCCGCTCCGGACTTCGCCGACCGTGCGGCCCGGGCGATCCGCGACTGGCAGGGCGCGGTGCTCGACCTGGTGGCCGACACCGGGATGGCCAAGCGCTCGCGGGCGCGGTTCATGGCGCTCGGCGTGAACGGGGTCGGAGCCGCGCTGATGATCATCGTGTTCGCCCAGACCGGCGGCATCACCGGCGCCGAGGTGGGCATCGCCGGCGGCACCACCGTGGTCGCCCAGCGGGTGCTGGAGGCGGTCTTCGGCGACCAGGCCGTCCGTCGGCTGGCCACCACCGCCAAGGACGAGCTGGACGCGCGGGTGTCGGCGCTGATGGCCGACGAGCTGCTGCGCTACCACCGGCTGCTGGACGAGACCGTCGGCGATCCGACCCTGGCCGACCGGCTGCGGGCCGCGGTCGCTGAGGTCGAGCACCAGCTGGCCGCGACCGGGTCGCCGGGAGCCTCGGCCGCCACCGCGGCGGCCTCGGCCGCCGAAGCGGCGTCGCCGGCCCGGGCGGCCCTGGACGGCGAACCGTCGCGGCCCGCCCTCGAGCCGCCGCGGGTGCGTCAGGTCCCGTACGACGCCGGCACCCTGGTGGGCGACGACCGGGACATCGTGGACGCGGAGCTGGTCGAGGAGAGCGACGAGCCGGGCGGCCTGCGCTGATGGCCGTCTTCGGGCGGCGCGCGCGCCCCGACGACGCGACCGGGGTGGCTGACCGGGTCCGGGCCCTGGCCGAAGCCGCCGACGCCTGCCGCGGCCGGGTGCCGGACGAGGTCATCACCGAGGCGGAACGGGTGGCGACCCAGGTCGATCGCCGGCTCGCCTTCTCCGGCTCGGCCACCGTGGTCGCCCTGGCGGGGGCCACCGGGTCGGGGAAGTCGTCGCTGTTCAACGCGTTGTCCGGCACCGAGCTGGCCCGGGTGGGCGTGACCCGACCGACCACGTCGGAACCCTTGGCGGTCACCTGGGGTGACGAGCCGACCGAGGACCTGCTCGACTGGTTGCAGGTGTCCCGCCGGCACGCGCTACCGTCCGGGACGGGATCGACGGGGAGCGCGTCGGTGGACGGACTGATCCTCCTCGACCTGCCCGACCACGACTCGACGGAGAAGTCCAACCAGCTCCAGGTGGACCGACTGGTACAGCTGGTCGACGTGCTGGTGTGGGTGGTCGACCCCCAGAAGTACGCCGATGCGGTCCTGCACGAGCGCTATCTGCGACCTCTGGTCGAGCACGCACCGGTGATGACGGTGGTGCTGAACCAGGTCGACCGACTGTCCCGGACCGAACGGGAGGCGTGCTTGCGCGACCTGCGCCGGCTGCTGGACTCCGAGGGGCTGCAGCGGACCACGATCCAGGCGGTCTCCGCCGAGACGGGTGAGGGGCTGGCGGAGCTCCGGGAGCTGCTGGGCGGTCGGGTGGCCGACAAGCTCGCGGCCGCGCGACGGCTGGCCGCCGACGTGTCGACCGCCGCCGACCGGTTGGCGTCGGCCTCGGGTGACGCGGCCGTGCCCGAGCTGTCCCGGCGCAACCTGGAGACGATGAACACGGCGATGGCCGAGGCGGCCGGCGCCCGGGTGGTCGGCGACGCCGTCCGGGACGCCTGGCGGGTCCGGGGTGCCGCGGCGACGGGGTGGCCGGTGGTGGCCTGGATCGGTCGGCTCAAGCCGGACCCCCTCCGCCGGTTGCACCTGGACCGGCTCTCGGCGGGGACCAGGGGATCCCCGAAGGAGATCGACCCGACCGGGGTCGGTCGCACCTCGCTACCGACCCGCTCCGGGGTGCAGCAGGCCCGGGTCGACACCGCCGTACGGGACCTGGCGGCCGAGGCGTCCGGCGGGTTGACGCGCGGCTGGACGGACGCGGTGAAGGCCGCGGCCCGGTCGCAGGAGTCACGCCTGCCCGACGCCCTGGACCGCGCGGTGGCCCGGACGGACCTGGACGTGGATCGTCGGCGCAGATGGTGGCAGGTCGTCCGGGTGCTGCAGTGGCTCCTGCTCGCCGCCGTGGTCGCCGGGCTGCTCTGGTTGGCCGCGGCCTTCGTGCTCGCCTACCTGCAGCTGCCGCCGTTGCCTCCGGTGACCTGGGGCCGGCTGCCCGCCCCCACCGTGCTGGTGCTGGGCGGCGTGCTGGCCGGTCTGCTGCTCGGCGGTCTCAGCCGGATCGGGGTCGTGGTCGGGGCATCGCGCCGCGAGCGTGCTGCCCGCGCGGCCCTGCGCCGGTCGGTCACCGTCGTCACCGACGAGCTGGTCGTCCAGCCGGTGCGCGGCGAGCTCGACCGGTACGCCCGCGCCCGGGCCGCGCTGAGCCGCGCCTCCGCCCGCTGACCCCCCACCCCGCGTTTTGCACCGCTATCCACGTCTGATGTGGTTTTCGCTCCAGAAGTCCACCTGTCGTACGCTGTCGCCGCGACTGGCGTAGGTGGGGAACCACCGGGAAGCACGACTGCGAGCATCGCCCGCCTGGGTGCTCCTCTGACGGAGGAGCACACCCGGAATGACAGCTGCCCTGATGGACGGAACCGCCGTCGCGAGGCGATCCCTGGACGACACCCGTACGCGGGTGAGCGCCTACCGCGAGACGACCGGGCGGACGCCGCGGCTCGCCACCGTGCTGGTCGGCGACGACCCCGCCTCGCACACGTACGTGCGGATGAAGGTGAACCGCTGTCGCCAGGTCGGCATCGACTCGTTGCGCCGTGACCTGCCCGCGGAGAGCACCACCGCCCAGGTGGTGGCGACTGTCGACGAGCTGGTGGCCGACGAGAGCGTGGACGGCATCCTCGTGCAGCACCCCATGCCGGGCCACATCGACGAGCGCGCCGTGTTCGACGCGATCAGCCGGGGCAAGGACGTCGACGGGGTGACCGCCAACGCGTTCCTCGACATGGCGAACGGCCACGAGGAGACCTTCGCGTCCTGCACCCCGGCGGGGATCGTCGCCCTGCTCGACGCGTACGACGTGCCCCTCTCCGGGAAGCACGTGGTGGTGATCGGGCGCAGCTCCATCCTCGGCAAGCCGGCGGCCCTGATGCTCCTCGGGCGCGACGCCACCGTCACCATCTGCCACTCCAAGACCCGGGGTCTGGCTCAGTTCGTCTCCGAGGCCGACATCGTGGTCGCGGCGGTGGGTCGGCCCGAGCTGATCCGCGGTGAGTGGATCAAGCCCGGTGCCGTGGTGATCGACGCCGGCTACAACGAGGGCAACGTCGGTGACGTCGCCTTCGGCCCCGCGGCCGAGCGCGCGAGACTGATCACGCCGGTGCCCGGGGGAGTGGGTCCGATGACCATCGCGATGCTGCTGGCCCAGACCGTGAGCGCCGCGGAGCAGCGCGAGAGCTGAACCCTGCTCGGCGCGGTTGCCGGCGATCGTGGTTCGCGGGGTCATGGGTTCGCCGGGTGCGGTTCGCCGGGTGTGACTTGCCGGATGTGACTCGGCGGATGTGACTCGGTGGCGGGTTCCGGTGCGGAGGTGCCGCCCTCGGGTCGCCGGATGTGGCTCGGTGGCGGGTTCCGGGTAGGCGGTCGGCACGACAGCTGCCCGTAGGTGACTCGGTGGTGGAATCCGGTGACGCCGCGTCTCACGCAGACGCCAGCAGGCGGGCGTACGGACAGGTCGTCACCGACCCCGCTGCCGAGAGGAGCCGGGTACTGCCGAGCGTGAGCCAGGACCTCCGGTGCGGCACTGCCGTCGGATCGGGTCGACTCCAGTTGTCCACAGGTGGGACCGCCCCTCGAGCGTCGTCCACAGATCCCGCAGCACCCCGTACGAAACCGCGCGGCGTCCTTTGTGTGTCAGCAGAGCACCGGGTGGTCCGGGCACAGGAGGGGATGACGACATGGACGCGTACGTGCAGCTGACCGGGAACGTCGGGGGAACTGTCGAGTTCCGCAACAACGGGGTGCCGGTGGCCAGCTTCCGGCTGGCCCACACCCCACGGGTGCGCCGCAACGGGGAGTGGGCCGACGCGGCGACCACCTGGATCACCGTCACCTGCTTCCGGGCGCTGGCCGAGAACGTGACGGCGAGCCTCCACAAGGGACAGCCGGTGCTGGTCGCGGGTCGGCTGCGGACCAACGTGTGGACCAAGGAGGGGGTCACCTACGAGCGGCTCACCCTCGAGGCCACCACCGTCGGCCACGACCTGACTCGGGGCACGGCCACCTTCTTCCGGGCGCGCAGCGACGACGCACCGGAGGACCGCGACGCCAGCTTGGGAGAGCTGATCGGACGGGTCGAGTCGCAGCAGGCCGGCGGTCTGGACGACGCTGACGTCGCCACGCTCGCCGAGCCGTCCGAGGAGGAGGCCGAGGAACGGGTCGACGACGACGGGGTCGTCAGTCGGGTGGCGTAGCGGGTCGCGTGGCGACCGCGGACGGAGCCGGCTTCCGTGGCCGGTCCGGCACGCAGCGGTCCGTGCGGATCCTCCGGCAGCTGATCCTCGTCGACGGCACCTTTCTCGCCGGTAGCCTCACGCACGCCTGGTGGTCGGGCGACTGACGACCTCGTCTTCCGGCCGTGGTCGCTGGTGTTCGTGCTGATGCTGGGCGGTTGGTTGGTGCTGCTGCGGAAGGCCGCCCGCGGCGACTCGTCGGCGAGCCGGCGCTCCTGACTGAGTCGGCGCTCCACGGGGCGGTCCCGGTCGCGGACGCATCGAGGTTGGGATACGTCCCCGGCCCCGATAGGTTGGTGGGGTCGGTGACGTCCCCGGCGCCCCCTCAACGTGAAGGTCCACGAAGGTATGCCTGAGTTCATCTACTCGATGCACAACGTCCGCAAGTCCCTCGGCGACAAGGTCGTGCTGGACAACGTGACGCTGTCGTTCTACCCCGGCGCGAAGATCGGCGTCGTCGGTCCGAACGGCACCGGCAAGTCCACGCTGCTGAAGCTGATGGCCGGCATGGTCAAGCCCAGCAACGGCGACGCCATGCTGGCCAAGGACGCGACGGTGGGCATCCTGCTGCAGGAGCCGCCGCTGACCGAGGGCAAGACGGTGCTGGAGAACGTCGAGGAGGCCGTCGCCGACATCAAGGCCCTGCAGACCCGGATGGACGAGCTGGGACTGGCCATGGCCGAGCCGGACGCCGACTTCGACGCCTTGATGGCCGAGATGGGCGAGGTGCAGACGGAGCTGGACAACCGCAACGCCTGGGACATCGACTCCCAGCTGGAGCAGGCGATGGACGCGCTGCGCTGCCCGCCGCCGGACACGCCGGTCGACATCCTCTCCGGTGGTGAGCGACGCCGGGTCGCGCTGTGCAAGCTGCTGCTGCAGCAGCCCGATCTGCTGCTGCTCGACGAGCCCACCAACCACCTGGACGCTGAGTCGGTGCACTGGCTGGAGGGTCACCTCAAGGCGTACGCCGGGGCGGTGCTGGCCGTCACCCACGACCGGTACTTCCTCGACAACGTGGCGGAGTGGATCCTCGAGCTCGACCGCGGTCGCACGCACCCGTACGAGGGCAACTACTCGACCTACCTGCAGACCAAGCAGTCCCGTCTCCAGGTCGAGGGCAAGCGCGACGCCAAGCGGGCCAAGATCCTGGAGCGCGAGCTGGAGTGGGCGCGGTCCAACCCCAAGGCCCGGCAGGCGAAGAGCAAGGCCCGCCTCGCCCGGTACGAGGAGATGGCCGCCGAGGCCGATCGCAACCGCAAGCTGGACTTCGAGGAGATCAACATCCCGGCGGGTCCACGCCTGGGCAGCAACGTGCTCGACGCCACCAAGCTGGTCAAGGGGTTCGGGGACCGGCTGCTGTTCGACGGACTCAGCTTCACCCTGCCCCGGGCCGGCATCGTCGGTGTGGTCGGCCCCAACGGTGTCGGCAAGTCGACCCTGTTCCGGATGATCATCGGCGAGGAGACCCCCGACGCGGGGTCACTGAAGCTCGGTGACACGGTCAAGTTCTCCTACGTCGACCAGAGCCGGGCCGGCCTGGATCCCCAGAAGAACGTCTGGGAGCTGGTCTCGGACGGCCTGGACTACATCAAGGTCGCCAACTTCGAGGTGCCGTCCCGGGCGTACGTGGCGTCCTTCGGCTTCAAGGGCCCCGACCAGCAGAAGCCGGCCGGCGTGCTGTCCGGCGGCGAGCGGAACCGGCTGAACCTGGCCCTGACGCTGAAGATGGGCGGCAACCTGCTGCTGCTCGACGAGCCGACCAACGACCTGGACGTCGAGACCCTGCAGTCGCTGGAGGATGCCCTGCTCGACTTCCCGGGCTGCGCCGTGGTCATCTCCCACGATCGGTGGTTCCTGGATCGCGTGGCCACCCACATCCTGGCGTGGGAGGGCGATGACGCCGATCAGGCCCAGTGGTTCTGGTTCGAGGGCAACTTCAACGACTACGAGGCCAACAAGCTGTCCCGGCTCGGCGCCGAGGCCGCTCGTCCGCACCGCGCCACCCACCGCCGCCTGACCCGCTGACCCCGACCGGCCAGCCCGACCGACCCGGAACCACCGACTCCGGGCGGGCGGGCTGACGGGTGCCGAGCCGACTCACCGAGGAGACCTCGATGTCCGACGTACCGTCCGAGGACCTGCCTGATCCCGATCACCGCACGCCGGACGGCGTCGACGACGCCACCGTCGAGGCGTTGGGGAAGCTGTCGGAGGCGCTGGAGACCTGCGAGCGCGCGCGGGGTCACCTGTACTCGTTCCATCAGCTCACCGGTTCCGCCGACATCCAGCTGGGTGACGCCCTGACCTCGCTGCGCGACGCCGGCCACGGTGCGGTCGCCGACCGGCTCGAGGCCGAGCTGATCGGGCGCAACGTGCTCGCCGGGCGGTGGACCTTCCAGATCGTCGAGGAGTACGACGACACCTACTGGTCCACCTTCCGCGCGCTCGAGAAGCAGGCGCGCGACGAGCTCGTCGGCGGCCGTCGACACCTGTTCGAGGCTCGGCTCAAGCAGGACGAGAGGACGGCCGGTCGTCGGCACCACGAGGCCACTCCGGGCGATTCACCCGGCTGACCCCGCCCCGGCTCCCGTCTGTCACGGTCCCGCCCCGCTCGGTGCCGTCCCGCTCGGTCCCGTCCCGCTCGGTCCCGTCGTCCCCGCTCCGTCTGCCCCGCTCCCGTCACGTCCGCCTCCATCGCGCCAGGTCCCCTCCGCCAGGTCTCCGTCTCGCCAGGCCTCGTCGGGCCAGACCGATGCCGGATCCACGAGCGGGTCGATCAGGTCGATCAACCGACGGTCGGGTCGTCCGGTCAAGAGACTCGCTCCCGCCCGGCGGGCGATGCCGGCCACGAGATCGGCGATCTGCACCCGCGGGTCGTCGCGGGAGTCCACCCGGCGCACCTCGACGGTGTGACCGGGATGAGCCTGGTCCAGGCGCCGCGCGATCTCCGCCATCCGCCAGGGGGTCAACACCGACTGCTCGTCGTGCACCACGACGAGGTCACGGTGGGTCGCGCCCCAGGTGAGCACGGCGCGGTCGAGGGCGGGCAGCAGCGGCTCGACCAGGGGTGGGCGTCGCGGGTCGCTCTCCGCCGCTCGCCGTACGCCCCTCGCCCGCGGCACGTCGGCGAGGAGAAGCTGCAGGGCCTCCCGTACGCCGGCCGGAGCCGGCAGGTTCGTGAGGGCAACGAGCTCGCCCTCGAAGTCGGAGACGGCCGACGCCGGCACCCACCGGCTGGGCGGCCGCAGCGCCTTGCCCGCCAGGACCAGGAACCTCTGCCAGCGCTGGGGTCCGAACACGGCATCCCCCTGGCGGTGGACCTCGAGCGCCATCCCGCGGGTGGTGGCGTTCTGCCCCGGCAGGTCGAGCCCGCTCACCTCACCGGTGCCCACCAGCACGTCCGCCAGCCGGGTGAGCAGGAACAGCCGGGTGTCGATCAGGTGCACCCGCACCTGGTCGCCGAGCAGACCGTCCCGGTCGAGGAGCCGGTGCAGGTCGTCGTCGTCGCACCACCGCAGCAGCCAGCTCGCCTTGAGCTCCCCGTGGGCCGACACCCGCCGCCGCAGCCGCTCCATCTCGTCCCGCGCCGACTCGACCGGCACCCGGAGGCTGGCGTGGGTGAAGACGGCGTGGCGGGAGGTGAGGTTCCCGCCGGTGAAACCCGACTCGTCGCACGTGACCTCGACCGGCGTCGGCACGATCTACCGCCCGGTCCGGCCCGTGGCTCCCACCCGATCGCTCACCCGGAAACCGTACGAGGCGCCGTCGGACGGTCCAACCGGTATCCGACTCCGGGTCGGGAACGACCTCAGCTGTCCGGGGCGGCCGTGGACGTACGCCGGGCGAGGAGCTCGGCGAGGGTGATCGCCTGGGTGCCGGCCAGCTCGGCGAGCTGGGTGCGGCAGGAGAACCCGTCGGCCAGCACGGTCGCGCCCGGGTGGGCCGCCACCGCCGGCAGCAGGTCGTGCTCGGCCACCGTGACCGACACCTCGTAGTGCCCCTTCTCGACGCCGAAGTTGCCGGCCAGGCCACAGCAGCCGCCCACGGTGGTGACACTCGCCCCTGAGGCCTTCAAGAGCTTGGCGTCGGCCTGCCAGCCCAGCACGGCGGCGTGGTGGCAGTGCGGCTGGGCGACGATCTCCACGTCGGACAGATCCGGCGGCGACCAGTCCGGAGTCCGGTCCAGCAGCTCGGCCAGGGTCAGCACGCCGGCCCCGACCTCGGCCACCCGCGGCTCGTCGGGCAGCAACTCGGGTGCGTCGCTGCGCCAGACCGCGGTGCAGGACGGCTCGAGGCCGACGATCGGGACCCCCGCGGCCACGTACGGGTGCAGGACGTCCAGACTCTGGCGGAGCTGGCGCCGCGCCCCCTCCCGCTGACCGGTGCTGATCCAGGTCAGCCCGCAGCAGGCGGTCCGGTCCAGGAACTGCGGGGCGTACCCGGCCGAGCGCAGCACCTCGACGACGGCCTCGACGCCGTGGCCGGTGAAGCAGTCGGAGAAGGAGTCCACCCAGACCAGCACCGGCCGGCCCTCGGTGGCGGGCAGGGCCACCCGGCTCCGGGCCGGTCGGTCCGCGAACCGCGGCAGCTGCCGGCGCTGGTCGACCCCGGCGCTCCACTTCACGATCCGCCGCAGTCCCGGCAGACCCAAGGTCAGGTTCACCACCGTGGCCAGAGCGGTGGACCGGGTGATCAGCCGACCCCACCGCGGCAGCCAACCCAGGGTGTAGTGCGACCGCGGCCGCAGCGAGCCGGCGTACGTGTGGTCCAGGACCTCCGACTTGTACGCCGCCATGTCGATCCCGGTCGGGCAGTCGCGGGCGCAGCCCTTGCAGGACAG
This sequence comes from Microlunatus aurantiacus, assembly GCF_039536605.1. Lineage (NCBI taxonomy): Bacteria > Bacillati > Actinomycetota > Actinomycetes > Propionibacteriales > Propionibacteriaceae > Microlunatus > Microlunatus aurantiacus. The sequence goes on from NZ_BAAAYX010000002.1 coordinate 643,187, forward strand.
GCACAGGTCGAGGGCCGCGTGCACGGCGGGCGACTTCCACCCCAACTGGACGAGGTCGCCGTTCACCATCTCCTGCAGCACCCGGGCGCGACCGCGGGTGGAGTCCTTCTCGTTGCGGGTGGCCAGGTACGACGGGCACATCACCCCCAGGCTGCCGGTGCTGTCGGCCAGGCACTTGCCCACGCCGGAGCACTTGTGCACCTCGGCGGAGAAGCGGTCGGCCGTGCGACCCACCAGGGCGGCCGCCCGCAGATCCGCGTCGACCGGTCGCGGGTCGACCAGGACCCCGGGATTGAGCAGGTTGTCCGGGTCGAACGCCGCCTTCACCTCGCCGAACAGGGAGATGGCGGCGGGGGAGTACATGGACGGCAGCAGGGCGGAGCGGGCCCGACCGTCCCCGTGCTCACCCGACATCGACCCGCCGTAGCCGGCTACCAGCCGGGCCGCGTCCTCCACGAACGACCGGTAGCGCGCGGCCCCGCCGTCGGAGGTCAGCGGGAAGTCGATCCGGACGTGCACGCAGCCGTCGCCGAAGTGCCCGTACGGCAGCCCGTGCAGCCCGTAGTCGTCCAGCAGCGCGTCGAAATCGCGCAGGTACCGGCCCAGCGAGGCCGGCGGCACGGCGGCGTCCTCCCACCCCGGGTACGCCGGAGCGGCCAGCGACACCCCGGCCAGACCGGCGCCGTCCTCGCGGATCTTCCACAGCGCGAGCGCCTGGTTCTGGTCGGTCACCACCTCGCCGTCCAGGCAGTCCGAGGCGGCCAGCAGGGCGGCGGCGCGGCCCGCCAGCTCGCCGGGATCCGCCCCGACCAGCTCGACGAACACCCACCCGTCGCCGCGGGGCAGCGGCGGGACCGCTCCCTCCCCGCGGGTGCGACGGACCACGTCGACGATGCGCCGGTCCAAGCCCTCGATGGCCGTGGGGGAGAAGCCGAGCAGCACCGGGGTGGCATCGGCCGCCTCGGGCATCGAGGCGTAGCCGAGCGCGATCATGATCTTGTGCGGGGCGTCGGCGACCAGTCGGACGGTCGCCTCGGTGATCACCGCGAGGGTGCCCTCGGTGCCGGCCAGGAACCTGGTCACGTCGAACTTCTTCTCCGGCAGCAGGTGCTCCAGGCTGTAGCCGGACACCTGACGCCCGAAGGTGCCGAACTCGGTGCGGATCGTGCCCAGGTGGCCCGCGACGACTGACTGCAGCGCGTGCAACGAGGCCGATGCGTCGACGTCGATCGGGGTCCGGGTGTCCAGGGTCAGCTGCTCACCGGACCCGGTGACCACCTTCAGGGCGATCACGTTGTCGGCCGTCCTGCCGTAGCCCAGGGCACGGGGTCCGCAGGCGTTGTTGCCGATCATCCCGCCGATGGTGCAGCGGGTGTGCGTGGACGGGTCCGGCCCGAACCGCAGTCCGTACGGCGCGGCCTCCCGCTGGAGTGCGGCCTGCACCACCCCGGGATCGACGACGGCGAGCCGCTCCTCGGCGTCGACGCGGTGGATCCTGGTCAGGTGGCGCGCGACGTCGACCACCAGGCCAGGGCCGACAGCGTTGCCGGCACAGGAGGTCCCCGCTCCGCGGGTGGTCACCGCCGTGCCGGTCGAGCGGGCCGCGTCGAGCACGGTCACCAGCTCCTCGACCGTGCGCGGTCGGGCCACGGCCAGCGGCACCACCCGGTAGACCGAGGCGTCGGAGGAGTAGAGCGCGCGGGTGAGCTTGGTGGTGTCGAGGACGTCGGCCAGCCCACGGCGCCGCAGCGCGTGCGACAGGTCGGCCGCGGGGGCGGAGAGGGTGAGTGAGGTCGGCATGATCGACCTCGATGCTACGTGAGCGGTCAGGCGTCGGAGGCGTCGTCCGGCGGGACCGCGAGGACGGCGGCGAACACCCGGCCGAGTGCTTCCCAGTCCTCCGGTGCGACCGCGTCGACCAGGTTCCGCCGGACCGCTGCCACATGACCGGGGGCGGCGGCCGCGAGCACCGTGAACCCGGTGTCGGTGAGCTGGGCCCAGACACCACGACGATCCGTCGGGCAGGTGGTCCGGACGACCAGGCCGGCCTTCTCCATCCGGGCGATGGTGTGGGTCAACCGAGAGCGTGACTGGTGCACGGCGTCGGCCAGCTCGGACATCCGCAGCCGCCGCTCGGGGGACTCCTCGAGGTTGACCAGGATCTCGTACTCGGGGAGGTCCAGACCGGAACCCTGCAGGTCGGCCCCCAGCCGCTCGTCCAGGCGGGCGGATCCCAGCAGGTAGGTGCGCCAGACCTTCTGTTGATCCCCCGTCAGCCACCGCGTGCACATGGAGACAGTCTAGCAGAGTGGTTGACGTTTCAATTAGAGCTTTGCTATGCTCGTCTCCAGTAGTTGAAATCTAAACTTCTTCCGAAGGAGCCCCGCATGACCCAGCAGATCGAGACCACCGAGCTCGTCGCCGGCACCTGGAACATCGACCCCGCCCACTCCGAGGTCGGCTTCAGCGTGCGCCACCTGATGAGCAAGGTCAAGGGCCGCTTCGCCGAGTTCTCCGGCACCGTCACCACCACCTCGCCGAACCCCGTCGACGCCAGCGTCGAGGTCACCATCGTGTCCTCCTCCATCAGCACCAACAACGCGCAGCGCGACGCCCACCTGCAGTCCGCGGACTTCTTCGACCCGAGCAACGGCGGCACCCTCGCCTTCCGCAGCACCGGCATCCGGGAGAGCGGCGACGGCTACGTCATCGCCGGCGAGCTGACCATCAACGGCATCACCAAGGCCGTCGACCTGGACGCCGACTTCCTCGGTGTCGCCGTCGACGCGTACGGCGTCACCCGCCTGGGGGCCGAGGCGCACACCTCGATCGACCGCAAGGACTTCAACGTCACCTTCAACGTCCCGCTCGACGGCGGCAAGCTGCTGATCGGCGACAAGGTCGACATCTCCCTGGCCATCGAGGCCGCCCAGGCCTGACCCGCCTACCGCTCTCCGGCGGCTCCCCGGAGGATGCGTCGGCCCCTCGGCGTCGGTGCTGGTCAGCCTTGCTACTCACGAGTAACATAGGGATCCCAGCACCGACGCACAGGGAGTCCGACGCATGAGGCGCACCATCTTCGACTCCGACCACGACGCCTTCCGCGAGACCTGCCGGACGTTCGTGGAGCGTCAGCTGCGCCCCAACCAGGAAAAGCACATCGCCAACCACGAGTTCGGGCGCGAGATGTGGCTCGAGCTGGGGAAGCAGGACCTGCTGGGACTGAACGTGCCGGCCGAGTACGGCGGCGCCGGTGCGGAGGACCCACGGTTCGCCATGGTGCTGGCCGAGGAGCTCGCCAGGTTCGCCTTCGCCTACTCCTCCTGCGTCGGCATCCACGCCGACTGCGTCGCCCCGTACCTGGTCGAGCTGGGCACCGAGGAGCAGAAGCAGCGGTGGCTGCCGCGGTTCTGCACCGGGGAGCTGATCACCGCCATCGCCATGACCGAGCCGTCGGGGGGCTCGGACCTGGCGAACCTCAAGACCACCGCCGTCCGCGACGGTGATGAGGGTCGCGGTGGCTGGGTCCTCAACGGCTCCAAGACCTTCATCACCAACGGCTACTCCGCCGACCTGGTCGTCGTCGCCGCCCGCACGAGCCCCGACAAGCGGGCTCGCGGCATCACCCTGTTCGCCGTCGAGACCGGGATGCCCGGGTTCGAGCGCGGTCGGAAGCTGGACAAGGTCGGGCAGCCGGAGTCCGACACCGCCGAGCTGTTCTTCGCCGACGTCCGCGTCCCGGACGCCAACGTGATCGGCGAGGTCGACCGCGGCTTCATCTACATGATGGAGCGGCTGGTGACCGAGCGCGTCGGGGCCGCGGTGAGCAACCTGGCCCACGCCCGGCAGATCCTCGACGAGACGCTCGCGTACGTGAAGGAACGCCAGGCGTTCGGGCAGCCGGTGGGGTCCTTCCAGGCCAACAAGCACCGACTCGCCGAGCTCGTCACCCAGTGCGAGGTGACCCAGGCCTTCATCGACGCCTGCATCCTGCAGCAGGTCGACGGCACCCTGTCAGCTGTCGATGCGGCCAAGGCCAAGTGGTGGACCGCCGACGTGCAGAACGCGGTGCTCGACGCCTGCGTGCAGCTGTGGGGCGGGTACGGCTACATGCACGAGTACCGGGTGGCCCGCGCCTGGGCCGACGCCCGGGTGACCCGGATCTGGGCCGGCTCCAACGAGATCATGAAGGAGATCATCGGCCGTGACCTCGGACTCTGACCGCCCTGCCGAGAGGGTCCGCTCATGACCTGGGTCTCCGAGCTCGGCCGGGACCACACCGGGTTCGACCACCGACCGAGTGACCGGGACGCCGTCATCGTGGCGGCCGCCCGGACACCCATCGGGCGGGCCGTCAAGGGCTCGCTGGCCGGTGTCCGGCCCGACGACCTGGCCGCCGGGGTGGTCGCGGCGGCCCTGTCGAAGGTGCCGGGTCTCGACCCGACCACCCTGGACGACCTCTACCTGGGGTGCGCCGAGCCGCGCGACGAGCACGGCGGCAACCTGGCCCGCCGGGTCGCGGTGCAGCTGGGTCTGGACTCCGTGCCCGCCGCCACCGTCAACCGGTTCTGCGCCTCCAGCGTGCAGACCGCCCGGATGGCCACCCACGCCATCTGGGCCGGGGAGGGCGACGCGTTCGTCTCCGCCGGGGTGGAGTGCGTGTCCCGCTACCGCGGCTTCGGGTCCGCCGGGGTCGACCCGAGCGACACCCAGAACCCGCTGTTCGCCGCCGCCGCGGCTCGGACCGCCCGCACCGCCGAGACCAACGAGCGCTGGCACGATCCCCGGCTGGACGGCGAGCTGCCCGACATCTACATCGCGATGGGCCAGACGGCCGAGAACGTGGCCACCGCGTACGGCGTCAGCCGTGCCGACCAGGACGCCTTCGGCGTACGGTCCCAGAACCTCGCGGAGCAGGCGATCGCGGCCGGGGTGTTCGACGACGAGATCGCCCCGGTGACGCTGGCCGACGGGACCGTGGTGTCCACCGACGACGGTCCGCGGGCCGGCACCACCCTGGCCGCGGTGTCCGGCCTCAAGCCCGTGTTCCGGGCGGACGGCACGGTGACCGCGGGCAACTGCTGCCCGCTGAACGACGGCGCCGCGGCCGTGGTGATCATGAGTGGGGCCCGGGCCGCCGAGCTCGGGCTCACTCCGCTGGCCCGGATCGTGACCTCGGCCGCGACCGGCCTCAGTCCGGAGATCATGGGGGTGGGACCGGTCGAGGCGACCCGCCGGGCCCTGCGTCAGAGCGGCCTGTCCCTGGACGACATCGGCCTGGTCGAGATCAACGAGGCGTTCGCCGCCCAGGTGATCGCGTCCGCGCGCGAGCTCCACCTCGACGCCGACCGGCTCAACGTGCACGGCGGCGCCATCGCCCTAGGGCACCCGTTCGGCTCGACCGGCGCCCGGATCATGACCACCCTGCTCAACGCCATGCAGCGGCGCGACGTCGAGTTCGGTCTGGAGACCATGTGCGTCGGCGGGGGCCAGGGGATGGCTGTCGTCCTCCAGCGACTGGCCTGAGGCCCGGAACCGGCGGTCCACCTGGCCGGCGGACGGGCGCGGGCACGCTGAGAGGACGGCGAGAATACGTCGTACGCGACGACGCCGCCCGGTCGGGTTGACTAGGCTGCGGAGGACCTGCGCCGTTCGGTGCCGGCCCGCCTCCCCGTACCCGAAGGTGACCTCGACGATGATGCCCCTCGCGCAGCAGGAAGAGCTGCTCGCCACCCGCCCCCCGAGCGTCGGCGCGATGTTGGCCCAGCGTGCCGAGGCGTCCGGCCCTCGGGAGGCGTTCCGCTACCTGGACGGCGAGCGCTGGGTGTCGCTGACCTGGACCGAGACCAAGGCAGCCGCCGACGAGGTCGCCGCCGCGCTGCTGTCGCTCGGGCTGAAGACCGAGGACCGGGTGGCCATCGCCTCCGGCACCCGGATCGAGTGGATCCTCGCCGACCTGGGCATCATGAGCGCCGGCGGCGCCACCACCACCGTCTACCCGACGACCCAGCACGAGGACGTCTCCTTCATCCTCGGCGACTCGGAGTCGACGGTGGTCTTCGCCGAGGACGACTTCCAGGTCGCCAAGGTGGTCCAGCACCTCGACGAGCTGTCGGTGGTCAAGATCGTGCAGTTCTCGGGAAAGGCCGATCACGAGCTGGTGGTCACCTGGTCGCAGTTCCGTGAGCTCGGTCGGGCGCACCTGACCGCGAACCCCACGGTGGTCGACGACGCCATCGCGGCGACGGGACCCGACAACCTCGCCACGCTGATCTACACCTCCGGCACCACCGGAAGGCCCAAGGGCGTCCGGTTGGCGCAGTCGGCCTGGACGTACGAGGGCGCCGCGATCGAGGCGTACGACATCATCAGTCCCGACGACGTGCAGTACCTGTGGCTGCCGCTGTCGCACGTCTTCGGCAAGGCGCTGATCGCCATCCAGCTGAAGATCGGCTTCACCACCGCGGTGGACGGCACGATCGAGAAGATCGTCGACAACCTCGGCGTGGTCAAGCCGACCTTCATGGCCGGCGCACCGCGGATCTTCGAGAAGGTGCGGGCCAAGGTGATGTCCGGGGCGCAGTCCGGGGTCAAGGGCAAGATCTTCGACTGGGCGTTCACCGTGGGACACAAGACGATTCCCGGACGTCTCGAGGGTCACGAGCCGGCCGGGCTGCTCGGGTTGCAGTACGCCCTGGCGGACAAGCTGGTGTTCAGCAAGCTCAAGGAGCGGATGGGCGGCAACATCAAGTTCTTCGTCTCCGGTTCCGCGGCCCTGAGCCGTGAGGTGCAGGAGTGGTTCTACGCCGCCGGTCTGCTGGTGCTGGAGGGCTACGGACTGACCGAGACGAGTGCGGCGACGTTCGTGAACAACCCGCGGGCCACCCGGTTCGGCACCGTCGGTCCGGCGGTGCCCGGCACCGAGGTCCAGATCGCCGCGGACGGCGAGATCCTGGTGCGGGGCGACGGCGTGATGCGTGGCTACCACGGCAACGACGAGGCCACCCGGGAGGTGCTGAGTGCCGACGGCTGGTTCTCCACCGGCGACATCGGCGAGCTCGACGACCACGGTTACCTGCGGATCACCGACCGCAAGAAGGACCTGATCAAGACGTCCGGCGGCAAGTACGTGGCACCGCAGAAGGTCGAGGCGGCGGTCAAGGCCGCCAGCCCGTACGTCTCCCAGGTCCTCGTCCACGGGGAGGGCCGGAAGTACATCAGCGCGCTGATCACCCTCGACCCGGAGGCCATCCAGGGCTGGGCCCAGGAGAACGGTCACGAGTCCGGCGACCTCGCTGCGCTCGCCCACTCGTCGGCGGTGCGGGGGCTGATCGACGGTCACGTCGCCCAGGCGAACCGCAAGCTCGAGCGCTGGGAGACGATCAAGAAGTTCGAGATCCTGCCGCAGGAGTTCAGCGTGGAGTCCGGTGAGGTGACCCCGAGCCTGAAGATCCGTCGCAAGGCGGTCGAGAACAAGTACGCGTCGACGCTGAACTCGCTGTACGAGGGCTGAGGTCCTCGCTCGGGATCGTGCTTCTCGCGCCGGCTGCAGCCAGCGCGAGAAGCCCCAACCCGAGCGGGAGCGGTGGTGGTCAGGCCTTCGGGCCGCCGGCGACGTAGATGACCTGGCCGGAGACGTAGCCGGCGTCCTCGCTGCACAGGAAGCCGGCCACCGCGGCGACGTCGTCGGGTGTGCCGACCCGGCCGACCGGGATCTCCCGGCTGGCGGCCGCCTTCCAGTCCTCGAAGTCGACCCCGAGCCGGTCGGCGGTGGCCTGGGTCATCTCGGTGTCGATGAAGCCCGGGGCGATGGCGTTGGCCGTGACCCCGAACTTGCCCAGCTCGAGTGCGAGGGTCTTGGTGAAGCCCTGCAGGCCGGCCTTGGCTGCGGCGTAGTTGGCCTGACCGCGGTTGCCGAGGGCCGAGGTGGAGGACAGGTTGACGATCCGGCCCCACTTGGCCTCGATCATGTGGGCCTGGGCGGCCCTGGTCATCAGGAAGGCGCCGCGCAGATGGACGTTCATCACCGCGTCCCAGTCGCCGGAGGTCATCTTGAACAGCAGGTTGTCGCGGATGATGCCGGCGTTGTTCACCAGCACCGTGACCGGACCCAGCTCGGCGGCGGTCTGCTCGACCGCCCGGGCGGCGGCGTTCTCGTCCGCCACGTCGGCGCCCACGGCGATCGCCCGGCCGCCGACCTCCAGGATCGTGTTGGCGGTGCGGGCACACCCGGCGGTGTCGAGGTCGACGGCGGCGACGGCAACACCCTGGCCGGCCAGGCGGTGGGCGATGGCGGCACCGATCCCGCGGGCGGCGCCGGTGACCACAGCAACTCTGGATGTCGTCATGCCTGGACACTACTGATCCCTCGACCGGACTGACAGGCCCCCGGACCTCTGCCCGATCGTGCTGCGGGCCGGGACTGATAGAGATGGTTCCCGTGGTGCACCGTTACGTCTGTCCGATGCGCTGGGGCGACATGGACGCCCAGGCGCACGTCAACAACGCCGCCTTCGTCGACTACCTCCAGGAGGCCCGGGTCGACTACCTCCTGTCCGGGCCGCCGACGATGCACCAGCTGCTCGACACGGGGGTGCTCGTGGTGCAGCACCAGATCGAGTACCTGCGCCCGGTCCGCTTCCACGACCGGGGCCTGGCCATCGACCTCTGGGTCGACAGCGTCGGTGGCAGTCGCTTCCAGATTGGCTACGAGGTGCGCGACGGCGACGAGGTGGCGATCCGCGCCCGCACCACCGGCGCGCCCTACGATCTGGCCGGCGGGGGACTGCGGCGGCTGACGACGGCCGAGCGGACGATCTTCGCCGCCGGCCGGGAGGACTCCCACCAGCCGCTGCCGGACCTGCCCAAGCAGGCGTGGTCCGCCGGCGGCCACGACTACCCGTTGCAGATCCGCTGGTCCGACCTCGACTCCTACGGTCACGCCAACAACGTGAAGTACTACGACTACATCCAGGAGGCCAGGGTCGCCCTGATGGCGCAGGCGCTGCGCTGGCTGGAGCGGGACTCGCCGTCGGCCGACGACGTCTGGGTGGTGGTGCGGCAGGACCTGGACTACCGGCGACCCCTCGACTTCCGGGTCGCGCCCTACCGGGTCAACACGGTGGTGACCGCCATCGGCAACCGCTCCATCCGGCTGGCCGCCTCGATCGACGACCCCGCCACCGGCGCGGTGTACGCCCAGGCCCGCACCATCCTGGTCGGGCAGCAGCCGCTCACCGACGACCAGAGAGCGGCCCTGAGCCGGCTCGCTCCACGGTGACGGAGCCCGGTTCGGCGGGCGGCGACGCGTCGGCCCAGGCCCCGACCGCTAGGGTCGAGGCGTTTCGCACGCTGACGTCCACCGTCCGGAAGGCATCCCATGAGCGAGATCCCCGACAGCATGCAGGCCGTGGTCTGCCACGGCCCGGAGGACTACCGGCTGACCGAGGTGCCGGTGCCGGTGCCCGGTCCGGGTGAGGCCCTCGTCCGGGTCGAAGCCGTCGGCATCTGCGCCAGCGACCTGAAGTGCTACCACGGGGCGACCAAGTTCTGGGGTGACGCCCAGCGGGCTGCGTACGTCGAGACCCCGGTGACGCCCGGGCACGAGTTCGTCGGCCGCGTCGTCGCGCTCGACGAGACCGCGGCCGAGCGCTGGGGCGTGAGCGTCGGCGACCGGGTGACCAGCGAGCAGATCGTGCCCTGCTGGGAGTGTCGCTACTGCCTCCGCGGGCAGTACCACATGTGTGCGCCGCACGCGATCTACGGCTTCAAGCGTCGTACGCCGGGAGCGATGGCGAGCTACATGATCTTCCCGGCGGGAGCGTTGGTGCACAAGATCAGCGCGGACCTGCCGCCCGCCCAGGCCGCCTTCGTCGAACCGCTGTCCTGCGCGTTGCACGCCGTCGAGCGGGCCGACCCGACGTTCGACGACGTGGTCGTGGTGGCCGGCTGCGGACCCATCGGACTGGGCATGATCGCGGGGGCCCGGGCCCGGTTCCCCCGGAAGGTCGTCGCCCTCGACATGGCCCCGGACAAGCTCGCGCTGGCCCTGCGCTGCGGGGCGGACGAGGCGATCAACATCGCCGAGACCGACGTGGTGGCGGCGATCATGGACCTCACCGGAGGCTACGGGGCCGACGTCTACCTGGAGGGGACCGGGCACCCGTCGGCGGTCGGGCAGGGGCTCAACGTGCTGCGCAAGCAGGGGACCTTCGTCGAGTACAGCGTGTTCGGCAGCGACGTGTCGGTCGACTGGACGATCATCAGCGACGACAAGGAGCTCGACGTGCTCGGGGCGCACCTCGGCCCGCACACCTGGCCGGCGGCGGTCCGGATGCTGGAGTCCGGAGTGCTTCCGCTGGACGACATCTGCACCCACCAGCTGCCGCTGGCCGACTTCCAGCGCGGTCTGGACCTGGTCGGCAGCGGCAAGGAGTCGGTGAAGGTGTCACTCATCCCGGAGTAGCCGAGGAGCTCAGGGGCCGCACGACCCGGTGGCGGGTGATGTCGCACCCAGGTCCGCCCACGGACGACGGGTCAGCCGATCTGCAGTCCCGGCTTCGGCCGGGGATCGTCCTCGTCCAGGGTGTTCACCATGAAGTGGGCGGACCGCTCCATGTAGGACCACAGCTCCGCGCTCTGCTCGGGGGTCAGGTGGTCCAGCGAGTCCACGGCGTCGCGCATGTGGTGGAGCCAGCGGTCCCGCTGGGCCGGGGTGACCGCGAACGGCGCGTGCCGCATCCGCAGCCGTGGGTGGCCGCGCTGCTCGCCGTAGGTGGTCGGTCCGCCCCAGTACTGGACCAGGAACAGCCGGAAGCGCTCCTCGGCCGGACCGAGGTCCTCCTCGGGGTAGAGGGCCCGCAGCGGCGGGTCCTCGGCCACCCCGGCGTAGAACCGGTGGACGAGCTTCTCGAAGGTCGGGTAGCCGCCGACGGCGTCGTAGAAGGTGGGCACGGCTGAGGTCGACATGGTGCTGCCATTCTCTCGCACCCGACGCCGACCCCGGAGCGGCGACCGGTTCCTGACCGCTGGCAGGATGGTCGGGTCCGACATCGTCACACCTCGAGGAGCAACGCACATGGCCACTGTCCGCACCGCCAACGCCCACTGGGAGGGCTCGCTGATGGAGGGCGCCGGCACCGTCGAGCTCGCCTCGTCGGGTCTGGCGACCTTCGACGTCAGCTGGCCGTCCCGCGCGGAGGCCGCCAACGGCAAGACCAGCCCGGAGGAGCTCATCGCGGCCGCGCACTCGACCTGCTACTCGATGGCGCTCTCGCACGGCCTGGCCGGCGCCGGCACCCCGCCCACCACCGTGGACACCTCCGCCGACGTGACCTTCCAGCCGGGCCAGGGCATCACCGGCATCAAGCTGACGGTCAAGGCCGTGGTGCCCGGCTTGACCGCTGAGCAGTTCGCCGAGGCCGCCGAGGACGCCAAGAAGAACTGCCCGGTGTCGCAGGCGCTCACCGGCACCACGATCACCCTGGACGCCACCCTGGTGGAGTGACCTCCGCCTGATCCTGCTGACGCCCCCTTTCACCTGTCGACGCCCCCTCGGCAGAGGGGGCGTCACGGTGCGAAAGGGGGCGTCAGCGGTTTTGCCCGGTTGGGTGGAGCGTCAGCGGCCGGCAGCGGGGCGCTCGGTCTCCGGCTCCTGGCTGTCGGGCTCCGACGGCTCCTCGGCCGGCGGCTCGGGCTCGAGCATCCGCACCGCCACGTTCTGCGAGGCCGGAGCCGGTCGCTCGGGACCGCCCTTGCTGAAGTTGCCCAGCCGCAGCACCTCGCCATTGCGGACGTACCAGTGGGTGCCGTCGTCGGACCGCAGCGAGGTCACCCGCAAGCCGATCTCCTCGACCGTGCCCGACGCCAGCTGCATGTCGACGTAGTCGCCGACCCCGAGCTGGTCCTCGACCAGCAGGAACACCCCGGACAGCAGGTCCTTGACGATGCTCTGGGTGCCGAAGGCGATCGCGGCGGCCACCACCGAGGTGCCGGCCACGATGGTGGTGACGTTGAAGCCGAGCTCGGACAGCACGGCCACCAGGGTGACGATCAGCAGCACCACAGTGGTGATGCTCTTGCCCAGCGAACCGAGAGCCCGCAGCCGCTGGGTCCGGCGCTGGGCGGGCAGTCCCGAGGCGCTCTCCAGCACCACGGCCGCCCGCAGCCGGACCGGTCGGCGGATCGACTGCTCCACGGTCCGGTCGATCACCTTGTGGATGATCAGCCGGGCCAGCAGTCCCACCACCAGCAGGAACGCGATCCGGGCGGCTCTGAGGACGATCGCGTTGCCCAGGATCGCCAGCAACCACTCCGGCACCGGTTACCCTCCTCCGCGTCGGTGGGTCACCCGGCCCGCCCACACCGTCAGCACCACCGGATCGGGCAGCTCCCGGCCGTGCCAGGGGTTGTTGCGGGACAGCGAGGCCGAGGCCGCGCGGTCCACCACGCTGCGGGCCGCGGGGTCGACCAGCACCAGGTTCGCCGGCTCGCCGACAGCCAGCGGTCGTCCCTGCCCGGACAGCCGGGCGATCCGGGCCGGCGCGTACGACATCCGCTCCGCCACGCCGGCCCAGTCCAGCCGACCCGTCGTGACCATGGTCTCGATCACCACCGCCAGGGCGGTCTCCAGCCCGAGCATGCCGGGGGAGGCGTCGGCGAAGGCGTGCTCCTTGTCGTGCCGGGCGTGCGGTGCGTGGTCGGTGCCCACGGCGGCGATCGTCCCATCGGCCAGCGCCTCCCGCAGGGCCGCCACGTGCTCGTCGGGGCGCAGCGGCGGGTTCACCTTGTACGTCGGGTCGTAGGAGCTGAGCAGGTCGGTGGTCAGCATCAGGTGGTGCGGGGTGACCTCGGCGGTGATGTCGATGCCCCGCTTCTGAGCCCAGCGCAGCACGTCCACGGTCTCGGCACTGGAGACGTGGCAGACGTGCACCCGCGAGCCGGTCAGCGCCGCGAGCTCGGCGTCGCGCGCCACGATCGTCGCCTCCGCAGCAGGGGGCCAGCCGGGCAGCCCGAGCCGGCCGGACAGCTCGCCCTCGTGGCAGCAGGCGTCGGTGCCGGCCAGCCGCGGGTCCTGGGCGTGCTGGGCGATGACACCGTCGAACGCCCGGACGTACTCCAGGGCGCGCCGCATCAGCCGGGCGTCGGCGACGCAGTGACCGTCGTCGGAGAACACCCGGACTCCGGCGGAGCGCGCCATCAGCCCCAGCTCGGCGAGCTCGGACCCGGCCAGGCCCTTGCTCACCGCCCCGACCGGGACGACCTGGGCCGCCCCGTCGCGCCGGCCGAGGGCCAGCAGGTGCTCGGCCGCCTCCGCGGTGTCGGTCACCGGGTTCGTGTTCGCCATGGCGAGCACCGCGGTGAAGCCGCCCCGGGCGGCCGCCCGGGTGCCGGTCGCCACCGTCTCGGCGTCCTCCCGGCCGGGCTCCCGCAGGTGGGTGTGCAGGTCGACCAGGCCCGGCAGCGCGACCAGACCGTGCGCGTCCACCCGCTCGACGTCGGCCCCGGCCTCGGTCGGGTCGGCGAACAGGCCGTCCCGGACGTAGAGATCGCCCGCCCCCGCCCCGGCCAGATCGGCTCCGGTGATCACCAGCTCGCTCATGCGACCCCCTCCCGTACGCGGGTGAGGGGCAGCTCGTCGGCCCCGCCCAGCAGCTGATACAGCACGGCCATCCGCACCGCGACCCCGGCGGCCACCTGCTGGAGCACCAGCGAGGACGCCGCGTCCGCGGCCTCCGCAGAGATCTCGAGACCCCGGTTCATCGGTCCGGGGTGACAGATCGGGGTGCCCGGCCGCAACGTCGCGAGGCGGGACCGGGTGAGTCCGTACCCGATCGTGTACTCGCGCGGAGTGGGGAAGTAGCCACCGCTCATCCGCTCGCGCTGGACCCGCAGCATCATCACGGCGTCCACGCCCGGCAGCACGTCGTCCAGGTCGTGGCTGATCGCGACCGGCCAGGAGGCCACCCCCGCGGGCATCAGGGTCGGCGGGGCCACCAGCACCACCTCGGCGCCGAGGGTACGCAGCAGCAGCACGTTGCTGCGCGCGACCCGGGAGTGGGTGACGTCGCCGACGATGGCGACCGTGCGCCCGCTCAGGTCGCCGCCGTCGTGGGCGCGGAAGTGGCGGCGCAGGGTGAACGCGTCCAGCAGCGCCTGGGTCGGGTGCTCGTGGGTGCCGTCCCCGGCGTTGAGGATGTGCGCGTCGACCCACTGGGTCACCTGCCAGGGCGCCCCGGAGGCCCCGTGCCGGATGACCAGCGCGTCCACGCCCATCGCGGCCACCGTCATCACGGTGTCCCGCAGCGACTCGCCCTTGGACACCGAGGAGCCCTTGGCCGAGACGTTGATCACGTCGGCGGACAGCCACTTGCCGGCCAGCTCGAACGAGGACCGGGTCCGGGTGGAGTCCTCGAAGAACAGGTTGACCACCGTCCGGCCGCGCAGCGCCGGCAGCTTCTTCAGCGGCCGGTCCTGCACGGCCGACATCTCCTCGGCCAGGTCCAGGATCTCGGTGGTCTCGGTCAGGCTCAGGTCGCCGGCGGACAGCAGGTGCCGCATCAGGCCTCGTCTCCTTGCTCGTCGCCGACCGGTCCCGACACGGGGCCCGACGGGCTCCCGGGGGGCCGGGAGATGGTCACGTCGGTGACCCCGTCGACCTCCTCCAACCGGACCCGGACCCGCTCGGAAGCCGCCGTGGGCAGGTTCTTCCCGACGTGGTCGGCGCGGACCGGCAGCTGCCGGTGGCCGCGGTCGATCAGCACCGCGAGTCGGACCGCGCGGGGGCGACCGATGTCACCCAGGGCGTCCAGCGCGGCACGGACCGTCCGGCCGGAGTAGAGCACGTCGTCGACCAGCACGACGACGGCGTCGTCGATGCCGCGGGGCAGGTGGGTGCGCCCGACCGCCCGGGTGGGCTGGCGGCGCAGGTCGTCGCGGTACATGGTGATGTCGAGCGCGCCGGTCGGGATCTCGGTGCCCTCGACCTCGGCCATCGCGACGGCGAGCCGGTGCGCCAGGTCGACGCCCCGGGTGGGGATGCCGAGCAGCAGCAGGTCCTCGGCACCCCGGTTGGCCTCCAGGATCTGGTGGGCCATCCGCGCACAGGCCCGGGAGATCTGGTCGGCGTCCATCACGACCCGGGTCTCACCGCCGTCGGACGCGGACCGCTCCTGGGTGGGGGGCTCTGGCGTGGGGGTCGCTCGCTCGGGCGAGGTCTCGGACACGCAGGCTCCTCTGGGTGGTCGGCGCGGTGGTGGGTGTGCGCGCGGATCGATGCCGCTACCGTATGGGGGGTGAGTGGACTGCAGAGCATGCTAGTGCCCCTGGAAACGCTGCAGGGGTGGCCCGCGGCGCCCAACCCGTCGGCGCTGCACTTCCTGCTGCTGCTGATCGGGGCCCCGCTGGTGATCGGCCTGGTCATCGCCGGCGCCTCCTACCTGGGCTCCACCCGGGAGCTCAAGCGCTACGGTCCCGCGGTCAACCCGAACACGGCGTTCGTCTCCGTCGCGGGCGTCGAGCACGCCAGCGGCGAGGTGGAGGGCGGGATCTCCCACGAGGTGCCGGCCGGTCTCGAGGCCAAGCCGGGCGCCGACACCGGGACCGGCGGGGCCAGTGCTCGCTGGTGACGGCCTGTCCTTCGGTGACCGCCGGAGGATCGACGCCGCCCTCGACACGGCCAGCCGGATCAGCGACCTCGACTTCGAGGCCTACCTGGGCCCTGCCGCCGTCGCGGCGAGGGAGCACGCGCACGCGCTGCACAGCCACCTTCGTCGACCCGAGCGGTCGGTCCTGGTGCTCTGCGACCCCGATGCGCGCGCCCTGGAGATCGTCACCGGGCGGGCGACCCGGCAGTTCCTGGACGACACCGCCTGCCGCCTCGCGGTGGCCACGATGACGTCGTCGTTCCTGGCCGGGGACCTGGTCGGTGGACTGGTCCGCGGCATCGGGCAGCTGGGCGAGGCGGCCCACCACCCCGTGACCCTGCACGCCGTGTAGTCATCACTCGCTGCTCCGCTGCGGGCCGAGAGATCCTGTCTTCCTTCCTCGATCGCAGACGGAAAAGCATGTCTGCTCGCTCGTCGGTCCAGACAGGATCGGGCCCTCCGCTGCGCGGCCGCTCGCGACGAGCTCCTCCTCGCTGGCGCTCGTCGTCGCAGACGGCCGCTCGCGGCGGTCAGCCCGCCTGCTGACACCTCAATGATCTCGCTGCGTTGTCGCGTCCTTCCACGACCGGGCGGCGGACGGAGTCGACCAGGGTCCGGTCGGTCAGCCAGGCGTCCAGCCGCTCGATGAACGGCCCGAGCTGTTCGGGCACGGGGAAGCCGAAGCGGAGCAGGTTCTCCCGGAGCGCGAAGCCCCGGGTCGACCAGCCGCCCTCACCGCGCGAGATCTCCCCGGCCGCCGCGAGGTACTTCTCCACGTACGGCGCCAGCACCTCGTCCTGACCACGCTGCCAGAAGGCGAGGGTGACGGCGCGCTGGGTACCGTTGGGTACGTCGTCGGCCTCCGCCGCGAGCCGCCAGGCCTCGGCCTTGGCCTCGGCCGTGGGGCGGGCGGCCTTGGCCGCGGCCGCCTGCTCGGCCCCGGTCACCGTGTTGTCGCGGTCGGCCTCGGTGTCGATGGCCGCCTCGTCCAAGCGACCCAGTCGGGCCAGGTTGACCACTGCCGACCAGCGCAGCTCAGGGTCGATCTCGACCCCACCGGGCACGCCGTCCCCGGCCAGCCAACCGGCCAGCCGGTCGGCGCCGCGGGCGTCCTCGGCGGCGTTGGGGAACGCCTTGACCAGGGCCAGCTGCAGGTCCGAGCCGGGATCGGCGGCGTCCATCAGGTCCGTCACCCCGTCCTGCCAGCGCACCAGCACCTCGGCCCGCTGCTCCAGCGGGGTGTAGTGACGGGCGGCGCTGGCCGCCTGGCCGAGCACCGTCCGGACCGCCACCGGGTCCGACTCCACAGCGACCGCCGACAGCACCAGCTCCACGTACTGCGCCGCAGCCATCTCGCCGTCCCGGCACATGTCCCAGGCCGCCGCCCAGCAGACCGCCCGCGCCAGAGCGCTGTCGACGTCCGCCAGCCGGGCCACCACGGTCGCCAGCGACACCGGATCGAGCCGGACCTTGGCGTAGGACAGGTCGTCGTCGTTGACCAGCAGGAGCGGCGGCCTGTGCAGCCCGACCAGCTCGGTCACCTCGGTCCGCTCACCGGCGACGTCGATCTCGACCCGAGCGACCCGCCGGAGGCGACCGTCGGAGTCGGCTCCGTCGTCGGGGTCGGTGCCGTAGAGGCCGAGGGCGATCCGGTGCTGGCGGAGGGTCGGGTGCTCGGGCGCCGCACTCTGCAGGACGGCGAAGGAGGTGATCGTGCCCTCGTCGTCCACGGTGATCTCCGGCTGCAGGGTGTTCACCCCGGTCGTCTCCAGCCACTGCGCCGACCAGTCCGACAGATCCCGTCCGGAGGCGCTGTGCAGAGCCGACAGCAGGTCGGTCAGCGCGGTGTTGCCGTACGCGTGCCGTTGGAAGTACTGCCGGCAGCCGGCCAGGAAGTCCTCCTGGCCGACGTAGGCCACCAGCTGCACCAGCACTGAGGCGCCCTTGGCGTAGGTGATGCCGTCGAAGTTCTGCTCGACGGCCTCCAGGTCGACCATGTCGGCCGCGATCGGGTGGGTCGAGGGCAGCTGGTCCTGGCGGTAGGCCCAGGTCTTGAAGCCGTTGGTGAACGACGCCCAGGCGGCGTCGGGGTCCTCGACGATCTGGCTCAGCGCGAAGTTGGAGGCCCAGGTCGCGAACGACTCCTTGAGCCACAGGTCGTCCCACCAGCGCATGGTGACGAGGTCACCGAACCACATGTGCGACAGCTCGTGCAGGATCGTGTCGTCGCGGACCTGGTACGAGGCGGGCGTGGCCCGGCTGCGGAACACGTACTCGTCGCGCAGGGTGACGCAGCCGACGTTCTCCATCGCACCGCCGTTGTACTCGGGCACGAACACCTGGTCGTACTTGCCGAACGGGTACGGCTGCGCGAAGTGCCGCTCGAAGACCCCGAAACCGGCCTCGGTGACGTCCCAGATCCGGTCCGCGTCCAGGTGCTCGGCGAGCGAACGACGGCAGTAGAGCGCCGCCGGCACCTCGCCGCTCGGCGTGTGCAGGGTGCGGTCGGTCCGGTGGTAGTCCCCGGCGACGAGCGCGGTCAGGTAGGTGGAGATCGGCTTCGTCTCGGCGAAGGAGAAGCGGGCGTTGCCGTCCCCCAGCGGCTCGACCTGCAGCAGCGCGCCGTTGCTGACCACCGTCCAGTCCTCCGGCGCGACCACCCCGATGGTGAACTCCGCCTTGAGATCGGGCTGCTCGAAGTTCGCGAAGACGCGGCGGGCGTCGGCCGGCTCGAACTGGGTGTAGAGGTAGGTGGCCTTGTCGGCCGGGTCCACGAACCGGTGCAGTCCCTCACCGGTGCGGCTGTAGCGGCAGTGCGCCACCACCCGCACCGTGTGCGGGCCCGGCGTCACCGTGAGCGGCAACCGGGAGTCGGCGAAGGTCGCCGGATCCAGGTCGATCCCGTCGAGGCTGGCGGCCTCGACGTGGTCGGCGATCAGGTCGACGTGCAGGTCGCCCGCCGCGCGGGCGTCGAACGTCAGCGTGGTGTCGCTGCGGAAGAGGCGTTCGGGGTCCTCGACGGCGCGACCGGAGAGATCGACCTCGATCCGGTAGCGGTGGGTGCCTACCAGCTCGGCCCTCGCCCTGGTCTCGGCCCGGGTCAGGTTGTCGGGAAACATGAGGGGGATCTTGTCACGAACGGGGTCGCTCGTGACCGGGGCCGTGGCAGGGCCGACGACGGGGGACGTGTGTGCCCACTGCATAGGGTGTCGATGTGACCTCTGACAGCGCAGCCCCGCCCACCGGCGACATCGTCCACTTCTGGTTCGACCCCGGCTGCCCGTGGGCCTGGCTCACCTCGCGCTGGATGCTCGAGGTCGAAAAGGTGCGCCCGGTGACCACCGTCTTCCACGTGATGAGCCTCTCGCTGCTCAACGAGGGCAAGGACCTGAGCGAGGAGCGCCGCGCGTCGCTGGAGGCTGCCAAGGCACCCGTCCGGGTCGCGCTCGCCGTCGAGGAGGCGTACGGGCCGGACAGGTTGCGCGACTTCTACACCGCCATCGGCCTGCGCTTCCACCCCGGCGGGCAGGAGCGCACCCGGGCCACGCTCGAGGCGGCCCTGTCCGACGTCGGGGTGCCGGTCAGGCTGGCCGACCGCGGCGACACCGACGCCCACGACGGCGCGTTGCGGGCCTCCCACCACGCCGGCATGGACCCGGTCGGGATGGACGTCGGGACGCCGGTGATCCACGTCGGCGGCGTCGCCTTCTTCGGCCCGGTGATCACCCCGCGACCCACTGGCGAGGCCGCCGGTCGGCTGTTCGACTCGGTGCTCACGCTGGCCGGTTACGAGGGCTTCTACGAGCTCAAGCGGACCCGGACGTCCCGCCCCGTCTTCGACTGAGACCCCCGGGCGCTCCCGCCGCGCCGGGTCAGTCCCGGTCGGCGCCGCGCCGCGTGCTCGCGGTCAGGAAGCCCGCCCAGGTCGCCTGGTCGGTGAGGTCGTCACCGACCTCCAGCCCGCTCAGCACCGTCCGGGTCGCCTCCCGGGTGGGGGCGTCCCAGCGACCGGTGACCTCGACGGGCCGGTCCCACAGGTGGGTGAGCACGCCCTGCACCGCCTGCACCTGAGCGGGCGACCGGCTGCTGAACGTCGACCGCCCAGCACCCGAGCGCCCGTTGTCCAGGTGGATGTGGTTGTGGTGCTGCGCGTCGTAGAGGTACGTCAGCACGTACGCGAAGTGCTGGTGCGCCGAGGCCGCCACCGCCCAGTAGGTGCGGCGGGCCCAGGTCAGCCCGCGACCCGACGCGTCGCGCCACAGGTCGTAGCGACAGGACACGTCGGTCCCGTCCTCGAGCCGCAGCCGGGCCAGGTCGAAGGCCCGGCCCGCGTCGTGCCACGACGAGCAGGCCGTCCCGCCGTCGGTCCAGGTGCCGTACGTCCACAGCTGCCGCAGCGGCCAGCCGGTCAGCTCCCGCAGGTCGGTCAGCCAGGCCTCGAGCTGGCCGGCGAAGCCCCCGTCGACGGAGAACTCGGAACGCCGCCGGTTCACCTCGTAGACCAGCGGCAGGTCGGCCAGCCGGTCGTAGCGGGGGAGGGACGACCGCCGTACGCACGTCGGCTGGGCGCGTCGCAGCCCCGGCAGATCGGGACCGGTCGCGTCGTCGGCCGCGCAGCCCGCCAGACCGGTGCCGGCGGCGGCGAGCCCGACGCCGAGGCCCAGCAGTCCGCGTCGGGAGAGCGGTCGGGCGGCCGGCCGGTCGCCGGCGGCATCGTCGTGACCTGACACCTCACCACAGTAGGTGGGCTGCGACACTGCTCCCATGCGTGTACACATCGGCAGCGACCACGCCGGCTTCGAGCTCAAGCAGCACCTGGTCGCCGAGCTGACCGCGAAGGGCCATGACGTCGTCGACCACGGGGCCGCCGCCTACGACGCCCAGGACGACTACCCGGTCTACTGCCTGCCCGCCGCCGAGGCCGTGGTGGCCGAGACCGGGTCGCTCGGCATCGTGATCGGCGGGTCGGGCAACGGCGAGGCGATCGCCGCCAACAAGGTCGACGGCGTCCGCTGCGCGCTGGCCTGGAGCGAGGAGACCGCCACGCTGGGCCGCCAGCACAACGACGCCAACGTGATCTCCATCGGGGCCCGGATGCACACCGCGGCGGAGGCGACCGGCTTCGTCGAGCGCTTCCTGGAGACGCCGTTCAGCGGAGACCCCCGTCACCAGCGTCGGATCGACCTGCTCTCGCAGTACGAGGGCGGTCGCTGACCGGGTGCCGCCGGACGGGCCTCGTCGATCCCAGCTGTCGGTCAGCGGCGCCCGTCGACCCGGGCCAGCAGCTTCTCCAGCACGCCGAGAGCAATCCGCTCGTCGTCGTCGTCGGGATGGGAGACGTCGCGCGCCCGGAGCGCACGGTCCAGGGTGAGGAGCCCGGAGACTCCGTCGCGACCGAAGTCGCGGGGCCAGAGCTCGCGGGTGTCGCCACCCCGAGCAGGAGCACCTGTCATAGTGAAGAGCCTATGGCCTGTCACCCAGCGATCCGACCGCCGCGCGGATGAGGATCGACGCCGGCCGACTGGTCATCGAGGCAGATGAGCGCGGTCGCCTCACGGCCGTCGCGCCACGGCGTGCTCCGGAGCACCGCTATCTCACCGAGGTGGATCTCGCCCCCGGCCTCGTCACCGACCAGGACCGAGTCCAGGCCGACACCGGTGACGGCCTGGTCTCCGAGCGGGCGGACCACGGCTGGGGCGAGCCGGCGATCGAAGTCGACGCCGACGAGGTCACTGTGCGACGCCGGCTGGCCGGTCTGGAGCTCACCCTCCGGCACGGCTTCAGCACGGGGTGGACGACCAGGCTGCTGATCGTGAACACCGGCGCCACCGACGCCCACCTGGAGAGGCTGCCGCTGACCGTGCGGCCGGCGCCGGGACACCGGGTGAGCGCCCACGCCGCCGGTTCCCGCCTCTGCTGGGCCGTGCAGGCCGAGGACGGTCAGGGCCCGGTGCTGGCGGCCAGGCTGACGGCCGGGTCCGTGGACCGGGTCACGGTCGACGGCCTCGAGCTGGGTCCGCTCCGGCTGGCTCCGGGCCGCCGCTGGGTCGCCCAGCTGCGCTGGGACCTTTACGCCACCCCCCGGTCGGTGCTGGTCGGTCCGGGCCGGGACGTGCTGGTCGAGCGGACCGCGTACGAGGCGGGGGAGGGCGTGCTGCTGCCCGAGGACCCCGATGCCGCCCTGGTGGTCCCCCAAGGGGTGGAGGTCGACCTGGTCGAGGAACCCGATCGGTCGGGCCGTGAGGTCGTCGCCGACGAGCCCGGCCGGCACCGGATCGAGCTGCGCTCCGCCGACGGCGACGTCCGGCTCGACCTCACCTGGGTGCGTCCGCTCGCCGACCAGCTCGCCGTCTGGGCGGCGCAGATCCTGTCCGGGCGCCGCACCCCGGCGGGCGTGGTCGCCCTGGACGACGTCCCCACCGCCCTCGTCCTGCAGGCCGCGCTGGGCGCCGGCGGGCTGGCCGACGCCGAGCAGGCCGCCGACGCGCTCGACCGGCTGGCCGCCAGGCTCCAGGACGACGTCGCCGAGGGCTCGGCAGCTGGCGCGGCGCCGCTCTGGGTGCTCTATCTGCTCGGCGAGCACGGCCGCACCGGGGACGAGGACCTCCTGGGGGCGGCCCTGGAGCTGGAGACGCGGCTGCTGGCCGAGCCCGGGCCGCCACCCCCCGGCCTCGGCCTCGCGGTCCTGCGGACGGTGCTCGCCGTCGGCGGCAGCGACCACCCGGACCGGCTGAACCCGCTGCTCGCGCTGGCTGTGGCCCGCGTGGCCCGCGTGGACGGCGGCCGGGGTGGACCGGTCGGCGAGCCGCGACCGGCCGACCTCGAGCTGCTGCTCGCCGTCCGACCGCTGCTGCCGGATGACCCGGCCAGGCAGTCGCGTCTGCTCGCCCACGTGCGTGCGCTGGGGGCGGCTCTCGGCGGTGGGCTGCCGGGCCGGCTGCTCGCCCCGCCGCCGGTGGCCGAGCACGCGCACCTCGTGGCGGTGCTGCGGATGCTGCCCGAGCGGGGAGCCGGTGACCCCGGGCTGTCCGCGGTCACCCGGTCCTGGGGCGCGCCACCCGGACTGCTCGCGCAGCGGGCCACCCTCGAGGTGCTGGACCGCCTCGCACCACCGGCCGCCGACGGCACCGCGGCGGCGCCGCTGGACGGCACCGCGGCCGCCTGGCTCTCCCTGGTGCCCCGACATGGTTGATCGGGCCGGGACCGGACCGGGGTCCGGCGAGCCGGCCGGACGGCACCAGGAGCTGGGACGACGGACGGTCAACGTGATCGTGGAGCCGGGGGCCGGTCCGCCGGTGATCCTGATCAGCGGATGCGGGATGCCGTCGTACGCCTGGGACCCGGTGGTCCGACTGCTGCCCGAGCGGGAGCTGGTCCGCCTGGACCGGCCCGGTCTGGGCGGTACGCCCTGGCCGAACCGCCTGCCCACCCTGGCCGAGGAGACGGCCACCCTGACCGAGCTGGCCGAGCAGCACCCCGGCGGCGTGTTCGTGGCCCACTCGATGGCGTCGTTCCACGCCGAGGCCACGATCCGTCGGCGACCCGACCTGGTGGCCGGACTCGTCCTGGTGGACGGGAGCGTGGAGACGACGCCCCGGCGACCCGTGGGCGAGGGCGCGTGGTTGGCGCTCGCCCGGGGTGCGGAGCGGGCCGCGCAGGCTCCGCCGCTGGCGGCGCTGGGCCCGATCGTGGACCGGATCACCGTCACCGCCCAGAGCCGGCGGCGACTGCTGGACCGGATGGATCCGCGGTCCCTCGACACCTACTCGCGGGCGGACGCGGTGGCCAGCGTGATCGCGGAGTCCGCGGCCTACCGGCGACAGGCCATCGACCTGACCAGGGTCCGGGTGACCAGTCCCTGGCCGACCGGCCTCCCGGTCGAGGTGCTGACGGCGTGCCGGAGCGGGGGCCCGCGGTCGGCCGACGCCCAGCGTCGGCTGGCGGATCTGCTCGGGGGACACCAGACGGTGCTCGCCGACTCGCGGCACCTCGTCATGCTGGACCAGCCGCAGGCGATCGCCGACGCCGTCCGGCGGGTGCTGGCCTCGATCGCGACCGGCTGACCGGCCCGGTCTCGCGGCGGTTCGTGTGCTCGGTCAGGCGCTCCGGCGCCGACCGTGCCACTCGACGGTGCCGGCCCCGGTCGGGGTGCCTCGGTTGGCGATCCGCGGAGCGACGGCACGACCGACCACGTACTTCAGGATCGGGCGCATCGCCGTGCCGTCGAGGGACTCGATCTTGGCGATGTCGGCCGCCGCGTCCTCGCACTCGGTCAGCACCACCCGGTCCAGGTCGGAGTGCTGCACCACCCGCAGGAAGCGACGCTCGCGGATGAACACGATCCGCATGAACATCCGCACCGCGCGGATGAGCAGGTCGGAGTCCTCCCCGGACCATCCCTTGAAGCGGGCGCTCTCGTCGTAGCCGCCCAGCAGCGCGAAGTTCGCCCTGGACATGGCGATCCGACCCATCGAGCCCTTGTGCACCCCGAGGTTGAGCCGGGAGTCCAGGCGGTTTGTGGCCACGATGGCGTTCGGTCGACGGCTGAACACCGCCCGCAGGTAGTGCACGAAGCCGAACCCGAGGAAGTTGTCGGCGTCCACGTTGCAGACGAAGTCCCCGGTGGCCAGGGCGTGCGCCATGTTCTTGGCGTGGCTGTGCCGGAAGCTGGTGTGTCCCTCGGACCGGGCGAACTTCAAGATGCCGGCCTCGAGGTAGGGCCGGAGCTCCGGGTCGGTCGTGATCCACTCGGCCAGGTCGTCGGGACTGCTGTAGTCCAGGACCACGAACTCCACCGCGTCGGGGCGGGCCCAGTCGACGCTGTCGGCCAGGTTGCGCGGGAGCGTCTGCTTCAGGTGGTGCGCGCGGCCCATGCAGGTCGTGCACAGGGAGATCTTCATCGCGACGTCCGGCTGGCCTTCGCTGTCGGGGACCTTCGGCTGGCGACCCCGGTGGGGGTCGATCCTGCGCTCATGCTACTGGGCACGGGTCCCCGGCACCCCTGTACGACGCGCGGGGCCGCTCCGACGGATCGGTTCCCCGGACCGGCCGCACCGGACGAGTCCCCGGAGGGGCCGTGGACGGGTCCTCGGACGGGCCCCGGATCAGTCCTCCGGACCGCGCAACCGGCGGTGGGCACTGACCAGGGTGAACTCGGGATGCCCGCTCACCTGACGCTCGATCGTGTCGAGGACGTCGGTCACGTGGGCCGGGTCGCCGGCGACGACGGCCACCGCAACCGCGGCGCGCCGGTGCAGGTCCTGGTGGTCGACCTCGGCCACGCTCACGGCGTACGCGCGCTTGAGCTCGGCGATCAACGGTCGGATCACCGATCGCTTCTGCTTCAGCGAGAACACCTCTCCCAGCAGCAGATCGAACTCCAGCACACCCACCCAGGCCGACATGATCGCCACGGTAGGTGAGGAGCCCGCGGGCGGGGTCGTTGGGCAGACTGGGGGCCCGCGCCGCTGCGCGTGGTCCCGTGCCCAGTGACCGAGGAGACGAGTGAGACACCGACCCGAGCACCGCCCCGCGCATGCCCCGCGCGTCCTCGCCCTGCTGCAGGCGGGTGGAGCCGGCAGCCGGATGGACGTGCTGACCCGGGAGACACCCAAACCGGCCCTGCCGTACGCGGGAGGGTTCCGGTTGATCGACGTGCCGTTGTCGAACCTGCGGAACTCGGGGATCAGCGACGTGTGGGTCTCGGTCCAGTACCTGGGGCAACGGCTCAGCGACGCGATGGCCAACGGCAAGCCGTGGGACCTGGACCGCCACCACGGCGGCTTCCGGGTGATCATGCCGCAGCAGGCCGGGCCGCCGTCGGAGGATGGGTTCGTCAGCGGCAACGCCGAGGAGCTGTTGAGCAACCGCGACGCGATCCGTCGCTTCGGCGCCGATGCGGTGCTGGTGCTCAGCGCCGACCACGTCTACCGGTTGGACTACGCCGAGGTCGTCGCCGAGCACCTGGCGCGGGGCGCGGAGTGCACGGTGGTGACCACCGAGGTGTCGCAGGCCGACGCCACCCACCACGCGGTCATGATCATCGAGGACGACGGCAGCGTCCGTCGGGTCGACTACAAGCCCGAGGAACCGGCGGCCACGACGGTGGCCACCGAGGTCTTCGTCTACCACCCCGCGGCCCTGGTCGAGGTGCTCGAGCAGCTGCACCGCGCGATGTCCGTCAGCGCGCACAGCGGCGCCGACAACGAGCCGGAGGACGGTAGCGCCCTGGGCGACTTCGGCGAGCACCTGCTGCCCGCCATGATCGAGCGCGGCCGGACGTACGGCTACCCGATGCCCGGCTACTGGCGCGACCTCGGTCGACCCGAGGCGTACCTGGCGGCACACCGGGAGCTGTTGGCCGGCGAGGTCGGTCTGTTCTCCCCGGACTGGCCGATCACCACCACCGTGGAGAGGCGCGCACCGGCGCGGCTGCACCGGGGCTGCATCGTCGTCGACAGCATGATCGCCGACGGCTGCGAGGTCTCCGGGACGGTTCGCGACAGCGTGCTCGGCCCCGGGGTGGTCGTCGACGCGGGGGCCCAGGTCCGCGACAGCGTCGTCTTCGCCGACGTGACCGTCCACAGCGGAGCGACAGTGGACTGGTCGATCGTGGACCGGGGCACCGAGATCGGCACCGGGGCCGAGGTCGGCACCGTCAACCCCGAGGGGGCCCTGGACCCGGAGCGGCTCGCCCTGGTGGGAGCCGACTGCAGGATCGCCCCGGGCGCGCAGGTGCCAGGGGGCTCGCGGCTGGAGCCCGGCACGATCGCGGACCAGCAGCGATGAGCACGGTTCCACCGGCCTCGATGGTCGAGAATGCCGCCATGACAGGGAATCCCGCCCACCCGGCGCGACCGCTGATCGGCATCACCACCTACCGGGAGCAGACCCGGTTCGGTGCCTGGAACAGCTCGGCCGACGTGCTGCACGCCACCTACGCCCGGTCGGTCGAGGCGGCCGGCGGGGTGGCCGTGCTGCTGCCTCCCCAGAACCTGGGTGCGGTCGAGGTGATGGCCCGGCTGGACGCCCTGATCCTGACCGGCGGTGCGGACGTCGACCCGGCCCGCTACGGGGCGGCGCCGCATCCGCGCACCCAGTCTCCACGTCACGACCGCGACGCCTGGGAATGGTCCCTGCTCGACGCGGCCGAGGCGGCCGGCCGGCCGGTGCTGGGCATCTGCCGCGGGCTCCAGCTGATGGCCGTCCGCGGCGGCGGCACCCTCGAGCAGCACCTGCCCGACGTCGTCGGTCACTCCGAGCACGCTCCGGCGCCGGGTGCTTTCGGCTGGACCCCGATCCGCACCGAGGCGGCCTCCCTGGTGCGACGGCTGATCGGGGAGGAGACGCAGGTGAACTGCGCCCACCACCAGTCGGTGGCGCTCCATCCCGGGTTCGAGGTCTCGGCCCGGGCCGCCGACGGCACGATCGAGGCGATCGAGGACCCCGATCGACCGTTCTGGCTGGCCGTCCAGTGGCACCCGGAGTACGGCGACGACTACGGGCTCTTCCGCGGGCTGGTGGCGGCGGCCGCGGGCGGCTCCGCGGCCTCGTCGGCGCGGTAGGGCAACGGCTCGGCCCGGGACAGCGCCGGGTCGTCGGCGGCGAAGGTGCGCACCGGGCCGGGTCCGGTCCGCCAGGTCTCGAAGCGGACGGTGACCCGCCCCAGCCCGGACCCCCAGATCCAGCCCCGCCCGTACTCGGTGTGATCGACGTCCAGACCGGGTCCCCAGCGCCGGTCCGGGCGCTCCGGCAGATCGGCGACCGAGGGATCGGCCTCCTCGTCCCCGGCAGCGTCCCCGCTGACGCCGTCAGCGTCAGCGACCTGGGCCGCCACGACGCCGGAGACGGTCGCGACGCCGGGACCGTCGAGCTCGAAGAGCTGGTCCTGCAGCGCATCGGTGAGACCGGCCACCCCCACGCCGAGCAACCGGATGCCGCCGGTCAGGTCGATCCCGTCCAGCAGTCCCCGCGCCAGGCCGACCACGGCGTCGGGGGAGTCCGTCGGCGAACGCAGCGTGGTGGACCTGGTCTGGGTGGAGAAGTCGTGGCGCCGGATCTTCACCGTCACGGTCCGGGCGAACAGACCCGCCGCCCGCAGCCGGGTCACCACCTGCCGGGCGTCCCGCTCGCAGATCGCGGTCAGCCGGGGGCGGTCGACCAGGTCGGTCTCGAAGGTGTCCTCGACCGAGATCGACTTGGTCTCGCGTTCGGCCTCCACCGGGCGGTCGTCCCGGGCGTACGCGAGGTCGGCCAGCCCCTGGGCGTGCGCCTTGCCCAGGACCTGGCTCAGTTCCAGGACCGACACCTGCTGCAGGTCGGCGACCGTCCGGACACCGATCCGCTGCAGCTTCTCCAGCGTCACCGGACCCACGCCGGGGATGACGCTGACGGCCAGGGGTTCGATCAGCGGCACCTCCGCACCCGGGGCCACCACCACCAGACCGTCGGGCTTGCCCAGCTCGGTGGCCAGCTTGGCGATGAACTTGGAGCTGCCGATCCCGACGGAGGCGGTCAGCCCGCCGGTGGCCGCGCCGACCGCCGCCTTGAGCTCGGCGACCAGCGCGCGCAGGCCGGGGTCGGTCAGCTCGACCGGCTCCCGGGCCTGGGCGAGGTCGACGAACGCCTCGTCCAGCGACAGCGGTTCCACCGCGGGGGACAGGGACCGCAGGATCTCCATCACCTGGTCGCTGGCCCGGCGGTAGGCCGCGAACCGAGGGGTGAGGAAAGCGGCGTGCGACGCCCGCCGGCGCGCCTCGTGGGCGGGCATGGCCGACCTGACCCCGAACCGCCGTGCCTCGTACGACGCGGTCGCCACCACTCCACGCTGGCCGACCCCGCCGACCACCACGGCCTTGCCCCGCAACGAGGGTTTGTCCCGCTGCTCGACCGCGGCGAAGAACGCATCGAGGTCGAGGTGCAGCACGGACGCGGAGGAGCGCACCGACCCATTCTGTCGCGCGGCCGCCCAGCGATCGGCGGTCGGCGACCGTGGGCGCTACCGGCTGGTAAGTTCAGCGGGCTCCGTTTCGCGGCACTGTGGCCACGGGTAAGAATGGTTCGCTCGACAGACTGAGAGGAACGACCCTGATGGACAGCTGGCCCGGTAAGCCCTATCCCCTGGGCTCCACCTTCGACGGGAGCGGAGTCAACTTCGCCCTGTTCTCCGAGGCCGCACAGCGGGTCGAGCTCTGCCTGCTCGACGACGACCGGCAGGAGACCCGGATCGAGCTGACCGAGGTGGACGGCTACGTCTGGCACGCCTACCTGGCCGGCGTCCAGCCCGGCCAGCGCTACGGCTACCGGGTGCACGGACCGTACGACCCGGCCAACGGGCAGCGCTGCAACCCGGCCAAGCTGCTGCTGGACCCGTACGCCAAGGCCATCGACGGGATGGTGGACGGCGACGAGTCCCTGTACTCCTACCGGTTCGGCGACCCCAGTCAGTTCAACGAGGACGACTCCCGCGAGCACACGATGCTGTCGGTGGTCGTGAACCCCTACTTCGACTGGGGACACGACCGGCCGCCGATGCACGAGTACCACGAGTCGGTGATCTACGAGATGCACGTCAAGGGCCTGTCGATGACCCATCCGGGGGTGCCCGACGACGTGCGGGGCACCTACGCCGGCATCGGCCACCCGGTGATCATCGAGCACCTCAAGGAGCTCGGCGTGACAGCTGTCGAGCTCCTGCCCGTGCACCAGTTCGTGAACGACTCGCACCTGGTGGAGAAGGGGCTGTCGAACTACTGGGGCTACAACACGATCGGCTTCCTCGCCCCGCACAACGCCTACGCCGGCTCCGGGACCCGGGGTCAGCAGGTCACCGAGTTCAAGGCCATGGTCAAGGCGCTGCACGAGGCCGACATCGAAGTGATCTTGGACGTGGTCTACAACCACACCGCAGAAGGCAACCAGATGGGCCCCACCATCGCCTTCCGCGGCATCGACAACGCCATGTACTACCGCCTGGTCGACGCGGACAAGTCGCACTACTACGACACCACGGGCACCGGCAACAGCCTGCTCATGCGCAGCCCGCACGTGCTGCAGCTGATCATGGACTCGCTGCGCTACTGGGTCCAGGAGATGCACGTCGACGGGTTCCGGTTCGACCTGGCCGCGACGCTGGCCCGACAGTTCCACGAGGTCGACAAGCTCTCGGCGTTCTTCGACATCATCCAGCAGGACCCGGTGATCTCCCAGGTCAAGCTGATCGCCGAGCCCTGGGACCTGGGTGACGGCGGCTACCAGGTCGGCAACTTCCCGCCCCTGTGGACGGAGTGGAACGGCAAGTACCGCGACACCGTCCGCGACTTCTGGCGGGGGGAGCCGGCCAGTCTGGGGGAGTTCGCCTCGCGACTGACCGGTTCGTCGGACCTCTACAACCACTCCGACCGCCGACCCACCGCATCGATCAACTTCGTCATCGCCCACGACGGCTTCACCCTGCGCGATCTCGTGTCGTACAACGAGAAGCACAACGACGCGAACGGGGAGAACGGCAACGACGGGGAGAGCCACAACCGCTCCTGGAACTGCGGCGTCGAGGGACCGACCGACGACCCCAAGATCAACGCGATGCGGTGGCGGCAGCAGCGCAACCTCATCACCACGCTGATGCTCAGCCAGGGTGTGCCGATGCTCGCTCACGGTGACGAGCTGGGCCGGACCCAGGGCGGCAACAACAACGTCTACGCCCAGGACAACGAGATCTCCTGGGTCGACTGGGACCTGGACGCCGACCAGAAGGACCTGCTCGACTACACCTCGGGTGTGATCGCGCTGCGCCGCAAGCACGCGGTGTTCCGGCGGCGGCGCTTCTTCGCCGGCGACGCCCGGCACGGCGGCAAGAGCGAGCTGGGCGACATCGAGTGGTTCCGCCCCGACGGTCACGAGATGGACGACGGCGACTGGAACTCCGGTTTCGCACGCAGCCTGATGGTCTTCCTGAACGGTGACGCGATCCCCGAGCTCGACGCGCTGGGTCGCAGCATCAGCGACGACCACTTCCTGCTGCTGTTCAACGCCTGGATGGAGCCGATCAGCTTCACCCTCCCGGGCAAGGCCTTCGGCAGCAACTGGGTGGTGCGACTGGACACCCACACCGGGGCGGTCGACCCGGCGGACGTCAAGCCCTGGAAGGCGCGGACGAAGCACTCCATCCAGCCGCACTCGATGGTCGTGCTGTCCACCTCGGTGGTCCCGGAGGAGGAGCGCCGCGCCTCGCGGACACGGGCGGTCAAGGCCGGACCGTCGATCGCCCGGACCTCGCAGCAGTCGTGACCCGATGATGTCGGGGGGTGTGCCGGAGCGCCCGAACATCGTCTACCTGCACACCCACGACACCGGACGGTTCGTGTCCCCGTACGGTGCGCCGGTCCCGACCCCGCGGCTGCAGCGGTTCGCGGAGGAGGGCGTGGTGTTCCGGCAGGCGTTCTCGGCCGCCCCGACGTGTTCGCCGAGTCGGGCGGCGCTGCTCACCGGGCAGGCCCCGCACAGCGCGGGGATGACCGGTCTCGCACACCGGGGACACGGACTGACCGACCCGGGGCAGCACCTGGCCCACACCCTCGCGGGTGCCGGCTACCACACGGCCATGGTGGGTCAGCAGCACGTGAACGACCCGCTCGACCACACCGCGCTCGGGTACGCCGAGCTGTTGCCGAGCACCGGTCCGCGAGCCGCGGAGCTGCTGCCGGGCGTGCTCCAGTTCCTCGGCCGCGGTCACGACCGACGGTTCTTCTTGTCGGTGGGGCTGTTCGAGACCCACACCATGCCCGACGGGGGCGGCACCTTCGGCTACCCGGGCGCGGACGAGTCCTACGTCGCCCCACCGCCCGGTCTGCCGTCCACGCCGGAGACCCGCTCCGACACCGCCAGCTTCCGCAGCGCCGCCCTGGTGGCCGACTCCGCGTACGGGGAGATCCTGAACGCCATCGACGACGCCGGTCTGCGCGACTCGACCCTGGTCGTGATCACCACCGACCACGGGGTCGCCCTGCCCGGGATGAAGGGCACGTTGACCGACGCCGGCACCGGGGTGCTGTTGATCATGCGCGGCCCCGGGGGCTTCACCGGCGGCCGGCTCTGCGAGTCCCTGGTCTCCCAGATCGACCTGTTCCCGACCTTCTGCGACCTGCTGCAGATCCCGCCGCCGGCCTGGCTGCAGGGGCGGTCGCTGCTGCCGGTCGTGCGCGACGGTCGGGAGGTGAACGAGGTGGTGTTCAGCGAGTCCACCCACCACGTGAGCTACCAACCCCAGCGGTGCGTACGCAGTCGACGCTGGTCCTACCTGCGCGACTTCTCCGACTGGCACCGCCCCCGGCTGGCCAACGTGGACGACTCCCACAGCAAGGACCTGTGGGTCGGCGCAGGCTGGGCCGACCGTCCCGTCGCGGGCGAGCGGCTGCACGACCTGGTGCTCGACCCGCTCGAGCAGGTCAACCTCGTCGACGACCCGGCGTACGCCGACGTGCTGACCGACCTGCGCGCCCGGCTGTGGGCCTGGATGGAGCGCACCGCGGACCCGCTGCTGGCCGGTCCGGTGGCGCACCCGCCCGGTCACCCGCCGCTGCCCGACGACGCGCTGTCACCGGGCTGACCCCCCGGCGGCGGAAACCGCCGCCTCGCGGCGTTCCGGGCGTGCTGGGGGCCGGGTGCCGGAGCCGACCTGACGGAGTGTCGGCCGTAGCCACTAGGGTCCCAGCCATGTCCTTCCACGCCGCCGAGAACCGCTACGACGTCCAGCCCTACCGCCGCTGCGGCCGTTCCGGGCTCCAGCTGCCCGCCGTCTCCCTGGGGTTCTGGCACAACTTCGGCGACGACAAGCCGATCGAGACCCAGCGCGCGATCATGCGACGGGCCTTCGACCTCGGGGTCACCCACTTCGACCTGGCCAACAACTACGGACCGCCGTACGGCTCGGCCGAGACCAACGTCGGTCGCATCCTGGGCGAGGACTTCGCCGCGCACCGGGACGAGCTGGTCATCTCCAGCAAGGCCGGTTGGGACATGTGGCCGGGTCCGTACGGCAACGGCGGGTCCCGGAAGTACCTGACGGCCAGCCTGGACCAGTCCCTGCGGCGGTTGGGGGTCGACTACGTCGACATCTTCTACCACCACCGCCCGGATCCCGACACGCCGCTGGAGGAGACGGCGGCGGCGCTGGACGCCATCGTCCGGTCCGGCAAGGCCCTCTACGTCGGCGTCTCGTCCTACTCCGGCCAGGACACCGCCCGGGCGGCGACCCTGCTGCGCGACCTCGGCACCCCGTTGACCATCCACCAGCCGTCGTACTCGATGTTCAACCGCTGGATCGAGTCCGACCTGCTGGACGTGCTCGACACCGAGGGCATCGGCTGCATCGCGTTCACCGCGCTGGCCCAGGGCCTGCTCACCGACCGCTACCTCGAAGGGATCCCGGACGACTCCCGGGCGGCGGCGGGCAAGTCGTTGTCCACGGAGATGATCAACGACGAGAACCTCGCCCGGATCCGGGCCCTGAACGAGATCGCCCGGGGCCGCGGTCAGTCACTGGCCCAGCTGGCCCTGGCCTGGGTGCTGCGCCGGGACACCATGACCTCGACCCTCATCGGGGCCAGCAGCGTGCGGCAGCTGGAGGACAACGTCGCCGCCGCCGACCGACTGGACTTCACCGACGACGAGCTCGCGGCGATCGACGAGCACGCGGTCGACTCCGGGGTCGACCTGTGGGCCGGGGCCCGGGACTCGACGCAGGAGTGACGCGATGACCGACACCGGCGAGCAGGGGCGCACCGACGAGCAGGGGCGAGCAGAGCCGCCGCTGGCCGGGGACGAGATGTCCACCCTGGTCGGCTTCCTGGACTACCACCGGGGCACGCTGGCGTGGAAGACCGCCGGGCTCGATGCCGCGGGGCTGGCCGCCACCACCGGTGCGACCGACATGACGCTCGGCGGCATCCTCAAGCACCTGGCGCTGGTCGAGGACGACTGGTTCGGCTGCTGCCTGCTCGGTCGTCCCCCGGCGGCTGTGTGGGCCGGCGTGGACTGGGACGCCGACCGGGACTGGGACTGGCACAGCGCCGCCGAGGACTCACCGGAGGAGCTGCGGGCGCTCTGGACGGCCACGGTGGACCAGTCCCGACGCGATCTCGCCGCCGCGGCGGCGAACGGCGGGCTCGACCAGCTCGCGGCCCGTGCCTGGGACGACGGCCGGGCACCGAGCCTGCGGTGGATCCTGGTCCACCTGATCGAGGAGTACGCGCGGCACAACGGTCACGCCGACCTGCTCCGGCAGGCGGTCGACGGCCAGACGGGGGAGTGAGACCCCCGGTCGGTCCGCCGCCCTCGACCGGCGCGGACGGTCGAGCCGGTCGGTGCCCGGCGGTGGCCGGGACCTACCCAGTTGGCGAAGGTCCGAGGAGCCCATACACTCATCGGGCATCTCGTCACGACTGTCCGCTTGGTCGGCACCGGGCGGGTAGTGCGGGGCGTAGCGTAGTGGCTAGCGCGCCTGCTTTGGGAGCAGGAGACCGCAGGTTCGAGTCCTGTCGCCCCGACGTCGGTCACCGGCCAGGTCGGTTATCCTGAGCGCCGGTCCGTCCCTGCGGGTGTAGCTCAATGGTAGAGCCCCAGCCTTCCAAGCTGGTCATGCGAGTTCGATTCTCGTCACCCGCTCCACCTCCGTCTCGCCGGTCGTCCGCGGCACTCGCGGGGCCTCTGGCGCACCCGGCGCAAGGCCGCCGTCCGGCCGGACGGGTGCCCCGGCAAGGACGCGCCACTCGGGAGATGGACCGAAGAGCCGTGGTCGGCGATTTGGACCGGTTTCGGGCCGACCGTAAGATTGCCCGGGCTCACGCGTGAGCCCGTTCCGAGCGTGCACGGTCCCAGGCGGACCTGGCCGCCTTCGATCCCATCTTCAGGAGTTCCTAGCGTGCCCAGCAGTGTCGACCGGCTGAGCCCCACCCGGGTCAAGCTCACCGTCGAGGTGTCCTTCGACGACCTCAAGCCCAGCCTGGACAAGGCCTACCGCGAGATCGCCAAGTCGGTGAACATCCCCGGCTTCCGCAAGGGCAAGGTCCCGCCGATGGTGATCGACCAGCGGTTCGGCCGCGGAGCCATCATCCAGGAGGCGCTGAACGACGCGCTGCCGAAGTTCTACGGCGAGGCCGTCTCGGAGAACAACCTCAACCCGCTGGCCCAGCCCGAGGTCGAGGTGACCAAGCTGGAGGACGGCGATCTGATCGAGTTCACCGCCGAGGTCGACGTCCGTCCCGAGTTCGACCTGCCCGAGTTCTCGACCCTGACCGCCACGGTCGACCCGATCGAGGTCACCGACGAGCAGATCGACACCCAGCTCACGGCCCTGCGGCAGCGGTTCGGCTCGAAGTCCGTGGTCGAGCGCGCCGCCGCCACCGGCGACGTCGTCACCATCGACCTCGTCGCCAGCAAGGACGGCGAGTCGCTGCCCGACGCGACTGCCGAGGGTCTGGAGTACGAGATCGGCACCAGCGGCATGCTCGACGGTCTGGACGAGGCCGTGACCGGTCTGTCCGCCGGCGAGTCGGCCGACTTCGTGTCCACCCTGGTCGGTGGTGCGCAGAAGGGTGAGGAAGCCGACATCCACGTCACCGTCACCCAGGTGCAGGAGCAGGAGCTCCCCGAGCTGGACGACGAGTTCGCCCAGACCGCGTCGGAGTTCGACACGCTGGACGAGCTGCGCGACGACGTGGCCGCACGGCTGGCCAACGCCGGGCGTCTCGACCAGGCCGCCCGGGCCCGCGACGCGGTGTTGGAGAACCTGCTGGAGCAGCTCGAGATCGACCTGCCGGAGAACGTCATCAGCTCCGAGGTGGACGCCCGCAAGGAGCAGATCCAGTCCCAGCTCGACGGCGCCGGGATCGACCTCGACGACTACCTGGCCGAGACCGGCGAGGCCGAGGACGCCGAGAGCTTCTGGGCCGGGGTCGAGAAGCGTTCCGCGGACGCCATGAAGGCGCAGCTGGTGCTGGACAAGACGGCCGAGCAGACGGGGGTCACCGTCGACCAGAACGACCTGACCCAGCACATCTTCCAGCGTGCGCAGCAGGAGGGGACGGCCCCGCAGCAGATCATCGCCCACATGCAGGAGCACCCTCACCACATCGACGAGTACATGCTGGAGATCCGCCGGGGCAAGGCCCTGGCGACCATCGTCGAGGCGGCGACCGTCACCGACAGCAACGGTGAGCAGATCGACCTGGCCCGGATCCAGCCCGACGGGAGCCTGGGCGACCCGGCCGCGGCCGAGGACGTCGTGCTCGAGGGTTCCGTGGTCGAGTCCGATGACGAGGGAACCGGCGCGGACGACGCGGACAGCACCGAGAACAAGGCCTGATCGGCGGGACGCACGCCTGATCAGCCCAGACGCAGGCGCCCGACCAGGGCTGGTGGCACCGACACGGGCCAGGGGAGGTGTCTCCTCTGGCCCGTCTTGCGCTGGTCCTGAGCAGATCCTGAGGTTATCTGGATCTACCGCCAAGGCGGGCACGAGGTTGGCTGGGCACGATGATCCGTGCGCCATGGCGAGCCGGGCCCGTGAACCAGATCAGGGGAGGTCGCTCGGACCTCGTCGTAGCGCGCGGCTCCACGAGATCGCAGTTCGGGGGAACGACTTCTCGGGGAACACGGAGCCACTGACACGATGGTCAGGACTGGATCACCGATCCGGCCCTGACCATCGTCGTTCGTTCCGGGTCCTGCACTCCGGTCGACGATGTCGGAGTGCACTTGCTCCGACGACGGCGGGGCGTGTGCGCCGACAGCGAACACGGGGCCAAATCCCTCGGTCCACCCACAGCTGCGGGGTAGGTTCGCTCACGTGAACGCACACCTCCCGAACGGGTCGCTGCCGGGCCTGAGCCCGCGCGCCGCCGGTCGATCCGGCGGCATCGGCCTCGACGACAACGTCTACCAGTCGCTGCTGCAGAACCGCATCATCTTCCTCGGCTCCGAGGTCCGCGACGAGAACGCCAACGCCATCTGCGCGCAGATGCTGTTGCTCAACGCCGAGGAGCCGACCAAGGACATCTACCTCTACATCAACTCACCCGGTGGCTCGGTCGACTCCGGCATGGCGATCTACGACACCATGAACTGGATCTCCAACGACGTCGCCACGGTGGCCATGGGTCTGGCGGCCTCGATGGGGCAGTTCCTGCTCTGTGCCGGCACCAAGGGCAAGCGCTACGCGCTGCCGAACAGCCGCATCATGATGCACCAGCCGTCCGGTGGTCTGGGTGGCACGGCCAGCGACATCCGGATCCAGGCCGAGCAGTCGCTGCACATCAAGGCCACCATGCAGCGGCTGATCGCCGAGCACACCGGTCAGACCCTGGAGCAGATCGAGGCCGACTCCGACCGTGACCGCTGGTTCACCGCCGAGCAGGCCAAGGGCTACGGGCTCATCGACCACGTGTTCACGGCGGCGGCGCAGATCCGTTCCGACGAAGCGCCGAACCAGTAAAGGGATCTGACACACACATGAGCACCTTCGACACCCAGCGGTTCGCGCCGGTCGTGGAGAATCGCCAGTTCGCCCCGACCATGGACTACTACATCCCGCAGTGGGAAGAGCGCACGTCGTACGGCATGCGCCGGATCGACCCCTACACCAAGCTGTTCGAGGACCGGATCATCTTCCTCGGCACCCCGATCAGCGACGAGATCGCCAACGCGGTGATGGCCCAGCTGCTGTGCCTGCAGCAGATGGACGCCGACCGGGACATCGAGATCTACATCAACTCCCCGGGTGGCTCGTTCACCGCACTGACCGCGATCTACGACACGATGCGCTACATCAAGCCCGATGTGCGGACTGTCTGCCTGGGACAGGCTGCCTCGGCGGCGGCGGTGATCCTGGCGGCCGGGACCAAGGGCAAGCGGCTGGCGCTGCCGAACAGCCGGATCCTGATCCACCAGCCGGCCACCGAGGGCGGCTACGGACAGTCCTCCGACATCGAGATCCAGGCCAAGGAGATCCTGCGGATCCGGTCCCTGATGGAGGACATGCTGGCCACCGACACGGGCAAGACCACCGAGGAGGTCAGCCGCGACATCGAACGCGACAAGTACCTCACGGCCGAGCAGGCCAAGGACTACGGGATCATCGACGGCGTGTTGACCTCGCTCAAGGCCGTCCCCGCCTGATCCACCCGGCCCGGCCCCCCTTTGGCGGCCGGGCACCCGGCGCCCCGTCTGCGGGTCCTCGCAGTCAGGGGTGTCGGCCGTTATCGTGATGGTTCGCGCAGTGCAGCCCGGACCGGAGGAAGAGGAGGCGGGGCGTGGCCCGAATCGGAGAGAGCGGCGATCTGCTCAAGTGCTCGTTCTGCGGGAAGAGCCAGAAGCAGGTCAAGAAGCTCATCGCCGGACCCGGCGTCTACATCTGCGACGAGTGCATCGATCTCTGCAACGAGATCATCGAGGAGGAGTTCTCCGAGGGCACCGAGGTGGGCCTCCTGGAGGACCTGCCCAAGCCGCAGCAGATCCGCCAGTTCCTCGACACGTACGTGATCGGGCAGACCGGCGCCAAGAAGGCCCTGGCCGTCGCGGTCTACAACCACTACAAGCGGGTCCAGGCCCAGGCCGCCAACCCGTCCCGCCGGTCCGAGGACGACGGGGTGGAGCTCAGCAAGTCCAACATCCTGCTGATCGGCCCCACCGGCTGCGGCAAGACCTATCTGGCGCAGACCCTGGCCAAGATGTTGAACGTCCCGTTCGCCATCGCCGACGCCACGGCGTTGACCGAGGCCGGCTACGTCGGCGAGGACGTCGAGAACATCCTGCTCAAGCTCATCCAGGCCGCCGACTTCGACGTGAAGAAGGCCGAGACCGGCATCATCTACATCGACGAGGTCGACAAGATCGCCCGCAAGAGCGAGAACCCGTCGATCACCCGCGACGTCTCCGGCGAAGGCGTGCAGCAGGCGCTGCTCAAGATCCTCGAGGGCACGTCGGCTTCGGTGCCGCCGCAGGGCGGACGCAAGCACCCGCACCAGGACTTCATCCAGATCGACACCACCAACGTGCTCTTCATCGTCGGTGGGGCGTTCGCGGGACTGGATCACATCATCTCCTCCCGCGTCGGCAAGCGGCCGCTGGGTTTCAACAACGACCTGGAGAGCCGCAAGGACCCGTCCGAGGACCCGTTCCACGACGTGCGACCGGAGGACCTGGTCAAGTTCGGTCTGATCCCCGAGTTCATCGGCCGGCTGCCGATGATCGCCTCGGTCAGCCCGCTGGACCGCGACGCCCTCATCCGGATCCTGATCGAGCCGCGGAACGCGCTGGTCAAGCAGTTCAAGAAGCTGTTCGACCTCGACGGGGTCGACCTCGAGTTCACCCCGGACGCGATCGAGGCGATCGCCGACCTCGCCCTGCTGCGGGGGACCGGCGCCCGCGGGTTGCGCGCCATCCTCGAAGAGGTCCTGCTCAACATCATGTACGACGTGCCCAGCCGGGACGACGTCGCGCAGGTGATCATCAACGCCGACGTGGTCAAGGAGTCGGTGCTGCCGACCCTGGTGCCCCGGGACAAGTTCGCCAAGCGGGAGCGCCGGGAGAAGTCGGCCTGATCGCCGACCGTCGACGCTGACGGCCCCGCTCGAACGATCGAGAGGAACCTGCTGACGTGGCCGAGACGGACCAGCGAGCCGATCCCTCGTCCGGGGACCCGGTCACCCCGGTGGTCGGCATGAGCGTCGACACCGTCGGGATGCTGCCGCGGATGCAACAGCGCAGTCAGGGTCTCACCCAGCGGGTGGCCGCCACGCTGGCCGGGATCGCCGACAGCGCGGTCGCGTCGGCGGCGGTCCTGGTGGCGGCGACGCTGCTGGCGATCCTCTGGGTGAACTCACCGATCGGCGCGTCCTACGACACGTTCTGGCACATCGAGGCCGGTGTGCTGCTCGGGCCGTACGAGCTGCTGCTCGATCTCAAGCACTGGGTGAACGACGGGCTGATGGCCCTGTTCTTCTTCGCCGTCGGGTTGGAGGTCAAACGCGAGCTCACGATCGGGGAGCTGACCGACCGCCGCCGAGCCGCCGTGCCCATCGTGGCCGCGATCGCCGGTCTGGCTGCGCCGGCTCTGATCTTCTGGGTCTTCAACGCCGGCACGCAGGCCGCGCACGCCTGGGGTGTGGTCGTCTCCACCGACACCGCGTTCGTGCTGGCCCTGCTCGCCCTGGTCGGGCCGAAGCCCGGCACCCGGCTGCGGTTGTTCCTGGTCACGCTGGCGGTCGCCGACGACATCGGCGCCCTGACGATCATCGCGTTGTTCTACACGGCCTCCCTGTCCTGGGGCTGGCTGGGTCTCGGTCTGGTCGGTCTGGCGCTGATCGGGCTGCTCCGCTGGCTGCGCGTCCGTCGCGACGGCGTCTACCTGGCGGTCGGTGTGCTGACCTGGGTCGCCGTCTACGAGTCCGGGATCCACGCGACGCTGGCCGGGGTGGCGATCGCGCTGA
Organism: Microlunatus aurantiacus; assembly: GCF_039536605.1. Classification (NCBI taxonomy): domain Bacteria; kingdom Bacillati; phylum Actinomycetota; class Actinomycetes; order Propionibacteriales; family Propionibacteriaceae; genus Microlunatus; species Microlunatus aurantiacus. The sequence goes on from NZ_BAAAYX010000002.1 coordinate 683,316, forward strand.
TCCTGCCGGTCTACCCGCCGAAGCGGGAGGCGGTCGAACGGGCCGAGGCTGTCACCCGCGCCTTCCGGCAGAGCCCCAGCGCCGAGTCCGAGCGGCTGGCCCGTCGTCAGCTCAGTGGCTCGGTGGCCATGAACGAGCGGTTGCAGGTGCTGCTCCGCCCCCTGATCGCGCTGGTCGTGCTCCCGCTGTTTGCGCTGGCCAACGCCGGCGTGTCCCTGTCCGGTGACGCCCTGGCGGCTGCGGCGACCTCCAGGCTCACCTGGGGCGTGATCGCCGGTCTGGTCGTCGGCAAGCTGCTCGGGGTGCTGCTGGGCGCCGCTCTGGCCGCCCGTACCCCGTGGGCCGAGCTGCCCCCGGGCCTCACGCACAAGCAGCTGGGCGGCGGGGCCGCCCTGGCCGGCATCGGGTTCACCATCTCGCTGTTCATCGTCGACCTGGCGCTGGACGACCCGGCGCTCCAGGACCAGGCCCGGGTCGGGGTGTTCGCCGCCTCGCTGATCGCCGCCGGACTCGGCGCCGGGATCTTCTTCCTCGGCCGGGCCGACGCCGCCCTCAGCGGACCACCGGTCGAGCTGCTCCGCCCGGTCGACCCGGAGCGGGACCACATCCGCGGCCCGGTGGACGCCCCGTTGACCTTGGTGGAGTACGGGGACTTCGAGTGCCCGTTCTGCTCCAAGGCGACAGGGTCCATCGCCGAGCTCCGGCGCCGGCTCGGTGACGACCTCCGCTACGTGTTCCGCCACCTGCCGCTGGAGCACGTGCACCCGCACGCCCGGGCAGCGGCCCTGGCCAGCGAGGCCGCCGCCGCCCAGGACCGGTTCTGGGAGATGGCCGGCGAGCTGTTCGGGCACCAGGACGCGCTGGAGCCGGACGACCTGCGGGCGTACGCGGTCACGCTCGGGCTGGACGTGGAGCGGTTCGAGGAGGACCTGCGCACGCGCCGCTACGAGAACCGGGTGGACGACGACGCGATCGACGCCGAGGCGTCCGAGGTGCACGGCACGCCGACCTTCTACGTCAACGGGCGGCGTCACCAAGGCGCGTACGACGCCGTGACCCTGGCCGCCGCTCTGCAGGACTCGCGGCCCGCCCGCCAGGACTCCTGACCTCGAACGGGGCCGGCGTCGCTTGAGAAGTGGGGGAGAGCGGCGCGTCAAAGACGACGGTTGGCCAGCACCGGGATGGACCGCCGGACGGTGTCGACCTCGGCGACGTCGATGTCGTTCACCAGCAGGCCGGGCTCGGCACCCAGCGAGTCGACCACCTGACCGCCGGGGGAGACCACCAGGGAGTGTCCGATCCCGGTCGGGGCGCTGCCGCGGGTCGGGAAGCCGATGGTGCTCGGGTCGGCCTGGTCGACCGCGGCGACGAAGCAGGTGCTGTCCAGGGCGCGGGCCCGGACCAGCACCTCCCACTGCTCGAGCTTGGTCGGGCCGGCGCCCCAGGAGGCGGGCAGGCAGATCAGCCGGGCGCCGCGGTCGGCCAGGGCGGTGAAGAGCGCGGGGAAGCGCACGTCGTAGCAGACGGCGAAGCCGACCCCGACACCGTCGACCTCCACCACCAGGAGCTCCTCGCCGGGTGCCACCGTGTCGGACTCGGCGAAGCCGTACGCGTCGTAGAGGTGGATCTTGTCGTAGCTCGCGTCGATCCCCCGGCCGACGACCCGGAGGGTGTTGCGCACCCGACCGTCGTCAGCCGGGGTGAACATGCCGGCGGCGACCACCAGCCCGTGGGCCGCGGCGATCTCGGCGAGCCGGCTCGCCCACGGGCCGTCGGAGGGTTCGGCGATCTCGCCCAACGGGAGACCGAAGCAGCGCATCGTCGCCTCCGGACAGACCAGCAGGTCGGCTGACTGCTCGGCGGCGCGCCGCGCGTGGTCGGCCACCAGCTCGAGATTGGCGTACGGGTCGGCGCCCGCCACCAGCTGGGCGAGGGCGATGCGCATCATGAGCCTCCGATCCTGGTCCGGGCGGGCGAGACGTCAGGCCGGCGCGTCCGCCAGCTGCACATCGACGACGAGGGGCACGTCGGCCGCGGACCACTGCAGCTCTCCGGTCAGGCGTCCCACGGCCCGCAGGTCGGTCTCGATCTCCTTCAGCCGGTCCAGCACCTCGGCCGGCCCGGTGAGCTCGGCGCGGGCGACCTCGGTCCGCATCGACACCTTGGCCTGGGACTTCGCCCCGCGCACGGCGGCCAGGGCGGTGGCCAGATCGTCCAGCAGCAACGCGTCGCCGTCGACGGCCACCTCGTCGGCGGTCGGCCAGGCGGCGGTGTGGATCGAGCCGTCCTGCCACCACGACCACACCTCCTCGGTCACGTACGGCATGATCGGCGCGAGCAGCCGCAACACCGTCCGCAGCGCGACGGCCAGCGCGGCCTGCGCCGAGTCGGCTCCGTCGCCTTCGCCGTACGCCCGCTCCTTGACCGTCTCCAGGTAGTCGTCGCAGAAGGCCCAGAAGAACCGTTCGGTGACGTCCAGGGCACCGGTGTAGTCGTAGGCGTCGAAGGCGGCGGTGGCCTCGACCACCACCCGCTCCAGCCCGGCCAACAGGGCCCGGTCCAGCGGTTCGGTGACCCGGGCGAGGTCGGCCGCCGCCGCGTCGCCCGCGAAGCCCAGCACGAACTTGGACGCGTTCAGCACCTTCATGGCCAACCGTCGGCCGACCTTCATCTCCTTCTCGTCGAAGGGGGAGTCCAGTCCGGGTCGGGCCCGGGCCGCCCGCCAGCGCACCGCGTCGGCGCCGTAGGTGTCGAGGACCTCGGTGGGCACCACCACGTTGCCCTTGGACTTCGACATCTTCTTGCGGTCCGGGTCCATCACGAAGCCGGAGATGGCGGCCCGGGTCCACGGCAGCGAGTCGTGCTCGAGGTGGGCGCGCACCACCCGGTCGAACAGCCAGGTGCGGATGATGTCGTGCGACTGCGGAGCCAGGTCCATCGGGAAGGTCAGCGCGAACAGCTCCGGGTCGCGTTCCCAGCCGCAGACCAGCTGCGGCGACAGCGACGAGGTCGCCCAGGTGTCCATCACGTCCGGGTCGGCCATGAAGCCCCCGGGCTCGCCGCGCTGGCTCTCGGTGTAGCCGGTCGGCACCTGCGAGCTCGGGTCGATCGGGAGCTCGGCCTCGGTCGGCAGGAGCGGGGCGTCGTAGCTGGGCTCGCCGTCGGCGTCCAACGGGTACCAGACCGGGAAAGGCACGCCGTAGAAGCGCTGCCGGGAGATCAGCCAGTCGCCGTTCAGGCCCCCCACCCAGTTGTCGTAGCGGTACCGCATGTGCTCCGGCACCCAGGCCAGCTCGTGGCCACGAGCCAGCAGGTCGGCCTTGAGAGCGTCGTCGCGGCCGCCGTTGCGGAGGTACCACTGGCGCGTCGACACGATCTCCAGCGGCTTGTCGCCCTTCTCGTAGAAGTTCGCCTTGCGCTGGGTGGGCGTGGGGTCGGCGAGCAGGGCGCCCGACTCCCGCAGCCAGGTCACCATCTGCTCGCGGGCGCCGAAGGTGGTCTTGCCGGCCAGCTCGGCCCACCGATCGCCGTCGGCGATCCAGCTCGGCTGGTCGCGCAGGATGCGGCCGTCCCGGCCGATGATCACCCGGGCGGGCAGCTGCAGCTCGCGCCACCAGGTCACGTCGGTCAGGTCGCCGAAGGTGCAGCACATCACCACCCCGGAGCCCTTGTCGGGCTCGGCCAGCTCGTGCGTCACCACCGGCAGCTCCACCCCGAACACCGGACTGGTCACCGTCGTGCCGACCAGGTCGGCGTACCGCTCGTCGTCGGGGTGCGCGATCAGGGCCACACAGGCGGCGATCAGCTCCGGCCGGGTGGTCTCGATCACGGCCTGGCCGCCGTCGGGCCTGGTGAAGGCCACCTTGTGGTAGGCGCCGGGGTAGTCCCGGGCCTCGAGCTCGGCCTGGGCCACGGCTGTCTGGAAGGTCACGTCCCAGAGGGTCGGGGCCTCGGACAGGTACGCCTCGTCACGACCGAGGTTGCGCAGGAAGGCCAGCTGGGAGATGCGCACCGACTCGTCGGAGATGGTGGTGTAGAGCCCGCCCCAGTTCACCGACAGGCCCACCCGCTGCCAGAGGTCGGCGAACGCCTTCTCGTCGATGTGGGTGAGCTCGTGGCACAGGGTGACGAAGTTGCGGCGGCTGATCGGCAGCTGGCGCTTCGGGTCCGGCTTGGCCGGCGGGGTGAAGTCGGGGTCGTACGGCACGGAGGGATCGCAGCGCACGCCGTAGTAGTTCTGCACCCGGCGCTCGGTGGGCAGGCCGTTATCGTCCCAGCCGATCGGGTAGAACACGTGCTGGCCGCGCATCCGCTGGTAGCGGGCGATCAGGTCGGTGTGGGTGTAGGAGAACACGTGGCCCACGTGCAGCGAGCCCGACACCGTGGGCGGCGGGGTGTCGATGCTGAACACCCGGCTGCGGGCCTGCGCCGGATCGCCCGCGGGCCGCACGAACGCGTACGTGTCGTCGGCCTTCCACGCGGCCGACCACTTGTCCTCCAGGCCCTCCAGGGCCGGCTTGTCCGGTACGACGCGCGCACCGGTGGTGGGCGCGTCGAGACTCGGGGCAGCAGGCGTGGCAGGCATGGGGAGATTCTAGGGAGCCGCGACCGGACCCGACGAACTCGTTTCACCGTGCCCCGTCCCCCACTGGGCGTTTTGCACCGCTATCCACGTCAGATGTGGATTCCGGTGCAAAAGTTGCTCAGTCGGGGTGCGCAGCCTGTCGGCGTACCGGTCGGAGTGGTGTGCTGGTGGTTCGGCAGCGCTGCACGACGAGGAGGTCGCAGGTGTTCGAGGAGGCTCAGCTCTACTCGCCGGTGTCGCACCACGACGACGGGACCGTCGAGGTGCACCTGGGTGCCGACCACCCCGGCTTCCACGACGCCGACTACCGGGCTCGCCGCAATGCCATCGCCGCCCGGGCCGTCGCCTGGCGGCCGGGTGAACCGCTGCCGCGGATCGACTACACCGACGGCGAGACCGCCATCTGGTGCCAGGTCAGCGCCGAGCTGTCCGAGAAGCACCGACGGCGGGCCCACCCGGAGTACCTGGCCGCCAAGGAGCGGCTGGGGCTGCCGACCGATCGGATCCCGCAGCTGGACGAGGTGTCGGTGGCCCTGCAGGCGTTGACCGGCTTCCGTTACGTGGCCGCGCCCGGCCTGGTCGAGCTGCGGGAGTTCTACTCCTCGTTGGGGGACCGGGTCTTCCACTCCACGCAGTACGTGCGGCACCCCTCCCAGCCGCTCTACACCCCCGAACCGGATGTGATCCACGAGGTGCTCGGCCACGGGAACCAGCTGGCCAGTCCACGCTTCGCCGAGGTCACCCGGGCTGCCGGGGCGGCGGTCGCCCGGGCAGAGCGGGCCGAGACCGTCCAGGTGATCGCCGACGTCTTCTGGTTCACCATGGAGTTCGGGGTGATGTACGACCGGGGGGAGCTCAAGGCGTACGGAGCGGGGATCTGCTCCAGCTACGGCGAGATCGACGAGTTCGCGGAGATGGAGATCCGTCCGCTGGAGCTGACCGCCATGGCCACCCAGCACTACGACATCACCACCTATCAGCCCGTCCTGTTCGCCGCCGAGTCCGTGGACCACCTGGAAGACGTGGTCGGCGCCTTCTTCGCCGGCTGCGACGACGACGCACCGGAGCGGCTCGGCGCCGTCACCGCGGTCCCGACGGGTTCCTGAGGCCACCGTGGGTGGATCGAGGCCCTAGTGGGTGGATCTCGGTGCGACATCGCACCGGGAGTCACCCGGTCCGCCCGGGTGGGGCCGCGCCCTAGACTCAGAGGGCCATGTCGCACACTCCCACCCCGTCCGAGGACGCCTCGCACGCCGAGATCGTCGCCGCCCTGACCAGCCGCTGGCCCGAGCACCGGGTCGCTCCCAGCCTCGGCCGCATCGCGGCCCTGACCGAGCTCCTCGGTGACCCGCAGCGCGCGTACCCGGTCGTCCACGTCACCGGGACCAACGGCAAGGGCAGCACCGCGGCCATGATCGAGGGACTGCTCCGCGCCACGGGTCTGCGCACCGGCCGGTTCTCCAGCCCGCACGTGACCTCGGTGACCGAGCGGATCGTCATCAACGGTGAGCCGGTCAGCGAGGCCCGCTTCGACGAGCTGTTCCGTGAGATCGCCCCGTACGTCGACCTGGTCGACACCCAGCAGATCGACGGCGTGTCGATGACCTTCTTCGAGATCGTGACCGCGATGGCGTACGCCGCCTTCGCCGATGCCCCGGTGGATGTCGCGGTGATCGAGGTCGGGCTGGGGGGCACCTGGGACGCCACCAACGTGGCCGACGGGGACGTCGCCGTGATCACCCCGATCGACCTGGACCACACCCACCTGCTCGGCTCGAGCATCACCGAGATCGCGACCGAGAAGGCCGGCATCATCAAGCCGGGCGCGCTGGCCGTGCTGGCCGGTCAGTCGGCCGAGGCCGCCCAGGTCCTGCTGGAGCGGGCCGCCGAGGTCGGCGCGCTGGTCCAGCGCGAGGGCATCGAGTTCGGCGTGCTGGACCGGGTCCCTGCCGTGGGCGGTCAGCTGCTGCGGCTGAACGGGGCCGAGGGTCCGGTGGACGAGGTCTTCCTGCCGCTCTACGGTGCCCACCAGGCCGCGAACGCGGCGCAGGCGCTGGCCGCGGCCGAGGCGTTCCTGGGCATGAAGGCCCTGGCCCCCGACCTGGTCCGTGAGGGGTTCGCCGGTGTCACCGTGCCGGGACGGATGGAGGTGGTACGGCGCTCGCCGACAGTGGTGCTGGATGCCGCGCACAACCCCCACGGGGCCCGGGCCGCGGCCGCGGCCGTCACCGAGGCGTTCGCCTTCACCCCCCTGATCGGGGTGATCGCCGCCATGGGTGACAAGGACGTCCGCGGGATGCTCGAGGTCTGGTCGGAGGTGATGCAGCAGATCGTGGTCACCCAGGTGGCCTCGACCAGCCGCGGGATGCCCGCCGACGAGCTCGGCGAGCTGGCCGCCGGTCTCTTCGGCGCCGAGCGGGTGACCGTCGCGCGTCGGCTCGATGACGCCCTGGAGACCGCCGTGACCCTGGCCGAGGCCGACGGCGTCGGCGCGGCGGGTGTGCTGGTGACGGGCTCGGTGGTCCTGGTCGGGGAGGCCCGGACCCTGCTGGTCCGGCAGCAGGCGGCCGACGACGCCGTCGCCGCCGCCGCCCAGGACACCGCCGATCCCGACGACGACTGGGTGGACGACGAGACCGAGGTCGCCGACCTGGACGACGACACGCCGGTCGACGAGGACCTGGTCGACGCCGACCTGACCGGCGTGGCGGTGGAGGGCGAGACGCTCACCCCCGAACCCGACGACGACCCGTTCGCCGATGACGACCCGTTCGCCGACGACCCGGAAGACCCGAGTCGGTACGAGGAGTGGGACGCCGACCAGCAGGACCCTGGCTCAACGGGGCCGGGCGAGGGCGCCGGCCGATGAGGTACGCGCTGCCGGCCGGCAACCCGATGCGGGTGGTGCTGCTGTGCGTGCTGCTCTTCGAGGTCGTCGTGTTCGGTCTGGCCGTGCCGGTGATGATCCTGGTGTCCGGGGTCGCTCCCACAGCGGCCGCGCTGGGCGGGGGCGGGGCCGCGCTCCTGGCCCTGGTGGCGTCGGGCCTGATGCGCAAGCCGATCGGCTACCTGGTCGGCTGGGTCGCGCAGCCGGTCGGCATCCTGCTCGGGTTGCTGACCCCGTCGATGTGGGTGGTCGGCGGCATGTTCGCCGGGCTGTGGGTGCTCTGCTTCGTGCTCGGCCGCCGGTTGGACGCGCAGGCGGCTGCCCGCGCCACCTGACACAGCGGCCACCTGACACAGCGGCCACCTGACGCGGCGGCACCAGCCCGCCGGGATGCCGTCGAGTGACGGAATGTTCGACGTCGAGTGGGGTCGGCTCCATCAGATGCCGTCGAATGACGGAATGTTCGACGTCAAGGGGCGCCGACTGCACCAGATGCCGTCGAATGACGGAATGTTCGACGCCAGCGGGCCCGCCCTCGGCGAGTCTCAGGCGGCGGGCTTCGCGCCCGCCAGCAGGGTGGCCGCCGGCTCGGCGTCCAGACCCTCGGTCAGGTCGAACGCGGAGCCACGCTCGCCGTTCGCCTCCAGGTTCGGGTTGTCGGCCAGCTCGGCGATCCGGTCCGCCGAGACACCCGCCGAGGCCAGCTCGCCCGCGAACGTCCAGTCGGTCAACGAGCCGCCGAAGAAGCGGGTGAGCTCAGCCAGACCCTCCAGCGGACCGGCGGACATGTGCACGCCGTTGAAGTTGGAGGAGACGGTGGCCAGCCCGAAGCCGGCGGGATCGGCGAAGAGCGTGCCGCGGATCGAGGTCGAGTCGGCCTTGGCGGGGTCGGTCGTCCCGATCAGGTCGGCGCGGAGCGACTCCCACGCCGTGGCGCTGCTGGCGTGCAGGAAGACGCACACGGTGTCGTCGGCGGTGAAGAAGCTGAGCTGCCGTGGGTGGAACCCGTTGAGCACGATCACCGGCTGACCATCGACAGTGACCAGACCGGCGTACGTGCCCGGTCCGAGCCGACCCACCGACAGGTTGGCGAACAGCACACCCAGGGAGTACGGGCCGAACTCGGGGTAGGAGTCCAGGAACTGGTGTCCGCCCAGAACGAGCGCGCCGGCGTCGAGCTCGCTGCCGTACTGCTCGACGAGGGCCTGCTCCGCAGCCTCGGTGAGCGACGGCCGGCCCAGTCGGGAGATCTTGTTGATCACCCCGTAGTGCTCGGCCATCACGCCGCTGCTGTCCAGCTCGGCCCCGGTGAGGATCCGGGTGCGGTGCACGGTGACCCCGTACGAGCCGAGGGCACCGGCGAACAGGTCCCACACCTTGTCGGTGTCCGCCGGCGACAGCCGACCCAGCTCGGGCTTGCTGAAGATGACGAACTCGTTCCCGGCCGGGGCGGTGTCGTCTCCGTCGAGACGCTGGTCGACGGCCCCGCGGACCTGATCTGCACTCATGCCGCAAGCCTGCCCGTCCGGGCCGGGGGCAGGCAACCCGGGGTCTCCGGGGTCCGGTTCAGCGGTCTTTCCTCACGTCCGGGGGCAGGTCCAGCGGGCGATCCGGGTTGTCGACCTCCGATAGGGTCGTACCTCCACCACCGAGCCCCCCGCCCGCCCCGACGACGAGAGGCCGACGTGACCTTTCTCATCGCCGTGCACTTCGCGGTCGCGTGCTGTGCGCCACTGCTGGTGCGAGTGCTGCGCGCGCGGGCGTTCTTCGTGCTCGCGGCGGTGCCCGCGGCGGCCTTCGGCTGGCTGGTGGCGCAGGCGCCGGTCATCGTGCCGGGCGGGTACCTGACCGAGCGGGTCCCCTGGATCCCGACCCTCGGGGTCGATCTGGCCTACCACATCGGCACCCTGCAGTGGGTGCTCGCGCTGCTGGTCACCGGGGTCGGCGCCCTGGTGCTGTTCTACTGCCGCTGGTACTTCAGCGGCGCCGACGTGCCGGCCCGGACCGGCGGTCTGCTGGTCGCCTTCGCGGGGGCGATGCTCGGCCTGGTCACCGCCGACGACCTGATCCTGCTGTACGTGTTCTGGGAGCTGACCACGGTCTTCTCCTACCTGCTGGTCGGCCACAACCCGACCCGCGGGGCTAACCGGCGCGCGGCCCTGACGGCCCTGATGGTGACGACGTTCGGCGGCCTGGCCATGCTGGTCGGGATCGTCATGATCGGCGTCACCGCCGGCACCTTCTCGCTGTCCGCGGTGCTGGCCCAGCCCGACCGGCTCGGCACCGGCACGGTGGCCGTCGTCGCGGTCCTGCTGCTCCTCGTCGGTGCGCTCACCAAGTCCGCGCAGGTCCCGTTCCACTTCTGGCTGCCCGGGGCGATGGCCGCGCCCACCCCGGTCAGCGCCTACCTGCACGCCGCGGCCATGGTCAAGGCCGGCGTCTACCTGGTGGCGCTGCTCGCCCCGGTCTTCGCCGACCTGCCGGGCTGGCGCCCGCTGGTCCTCACCCTCGGAGCGGTCACGATGATCCTCGGCGCCTGGCGGGCGCTGCGGCAGTACGACATCAAGCTCCTGCTCGCGTACGGGACCGTCAGCCAGCTCGGCTTCCTGATGGCCATGTGCGGTCTCGGCACCCGCTCCGCGATGGTGGCCGGGGTGGCCATGGTGATCTCGCACGCATTGTTCAAGGCGGCGCTCTTCCTGGTGGTCGGGGTGGTCGACCGCTCCACCGGGACCCGGGACATCCGCAAGCTGTCCGGCGTCGCGCGCGAGCTGCCGCTGGTGGCCGGGGCCGCGGCTGTGGCCGCGGCCTCGATGGCCGCCGTGCCGCCGCTGATCGGCTTCACGGCGAAGGAGGCGGCCTTCGAGTCGCTGGTCTACCTGCTGCCCGACGGTGACCAGACCGGTATCGCGCCGCTGCCCGCCGTCTTGCTGATGACCGCCCTGGTCGCCGGTTCCGCCCTCACCGTCGCGTACACGCTGCGGTTCCTGTGGGGGGCGTTCGGCACCAAGCCGGGGGTGCTGCCGACAGCGGTCGACCGCGAGCCGTTCGGGTTCGGCCTCGCGCCGCTGGTCCTGGCCGCGGCCTCTCTGGTCGGCGGCTTCGTCGGGCCGTCACTGACCGAGCTGCTGGACCCCCTGGCCGAGACCGCCGAGGTGGGGGAGCCCAGCCACGGCATCGCCCTGTGGCACGGGTTCACGGCCCCGCTGGCCCTGTCCGCACTCGCTCTCGGGGTCGGCGTGCTGCTGTTCGTCCGGCGTCGCTGGATCGGCCGGGTGCAGGCCACCTTCCCGCAGACGCAGGAGGCCGAGGAGGTCTACCAGGCGCTGATGCGGGGCATCGACCGGTCCGCGGTCGAGGTGACCGCCCGGACGCAACGCGGCTCGCTGCCCATCTACCTGGGCACGATCATGCTGGTGCTGGTGGTGCTGCCCGGCTCGGTCCTGCTGACCCTGCCGGCCTGGCCGAGCTCGCTGCGGCCCTGGGACACGCCCGGCCAGGTGCTGGTCGGCGCCACCATGATCGTCGCCGCGGTGCTGGCGGCCAGCTCCCGCGGGCGGCTGAAGGCGGTCATCCTGGTCGGCGTCACCGGCTACGGCACCGCCCTGATGTTCCTGCTGCACGGCGCCCCGGACCTCGCCCTCACCCAGGTCCTGGTGGAGACGGTGACCCTGGTGGTGTTCGTCCTGGTGCTGCGCAAGCTCCCCAAGTACTTCACCGACCGGCCCCTGCACTCGTCCCGGTGGTGGCGGCTGGTGATCGCGCTGCTGGTCGGCTTCACGGTGGTCTCCACCGTGTACCTGGCCGCGGGTGCCCGGGTGGCCACCCCAGTGTCGGAGGCCTTCTACGAGGCCGCGTACACGTTCGGCTACGGCAAGAACATCGTCAACGTCACCCTCGTCGACATCCGCTCCTGGGACACCCTGGGCGAGATCTCCGTGCTGGTGGTGGCGGCCACCGGCGTGGCCAGCCTGATCTTCATCCGGCGCCGCTACACCGAGCTGGAGCCGCCCCGCGGTGCCGGCCGGCCGCGCCGACGCAGCTTCCGGCGTCCCGAGTCCGCCCCGGCCAACAGCACCCAGGGCCGGATGACCTGGCTGCGCGGCACGGAGCAGCTGTCGCCGATCAAGCGCTCGATCATCTTCGAGGTGGTCACCCGGCTGCTGTTCCCGGTGATGATCCTGACCTCGCTCTTCTTCCTGTTCAGTGGTCACAACAACCCCGGCGGTGGCTTCGCCGGTGGGCTGATCGCCGGCCTGGCCCTGACCATCCGCTATCTGGCCGGCGGGCGGCACGAGCTCGACGAGGCCGCCCCAGTCGACGCCGGTCGGGTGCTGGGCGCCGGCCTGCTGACCGCCGGGCTGAGCTCGCTGGCTCCGGTGCTGGTGGGCGGCCGGATCGGTCAGAGCTTCGACGTGGTGATCAACGCCCCGTACCTCAGCTACCTGCCCACCCCCGGGGGCACCGTGACGTTGCTGGGGGAGATCCACTTCGTCACCTCGGTGGTCTTCGACATCGGCGTCTACCTCGTGGTGATCGGCGTGATGCTCGACCTGGCCCGCAGTCTCGGGTCGGGGATCGACCAGCACGAGGAGGAGGACCGCACCCCGTCCCCGCAGATCAGCGGGCCCCGGGCCCGCGCGGCCGCGCTCCGGGCGGGGATCCGATGAGCCGCCGGTTCGCCGTTCGCGCACGCCAGGGGTGGCGGCGATGAGCTCCAGCCTGACCCTGATGATCGTCTCCGGGGTGCTGATCACCGCCGGGGTCTACCTGATGATGGAGCGGTCGCTGACCCGGATCCTGGTCGGCGTGCTGCTGGCCGGCAACGGCGTCAACCTGCTGTTCCTGATCGCCTCCGGGCAGCCCGGCGGCGCGCCGTTCATCGACACCGAGCGGGGCCGGGACATCTCCGACCCGCTGCCGCAGGCGATGGTGCTGACAGCGATCGTGATCACCCTCGGGCTGACCGCTTTCCTGCTGACCATGGCCTACCGCAGCTTCCAGCTGAACGGCCACGACGAGGTCGCCGACGACGTGGAGGACCGCCAGATCGTCCGGCTGGCCGAGGCCGACCTGGCGTCGGCGTCGTTCGACGAGGACGACCGGTCGCTGCCGTCGGAGGACGACTCGGAGCCGGACCCGGCGGTGGAGGGCTCCGAGGACTCCAGCGACGACTCGGGCGGGCCCCCCGGCGGCACCGGTGCCGACCCCGCCCGGCGGGCCCACGGGGCCGCCGGCGACGGACAACCCGGCGACGGACAACCCGGCGGGGGCGCCGACGGCGACGAGCGCCGGGACTCGGCGGAGGAAGCCACCGACGACATCATCGGACAAGGCGTCGGAGGGACCGGCTCGTGAACAACCTGCTGCCGCTCCCCGTCCTGCTGCCCCTGCTGGGCGCCGGACTGGCCCTCATCCTCGGACGCCACCCCCGGGCCCAGCGGGCCGTGTCCAGCTCGGTGCTGCTGATCGTCGTCGTGGTCGCGGCCAGCCTGGTCGTGCTGACCGACCGCCACGGACCGATCGTCCTGTGGGTGGGAGCGTGGCCGGAGCCCCTCGGGGTCGCCCTGGTCGCCGACCGGCTGTCGTCGCTGATGCTGCTGGTGTCCTCCATCGTCACGTTCACCGTGCTGGTCTTCTCCATGGGGCAGGACGTCGAGGAGCGCAAGCGGGAGACACCGGTCTCCATCTACCACCCGACGTTCCTGGTGCTGGCGGCCGGCGTCTCCAACGCGTTCCTGGCCGGCGACCTGTTCAACCTGTTCGTCGGCTTCGAGATCCTGCTGTTCGCCTCCTACGTGCTGCTGACCCTCGGGGGCACGGGGGAGCGGATCCGGGCCGGCACCACCTACGTCCTGGTCAGCGTGCTGTCCTCGCTGCTCTTCCTGATCGCGATCGCCGCCGTCTACGCCGCCTGTGGGACCGTCAACCTGGCTCAGCTCTCCCAGCGGCTGCCAGCCCTGCCCCCGGACGTCCAGCTGGTCCTCCAGCTGCTGCTGCTCAGCGTCTTCTCGATCAAGGCAGCGGTGTTCCCGTTGTCGGCCTGGTTGCCCGACTCCTACCCGACCGCACCCGCGCCGGTCACCGCGGTGTTCGCGGGTCTGCTCACCAAGGTCGGTGTGTACGCGATCATCCGCACCCAGACCCTGCTGTTCCCCAGCTCGCCGCTGTCGGACCTGCTGATGTGGGCGGCGCTGGCCACCATGATCATCGGCATCCTCGGCGCGATCGCCCAGGCCGAGATCAAGCGGATGCTGTCCTTCACCCTGGTCAGCCACATCGGCTACATGATCTTCGGGGTGGCGCTGGCCAGCGAGGCCGGCTTCGCGGGCGCGATCTTCTACACCGCCCACCACATCACCATCCAGACCACGCTGTTCCTGGTCACCGGGCTGATCGAGCGCCGGGGCGGCAGCACCTCGTTGAACGACCTGGGCGGGCTCGCCGCCCTCTCGCCGATCCTGGGTGTGCTGTTCTTCATCCCGGCCATGAACCTGGCCGGCATCCCACCCCTGTCCGGTTTCGTGGGCAAGATCGGGTTGCTCGAGGCCGGGGTCCAGCACGGCGGGGCACTGGCGTACGTGCTCGTCGCGGGTGGCGTGGTGACCAGTCTGCTCACCCTGTACGCGATGGCCAAGGTCTGGAACCGCGCCTTCTGGCGCGGCGTCCCCGACAGCACGCCGAGCGGCAACCCGCTGGTGGTGCGTCGTCGCTCGGTGGTGCTGCCGCGCGGGATGGTGGTCACCACCGGCTTCCTGGTGCTGATCGGCGTGGGCATCACGTTCGTGGCCGGACCCCTGTACGGCTACGCCGACCGGGCCGCGGCCGACATGCTCAGCGGGCTGCCGTACGTGCAGGCCGTGCTGCCGGCGGGAGTGCGATGAGTACCGACGGAACCGACCGCGAGCAGGCGGCCGCCGAGGTGGTCGGTGAGCCGGGGCAGCGCCGTCCGGCATCGGTGCGACGCCGCCCGCAGCTGCGGATGTCGTTGCTCACCGCGGTGCTCTGGGTGCTGCTGTGGGGCGACCTGTCGCTGGCCAACCTGGTCTCCGGCTTCCTGCTCGGCCTGCTGATCACCTGGGTGTTCCCGCTGCCGCCGATCGACTTCCACGGACGGTTCCGGCTCTGGCCGCACGCGAAGATGATCGCCATCCTGCTGCTCGACCTGGTCCGGTCCAGCTTCGTGGTCGCCGCCCAGGCCTTCCACTTCGGCCACACCATGCGCAACGCAGTGGTCCGGGTGGATCTGCGGACGCACTCCGACCTCTATCTGACGCTCACCTCCGAGCTGGTCTCGCTGGTGCCGGGCAGCCTGGTGATGGAGGCGCGGCGGCAGGAGAGCGTCGTGTACCTGCACGTCATGGACGTCCGCTCCGCCGCCGACATCGCCGCCGCCCGCCGCAAGGTGCTGGAGGCCGAGGAGCGCGTGGTGCGGTCCTTCGGCTCCGACGACGAGGTGGCGGCCCTGCGCTCCGAGAGGCCGCTCCGAACCGAGAGGGACCAGTCATGACCGTGGCGAACGTGATCATCGCCGTCGGCGTGGTCTTCCTGGCCGCGGCGATGGTGATGACGCTGATCCGGATGTCCCGCGGTCCTTCCACCCTGGACCGGGTGGTGGCCGCCGACGTGGTGGTCGCGGTGGTCATCGCCGCGCTGGCCATGGAGGCCGCGATGAACCACCACACGACCACGATCCCGATCATGCTGGTGCTGTCGCTGCTCGGATTCGCCGGGTCGCTGAGCATGGCCCGATTCGTGGCCGACCGGGACAAGGCGAAGAAGTGGGACGTCCCGACCTCCCCGCCGACCCACTCCGAGCGCGGAGGTGCGGGCACGTGAACCCGGTCCTGGACATCCTCGGGGCGGTCTTCCTGCTGCTGGGGGCGATGCTCTGCTTCGCCGCCTCGGTCGGGCTCGTCCGGTTCCCCGACGTCCTCACCCGGATGCACGCGGCGACCAAGCCGCAGACCCTGGGGCTGCTGTTCGTGGTGACCGGGGTGGCCCTGTCGCTGCAGAACTTCCAGGCGCTGGGCATCCTCGTGCTGGTGGCGATCCTGCAGCTGCTCACCGCACCGGTCGCCGCGCACATGGTGAGCCGGACGGCGTACCGGACCGGTCAGGTGCGCGAGGATCTGCTGATCGAGGACGACCTGGCTGACGACCTGGCCGCCGCTGGGTTCCAGCTGGTGGCCGGCGACGAGGACGAGGCGTCCGACGAGGACGAGGACAGCACCCCGTCAGCGTGACGTCGTCACCGTCGTCGGTGACGCCTCGCCACTCCCGCGTCGGGACAGCACCGCCCGGACGGCCAGACCGGCCAGCAGCGCCCAGAACGCGGCGCCGACGCCGCCGATCACCGTGCCGGAGGCGGCCACCACGAAGGTGACGGTCACCGCCTCCCGTCCCTCGGCGGCGGTCAGGGCGCCGACCAGGGCGGCCGCCAGCGTGCCGAGCAGGGCCAGGCCGGCGACCGTGCCGATCACGTCCGGCGGGGCCAGGCTGACGAAAGCCGTCAGCGGCGCCGAGACGATCCCCAGCACCAGGTAGGTCCAGCCGGCGGCGTGGGCGGCCACCCAGCGCCGGGCCGGGTCGGCGTGCACGTCGGGGTTGGCCGTCATCGAGGCGGTGATGGCGGCGAGGTTGACCGCGTGACCGCCGAACACCGCCCCGGCCAGGGTGCCGACCCCGGTCACCGCCATCGACTCCCGCCACGGGACGCGGTAGCCGTACGAGGAGAGGACGGCGGCCCCCGGCACGTTCTGGCTGGCCATGGTCACCAGGTAGAGCGGGAGCGCGAGGCTGAGCACCGCCGGCGAGGTCAGCGTCGGCACCGTCCAGGTCAGGGTCGGTGCCACCAGCGCCGCGCCCAGGTCACTACCGGCCCCGACGCCGATCACGACCAGGGTGAGGGCGAAGGCGATCGGCACGGCCCAGCGCGGCGCGAACCGGGTGGCCAGCAGCCAACCGACCAGGATCGGGGCGACCGCCCACGGCTCGGCCGCCAGCCCGTGCACCGGGGCGAGGCACAGGGACAGCACCACCCCGGCGAGCATCGCCTGGGCCAGCGCGGTCGGGATCGCGGCCACCAGGCGGCCCAGAGCGGGCCACAGCCCGGTGACCAGGATCAGCACACCCACCAGCAGGAACGCACCGACGGCGGCGGCCCAGCCACCGGCCACCGCGCCGGTGGTGGCCAGCATCGCCGCGCCCGGGGTCGACCAGGCGAGGATCAGCGGAGTCCGGTGCCGCAGGGTCAGCCACACGATGCCCAGTCCCTGGGCCAGGCTGAGCACCAGCAGCCCGGAGGCGGCCTGGGTCGGCGTCGCCCCCACCGCCCGCAGCCCGGCCAGCACCACGGCGAACGAGCTGGTGAAGCCGACCAGGGCGGCGACGACACCGGCGATCACCGGCCGTGATA
This sequence comes from Microlunatus aurantiacus, assembly GCF_039536605.1. Classification (NCBI taxonomy): domain Bacteria; kingdom Bacillati; phylum Actinomycetota; class Actinomycetes; order Propionibacteriales; family Propionibacteriaceae; genus Microlunatus; species Microlunatus aurantiacus. Next base: position 700,206 of record NZ_BAAAYX010000002.1, read on the forward strand.
CCTGTTCCATAGACAGAACCCTAACGCCGCTCGGTGCGACGTGGATCGGTGCGGCATGCCCGATCGGGCAGGAATCGACGATCGAGGGACACTCTCGGTCCGCGGCGCTTCGTCGCCGCCGGGCACTCGCCTATCGTCAGATCCGTGGGTACCAGGTCCTACCGGGTCCCCGGGGCGGCGCCGACCACCGCACGGGCCACGACCCGGCCGAGCGCCGGCCTGCCGGCTGCCGCGGTCAACCGCTTCGCGGCCGGGAACCAGGCGGCCCTGACCTCCCTTCGGGAGGAGTCGAGCCCCGGGCAGGTCATCGTCCAGCGCGAGTCGCGGGCCGACGCGCTGACCTGGTTGCGCCGCCTGCTGGCCGCGCGGGGTGCCGCGCTCTCGACCAGGTTGCCCGCCGCTGCGTCTCGGTTGAGCGGCTGGTCGACCGATCGGCAGACAGCGCTGCTTCGACAGGTCAGAGGGTCGGTCGACGGTTTCGAGGTCGCTGTCGGGGCGGCCGGGTTGCTCGCGGATCCGCAGGCGCGGCAGATCATCGGCATCCTGGAGAGCGCTCAGAGCAACGACGCGCTCGGCAACCGGCTGGTCGACGTGTTCCAGACGTCTGCTCAGCCGGTGCTGGGGCTCGTCATCGCCTCGAGGATCCCGGAGCCCCGGCTGCGGGCTGTGCTGCAGACCCACGCCCAAGGCGCTGTGGCCCTGAGGGCGTTGCGCACCCGTAACCCGATCGGGGGAGTTCCCGTCTCGTTGTGGCTCACGTACGGCTACCTGACCGCCCTGGCCGGCGAGCTGGCCTCGCCCGGCGCGGCTGGAGTCACCGCGTCGACGCCGGCCAGGGAGACCGGGGTCGAGGCGATCCTCACGCCACCGGCGGTCGCCGCCGCCCGAGCGGCCGCGGCCGCGGCCGGGCTACCTCCACCGGCCTTCATCCCGGCGCGCTACTACGAGGACCTGATCCGCGGTCTGCATCAGCAGATGCTGGCCGAGTTCGCCTACTACGAGGTCTGGAGTCGACGCAACCCGATGGACACGCGCCCCGGCGGGCACGTGGAGGGCATCGCCACCGAGGCCAAGGCCCGGGTGGACGCGCAGTTCGGCGACTACGGATCCAGGCCGGCGCCGTCGCTCAGCTTCGCCGCCGGCAACCTGTCCGATCGCACCACCATCGCCGGCGATCCGGTCGACATGACGCGGTACTTCGTCAACGAGGGCGCGGAGGCACCGGTCTCGAACGTCCAGGCCGCGCACAACTCCTTCGAGGACGCCGTAGCGTCGCAGGCGATCGAGAACCGGCTGATCGACCACTACTCGGGCCGCTCAGCCCCCGCGCTGGCCAACGAGCGCGCGGCGCTGGCCGCGGTGGGCATGTCCACCGCCGAACGACAGCGCCGGCTGCGGCTGATCGACCGCATGTGGGGTGGGGTCGCCCAGGGCGGCAACGTCTCCATCCGGGCCCGTGAGGGCGGCACGGCACGCGAGACGCGTGGCATCTACTGGGGTCTGTTCAAGACGATGCTCCATGAGTACCTGCACACCACGGCACACCCGACCTACACGGCGTGGTACGAGGGGCTCACCGACTCCCACCACGTCACCACGTACCAGGAGGGGTTCACCGACCTGTTCACGTTGAAGGCCTGGAACTCCGTGTTCCCCAACGAGATCGCCGCCAACCGAGGCTTCCGGCAGCGGATCCAAGGCACCGCTGACGCCGACGTCGACATGTCCTCGGTCGGCGGACCGCCGGGCCACTACCCGGAGCTCGTCGAGGCGGAACAGATCGAGGCGCTGATCGGGCTGCCGAACATGCGAGCCGCGTACTTCCGGGGCAACACCGCCGTGCTCGGCGGATCGCGGTTGCCGCGATGAGCTCCGACGCCTTCCTGGCGGCGATGGCCGGCCGCTTCGACCGGTGGTGGTGGTCCGGCGGGCTGTCCCCGACCGCCCTCGGCGACGCCCTCGGTGCCCGGCTGGCACCCGCACCGATCCGGGTCGGCGGGCGGGAGAGGCTGCAGACCGTCATCACGGTCGTCGGACAGCCCTACCCCGTGCGGCTGCGCTGGACCACTGACGGTGAGCTCGACCTGGTGGCCCTGTCCGAGCCGGCGGTCGACCCGTCCTGGGAGGCCGTCCTCAACGCCCTGGGAGAGCCCGACATCGTCCATGCGCACGGCCGCGGCCCGGTCCCGGGCGGCGACCAGAGGTGCCATCTCGACCGTGGTCTCACCGTCTTCGACAGCGGCGACCTCGGCTACCAGGCCGTCTGGCTCTATCCACCCCTCTCCGCCGAGGAGTACCCCGAGCACACCGGCGCCTTCGAACCGATCAGGAGGGAACGACGATGACCCCGCACACCGCACGACATGCTCACGACGAGCGCGAGGGCGACGTCCGTCCGCACGTGCAGCGGCGCACGGACGACGAGCCCCAGCACCCGCTGCTCGATCTGCAGCAGCAGGCCGGGAACGCCGCCGTCGCCCGGTTGATGGCGGTTCAGCGGCACACCCTGGACCCCGAGGAAGAGCACGGCTGAGCCGGTCCCGCTCGCTGCCGGCGGGCCCGCCGACCCGACCGCGGAGACCTACAGTGAGCCCATGGAGGATCTGGCGCGGCTGGTGGGGCAGCGCCTGCGTGTCGCCCGGCGGGAGCGCGGCCTCTCGGTCGGCGCCCTGGCGGATCTGGCGGGGATCGGCAAAGGCTCGTTGTCCGAGGTCGAGAACGGGCAGCGGAATCCGACCCTGTCCACCCTGTACGCGCTGGCCGGGGCGCTGGAGCTCCCGTTGTCGTCGCTGCTGGCGGACCGCCCGGGCGCCCGGGTCACCTCGCCGGGAGTGGAGGCCCTGCTGCTCGACGTCCGGGAGTCGGGGGAGGCGACCGTGGAGGTCTACCGGCTGGTCCTGGACGCCGGCGCCCACCACCGGTCCGTGCCCCACGGGCCGGGAGTCGTCGAGCACCTCCTTCTCACCCGTGGTCGGGCTCGGGTCGGGCGGGCCGGCGAGGAGGTCGAGATCGGGGTGGGGGAGACCGCTGAGTGGGTGAGCGACGTCGCTCACGGCTACGCGGCGCTGTCCGATGAACCGGTGGAGTCGGTGCTCGTGATCCGCTCGCCCTCCCGTGCCGTCAGCAGCGGTGGTGGCCCGAGCGACCAGGAGATCTGACCACCCGGAGGTCTTACCCTGATGCGGTGACCATCACCGCACCCCCGTCCTCAGGCGCGACGTCTCCGGGCCCGACGTCCCCGAGCTCGCGATCGCTGTTCGAGCGGCTGGAGCCGCTGCTGGCCAGCGTCAGCAAGCCGATCCAGTACGTCGGCGGCGAGCTCAACAGCGTCAGCAAGGACTGGGACGCCGTCGAGGTCCGGTGGTGCCTGATGTACCCGGACGCGTACGAGGTCGGCCTGCCCAACCAGGGCGTGGCCATCCTGTACGAGGTGCTCAACGAGCGCGACTGGATCCTGGCCGAACGCACGTACGCGGTCTGGGCGGACCTGGAGAAGCTGATGCGGGAGCAGGGCATCCCGCAGTTCACCCTGGACAACCACCGCCCGGTCGCCGACTTCGACGTGCTGGGGGTCAGCTTCGCCACCGAGCTCGGCTACACCAACCTGCTGAACGCGCTGGACCTGGCCGGGATGGCGCTGCACGCGGTGGATCGCGGCGAGGACGAGCCGATCGTGCTCGCCGGCGGACACGCCGCCTTCAACCCCGAACCGGTCGCCGACTTCGTCGACGCCGCCGTGCTCGGTGACGGCGAGGAGATCGCGCTGGCCATCTCCGCGGTGATCCGGGAGTGGAAGAGCGAGGGGCGACCCGGCGGCCGGGACGGCCTGCTGTTGCGCCTGGCCGAGACCGGCGGGGTGTACGTGCCGAAGTTCTACGACGTCACCTACGGCCCCGACGGGGCACTCGCGGCGGTCACGCCGAACCGGCCGGGTGTGCCGGCGCGGGTGGTCAAGCACACGGTGATGGACCTGGACGCGTGGCCGTACCCGAAGAAGCCGCTGGTGCCCCTGGCCGAGACGGTGCACGAGCGCTACTCGGTGGAGATCTTCCGGGGCTGCACCCGGGGGTGCCGCTTCTGCCAGGCCGGCATGATCACCCGACCGGTGCGCGAGCGCAGCATCGACACCATCGGGGCGATGGTGCAGGGCGGCATCGACGCCACCGGTCTGGAGGAGGTGGGGCTGCTCAGCCTGTCCAGTGCCGACCACTCCGAGATCGCGCCGATCACCAAGCAGCTGGCGGACCGCTACGAGGGCACGAACGTCTCGCTGTCCCTGCCCAGCACCCGGGTGGACGCGTTCAACATCGACCTGGCCAACGAGCTGTCCCGCAACGGTCGTCGCTCCGGTCTGACCTTCGCGCCCGAGGGTGGCTCGGAGCGGCTGCGCAAGGTGATCAACAAGATGGTCAGCGAGGAGGACCTGATCCGTACGGTGGCCGCGGCGTTCGCCAACGGCTGGCGACAGGTCAAGCTCTACTTCATGTGCGGTCTGCCGACCGAGACCGACGAGGACGTGCTCGGCATCGCCGACCTGGCCCGCAAGGTGATCGCCACCGGCCGGGAGGCCAGCGGCAAGCGCGACATCCGTTGCACGGTGAGCATCGGGGGCTTCGTGCCCAAGCCGCACACCCCGTTCCAGTGGGCCGCGCAGTGCGACGCCGACACCATCGACCGGCGGCTGAAGCTGCTCCGGGACACGGTGCGGGCCGACGGGCAGTTCGGCAAGGCGATCGGTTTCCGCTACCACGACGGCAAACCCGGCATGGTCGAGGGCATGCTGTCCCGCGGCGACCGTCGGGTCGGCAAGGTGATCGAGGCGGTCTGGCGCGACGGCGGCCGGTTCGACGGCTGGAGCGAGCACTTCAGCTACGAGCGGTGGATGCGCTCCGCCGAGTCCGCCCTCGCCGGCACCGGGGTCGACGTGGACTGGTACACGGTGCGCGAACGCGGTTTCGACGAGGTGCTGCCCTGGGACCACCTCGACTCCGGGCTGGACAAGGACTGGCTCTGGCAGGACTGGGAGGACGCCCTGGACGAGACCGAGGTCGAGGACTGCCGGTGGACGCCGTGCTTCGACTGCGGGGTCTGCCCCGACCTCGGCACCGAGATCCAGATCGGTCCGACCGGTCGCCAGCTGCTGCCGATCTCACCGGTCTGACCCGGGACGGGGAATGGGCTTGGTGCACGGGGCGGAGTGAGCGAGGCTGGTTCCGTGGACGAGATCACCAGCGAAGACGAGCTCACCGCCCTGGTCGGCGAACCGACCCAGCGGGCCCGGGACAAGGTGCGGCCGGGGCTGCACGACCTGGACCGGCAGTGGCTGGCCGCCTCCCCCTTCTGTCTGATCGGCACCAGTGACGCCGACGGGCGGTGCGACGTGTCCCCCAAGGGGGACCCGGCGGGGCAGCTGGCCTACGTGCTCGACGAGCACACCGTCGCCATCGCCGAGCGACCCGGCAACCGGCGCGTCGACGGCTACCTCAACGTGCTGGCGAACCCGCACGTCGGGCTGATCTTCCTGATCCCCGGTCGGAGCGACACCCTCCGCATCAACGGTCGGGCCCGGCTGGTCCGCGACGCCGACTTCTTCGACTCCATGATCGTCAAGGGTCACCGGCCGATCCTGGCCCTGGTGGTCGAGGTGGAGGAGGTGTTCCACCACTGCGCCAAGGCCTTCCTGCGCTCGGCGCTGTGGCAGCCCGACACCTGGACCGACCCGCTCCCGCCCCGGGCCGTGATCGCCAAGACCCTCGACGCCAAGGAAGCCAGCCTGGCCGAGCTGACCGCCTACTACGGACCGTCCTACGCCGAGAAGCTGTACGGCTGAGCCCCCCTTCGCTCATCCCGCACCCTCTCGCCTGCTGACGCTCCCTTTCGCGCGCTCACGCCACCGCTGCGGTGGGGGCGTGACGTAGCGAACGGGGGCGTCAGCGGCTCAGCAGGCGGTCGTGCTCAGAACGCGGCAGTTGTCAGCAGCTCGGGCGGCCGTCCTCGTACAAGCGGGGGATCGGGTGGTTGGCCGCGAACAGGCCGTCCGGGTCGACCACCGACCGGAGGGCGGCCAACCGGCGCCAGGTGACCGCGTCGTACGCGTCGCGGGGGTCGACCGCGTCCTCGGTGAAGTTCAGGACGCGTCCCCCGCCCGTCCACGGACCCAGGCCCGCCTGCAGCCCGGCCACGTCGGCCCGGACCCGCTGGGCCATCTCCGTACCGAACACCATGCCGGTGCCGAAGGCCAGGAACGTCCCGTCGAGCTGGGACACCGCGCCGCCGCCGACGGCCGGTCGGGCCAGCGCCCCGCCCAGCTGACGCAGCTCGGCCACCATCAGCGAGGTCGCGGACCGGTCCGCCGTCGCGGCCAGGAACGCGTCGATGCCGGCGTCGGGCAGGCCGGCGAGCAGGGCGGAGCCGCCGATCGCGGCTGCACTGCCCTCGGGGTCCATGTGCAGCCGGGTCAGGGTGGCCGCCGGCACCCGCAGGAACGTGTCCATCTCCGGTCGCAGCGCCCGGAGGTCACCCAGGATGCGGTCCGCGGCGTCGTCGGCGGCCAGTACGGACCCGTCGATCACCACCACCGACCGCCCGCTCAGGAAGGGAGGCAGCTCCGGCAACGGCGGCAGGTGCAGGATGCGGAACGAGGTGGTCACCTCGTCCGGCGCCGCCGCCGCCCACGGCGCCCAGCACCGCAGGACCTCCTCGACCCGACCGATGTCGAAGATCATCATGCCCGCGTACGCCGTCGCGATGTCGAACAAGGAGAACTCCAGGGCGGTGACGACGCCGAAGCTCCCGCCGCCTCCGCGCAGGGCCCAGAGCAGCTCGGGGTCGTGCCCGGCGTCGGTGCGCACGATGGTGCCGTCGCCGATCACGATCTCCGCCGCGGTGACGTGGTTGGCGGCGAGGCCGAGCGAGCGTGCGTACCAGCTGAGTCCGCCGCCGAGGCTGTAGCCGGTGATGCCGACATCGGGGGAGGACCCGTGCAGCGCGGCCAGCCCGTGCGTCGCCGCCGCGGCGACGGCCGGGTCCCACAGCGCGCCGCCGCCCACCCGGGCGACCCGCCGGACCGGGTCGATGCTGACGTCGTCCAGACCCGACAGCCTGGCCAGCACCACGTCGTCGAGACCCCGCTGGGCCAGCGGACCGGCGTTGTGTCCGGTGGACTGCGGCGCCACCCGGAGACCCTGCTCGGCGGCCAGCCGGACCAGCCGGGACACGTCATGGGCGGACCGCGGGTGGGCGACGGCGGCCGGGCGCTGGTCGACGGCCCGGTTCCAGGCCAGTCGAGACGTGTCGTAGCCCGGGTCACCGGGCAGCTCGACGTCGAAGCCGGCACCGGTCAGTCGGCGCGCTCGCAGGTCGCTCGTCGTCCGGTCGGGCGCGGTGGTCGGGTCGGGCGTGGCCGTGGTGAGCGGTCCGGGTGCAGTGAGTCGGGGTGCAGTGAGATCGATGGTCACGATCGGGATCCCTTCGGATGAGGACGAACAGGTCTGGAGCCGCACCCGCCTCGGGGTTGCCCGACGCCATCGGCGTGCTGGGGCGTCAGGTGCTGATCACCGAGGGAAGAGAGCGCGCCCGGGTCGCCGCCGATACCGGCCGACCGTGTCATCTGGGAGACACCCCCGGCCGGCCGCACCCGCTGACCTGGGTCGGTGGGGCGTGACCCCGGGTCGGTCGAGCGTGTGACCCGGACCGTGGGGTCGTCGCTCTCGCCGCACGTCGCGCCGGCCGCCCGTTGTACTGTCAGCCGCGTGTCGCCCAGGACCCAGCCCGAGCAGCACCCGCCACCCGTGCAGTGGCTGCGGCTCCGCTACGCCCGGCGGGGTCGAGCCCGGTTCACCAGCCACCGCGACTTCAGCCGGGCGTTCGAGCGCGCGCTGCGGCGGGCCGCGGTGCCGATGGCCTACTCCTCGGGCTTCTCGCCGCACCCACGCATCTCGTACGCCAACGCCGCGCCCACCGGCGCCGCCAGCGAGGCCGAGTTCCTGGAGATCGGGCTGACCGCCACGCGCGACCCCGAGCAGGTGCGGGCGGAGCTGGACCGGGCGCTGCCCGCCGGTCTCGACATCGTCGCCGCCCAGGTGTCGCCGGGGGACACCATGGCCGACCGGCTGACCGGGTCCCGGTGGCAGATCGACGTCACCGGAGTCGAGGCCGCGGTCCTGGACCGGGCGGTCGCGGCCTTCCTGGCCCGCGAGGCCGTCGAGGTGTCGCGGATGACCAAGTCCGGTCTGCGGACCTTCGACGCCCGGGCCGCCGTACGCGACCTGCGGGTGGACGAGGGTCGGTTGATCGCCACCATCGCCCACCAGGTGCCGCTGGTCCGTCCCGACGACCTGCTGGTGGCGCTGAGCGAGGTGGAGCCGACGTGGCGTCCGCCCCATCCACCCCTGCTGACCCGGCTCGTCCAGGGGCAGCTGGACGACACCACCGGGGACATCGCCGCGCCGCTGTGACCGGCCAGGTCGGTCCGCGTCCGGTGGTGTGGGACAATAGGCCTCGGCTGGAGTGCGCCCGCACTCCACTCGATGACTTCCTGCTCCACGAGGTGACAGCTCGCGGAGGCTGCGGGTGCCATCTCCACCGCGACGAACGGCCGCACCACGGCCACGTCCGACCGCGGGAGATCGGCGCCCGGCCATCGATGCCGCAGGCTTTCCGCGACGCGGTCCCGCACCGCCGTCGCGACTGACACGAGGTGCATCTGCGCACCCGAAGGAGTCCGGATGCTCGATCACGAGCCCGACACGAACGACAACCCGACCGCGCCATCGGCGACCGAGCAGGCCCCGGACACCGGTGCGCCGGCCCCCCGGCGCCGACGCCGCGCCGCCACCCGCCAGGCCGGACCCCCGGTGGTGAGTCCCGACCAGGAACCGACGGCCGCCCCGGCCCCGGCCATGACCGCTGAGACCGTCCCGGCCATGACCGCTGAGACCGCCCCCGTCGCCGAGTCTGCCGGCGGTACCGGCCCCGCACCCACCGACGGCTCCATGGCCGACCACGTCGCTGATCAGCCGGCGGCCGACCAGGCCGGGGCGGAGACCGCTCCGCCCGCCAAGAAGACGGCACGCAAGCGCGCCACCAAGGCGACCGGCGACGGCACCCCGAGAACCCCCCGCAAGCGCGCGACCAAGAAGGCGGCGGCCGAGCCGTCCGCCGAGCCGCAGCCGCCGACCCCGGACCCGGTCCCGACGTCGGTGACCGACTCCGAGACCCCGGCTGCCGTGACGGCGCTGGACGAGATCCGTACGGCGCTGACTGCCGAGCTCCCGCCCGCCGAGCTGAGCGTCCCGCCGGCCACCGACCAGGCCGAGCAGTCCGTCGACGGCACCGACGCACCACAGGCGTCGTCCGACGCCGACCGGACGGTCGACGAGGCTCCCGCCGACGCGATGCTCGACGATCTCGCGACCGAGGGTGACACCGACCTCGCGCCGGTGCCGTCCCTGGACGCACCGATCGCTGACGGCCTGATCGCTGAGGGGTCGAACGCCGACGATCCGGTGGCGTCGAGCGGAACCGACGCCCTCGAGGCCCCGGTGACCGATGCGCCGGCGGACGACGACGAGGAGTCCGACGAGGTCGACTCCGACGACGAGGAGTCCGACAGCGACGACGAGACCGGTGCCGATGACACCGACGAGACCGGGTCACCGCGCCGCCGCCGCCGTCGCCGTGGCGGTCGCCGTCGCCGTCGTGGCGGGTCCGACGCCGACCGCTCCGACGCCGACAGCGACCAGGGCGACAGCGACCGGTCCGACGACGACCGGTCCGACGACGACCGGTCCGACGCCGGCCGGTCCGACGCCGGCCGGTCCGACGCCGGCAGGGCCTCCTCCCCGACCTCTGAGGTGGACCGCTCCGACGGCTCCGAGAGCGTCGCGGCAGGCGACAGCACCGAGGCAGACGCCGCTACGAGCGGTGACGAGACCGGTGCCGATGACGACCAGTCCAGGCCGTCTCGGGGCACGCGCTCCGGCCGCAGCGGGGACGGACGACGGTCCCGGGGTGCGAAGCCGGAGGCCGAAGCCACCGAGGACGACGCCGACAGTGACGAGCCCGGCGAGGACGGTCAGCGCCGCCGCCGCCGTCGGCGTCGCCGTCGTGGGGAGGAGACGGCCCCGTCCGCCGACGACCCGGCCGAGGTCGTCGTCCGGGTCCGCGAGCCCCGCTCCCGACAGAAGGCGGCCGAGGAGGTCACCGGCATCCAGGGGTCGACCCGGATGGAGGCCAAGCGTCAGCGCCGCCGGGAGGGTCGGGAAGCGGGCCGTCGCCGGGCTCCGATCCTGTCCGAGGCCGAGTTCCTGGCCCGCCGCGAGTCGGTGGTCCGCAAGATGGTCATCCGCCAGCGCGACGACCTCACCCAGATCGCGGTGCTGGAGAACGACATCCTGGTCGAGCACTACGTCGACCGGGAGTCGGCGGCGTCGCTGATCGGCAACGTCTACCTCGGGCGGGTGCAGAACGTGCTCCCCTCGATGGAGGCCGCCTTCATCGACATCGGCCGGGGCCGCAACGCGGTGCTGTACGCCGGCGAGGTCGACTGGGACGCGTTCGGCGCGAACGGTCAGCACCGCAAGGTCGAGAACGTCCTGAAGTCCGGCCAGAGCGTGCTGGTCCAGGTGACCAAGGACCCGGTCGGCGCCAAGGGTGCCCGACTGACCAGCCACGTGACGCTGCCCGGCCGCTACATCGTGTACGCCCCGGGCGGGCACCTCTCCGGCATCTCCCGCAAGCTGCCCGACACCGAGCGCAAGCGGCTCAAGTCGGTGCTCAGTGACCTCGTCCCCGACTCGGCCAGCGTCATCGTCCGCACCGCCGCCGAGGGCGCCAGCGAGGACGAGCTGGTCCGCGACGTGAACCGCCTCAAGGCGCAGTGGGACGACATCGAGCGCAAGGTCAAGGCCGGCAGCGCCCCGAAGCTCCTCTACGGCGAGCCCGACCTGACCGTACGGATCGTCCGCGACCTGTTCACCGAGGACTTCGCCGAGCTGACCATCCAGGGCAACGGCTCCGGTGCTGACGCGTACGAGGCCGTCGACGCCTACGTCGGTCACGTCGCCCCGCACCTGCACGAGCGGATGCAGCGCTGGGACGTGGAGACACAGGGGGACCTGTTCGCCACCTACCGGCTGGACGAGCAGATCGCCAAGGCGCTGGAGCGCAAGGTCTTCCTGCCGTCGGGCGGCTCGCTGATCATCGACCGCACCGAGGCCATGACGGTCATCGACGTCAACACCGGCAAGTTCACCGGCAGCGGCGGCAACCTCGAGGCCACCGTCACCAGCAACAACCTGGAGGCGGCCGAGGAGATCGTGCGTCAGCTGCGGCTGCGCGACATCGGCGGCATCATCGTGATCGACTTCATCGACATGGTGCTGCCCGCCAACCGGGAGCTGCTGCTCCGGCGCCTGGTGGAGTGCCTGGGCCGTGACCGGACCCGGCACCAGGTGGCCGAGGTGACCAGCCTGGGTCTGGTCCAGATGACCCGGAAGAAGATCGGCACCGGACTGCTGGAGGCCTTCACCACCGAGTGCGAGGTGTGCCACGGCCGTGGCTACGAGATCTCCGACGTCCCGGTGGAGACCCAGAAGCAGCCGGACGGCGGGTCCCGTGACCACCGCGGTGGCGGCAACAGCGGTGGCGGCAACAACAGCGGCGGTGGCGGCAACAACAGCGGCGGTGGCGGCAACAGCGGCGGTGGCCGCGGTCGCGGCCGTGGCAACGGTGGCGGCAACGACCGGTCCAGTGGTAACGGTGGCGGCAACGCCCACAAGCCGGTGTCCATCCCGCCCGCCCTGCGACCCGACAACGGCCACGACGAGGATCAGCCCACGGCGGAGCCGTCGTCAGCTGACACGTCGGACCAGACCGCCGGGCCGTCGTCGGACCACGTGGCCGTGGCGCCGGCGTTCACCGACTGAGCGCACCTCTCAGATCGGATGCGTCCGTCCCCGATGTCGGAGACGAACGCATCCGTTGACGGGCCGGTGGCCGCTGCGCGCAGCGGTCGAGCCGTCCCGGCTAGGTTGAGCCCGTGCCGGACGACGGAGCAGGCCCCCCTCCAGTGACCCGAGCCGCGTCCGACGACCCGCCGCCGCTGGTGGTGGCGGTCGTCGGAGCGGGCCCGTCGGGCATCTACGCCGCCGAGGCGCTGACCCAGCAGAGCGAGACCCCGGTCGACGTGACTGTGCTCGACCGGCTGCCGGTGCCGTTCGGCCTCGTGCGCTACGGGGTCGCCCCCGACCACCCGTCGATCCGGTCGGTCCGCAACACGTTGGAGCGGACGCTGGAGAAGACGGGGGTCCGCTTCTACGGCGACGTGGCCATCGGGGTCGACCTGACCGCCGACGAGCTGCGGGACAGCGTCGACGCCGTCATCTACGCCTTCGGGGCCGGCAGCGACAAGCGGCTGGGGATCGACGGTGAGGACCTGGAGGGCAGCATCGCCGCGGCCGAGTTCGTCGCCTGGTACTGCGGTCACCCGGACGTCCATCCCGACAGCACCGACCGGCCCACCGCGGAGTCGAGCACCGGGGCCGACGGGACCAGCCGGTTGGAGCAGGAGCACGTCACCCACCTGGTGTCCACCACCACCGACGCGGTCGTCGTCGGGGTCGGCAACGTCGCCCTCGACGTCGCGCGGATCCTGGCCAAGCACGCCGAGGAGCTGGCCGAGACCGACATGGCCGACGAGGTGCTGGACTCCCTCGACCACAAGCAGGTCACCGACGTGCACGTGCTGGGTCGACGCGGACCTGCGTACACCGCGTTCACCACCAAGGAGCTGCGCGAGCTGGGCCAGATCGCCGATCTGGACCTGCTGGTGGACCCGCTCGATCTGGAGCTCGACACCTCCGGCCTGGCGGTGGTCGGTCGGGACAAGGTCGCCGCCCGGAACCTGGTGGTGCTGCGGGAGTGGGCCGAGCGTCCCCGCGGTCGGGCGTCGCGTCGCCTGCACCTGCACTTCTGGACCCGGCCCGTACGGATCCTCGGCGACGACCGGGTCTCGGGGGTGGAGGTGGAGCGGACCGCCCTCGATGCCGACGGCGCCGTGGTCGGCCGGGGTGAGCCCTGGGTGATTCCGGCCCAGCTGGTGGTCCGCTCGGTGGGCTACCGGGGCACGCCGCTGCCGGGGGTGCCCTTCGACGACGGCACCGGGCGGGTCCCGCACGCCGAGGGTCGGGTGATCCGCGACGGGGGTTTCTCCGCCGACGAGTACGTCACGGGCTGGGTGAAGCGCGGTCCCACCGGCGTGATCGGCACCAACAAGTCCGACGCGGTCGAGACAGTGACCTCGCTGCTGCACGACGTGGACGACGGGGCGCTGGTGCCCGGCGGCCGGGTCGGCCGGCTCACCGCGCTGCTGGCCGAGCGGGGGATCCACCCGCTGGAGATGGACGGCTGGCACCGGATCGACGCCGCCGAGGTGGAGCTGGGCCGCTCCCACGGCCGGGTGCGGACCACCCTGGCCCACCGCAGCGAGCTGCTCGCGGCGGCCGAGGCGGACGATCAGGCTGCCGTCCAGCGCTGATCGCCGCCGATTGCGGAGCGAAACCCACGTCAGATGTGGATCCCGGTGCAAAAGCGGATGCGGGGCTCAGGCGGAGCGGGGCGGGCCGACCAGACGGGACATCAGGTCGACCAGGGTGCGTTCCGGGTTGTGGGTCACGCCGGCGTGCACCGGCGAGGGTTGGACGACCGTCGACCTCGGAGCGGTCAGCATCCCGAACCGGGTGGCCAGGCCGGTGTTCTCCCGAGCGGACCCGACCGGCTCGTGGCAGGCGCGGGCGACGGCCTCGGCCGCCAGCCGGACGCCGTCGGCGTCCACGTCGGCGGCCAGCGCCCGCAGCCGTACGTCGTCGACCGCCACCGCGGCCCGCAGGAACTCCATCCCCTGGCAGTAGAGGATCACCCCGACGTTGACGAACTCGCCGCGGTCGATCCGGGGCACTGCCCGGAGCACGGCGTACTGGAACGCCTCACGCGGGCGGCTCACGGCAGCCACCGGTCCGCCGCCGCGAGGCGGGCCAGCAGGAACTCGGCGTACCGTTCCCGCGCGGAGGCCGCGTCGGGCGGGGCCTGGGGGTCGGGGCGGGTCGCGTCCGGCACCAGCCAGGCGTCCGGCACCTCGGCCAGCACCGACGCCACCAGCTCGGGGGTGACGCGGGCGGCCAGTCTCTCGTGCACGTCCCGGGGCCGGCCCAGTCCGCCGAGCACGTGGTCGCCGTAGTCGTACGCGGACTCGGCGAAGCGTCGCGGGTCGCCCCAGGAGTGGTGGAAGCGCAGACAGGCACCGTGGTCGATCGCCCACAGGCTGCGGTGCCAGATCAGCAGGTTGGTGTTCCTCCGGCTCCGGTCGACGTTGGCCACGAAGGCGTCCAGCCAGACCACCGCCGAGGCGTCGGCCACCGGGACCTCGAAGCTGCGGTCGTAGCCGATCGAGCCGGGCAGGAAGTCCATCGCCAGGTTCAGCCCGGCGCTGGCGGTGACCAGGTCCTGCACCTCCTGGTCGGGCTCCCGACGGCCGATCTCGGGGTCCACGTCGATCAGGGCCAGGTCCGGGACCCGCACCCCGAGCTCCTGGCCGAGCCGGCCGACGACGATCTCGGCGACGAGCGCCCGGGGGCCCTGACCGGCGCCGGTGAACTTGACCACGTAGGTGCCGAGGTCGTCGGCCTCCACCAGCCCCGGCAGCGAGCCGCCTTCGCGGAGCGGGGTGAGGTAGGCCGTGGCCGTCAGGTGGGGCAGCACGAGAGTGAGCGTAGTGTCGACCCCCGCGGTGGACGCGGACGGCGCTCGTTTGACCCGTCTTGCCCGCCCAGGTAGATTTGCTCCTCGGTGTGCGCTCAGGCGCACCCCTCAGGTGTGTCCAGGTGAGTGTCCTCTGGGTCGCCGATGCAACCAGTCGTAAACGAAAGAGTGGGTCAGGCGTGTACGCGATCGTGCGCAGTGGCGGCCGTCAGCACAAGGTCTCCGTCGGTGACGTCCTCGACGTCGACCGTCGGTCCGAGAAGCCGGGGGACAGCGTCGAGCTGACCCCGCTGCTGGTGGTCGACGGCGATGCCGTCACCTCCGACGCAGCCGGCCTCGCCGGTGCGAAGGTGACCGTGGAGGTCCTGGCCGAGACGAAGGGTCCGAAGATCCGGATCCTCAAGTTCAAGAACAAGACCGGCTACCGGCGGCGTCAGGGTCATCGCCAGCGGTACACCCAGGTCAAGGTCACCGGGATCGAGAGCTAGGAAGCACTGACATGGCACACAAGAAGGGCGCGTCCTCGACCCGCAACGGTCGGGACTCCAACTCCCAGCGCTTGGGCGTCAAGCGGTTCGGCGGCCAGCAGGTGAACGCCGGCGAGATCATCGTCCGCCAGCGCGGCACCCACTTCCACCCGGGCGACGGTGTCGGTCGCGGTGGCGACGACACCCTCTTCGCCCTGGTCGAGGGCAAGGTCGACTTCGGCACCCGTCGCGGTCGCCGGGTCGTCAACATCCTGCCGGCCGAGGCTGCCGCCTCGGTCTAGGTCCGAGCCTCCGGTCCGACCGGAACGCACCGACCGATCCACCAGCTCGTCGACGGAGGGTGGCCCAGATCTGGGCCACCCTCCGTCACGTTTCCGCACCAGAGAGAAGAGGCGCACCCGTGGCGATCCCCACCTTCGTCGACCGGGTCACGCTGCACGTGCACGGCGGGAACGGCGGTCACGGCTGCGCCTCGGTGCACCGGGAGAAGTTCAAGCCGCTCGGCGGCCCCGACGGCGGCAACGGAGGTCACGGCGGGTCGGTCATCCTCAGGGTCGACACGAGCGTGACCACGCTGGTCGACTTCCACCGCCAGTCGCTCCGGCGGGCCGACAACGGGGTGCCCGGCAAGGGTGACCACGCCAACGGCGCCAACGGCGAGGACATCGTGCTGGCCGTGCCCGACGGCACCGTCGTCCACGACGCCGACACCGGCGAGACCCTGGCCGACCTCACCGGGCACGACACCGAGGTCGTGGTCGCCGCCGGCGGACGGGGCGGCCTCGGCAACGCGGCCCTGGCCTCGTCCTCGCGCAAGGCGCCCGGCTTCGCCCTGCTGGGCGAGGAGGGCGACACCCGTACGGTCACCCTCGAGCTCAAGGTCGTCGCCGACGTCGGCCTGGTGGGCTTCCCCAGTGCCGGCAAGTCGTCCCTGGTGGCGGCCATCTCGCGGGCCCGGCCGAAGATCGCCGACTACCCGTTCACCACCTTGGTGCCCAACCTCGGCGTCGTGGTGGCCGGGGAGACGACCTACACCGTGGCCGACGTGCCCGGCCTCATCGAGGGCGCCTCGCAGGGCCGTGGCCTGGGCCACGACTTCCTGCGGCACATCGAACGCTGCGCGGCCATCGTGCACGTCCTGGACTGCGCCACCTTCGAGCCCGGTCGGGACCCGATCAGCGACCTCGACGTGATCGAGGCCGAGCTGGCCGCGCACGGTGGCCTGGAGGACCGGCCCCGGCTGGTGGCTCTCAACAAGATCGACGTACCGGACGGCGGTGGACTCGCCGAGATCGCGCGGCCGGAGCTGGAGGCCCGGGGGTTGCGGGTGTTCGAGATCTCCACCAAGTCCGGCGCGGGTCTGCAGGGGCTGATGTTCGCCATGGCCGAGATCGTCGCCGAGCGCCGGGCGACCCTGCCGCCGCCCCCGCCTGCCCGGATCGTGCTGCGGCCGACCCCGGTCAGCGGAGCCGACGAGTTCACCATCCGCCGCGAGAACGACCTGTGGCGGGTCCAGGGCGCCAAGCCCGAGCGCTGGGTCCGGCAGACCGACTTCGGCAACCCCGAGGCCGTGGGCTACCTGGCCGACCGGCTGAACCGGATCGGCATCGAGGACAAGCTCCTGCAGCTCGGGGCCCAGGCCGGGGACGGGGTGGCCATCGGCGGCGAGGACGCGGTCGTCTTCGACTTCCGACCGCAGATCGACATCGGGGCCGAGATCCTCAGCCGGCGGGGGGAGGACCAGCGCTTCAGCGAGGAGCGCCCGGCCGCCGTCCGGCGGCGGGAGAAGGACCAGGCGTACCACTCCGACGACACCGACGGGGTCGGGTTCGACGACGACTGGTCCGATGACGACTGAGCGCACCCGGTCGGAGATCGCCGATGCGCACCGCATCGTGGTCAAGATCGGGTCCTCGTCGCTGACCACCCCGACCGAGGGCCTCGACCCGGGGCGGATCCAGGGTCTGGTCGACACCCTGGCTGCGGCGCGGGCGGCGGGCCGCGAGGTCGTGCTGGTGTCCTCGGGAGCGATCGCCGCCGGGTTGTCACCGTTGCGGCTGAAGACCCGCCCGCGGGACCTGGCCACCCAGCAGGCGGCCGCCTCGGTGGGCCAGGGCCTGTTGATGGGCTACTACACGCACCTGTTCGCGGCGCACGGCCTGGAGGTCGGCCAGGTGCTGCTGACCGTCGACGACGTGACCCGGCGGGGCCACTACCGCAACGCCTACCGCACCTTCGGCCGACTGCTGGAGCTCGGTGTGGTGCCGATCGTCAACGAGAACGACACCGTGGCGACCCACGAGATCCGGTTCGGTGACAACGACCGGCTGGCGGCCCTGGTCGCGCACCTGGTGCACGCGGATGCGCTGATCCTGCTCAGCGACGTCGACGCGCTCTACACCGGGCACCCGAAGCTGCCGGGATCCGAGCGCATCGCCGACGTGTACGCGGTCGAGGACCTCGACGGGATCGACATCTCCACCCGCGGCACGGCGGTCGGCACCGGGGGCATGATCACGAAGGTCGACGCGGCCAAGATCGCCACCTCGGCAGGGATCCCGACCGTGCTGACCTCGGCCGCCCAGGTGGCCGGTGCCGTCAGCGGGGCGCCCGTCGGCACCGTCTTCCACCCCACCGGCAAGCGTCGACCGACCCGTCAGCTGTGGCTGCGACACGCCTCCGACGCCCGTGGTGAGCTGGTGCTCGACGACGGGGCGGTCCGCGCCGTGGTGTCCCGCAACGCCTCTCTGCTGCCCGCCGGGGTGACCGAGGTCCGGGGCCGGTTCACCGCCGGCGAGGCCGTCGACCTGGTCGATCTCCGCGGCACCGTGGTGGCTCGTGGGCTGGTCAACTTCGACGCCGACGAGCTGCCCCCGCTGCTGGGCAAGACCACCGGACAGATCGCGGCCGAGCGGGGCAGCGGCTACGACCGTACGGTCGTGCACAAGGACGCGCTCGTCGTGATGCTGCCGGACGCCTGAGCCGCGACCGGCCCGGGGCGGACCGCCGCCCACGTCTCGGTTGTGTTTCCGACTGCGCCGACGTTGCGTTCTCAGCGGTGTCTTGGGTTAGGGTCACTTTCTGTTCGGACCGCCATCGGCCGCGGAGACCCTTGACCAGGGGCGCCGGGCCGCCAAGACACGAGGTGAACGTCGTGCGAAACACAAGGATCTTGCGTCGGGGGATCGCCGCCATCGCGGCGCTGACCCTGGCGGGCACGCTGGGGGCGTGCGCGCAGAGCCAGCGTGAGACCGGCTCCACCACCGAGGAGGGCGCCGCCGGCGGGGACTTCGTCTTCGCTGCGTCGTCGGACCCGGTGATGCTCGACCCGGCGATGGCCAGCGACGGCGAGACCTTCCGGATCGCCCGTCAGCAGTTCGAGGGTCTGGTCAGCGCCAAGCCCGGCACCACCGAGCTCGAGCCGCTCCTGGCCACGGAGTGGAAGGCGTCCGAGGACGGCAAGTCCTACACCTTCACCCTGCGCGAGGGGGTCACGTTCTCCGACGGCACCGACTTCAACGGCGAGGCCGTCTGCGCGAACTTCGACCGCTGGTACAACTGGTCGGGCGTGAACCAGTCCGAGAACCTCACGTACTACTACGGCAAGCTGTTCCGTGGCTACAAGACCGGCAAGACCGGCGGCATCTACGACAGCTGCGCGGCGACCGGCCCGACCGAGGCGACGGTGAAGCTGAAGAAGCCGTTCGCCGCCTTCGTCCAGGCCATGACGCTGCCGGCGTTCTCGATGCAGAGCCCGACGGCGCTCAAGCAGTACAACGCCGACGACACCCAGGGCACCGAAGAGGACCCGCGGTTCTCGGCGTACGCCACCGAGCACCCGACCGGGACCGGACCCTTCGTGTTCGAGAAGTGGGAACGCGACCAGCAGGTCACCCTGAAGCGCAACGACAGCTACTGGGGTGACAAGGCCAAGGTCGAGCGGGTGATCATCCGGACCATCTCCGACCCCAAGGCGCGGACCCAGGAGCTGCAGGCCGGCAACATCGACGGCTACGACCTGGTCGGCCCGGCCGACGTCCAGCCGCTCAAGGACGCCGGCTTCCAGATCCAGAACCGGCCGGCCTTCAACATCCTCTACCTCGGCATCAACCAGAAGAACAAGGCGCTCCAGGACGTCAAGGTCCGCGAGGCGATCGCCCACGCGATCGACAAGGAGGCCGTGGTCAAGTCCTCGCTGCCCGAGGGTTCGGTCACCGCCAAGGAGTTCATGCCCAACCTGGTGGAGGGCTACAACGACGCGATCGAGGACCCGGCCTACGACGTCGACGAGGCCAAGAAGCTCCTCAAGGAGGCCGGTCAGGAGAACCTCGAGCTGAAGTTCGCCTACCCGACCGGTGTCTCCCGGCCCTACATGCCCTCGCCGGAGGACACCTTCGCGGTGATCAAGTCCCAGCTGGAGAAGGCCGGCATCAAGGTCACCCCGGTGGCGGCCAAGTGGAGCCCGGACTACCTCGACATGATCCAGGGCGACGCGGGCACCGACAAGCACGACATCCACCTGCTGGGCTGGACGGGTGACTACAACGACCCGGACAACTTCGTCGGTGTCTTCTTCGGCGCCAAGTCCGCCGAGTGGGGCTTCGACAACCCGACCCTGTTCTCCGACCTGGGGGCGGCTCGCGAGCTGCCCACCCGGGACGAGCAGGTGCCGGCCTACGAGAAGATCAACGCCGCGATCGCGGCCTACATCCCGGGTGTGCCGCTGGCTCACCCGGCGCCGTCGTTGGCCTTCGCCAAGGGCGTGGAGGGTTACGTGGCCAGCCCGGTGCAGGACGAGGTCTGGAACAACGTCACCGTCGCACGCTGACGTGATCTTCTGACACGGCGGGGCGGCACCTCGATGGAGGTGCCGCCCCCTACCGTGTGAGTCGTCTCGGTTCCCGACCCCCCGGAGGAGGCAGACTGTGCTCAGGTTCGTCATCCGGCGCATCCTGCTGATGGTGCCGGTGCTGCTGGGACTCGTCGTCTTGTTGTTCGTCTGGGTGCGGGCGCTGCCCGGCGACCCGGCCCGGGCCCTGCTCGGGGAGAAGGCCACCCCTGAGTCGATCGCCTCGGTGAACGCGCAGTACGGCTTCGACCAGCCACTCCTGCAGCAGTTCCTCATCTACGCCTCGCAGATCCTGCGCGGGAACTTCGGCAACTCCCCGCGCACCGGCGAACCGGTGCTGGAGACCTTCCTGCAGCGCTTCCCGGCCACCATCGAGCTGGCCGCCGCCGCGTTGATCTTCGCCGTCGTGGTGGGCATCCCGCTCGGCTATTGGGCGGCCAAGCGCGCGGGCGGCTGGCTCGACACCTTCGCGGTCGGCACCTCGCTGGCCGGCGTGGTCATCCCGGTGTTCGTGCTGGCGTACATGCTCAAGCTCGTCTTCGCCGTCGGCCTGCCCGGTGCGCTGGGGGCGCTGGCCGTGCTGCCCTCCTCGGGCCGCCAGAACGCCCGCATCGACGCCACCCACATCACGAACTTCTATGTCCTGGACGGACTCCTGACCCGGGAGTGGGACGCCGCCTGGGATGCGATCCTGCACCTGATCCTGCCGGCCATCGCGCTGGGGTCGATCCCGTTGGCGATCATCGTCCGGATGACCCGGGCATCGGTGATCGAGGTGCTGAACGAGGACTACGTGCGCACGGCCACCG
Source organism: Microlunatus aurantiacus (assembly GCF_039536605.1). Taxonomy (NCBI): domain Bacteria; kingdom Bacillati; phylum Actinomycetota; class Actinomycetes; order Propionibacteriales; family Propionibacteriaceae; genus Microlunatus; species Microlunatus aurantiacus. Next base: position 721,109 of record NZ_BAAAYX010000002.1, read on the forward strand.
CCAAGGGGCTGGCCCCGGGGTTGATCACCCGGCGGCACGTGCTCCGCAACGCCCTGCTGCCGGTGATCACCGTGATCGGTCTGCAGACCGGGGCGCTGCTCGCCGGCGCGGTGCTCACCGAGTCGGTGTTCGCGATCAACGGCATCGGCTCCTACCTGTTCCAGGCCATCAGCACCCTGGACTTCGCCGTGCTGCAGGGCTTCATCCTGTTCATCGCGGTCATCTACGCGCTGGTCAACCTGCTCGTCGACCTGTCGTACGGGGTCATCGATCCCCGCCTGAGGACGAGGTGATCCGGCATGCCTGCTGTCCTTGATGGTCGCCCTCCGCGCTCCGGCGTCGTCGGCTCCGGGCGTTCTCCCTCGTTCGTCGTGATCCCCACCTCCGAGAGGCTCCGCCGATGACCGCCCTCGACGCGACACAGGGCACCATCGGTGAGGGCCTGGTCGGGAAGCCGCCGGAGGACGAACGCGGCACCAGCCTGTGGCAGGGCGCCTTCCGCCGGTTGCGACGCAACCCGTCGGCGATCGTCGGCGCGGGCATCGTGGGCGCGCTGGTGCTGGTCGCGGTGTTCGCGCCGCTGCTGGCGCCGTACGCACCGGCCAGCAGCGAGTGGATCGACCAGGTGACACCGAGCGCGGTGCCCGGGCCCTCGCCGGGCCACCCGCTGGGTCTGGACTCGTTCGGCTCCGACATGCTCACCCAGCTGCTCTTCGGGGCGCGCCAGACGCTGGTGATCGGCATCGTGTCGACCATGATCGGGCTGCTCGGGGGCGCGGTGCTCGGCGTGCTGGCCGGCGGTCTCGGCGGTTGGTGGGACACCGGCGTGATGCGTCTGGTCGACATCCTGCTGTCCATCCCGTCGCTGCTGCTCGCGGTCAGCATCGCCGCCGTGCTGGGCCGCAACCCCTGGGCGATCATGATCGCCATCGGGGCGGCCCAGGTGCCGATCTTCGCCCGGCTGCTGCGGGGGTCGATGCTCGGGCAGCGCGGCCAGGACTACGTGCTGGCCTCCACCTCGCTCGGGCTGCGGCAGCGGCGGATCGTGATGAGCCACGTGCTGCCCAACTCGCTGGGACCCGTGATCGTGCAGGCCACCCTGGTGCTGGCCACGGCCACCATCGAGGTGGCGGCCCTGTCCTACCTCGGTCTCGGCCAACCCGATCCCGCCGTCGCCGAGTGGGGCCGGATGCTGGTCAAGGCGCAGGACCGGCTGCAGAGCGACCCCCGGTTGGCCGTCCTGCCCGGACTCTGCATCGCGGTCACGGCGCTGGGCTTCACCCTGTTCGGGGAGGCCCTGCGCGAGGCCCTGGACCCGAAATCGAGGCGATGACGATGAGCCGGGACACACTCACCCGCGGGCGACCACGGCCAGTAGCCAACCGGGACGAGACGCTGCTGGAGGTCGACGACCTGTCGGTCACCTTCACCCGCAAGGGGTCGACCTCGGTGCACGCCGTCGACGGCGTCTCCTTCGACGTCAAGCCGGGGCAGATCGTCGGCATCGTGGGGGAGAGCGGCAGCGGCAAGTCGGTCACCTCGCTCGCCGTGATGGGACTGCTGCCGAAGCGCGGGGTGCAGGTCAGCGGGCAGATCCGCTACCGCGGCCAGGACCTCCTGGGCATCGGCGCCAAGACCCTGAACGACCTGCGTGGTCGGGAGATCGCCATGGTCTTCCAGGACCCGATGAGCTCGCTGAACCCGGTCATCCCGGTCGGTCTGCAGGTGACCGAGGTGCTGCTGCGGCACTCCGACGTGAGCCGGGCCGAGGCCCGGGAGGAGGCCACCGAGCTGCTGCGGCGGTGCGGCATCCCCGACCCGGCGCGACGGCTCAAGGAGTATCCGCACCAGCTGTCCGGTGGCATGCGCCAGCGGGCGCTGATCGCGATCGCCCTGGCCTGCAAGCCCGCCCTGCTGATCTGCGACGAGCCGACCACGGCCCTGGACGTCACCATCCAGGCTCAGGTGCTCGAGCTGCTCAAGGAGCTGGTCAGCGACCTGGACACGGCCATGATCATGATCACCCACGACCTCGGCGTGGTCGCCGGGCTCTGCGACTTCGTGAACGTGATGTACAGCGGGCGGGTGGTCGAGTCGGCCACCCGGCAGGAGCTGTTCGCGCACCCGCGGCACCGCTACACCGAGGGCCTGCTGGCCTCCATCCCGCGGCTGGACAGCCCGCGCGGCGAGCCGTTGCGCCCCATCCGGGGCACCCCCCGCGATGTCGTGTCCTGGTCGCAGGCCTGTGCCTTCGCCCCCCGCTGCGACCACGCCGACGACTCCTGTGCCACCCCCGACCTGGCCCTGCTCGCCGACGGTCCCGGTGACCACCGGATGCGCTGCGTCCACCCGGCGCCGCTGCCGGCTCCGACAGACGCTTCAGGGTCGACCGGCGGAGCGGCCCCGACCGAGAGGGCGGCACGATGACCGACGACGCGCTGCTGCAGGTCCGGGGTCTGCAGGTCCACTTCCCGATCCGTCAGGGGCTGGTCTTCGACCGGACCGTCGGCCACGTCCGCGCCGTCGACGGGGTCGACCTCTCGGTGGCGCGGGGGGAGACGTACGGCCTGGTCGGTGAGTCCGGCTGCGGCAAGTCGACCCTGGGCCGGGCGCTGCTGCGGTTGGAGGAGCCGACCGCCGGTTCGGTGGTCTTCGACGGCACGGACGTCCGCGCTCTCAAGGCGGAGCCGCTGCGCCGGCTGCGCCGACGGATGCAGATGGTCTTCCAGGACCCGTTGTCCAGCCTCGACCCGCGGCAGTCGGTGGAGAGCCTGCTGGTCGAGCCGCTGCAGGTGCACGGGCTGTCGGCCCAGGACGCCGAGGAGTACGGCCGGGACTCGGCCAAGGCCCACCTGGCCAAGGCGTCGGCGATGCTCGAGGTGGTCGGTCTTCCGCGTTCGGCGCTGTCCCGCTATCCGCACGAGTTCTCCGGCGGGCAGCGACAGCGGATCGGCATTGCCCGGGCCATCGTGCTGAACCCGGATCTGGTGATCGCCGACGAGCCGGTCAGCGCCCTGGACGTGTCCGTCCAGGCGCAGGTGATCAACCTGCTGGAGGACCTGCAGGAGCTGCTCGGGCTGACCTACCTGGTGATCGCCCACGATCTCGCCGTGGTCCGGCACATCAGCGACACCGTCGGCGTGATGTACCTCGGCCGCCTGGTGGAGGAGGCGCCGAGCGACGACCTGTACGAGCGGCCGTTGCACCCGTACACGATCGCCCTCATGTCGGCCATCCCGATCCCCGACCCGACCATCGAGGACCGTCGTGAGCGGATCCTGCTGCGGGGGGACCTGCCGAGCCCGGCGAACCCGCCGAGCGGCTGCCGGTTCCACACCCGTTGCCCCTTCCGGCAGGCGACCCGCTGCGACGACGAGGTGCCCGAGCTACGGGTCATCCCCACGCTGGGGGAGGGACGCCGGGTCGCCTGCCACTGGGCCGAGGAGATCGCCGCCGGCACCGTCGGGGTGGCCGATCCCGACCTGGTGGTGGAACCGGCCCGGTGAGCGGCCCGGCGATCCCGGCCGTCGGCCGCGCCGCGCTGGAGACGCCGGTCGGGCGGATCGTGGTGCTGGCCGATGCCGAGCGGGTGCGGCGACTGTCCTGGTCGACGGCGGCGGTCACCGACCCGTGCCCCGCGGACGGGAGCGTGCTCGACAGCACCGTCCGGCAGCTGGGCGAGTACTTCGCCGGACGGCGCCGCGAGTTCGACGTGGACCTCGATCTGGACGGCCTCGAGCCGGCGACGCGCCGGGTGCTGCTGGCGCTGCGGGAGGTCCCGTACGGTCACGCGATCACCTACGGTGAGCTGGCCACCCTCAGCGGCACCGGACTGCCGGCTCGCGCGATCGGCTCGGTCATGGGCGCCAACCCGGTGCCGGTCCTCGTGGGCTGCCACCGCGTCCTGGCCGGCGACGGTCTCGGCGGGTACTCCGGTGGGCCGCCGGGGCAGGGGCCCGCCACGAAGCGGTGGCTCCTCGAGCTGGAGGGCATCCTGCCGCCGCCGCTGTGGTGACGTGCATTCCTACGTGGTGGGTGAGAAACGACTGAGGTCCGTCCGGTTGCGGCCCGCGCGCCCCGGATCTGTGCGAAGATGGACTACTCGAGATAGTTAGGGTTGCCTAACTATCGGCACGATCGGGAGGAGGTACCAGGATGACTGCGCTGCCGGAGGCCTACTTCAGGGCCGAGGTGCTCGAGGTGTCCGCTCTCTCGTCGTCGATGCGCCGGATCGTCCTCGGTGGGGAGGGGCTGGCCGACTACCGGTCCTCCGGGGCTCCGGACGAGTGGTTCCGGTTGATGGTGCCGTTCGAGCGCCAGACCCGGGTCGAGCTGCCCACCAAGCAGGGCCAGCAGTTCCACTTCGCCAACCCCCAGCCGGCCCCACGCTGGTACAGCCTGCGTCGCTGGGACGCCGACCGGCGCCGGCTCACCGTCGACGTGGTCGTGCACGGCCACGGTGTCGCCACCCGGTGGGCCGGCAGTGTCCAGACGGGCGACCAGCTCCTGATCTCCCAGCCCCACGGGCGCGGCGTGGACACCGAAGCCGACTGGGTGCTGATCCTGGCGGACCAGACGGGGATCCCGGCCGCCTGTCGGATCCTGGAGAACCTGTCGCCGCGCCAGCGCGCGCACGCCGTCTTCGAGGCGCCGAACGAAGCCGCCACGTTCACCCCGTCCTCTCCCGCCGACCTCAAGGTCTGTTGGGCCTACAACCCCGACCCGTCCGCCATCCCCAGTCCGCTCAGCGCCGTCGTCCGCACCATCGACCTGCCACCGGGGCAGGGCTTCGTGTGGATGGCCGGGGAGGCCTCCTGCGCCCGCGACGTGCGCCGCTACTTCCGCCACGAGCTGAAGTGGCGCTCCCAGCACTACGACATCGTCGGCTACTGGCGCCCCGACCAGGAGGCCTACGAACGTCGCTACCGCGAGGTGGAGGCCCGCGTCGCGGAGGTCTACGAGACGGGCCGCCGGGCCGGCGCGGACTCCGAGGAGATCCTCGACGACGTGTTCTCGGTGATGGAGTCGCGCGGTCTGTAGGTGGCCGAGCTCCGGCCCCTGACCGCGGTCACGGCACTCTTCTGAATCGTTTTTGTCGTACGGTCACATGGCCTTAGGATTGGTCTCGACCGCACCGCGACGAACTCGAACGGACGGCGCCCGCACGGCAGTGCTGCCGGCCCCTCTGTTCCACCCACCTCACCCGCGGTCGCGACTCGCGCCGCAGAGAGATCGATCGCCGTGTTCGTCGTCGCCCTGGGCTGGTTCGCCGCCGCCCTCGCCGCCACCGTCGCCCTGCCGCAGGTCGTCAAGCTGCTCCGCAACCGCACCACCGCGGGGATCTCGCTGACCGCCTGGCGGCTCACCCTCGCCGCCAACATCGCCTGGACCGGACACGGCTTCGTGGTCGGTCACGCCAACATCTGGCTGCCCAACCTGATGTTCATGATCTGCAGCGTGATCATCCTGAACCAGCTCCGACGCGACCGGGTGCTCACCTGGGGTGCGACCTTCGGCCCGAGCCTGGTGCTCGGCCTGGCCACGCTCGGTCTGGATGTCACGTACGGTGCGCTGGTCTTCGCCATCGCTGCCGGTCTGCCCTCGGTGATCGCCCAGATGCTGCAGTTCCAGGAGCTCGTCGTCGCGCCCCGGATCAGCGGGGTCTCGCTGCCCTTCCTGGCCATGAACTGGGTCACCCAGGCCGCCTGGCTGTCCTGGGCCCTGCTGGTGGGGGAGCAGTCGATCACCATGGTGGCCTCCACGATGGGCGTGCTGATGGGTCTCAACCTGCTGTGGGCCGTGCTGCGTCGACAGGGCGTCGTCCGCGCTCGACTGGCCGTGCTGTCGGCCTGAGGTCAGGACCGCAGGCGCCCGCACTAGTCCGCGGGCGCCGCGGCCAGGTCTGTCCGGCCCTGTTCCGTCCGGCCCTGTTCCGTCCGGCCCTGTTCTGTCCGGCCCTGTTCTGTCCCGGGCTGTTCTGTCCGGCCCAGGTCTGTCCGCTTCCAGACCCTGATGTAGTCGACCTGCATGGTCTGCGGCGCCGCGACCGCTGATCCGGACACGGCCAGGGCGGCGATGAGGTAGTGGGGGCGGTCGGTGACGCCGGCCTCGGTCGAACCCACCGGCACGCCGTCGTAGTAGAAGACCAGGCGCCCCGGCTGCCAGTCGACCGCGAAGGTGTGCCAGCCGCCGGAACCGGGCATGTCGCCGCGCCAGGCCGGCGGATACCCACCCACCCCACGGGGATCGGCGTCGGTGCCGTGGTGGTAGTGCCAGGACACGTCGTCGTCGGACAGGCACTCCATCACGTCGATCTCGCCGTCGTCGGGGTGCTGGCGGCCGTTGAGCAGGAAGACCCCCCAGTTGGGACCGCAGGATCCGGCCGGAGCCAGCGTGCCATCCGACGGCGGCAGCTTGATCCTGGCCTCCGCGAAGCCGTAGGTGAAGCGGTAGTCGTGCGCCGACTCCACGAGGGCTGAGGTGTAGTCGTAGGACCGGCCGTCGTGGGTCCGGCACGGGCGGCGCTCGGCCTTCAGTCGCAGCGTCCCGTTCTTCACGGTGGCGTTCGCCGGGTCGTAGCACGACTGCTCGGCGCGGTTGATCGGCTTGGTGACGGCCGTGTCGGTGTCGGCGAGCCAGTTCGGCCGCCAGCGGTCCAGATCGACCGAGCGCCCGGAGAACTCGTCCCGCCAGGCGAGTGACCACGCTCCGTCCGGTCCCAGGGGCCCGGCCCTCACGGAGCGGGGCGACGTGGCGTCCGGCAGCTGCGCGGGCGCTGAGGGCGCAGGCAGCCCCGATCCGGGTGCCTGCGACCCGGGTTCCTCTGCGCCGGGGGCCCGAGCCGCCGGCCCCGCTGGACCGGGGGCGGCGGTGACTCCAGCGGGCGATCCACAGGAGGCTGTCCCGAGGACCGTCGCCGTGACCACCAGTGCCGTCAGCAACCGGCGTAGCCGCCGAAGGCTGTGGGGCAGCTGTCGGCGCGAGGCCAGGCCGCTCTGGCGGTCCGCTGCCGGTCCCGCGCGCATGCTGTCCACCATCCGAGGCCCCCGTCTCGTCCGGCCGACCGGGAGGTCGGGCTCGTCGACAGGGGTACAGCTGTCGTCCGAGTCCAGCCGGCAGCACAGCGGCCACGGCGACGGGTCGGGCGCGGCGACCCGGGTGCCGGGAACGCGCCGATGCCGCGACGACACCCCCGAGGCCCGTCACGGTACGAGGGTGATTCGGAGCGGCGCCGCCGGCGGATGGGTCGGGTGTCGGCAGGAAGGGGTGGGTCGTTCACCGCAGCCTCCTGACGTCTGGCGATTACATGATTACAATCGCCAGATGAGCAGTCTTCCGGGTGAAGAGGGACGACCCGCGCTGTACGACTGGGCCGGCGGCCGGGAGGCGCTGACCCGGATGATCAACGCGTTCTACGACCGGGTCGAGGCCGACGCCGAGCTGGCGCCGCTCTTCGGTGGCGCGGTCACCGCCGAGCACCGGGACCACGTGGTCGCCTGGTGGAGCGAGGTGCTCGGCGGGCCGACCCGCTACACCGACGAGCTCGGTGGCTACCCGCGGATGGTGCGCAAGCACGTCGGTCTGGGCATCACCGCCGACCAGCGGTTCCGGTTCGCCTCGCTGATGAGTCTGGCGGCCGACGACGCCGCTCTGCCCGACGACCCCGAGTTCCGGGCGGCCCTGGTGGGCTACCTGGAGTGGGGCACGCGGATCGCCCTGGCCAACTCCGGCCCCGGTGCCGCCGTCGTCCCGGACGCGCCGGTCCCGCGATGGGGTTGGGGAGTGGCCCCGCCGTACGTCCCGACTGACTAGCCTGGGACCCGTACGACCGCAGAGCCGAGGAGAGACGTCGTGAGTGTCACCGAGCAGGCCGTCCGCGCACGGGAGGCAGCCAGGATCCTGGCCGGCACGCCGCGGGCCGCCAAGGACGCGGGACTGCAGGCCATGGCCGACGCCCTGGCCAAGGCCGAGACGGCGGTCCTGGACGCCAACGCCCTCGACGTGGCCCGGGCCGGGAACAACGGCACCAGCGCCTCCCTGATCGATCGGCTGCGGCTGACCCCGGACCGGATCGCCGGCATGGTGCAGGGACTGCGCGACCTGGCCGGACTGCCCGACCCGGTCGGCGACGTCGTCCGTGGGTGGACCAACGCGAACGGTGTCCAGGTGCGTCAGGTGCGGGTGCCGTTCGGGGTGGTCGGGATCATCTACGAGGCCCGCCCCAACGTGACGGCCGACGCCGGCGGCATCTGCCTGAAGTCGGGCAACGCCGCCCTGCTGCGCGGCTCGTCCTCGGCCGCCGAGTCCAACACCGCGATCGTCGAGGCGCTCCGGGCGGGTCTGGCCGCCTCCGACCTGCCGACCGACGCGGTCCAGCTGATCCCCGGCCCCCGGGAGGTGACGGCCGAGCTGATGGCGGCCCGCGGACTGGTCGACGTCCTGATCCCGCGCGGCGGCGCGGGTCTGATCGACGCGGTGGTCCGCAACAGCCAGGTGCCGGTGATCGAGACCGGAGTCGGCAACTGCCACCTCTTCGTGGACGCCTCGGCCGACCACGACACGGCGCTGGCCATCCTGCTCAACGCCAAGACGCAGCGACCCTCGGTCTGCAACGCGGTGGAGACGCTGCTCGTGCACGCCGACAGCGCCGACGCGTTCCTGCCCGCGGCGCTGGCCGCGCTGGCCGATGCCGGGGTGACCGTGCACGGCGACGACCGCACGGCCGCGTACGGAGAGGTGGTGCCCGCCACCGAGACCGACTTCACCGACGAGTACCTGTCGCTGGACATCGCCGTCGCCGTCGTCGACGACCTGGACGGGGCCCTGGCCCACATCCGTCGCTACAGCACCGGGCACAGCGAGACGATCATCACCGAGTCGCAGCGCTCCGCCCAGCGGTTCACCGACGAGGTCGACGCCGCCGCGGTGCTGGTGAACGCGTCCAGCCGGTTCGTGGACGGCGGCGAGTTCGGCTTCGGCGCCGAGATCGGCATCTCCACCCAGAAGCTGCACGCCCGCGGTCCGATGGGCCTGCCCGAGATGACGTCGACCAAGTACGTGGTGGTGGGCAGCGGTCAGGTGCGCTGAGGGGCTAGGCTCAGCCGGACACAGTCCGTGCGGCAGACCGATCCCGCCGCGCGGACGAGCCGACGGAGAGGTGCACGGTGAACTTCGGTCTGATGCTGCTGGAGACGGAAGCCCACAACGAGATCCCGATCCCGGCCTGGGGTTTCGGCATCATCGCCTTCGTGACCCTGACCATCCTGATGTTCGTGACCTACTCCATCGGCAAGGGTCGCCCGCACAGCTGATGGACGACGGTTCCGTCGTCACCGACGCCCCCCTCGAGTCCGCCGAACCCGAGTCCGGTCTCGACCCACCTGCACGCGAGGCACGGACCCCTGCTCTGGGACTGGCCCGTGACCCGGCCGCGGCACCGGGACGCCCCTACCGCCTCGGCGTCATGGGTGGCACGTTCGACCCCATCCACCACGGTCACCTGGTCGCGGCCAGCGAGGTGGCGAGTCGGTACGACCTGGACGAGGTCGTGTTCGTGCCCACCGGCCAGCCGTGGCAGAAGTCGCACAAGAAGGTGTCCTCGGCCGAGGACCGCTACCTGATGACGGTCATCGCGACGGCCTCGAACCCACGGTTCAGCGTCAGCCGGGTGGACATCGACCGCGACGGACCCACGTACACCGTCGACACGCTCCGGGACCTGCGGGACGAGCGGGGCGACGACGTCGACCTGTTCTTCATCACCGGTGCCGACGCGCTGGCCCAGATCCTGACCTGGCGGGACGTGCAGAAGCTGTTCGACCTGGCCCACTTCGTCGGCTGCACGCGGCCCGGGGTCGAGCTGCACGCGCCGACGATCGCGGAACTACCGCCGGAGCGCATTACGCTGATGGAGGTGCCGGCGCTGGCCATCTCGTCCACGGGATGCCGGGAGCGGGTGACCGCCCGCCAGCCGATCTGGTACCTGGTGCCCGACGGCATCGTGCAGTACATCGCCAAACGCGGTCTCTACCTGCTCTGAACGTCGGACGCGTGCGACCCGCACCGCGCCCGGCCCGGAGACGACCGTACGAGATAGAAGAGAGTTCCTTGACCGCCACCGATCACGCCCTGCAGCTGACCCAGGCCGCCGCCGTCGCGGCCGCCGACAAGCTGGGCACCGACATCATCGCCTTCGACGTGTCCGAGCAGCTGGCCATCACCGACGTGTTCCTCGTCATCACCGCCAGCAACGAGCGACAGGTCGGCTCCGTCGTCGACGGCGTCGAAGAGGCCCTGCGCGGCCTGGACGCCAAGCCCGTACGCCGGGAGGGGGACCGGGAGCAGCGCTGGGTGCTGCTGGACTACCTCGACCTGGTCGTGCACGTCCAGCATGACGACGAGCGCCGCCTGTTCGCCCTGGAGCGCCTCTGGCACGACTGTCCCCGGATCCCGCTGCTGCTGGACGATCGGCGGTGACGGCGGCCCAGCTGATCGTCCTCCGGCACGGACGCACCGCCTGGAACGCCTCCGGACGCTTCCAGGGCCAGGCCGACATCGAGCTGGACGAGCGGGGGCTGGCACAGGCCGACCGCGCCGCCGCGGTGCTGGCCGAGCTGGCTCCGACCGCCATCTTCTCCAGCGACCTGTCCCGGGCCCGGCAGACGGCGGCACCACTGGCGTCCCGCTGCGGGCTCGAGGTGCAGACCGACCGGCGCCTGCGGGAGATCCACGTGGGCAGCTGGGAGGGCCTGACCTACGACCAGGTGCTCGGCGAGCTCGACGACGACCTGCGTCGGGCGTACCTGGCCGGCGAGGACGTCCGGCGATCGCCGACGGGGGAGACCGTGGCCGAGGTGGCCGACCGGGCCGCCGCCGCCCTGGACGAGATCGGCCTTGACGCCGACGACGGTTCGACGGTCGTCGTGGTCATGCACGGCACGGCCGCGCGGGTCGCGCTCTGCCGGCTGCTGGGCTTCCCGACCGAGACCTGGAAGCGGCTGAGCGGTCTGGACAACTGCGGCTGGGTCTCGTTGGAGCGGCACCGGACCGGGGACTACTGGCGGATCACCCAGTACAACGCGACCGCCCCCCGGCGGTGAGTGCGCCGCAGGAGCCCCTGCCGCCGCGCGAGGGCCTACCTCCGCGCGAGGGCCTGCCGCCCAGCGACGGACCGGCGAACCAGACCGCGCCGTCGCAGGAGGGTGTGCCGCTGACCCCGGTGGCCGGGGTGGTGATCCTGGTCGCGCTGGTGCTGGCGGCGTTCAACCTGCGGCCCGCGGTGACCAGCGTCGGCCCGCTGCTCGAGGAGATCCGCACAGGTCTCGGCATGGGTGGGGTGGTGGCCGGTCTGCTGACCGCGCTGCCGGCGGCCTGCTTCGTGGCCTTCGGGTCGCTGGCGCCGCGGCTGGTGGCCCGTTCCTTCCCCAGCCGGCTGGTCTGGATCGCCCTGGCGGCGGTGACGGTCGGGTTGGCTCTGCGGCCGTTCATGCCCGGCACGGCCACCTTCGTCCTGGTCAGCTGCCTCGCCCTCGGGGGCATCGGGGTGGCCAACATCATGATGCCGGTGGTGGTCCGTCGGGCCTTCCCGCGGCGGGTCGGCATGGTCACGGGCGTCTACTCGATGGGCCTGACCCTGGGCGCGGCCACAGCCGCCGCCGTCACCGTGCCGCTGACCGGTGCGCTCGGCGGCGACTGGCGTTACGGGCTCGCGTTCTGGGCGGTGCCGGCGGTGCTGGCCATGGTGCTCTGGATGGGCGTGGCCCGGTGGATCCGGCACCGGGCCGGCGGCCGGCCGGCCGGGGCGAGCAGCGGGGGACTGCGGCTGACCCGCAGCCGTACGGCCTGGGCGGTGGCCATCCTCTTCGGGCTGCAATCGACACAGGCGTACGTGACCATGGGGTGGGTGCCGCAGATCTACCGCGACGCGGGGCTCTCGGCCACGTACGCGGGCGTGCTGCTCGCGCTGATCCCCGCCATCGGGGTGCCGACGTCGTTCCTGGTGCCGACGCTGGCGGCCCGGCTGCGGACCCAGGGTGGGGTGGCGGTCGGCCTCACCGCTCTCGGCTTCGTCGGCTATCTCGGGCTCTGGATCATGCCGACCACGGTGCCCTGGTTGTGGGTGCTGGTGCTGGGGGTCTCCCAGTCGGTGTTCCCGCTGGCCCTGACCATGATCGGGCTGCGGACCCGTTCGGCGGCCGGCACCGTGGGGCTGTCCTCCTTCGGCCAGAGCATCGGCTACCTGATCTCCATCCCGGGTCCGATCGTGGTCGGTGCCCTGTACGAGGCGACCGGGGGCTGGCACGTCCCGATCGCCCTGCTGCTGGTGCTGCTCGTCCCGCAGGGCGTCGCCGGTGTGCTCGCCGGCCGGAACCGCTTCGTGGAGGACGATCTGGGAGTGTGAGCGCTCCGCTTCGGTGGACACCTCGATTTCACCCCGGCGCGCCGAGCCTGTAGTGTTCATCGGGCGCTCGGGACCCGGCCGGACCGGAGATCGAGAGCACAGCGGGGCATTGGCGCAGTTGGTAGCGCGCTTCCATGGCATGGAAGAGGTCAGGAGTTCGAATCTCCTATGCTCCACCCAGCAGTACGCTTTCTCATCCTCCTGATGCATGCCGCTCGAGCACGTCCAGCGCCTGGCTGACCGGCGGCAGCGCCTCGATCTCGGCCGCCACCTCCGCGGCCGCCCGCCGACAGGCCGGATCCGCCAGCACACCAGCCACCTCCCGACAAGCCCGGCCAGGGGCGTCCGGTCCGGCCGCCACCATCCGCCCGGCCCCGATCGCGGCCACGTGCCGGGCGTTCACGATCTGGTCGGAGGTGAAGATCGGCGCCACCACCTGGGGGACCCCGGCGGCCAGCGCGCCCATGGTGGTGCCGAAGCCCCCGTGACCCAGCACCAGGCCGGCCTGGGCGAGCACGTCGGTCTGCGGCCACCACGCCTCGACCCGGGCGTTCGGCGGTACCGGTCCGAGCGCGGCGATGTCGACCCGGCGGCCGACGGTCATCAGCACGCGTACGGGTTGCTCCGCGAGCCCGTCGAGCGCCTGCCGGAACACCCCCGCGAACGGCGGCAGCGAGCCGGCGACGGAGCCGAAGGTGACATAGACGAGCAGGTGGTCGGGATCGCCCCAGACCGGCAGCGGTACGGCGGTCCCGGGCGGGGCGCTCCCGTCCCGGTAGCGGAACGCGATCGCGGTGGGGTCGAACCCGGTGTCACCGGCGCGGTCCAAGGACTCGGGGACCTGGCTGAGCAGCGGCTCGGCGGCCATCGCGGTGGACAGGGCGTCGTCGGTGAGCTCGGCGATCCGACTGAGGTCGGCGAGCGGCTCGACCAGCAGCTCGGTGAGCACGCGGGTCAGCTCCGACATCCCGATCACCACCTGCAGGTGAGGGATCCCCAGCCGTTCCGCTGCCGCCAGCGAACCCAGCTCGGCCGGCTCCCGCACCAGGACCTCCGGTCGCCAGTCCTCCGCCGCCGCCAGCACACCCGGGTACGCGGCCTGGGCGTCGATCCGTCCGAACACCTCCCGGACGACTGTGGTGTCGGCCTGGTCGAACGGCAGCGTGGGCAGCCGGGCCATCACCGGTCCGACCAGCTCGGGGGAGGGGTCGGCAAAGGCGACGTGGGCGAAGCCCGCCCGCCGAACGGTGTCGGCGAACGAGGCCGGCGCGGCCACCCGGACCTCGTGGCCGCGGGCCAGGGCGGCCCGCCCCAGGGGGACCAGCGGTCCGAAGTGCCCGTCGTTGGCGGTGGTGGAGATCAGCACCCGCATCCACCGAGAATCCCACCGACGTCCACTCGGCGCCAGCGTCCGCGGCCGAGCCCTCTGTCCCGCGACCCACGCTGAACGAGTCTGCAGACGGACGCGGACCAGGCCGCGCGCGCGTAACCTCACCTGCATGAGCCCCGAGGCGATCGCGCGGGTCCACCGACCCCGGGGCTGGGGAGCTCTGGCCCGACGCCTCGACCCGTTTTTGGATCCGGCCATCGGTGTGCTGGCCGCAGCGCTCGCCCTCACCTCCTTCCTCTCGGCCGACATCGCGACGATCGACCCCCGGTTGCGAGAGCCCGACGTGGTCGGGGCGGTGGCCACCGTGGTCGCGGCCGGCTCACTGGCCTGGCGGCGTACGCGACCGCGGGTCGCCTACGGCGTGTTCCTCGCCGGGTCGATGGTGGTGAGCGGGACCTTCCACTACATCGGGTTGCTGTCGCTGATGGTGTTGCTCAGCCTGTACTCCCTGACCACGCGGACCTCGCGCCGCGACGCCGCTTTCGGGCTCGGGGCGGGGATCGCGTGCTTCGGTGTCCTCGCTCTGGCGGGGGTGCCCGACCTGCGGCTCAAGGACCTGCTGCTGGCTGTCGCCCTCCTGGTGGCGGCGTGGGCGGTGGGGGAGGCGGTGCGCACCCGGCGCGAGGGGCAGCGGGAGCAGGTGCGCGCGGCCATCACCGAGGAGCGGCTCCGGATCGCCCGCGAGCTGCACGACGTGGTGGCGCACAGCATGTCGCTGATCGCCGTCCAGGCCGGCGTCGGTGCCCACGTGATCCGCACCGACCCGGCCGCCGCCGGCCAGGCCCTCGACATCATCGCCGAGACCAGCCGCAGGGCGCTCGAGCAGACCAGGTCCATGCTCGGCATGCTGCGCGAGGAGGACGAGGTGGGCAACCGGCCGCCGACACAGGGGCTGGGCGACCTATCGGCCCTGGTCGAGGACGTCCGGTCCGCCGGACTGGACGTCGCTTTGGACCGATCGGGCACCGCTCCCGTCCTCGGCGCTGCGGAGTCCCTGACGGCGTACCGCATCGTCCAGGAGTCGCTGACGAACGTGATCAAGCACTCCGCCGCCGGGAACGCCACCGTCACGGTGGACACCAGCGGACCCGCCGTGGAGATCGAGGTCACCGATCCCGGGCCGACCCGGAGCGCCGGGAGGACCGGGTCGCGGGGCCACGGACTGATCGGTCTCGACGAGCGCGTCCGGATGGTCGGTGGCGTCCTGACGTACGGCGTCGACGGGGACGGGTTCCGGGTGCACGCCCGGTTGCCCACCGGTGCCGCCCGATGATCACGGTCGCGGTGGTCGACGACCAGGACCTGGTCCGCGCCGGGTTCGTGCTCCTGCTGCGGTCCTCGGGCGGCGTCGAGGTCGTGGGAGAGGCGCGCGACGGGCTCGAGGCGATCACCCTGTGTCGGCGGACGGCCCCGGACGTGGTGCTGATGGACGTCCGGATGCCGCACCTCGACGGGCTGGCGGCGACCCGGACGATCCTGGCTGACCCCGCCTGCACGCGCACCCGGGTTCTGGTGCTGACGACCTTCGACGACGACGACCTGGTGCTGGAGGCGTTGCGCAGCGGTGCCAGCGGCTTCCTGCTCAAGGAGACCCGGCCCGATCAGCTGCTCGAGGCCATCGAGGTCGTCGCCGGAGGTGAGGCGCTCCTGCACCCGCGGGTGACCCGTCGCCTGATCGAACGGTTCGCGTCGCTGCCCGTCCGGCGGACCCCGGCGTACGACGACGGGCTCACCGACCGCGAACGGGAGGTGCTGCTGGCGGTCTCCCAGGGTCTGTCGAACCAGGAGATCGCCGCCCGGCTCTACCTCGGCTACGGCACGGTCAAGACCCACGTGAGTCACCTGCTGGGCAAGCTCGACTGCCGGGACCGGGCCCAGCTGGTGATGTACGCCTACGAGTCCGGGCTCGCGGTTCCCGGGCGATAGAGCGTCCCCGCGCACTCTGTCCCGAGACCTGCGGCGAACAGGTCTTCGGCCAGACGCGACCGGGGCGGCCTCCTGCGAGGCTCGGTCCATGATCATCCTCCGGCGGCTGACGCCCAGATCCGCACCCCTGCGAGAGATCCTCGCCTTCCTGCTCGTCGTCTTCGGTCTGGCCACCGGTCTGGCCGTGGGACTGCCCCACGCCCACCTCAACGTGCCGGCGTCCGCGCTGCTGCCGACGGTGGCGGTGACGATCTTGACGTTCACCCTCTTCCCGCGCGGCACCCGTCGTGATCTCTGGCGCAGCTTCAGGCTCCGTCGAGCCGGCCTACGGTCCTGGGGTTGGGCCCTCGGTGTGCCGATCCTGCTGTGCGGGGCGGCCTTCGGCGCCGCCCTGCTGGTCGGCGCCGGTCACCTGCAGACCATCCCCTTCACCGGGGCCGCGCTGGGTACGTTCGCCAGCGCCACGGCGGCCAACGTCGTGATCATGATGGTGTTGTTGATGGGCGAGGAGATCGGCTGGCGGGGCTTCCTGCTGCCCCGGGTGCAGCAGCTCACCACCCGTCGGCGGGCCGCTGTGCTGACCGGCTTCGCCCACGGCTGCTTCCACCTGCCGCTGATCCTGATCGCCACCACCTACGACGCGGACGGCTCGCGCTGGATCGTCGCCCCGGTGGCGGTCCTCACCATCACCGCTGCGGGGGTGTTCTACGCCTGGCTGAAGGACCGTTCGGGAAGTGTCTGGCCGGCCGGCATCGGTCACACCTTCGCCAACCTCAGCTTCGACTGGGGCTTCGCCGTGGTCGCCTCGACGACACCCGCGAGTCTGGCCTACGTGGCGGGGGAGACCGGGGTGGCGACTCTCGGCGCCGTCGTGGTCGCGGCGATCGTGCTGCTGACGAACGCGAAGGTGTGGAAGGCGGACCGAGTCGGTGACCCGGCGCTCGCCGGCGAGGCGTCGACGGTGGTCACCGCCGAGCGATGACCACCGGGCTCGCAGGCGTTCGTCGACCGGCCCCTCGATCGCGCCGCGCCGGGCGCGATCGAGGAGGGCGTCGGCCGCGGCCGGCCGTCGATCACGAGGGCGACCGGGCGGGTGCTACTCGCCGGGGGCGTCGGCGTTCTTCAGCTCGATCTCGGCGGTGGCCTGGATCAGACTGAGCAGCTCGGCGTCCAGACCCGGCGAGAACTCCTCGCGGCGCTCCGGGGCGATGGTGATCGGGACCCCCTCCGGCATCACGGCGGTGCTGAGCTCGGTGCCGTCGTTGGACGGTGAGGCGCCTCTATAGAGCTTGCCCGCCTGGCTCAGGTTGTCCCCGCTGAACGTGTACTGGATGCTCTGCAGCCCCTTGTCCAGCAGCTTCTTCACCTCCGGGAACTTCTCCGCGTTGGTCTTCGGGATCGGCAGCACCCCGCCCCAGTTCACCCCGAGGGACTCCAGCGCCTTGGCGAACGCGTTCTCGTGCGCCTGGTCGCGGACGATCAGGTAGGCGATGGTCGACCGTGCCGCCTTGTTGTCCGTCATCTCGTAGATCCGGCACTTCTGCAGCCGGCCGGTGGACTCCAGCATCAGGTTGTAGAGCAGGTCGAGGACGAGGTTGCCGCTGTTGTAGACGTACGACCCCGACCACGGGTTGCCGACGGCGTCGACCGGCAGCGCGCCCTGGGCGCCGACCAGGTAGTGGTGGATGTTGCCGGTGTCCAACGCGATCTTGAGCGGGGTGGCCCCGCCGGCCCCCGGCTTGTCGACCGAGTCGGTCTTCTTGCCCTGGTACTCCGGGGAGCCGTCCAGCAGCCGCGCGATCGTCGTGCCGATGAGCTCGACGTGGCTGATCTCCTCGGTGCCGACCCCCTGCAGCAGGTCCTTGTACGGCTTGCTGGCCGGGTCGCCGCGGAAGTTCATGCTCTGGAACAGGTACTGCATCATCGTCCGCATCTCGCCGAACTGACCGCCCAGTCCCTCCTGGAGCGCGTTGGCCGCTGCCGGATCCGGTTCGTCGACGACGATCTCGTTGATGAGTTGCTCGGTGTGCAGGTACATCGTGATGCCCTTCGCTGAAGCGGGGTCGTGGTCAACCCCGTCGTACCCGGCTACCCGCGGGGCCTGATCCGAAACCCGGCGGCCGCGTCGACCCGCTGGGCACGCTCTCGCCCACCCGGACGCCCGAGCGCTGGTCGCCGGCACCCGTTACACAGGTACGCATCGGGGTAAGGGGACCTCGATCCGGGCGCACGCTCGACCCGCAGCCCGGATCGGACTCGATCCGAGACGCCCTCCTGCTGACGGTGGGCACGCGACGAAGGGAGGCCGTCATGGCCGGCCGCAGCTCCACCGTCCAGACCGACCGGGAGGTTCCCGGTCACGACGCCGACAAACCCACCGAGATCCCGGCCCGCGGCTGGGTCCAGGTGCTCAAGCGGGGCTGGGCCGAGGCCAAGGTCGATCAGGTCCCTCTGCTGGGCGCCGGAGTGGCGTTCTTCGCCTTCCTCGCCCTGTTTCCCGCGGTCATCGCTCTGGTCACGCTGTACGGCCTGTTCGCCGATCCCGGCGCGATCGCCGACCAGGTCAACTCGCTGACCGCCCTGCCGACCGAGGTGCGCCAGCTGGTGGTGGACCAGATCAACAACCAGAACCGGGCGGCGCTGGGCTGGAGCGCGGTGGTCTCCATCGCCCTGGCTCTGTTCAGCGCGTCCGGTGGGGTGAACAACCTGATGACGGCGGTCAACGTCGCCTACGACGAGGAGGACAACCGGAACGCGATCAAGAAGCGGCTGATCGCGCTGGCCCTCACCCTCGGAGCCATCGTCTTCATCGTGCTCGTCCTCGGTCTGGTCGCCGTCCTGCCGCCGCTGCTGGAGCGGCTGCTGGGAGACAGCCCGGTGCTGCACTTCCTGTTGTCGGCCGCGCGCTGGATCCTCCTGGTCGTCCTGGTGTCGGTCGCTCTGGCCATCCTCTACCGGGTGGCTCCAGACCGCGATGCGCCGAAGATGCGCTGGGTCTCGGTCGGCGCCGGTGCGGCCACGCTGCTCTGGCTGCTCGCCTCCATCGGCTTCACCGTGTACGTGTCGACGTTCGGCAACTACGCCAAGACCTATGGCGTCTTCGCCGGGATCATCGTCCTGCTCTTCTGGTTGTGGATCACCTCGTACGCGGTGCTGCTGGGGGCGGAGATCAACGCCGAGGCCGAGGAGCAGACGGTCGCCGACACCACGCGGGGGCCGGCCGAGCCGCTGGGCAGCCGGGACGCCGTCAAGGCCGACTCCACCCCCGCGGATCACCCCGCCGCACCGGGTGACCGCTGACGTCAGGCCGGCCGGAGCCCGAGCCGGACGGGCCCCTTGGTCGACTCGCGCACCGAACGGCGCGCGGACGGCACCGACAGGTGTGATCGCTGCGGGGCGGGGTAGACACGAGAGCACCTACCCCCACGAAGGAGAGACCATGAGTGACGCATCGTCTGACCCCACCGGTTCCCACCCCGAGTCGAGCGACCCCGACACCACCGGGCTGTACGGGGGCACGCCGGGCGAGGCAGCGCCTGAGCCCGATCTGTCCGAGGCCGACCCGAACGACCCGGATCTCCGTTCGGCCGACGGCGACCCGCTCCCGGACGAGCAGGTGACCGATCCGAGCTCGACCCCGCAGGGCCCCGCGCTGAGCTGAGGCACCCGGCGACCAGGCACCGCGCAGATCGCCCTCCCGCCTCGCGGCGGGGTCGGTCGGTCACCGCGGGATCGCCTGGTCGCCTGCTTCCCCGACCGCGACACTCGAGCAACCCTCCCGAGGACAGCCATGGAACTCAGCAGCCAGTCCGACGCCGGCTCGCCGGTCTCGTCCGAGAGCGCCGCCGACAGGACCGGGACGACAGCCCCGACAGAAGACAGCCCCGACAGCAGTGGTGCCGGGGCTTCCCGGCCGGTGGCGCTGGTCGCCGGCGGTTCCCGTGGGCTGGGGCTGCTCATCGCCCGGGAGCTGCACCACAGCGGTTTCGTCCCGGTGATCGCGGCGCGCTCGGCCGACGAGCTCTCCCGAGCGGCCGACCAGCTCGCCACGGAGGGCATCACGGCGAGGACCGAGGTGATGGACGTCAGCCGGGCCGAGCAGGTGACCGAGGTGATCACGCGCGTCGAGGCGACCTCCGGTCCGATCGAGGTGCTGATCTGCGTGGCCGGGGTGATCAGGGTCGCACCCCTCACCGCGGTCCAGCGGTCGGACTTCGTCGAGGCCGTCGACGTGATGCTCTGGGGCCCGGTGAACACGGCCCTCGCGGTGGTCCCCGGCATGCGAGCGCGCGGGAGCGGCCGGATCGGGATCGTGACCTCGATCGGCGGCGTGATCCCCGCGCCGCACCTGCTCCCGTACAGCACGGCCAAGTTCGCCGCTGTCGGGTTCGGCCGCGGCCTGCGCGCGGAGCTGGCCGGCACCGGTGTCTCCGTGACCACCGTCGTGCCCGGTCTGATGCGGACCGGTTCCCACCTCCGGGCCACCTTCCGCGGTGACGTCGAGCGGGAGTACGCCTGGTTCGCGACCGCTGCGACGCTGCCGCTGCTGTCGATGGATGCCGGGCGCGCCGCGCGCCGGATGGTGGCGGCGGTTCTCACCGGACGACCTGTCCTGCTGCTGACTCCGCTCGCTCGGCTGGCACCGCGGGTCGATGCACTGCTCCCTCGGGTGGGCTCGGCCGTCCTCGGCCTGACCAGCCGGCTGCTGCCGGCCTGGCCCGCCGACCAGCCGGCCTCACCGCCGGTCGAGGGTCGGGAGATCGAGGCACGGGCAAACCCCCGGGTGCGTCGTCTGCTCCGCCGGTTGACCGGTCTGGGCCGACGGGCGGCCGACCGGACCAACGAGTGAGCCGGATGTGCGCCCGGCACGACGCTCCCCGCGACCACCTCGGCCCGCGTCACCGACGCGCGTGGGCCGCCGCCGGGTTGTCCAC